>DASZTN010000034.1:0-47667 GCA_035547995.1 Bradyrhizobium sp. | reverse complement strand
GCAACATCTATGACGGTCTGGTCGGCGGCAGCGGCACGGTCACTGGTGTGAACCAGTTCACCTACACCGCTGAATTCGGTCAGGGCGTGTCGGCCTCGATCTCGGTGCAGGACCCGGTCGCCTATACCCAGGCTGGCAACTACAACCTCGTCTCCGGCGCGTTCGGCACCAGCGACATCGCTGGAACGAATATTCCTGACATCATCGGCAACGTTCAGGTCGATCAGGCCTGGGGCCTGTTCAAGGCTTCACTCGTGGCCCATGACAACCATGCCGGTTACTACGGAGCCTCTGAACTCACCGGCCATCCCGACGATCGGTTCGGCTGGGCCGGACAGTTGGCGTTGTCGATCAAGAACATCCCGACCGGACCTGGTGACGTGATCAACATCCAGGGCGTCTACACGGATGGCGCAACGCGTTACAACATCCAGAACCTGGCTTCTTCTGCTGGCGCAGCTACGATCTACGGCAGCAGCAATCTTGTCGGTGCCTACGAGAGCGTCGGCTTCGGCATGGCGCCCGACTCGGTGTTCGCACCGGGCGGCTCGCAGCATCTGATCCAGACCTGGGGCGGTCGTGGTGCGTTCAACCACAACTGGGATCCCTACTGGAGCAGCGCGATCTACGGCGCCTTCGCTGCCGTTCACTATGACGGAGCTTCGAAGAGCCTGATTTGCGGTTCTGGCGGCGGCATCGGCACGTTCCAGCTCACCTACGGCCTCGGCGTGACGAGCTGCAACCCCGATTTCAACATCGCTCAGCTCGGTACGATCACCCGCTGGACTCCGGTCAAGAACCTGACCTTCTCGGGCGAGTTCGTCTACACCCACCTCGACCAGAACATGTCGGGCGTGGCTGCGCTGCCGGCTACCGCTTCGATCGGCAAGCCTGCGACGCTGTACCAGCTCAAGGATCAGGACACCTATCAGGTTCTGCTCCGCGCTCAGCGCAACTGGTAATACCGGCCTCACGAAACAAAGATCCCGGCAGGAAACTGCCGGGATTTTTTTTGCCACGGGGCTTTCGGGCGCGAAGGAGACCGGTTGGCGTGAATGCGTCAACACAAGCATCTGAAGCCGGCTGATTCTCAATCTGACCTTCTGGCCGAAGGCAATTTGGAATGGACGTCATGCGGCAGATTTTGTTGGCAGGATTGTTTGTCGCCGGCCTCGCTGCGATCATGAGCTCGCCCGGCATGGCCCGCCCGCGAGTCCCGGTGCCGGCGCCGCCGCCGGATCTATACTGCCTGCAGGGCCGCATCTGGGGATACCCTGGCAATTGCCAGTTCTCGAGCTATCAGCAGTGCAATGCGACGGCATCAGGTACAAACGCCTATTGCGATGTGAACCCGCAATACCTGTTTACGGGGCCACAGCGAGGCTATCGGCCGCCCCGTTAGCCAGTGTGCTCTCCGAAGAACGCCAATGGCATACCTGTTGCTCAAATGCCGCTTTCAGCCAACGCAATTTTGCTTCTGTCAGCCCATCCTGTGCCATCGGGCTCATGAGCAAAACCTGCATTTTCCCTTTTAGCTGTTGCAATTAATTGACTTTCTCATATAATAATCTCGTTTCTGGTATCCAGAAATGGAGATATTGAGTCTTCATCTAACCTCCAAAACCTCCGGCAATGCCCTGCCGGAGGTTTTCAATTTTTGTGGATAGCAAATGGCCTGCACTCGGCGCGGGTCTCTCTTCATCTGACCCTGCTTCATTTGACTTCGCCCATAGGGCAGATCCTGAAGGCCTCCTGACAACAACCTCCTGCATCGTAAGCCGGGACTGGTTGTGCGTTCACTCGCGATAGGGCCGAGGCGATGTTGGCAGCCGGCGTTTCGGTGCGCGCAGGCAGGTAATTGCGCTTTCCTGCTTCAGCAGGACAACGGGCGCTTGCGATCAACTGGGATGAACGAATCCGCCCTTGTATGGGTACGCCATCCAATTGACCCTCCTCGTCACGCGTGAAATATCATCCCGGACGGAATTGAAGAGGATCACGGCCGATGGCCGCCGGCAGACGAACGGGGCATGCACGCCTTTCCGGAATCGCCAAATCCGGACTCCGAAAAGCGGTTGCGCGCGGCCCGGTTCACGCTGCGACGAAAGCCGTTGAGGATCGCAACGATGAAACGCTGACCGAGCGCGCTTACCGGCAGATCGAGGAGCTGATCGTCACATTGGAATTGCCGCCCGAAACCATTTTATCGGAGCAATCTCTGGCGCAGCGGCTCAGCATTGGCCGCACTCCAATTCGCGAGGCATTGCAACGGCTCGCCCGGGACGGTCTGGTCGTCATCCTTCCCCGGCGCGGCATCCTCGTTTCACAGATCAATCTCAAGACCCAGATGCGCCTGCTCGAAGTGCGCCGCGAACTCGAGCGGTTGATGGCGCGCAGCGCCGCCGAGCGGGCGACATCGGAAGAAACGACCCGGTTTGCCAGCATCGCCCATGAGATGCGGCGCGCCTCGGATCTGGCCGATGACATGACATTCATGCGCCTTGACCGCGCATTGAACGAGCTGGTCAGCCAGGCCGCGCGAAACGAGTTCGCAGCACGCGCGATGGGCCTGATGCATGGGCTGTCACGGCGTTTCTGGTACCAGCATTACCGGGAAGCCGGTGATCTGCCCTTATCGGCGCGTTTGCATGCCGATTTAGCCGATGCGATCGCCCGGCGCGATGCGGATGCCGCCGGCCGGGCATCTGATCTTCTCATCGATTACATCGAGAGCTTCGCGCGCAAGACCATCGAAACCTGACGGACGACGAACAGGTTAACTGGGATAGACCGTCAAAAAACAACGACGCTGCGGATCGCCGCACCGCGCCTGAGCGCATCAAATCCCTCATTGACCTGGTCGAGCGAAATTCGCGCGGAGATCAACTCCGCAAGATTCAGCCGGCCATCAAGCGCGGCCTGCGCGAGCATCGGAAAGTCCCGCAACGGGCGGGCGCCGCCGTAGCTGGAACGCCGGATCCGCTTTTCCTGCATCAGCGAGCCCCAGCGGAAGGCGACATCGTTCTCGACGTCGACCTTGCCGAGCCAGATCACCTCTCCGCCCGGACGTACCGCTTCCATGCTGGTGCGGAAGCCGCTGGCGCTGCCTGCCGATTCCAGCACGACATCGACGCCACGGCCTCCGGTTATTTTTCGTGCGACGTCGATGGCGTCATCCCTGGAGATGTTGATCGCATGCGTTGCTCCGAGACGCCGTGCCAGTTCCAGTTTGCGATCATCGAGATCGACGGCGATGATCGCGTGCGCTCCTGCCATGCGTGCGCCCTGCACCGCTGATAGCCCGACTGCGCCGCAGCCGATCACCATCACGCTGTCCCCATAGTGGATCGAGGCAACGTTGAGCGCGGCTCCCACGCCGGTCATGACGCCGCAACCGATCAGGCAAGCCTGGTCGAACGCAAGCTCCTTCCAGACCACGATCGCCTGCTGCGCCGGCACGACGCAATATTCCGCGAGCGCGCCGAGATACATCAAATGCTTGAGCTCACGTCCGTCACCCAGCCTTGCACGGCTGCGGCCATCAAACTGGACCGCAAGCGGCGCCTGCCGCAGATAGTCCTCGCATAGAATGGGAAGATCGCGATCACAGTAAAAGCAGTGACCGCAATGCGGATTCCACGAGAGGATGACGTGATCGCCAACGGCGATCCCGCACGCCGCCTCGCCGACCTGCTCGACGATGCCCGCCGCCTCATGGCCGAGAATAATCGGCATGGGGTTGCGCAAGGCGCCGTCGATCACTTCAAGGTCGGTATGGCAAAGCCCGACCGCCTTGATGCGGACCAAGACGTCGCCGGGCTGAAGCTCGCTGGCTTGAACCGTTTCGATGACAAGCGGAGATTTTGGCGCGTGAAGAACCGCCGCCTTATATTTGAGCGCCACCCGAAATCTCCTGTTGCGGCCTCGATCCGGTCAGCCTGCGACCTGCCCGGATGCCCGTAGCTGCGCCAACGCCGCATCGATATCCGCGGACGTCATTTCCCATTCATTGCCAAAATTGGCAACGACGGCTCTCATGAACGGCTCAACCAGGGCTTTCGCCTGCGCAGGGTCGCCGAGATGAGCGGCGAGAATTGCCAGCGAAAGCTGGCGGGGTTCGGGGCCTTCATAGCTCCATTCGAAGCCATTGCCGGTATAGCGGTGCAGGTCCAGCCTTTGATCGAGGGGCTTTCCGTCCACCGTCACCTTCACACCGTCGATGGTACGGTCTCCACAGAACGTCTTCATCTTCAGCGCCCCTCCCAATAGCGGCCGTTATAGCCGATTGCGACGTTGATAGACTAGTGATATATTAGCTGCAATAGAGCTGAACGCCACCCTTTTATTTGATGCCGGAGACGACGATGGAGCTAGCCTCAACGCCGATGTCGGACCGTCAACGCCGTTATCGCGAAACCTATCGGGAACGTGTCGCCGGCTGGTATAATGGCTGGCTTCACATCTTCATCATTTACGCCATCGGTTTCACCGCCCTCTATATTTACATCTCCAATCTACGGAATCTGCGGGCCTGGGAGCTTATCGTCGTTCCCGCAACTTTCCTCGGCGCAAATTTCTTCGAATGGTGGATTCATCGGTTCGTGATGCACCGCCCTTCGCAGATCAAGGCGTTCCGTGCGATCTACAATCGCCATACCTTGATGCATCATCAATTCTTCACCGAAAAGGAAATGCGATTTGCCGATCATCGCGATTGGCGCGTGACATTCTTTCCGCCTTATGCGCTGGCGACGTTCACCTTGATGTCGATTCCGCTCGCGATCGTCGCCGGCTACCTGGTGTCGCCGAATGTCGGATGGCTTCTGATCTCGACCACCACGTCGATGTACCTGATCTACGAATTCATGCATTTCTGCTGCCATGTCGACGAGAACTGGTTTGTCCGCAATGCACCGTTCGTGAATACGATTCGGCGTCATCACACCGCACATCATGATCAGTCGATCATGATGGAGCGCAACATGAACCTGACCTTTCCGATCATGGACTGGTTGTTCGGAACCTCCGACCTTGACCGCGGCCTGCTTGGTCATTTGTTCAACGGCTACGACACGCGTTTCGTCAAGCGGAACATGCGCAAGACTGCACGGACGCCGCGGCTGGATTCGATGGCAAGCAGCGTTCCGGCAGAGTAATCGCGTTGATGACAAGCATCGAACCCAATGAACTGGCGCTTTTGATGTTCGTCTCGACTTTCGCTGCCTGCTGCCTCGGATTCTTCACCGTCATCGGCATGTTCCCCTTGAGCGAGCGCCCCCGCTCGCTATCGGGTCTTCCCGGCGCGGCACTCGTCATCATCAACCTTATGCTGCTGATCCCGCTGTTATGCGGGGTTGTGCTGTTTGCGCATCAGATGCTGCGCTGGACGTCGGCGGTGATTTTCGGAGGGCTGGTCTTTCTTTTCATCCCGTCCGTCTTTCAAGCGGTTCCGAACAGATGGCGCGACAGCCATAGTGGACTTGCAGTGCTCAGCGTGGTCCAGCTTGCCGCTCTTGCGGCCCTGCTCTCACCTCTCCAGATTTTTTCCGCCCTGTGAGGATCTGCCATGCCGTTTCCGATCAAGACATCTCTATCTGTGATCGTCCTCCTGGTCGCCTGCGCTGCGTACTTCTACGAAGATTCCATCGGCATGCATGGACCTAAAATCGCAATCCTGTTCCTGGCGCCGTTTATGGTCGTCGCCATGTGGATCTTCCCGGAAGTCACCCGCCGCTAGACGCTCGATGTGCCAAAGTTCGGCCGTCAGACCCGCTCGATTTTCATTTGCAGCCGACACTGCAGATCAAATATATTTCTGCCTTAAAGCGCCGGACGCGATCCGAAAGATCCTCGTGACCGATATCGGCGGCCCATAAAACAAGAAGCGACTGGGGGATTCACAGGGAGTACAGCGTGGCTCTTTCGATACGCGATTTTGTATCCTCTGTCGTGGTTGCGGCAACGGTGAGCTGGGTCCAGCCGGTACGGGCTCTGGACCCTCGTTATCCTGACTGGCCGTGCCAGCAGTTGAAGGTGCCCGAAATATCGATCGCAAGCGTCTGGAACGGCCCTCCGATCGAAGCGATCGACGCAGTCAAGCCCAGGGACCCGAAGGAAATCGAGCTCGTCGCCCGCCTTGCGGCGCGCCGGACGCCCATGGACGATGCAAAGAAATTGATCGTGGATTTCGTCGTCGGCACCAAGGAGCAACGGCAGGAAAAGGCCGAGACGCTGTTTGCCGGCCTCTATGCGACAATCAACGCACAGCGCGACGAAGTCATGAACGGGATCGAGCGCTTTTCCCGCAAGCAGAAGGCGATGGCCGCGGACGTTCGCGAAGAAGCACAGAAATTGCGAGCCATGCAGGATAACGCGGCCGGCGACCAGGCGCAGAGCAGCGATCTCGCCGATCGGCTGGCGTGGCAGACGCGCATTTTCGAGGACCGGCAGAAGGCAGCCTCCTATGTCTGCGACGTCCCCGTTCAGCTGGAGAAGCGGCTGTTTGATTTGAGCAGCGCGATCCAGAACGCCATGAACGCCGACACGCCGAACAATTGACTTGATCGTTCGAATCTATTCGTCCGGACGCGGCTCCGGGGCGGCATTTTCCAGCGGCAGGCCGGCTGCAGACCAGCCGTCGGTGCCGTCGCGATACCACGCGACATTGGAGTAACCAAGCGATAGCGCTCGCTTGGCAGCGTTCCACGACATCCAACAATCCGCCAAGCAATATAAAACGAGCAATCTGGTCCGATCTCCTTCAGTTGCTTTCTGCAGGCCCTTGGCAAAATAATCGGCCATGCCGGGCGCCAGTTCGCCGTAGCCGGTGTCGGGCAGCCAGATACTGCCGGGAATATCGAGCCGCGGCTTGTCGTGCCAGATCGTGTCTGCGGGCAACGTCTTTGGCCGCGGCGGTCGCGGCAATACGTCGACGAAGTAAGCCGACCGGCTGCGCCATATCTTTTCAGCTTCCTCAGTTGTAAGGACCCGGCCGCCGTGCAAGGTCGCGGGAGTAGCCGCGCGATAATCTTCCAGGCGATAGCCGGCGGGCTCGGATACTTCCGCCGCCCGAGCGCAGGCCCCAAGGACCATCGTCACCAGTACGATGCTGACAGCGGCCTTGATCATGGCCGTTTGGATAGCGTCTCGGCAGTGATCGGGCTATTCGATTCATCCAGGATCGGGATATTATAGCTGATCAGGAGCTTGTTGATCTCGGCCTGGTTCTCCATGATCATCCGGTTGAGCGTGCGTTTCCATTCCTGGTCCGACGGACGCACCGCCATGCCGATGCGGAATGTCAGAGGCGAGCCGGCCGTTTCCTTGAGCAGAGGCACCACCGCCAATGGCGGGTTGGACTGCCTGGCATAATAGCCTGCCATTGGTCCCCACAGGATGCCGATATCGATCTCACCTTTCTTCAGGTCGTCGATCATGGCCTGTGCCGAGGAGTCCGCCCGGGTGTCGATGAAAAGCGGATAGGACTTGGCATGGGCAAGCAGGCCATCCATCGCCATGATGGTGCTGGGCGGCGTCTTGGCAACCACCCCGATCCGCTTATCCTTCAGCTTCGGATCCTCGATCGTGGTCACGCCATCAAGGCCGGTTCCAGGCTTGAAAATCAGTGCATAGGTCGTCCGGTAATAAGGGATCGTCACTTGCGCCTGATCGTCGCCTTGCGGAAAGCCGATGATCACGTCGCAGCGGAACGAGCCGAGCGTCCTCCGGACGAAACCGGTCGCCTGCGGAAAATAGGTATAGCTCAGCTTCTTGCCGAGCTTGGCGGCGAACAGCTCCGCAAGCTTGTTTTCAAACCCCTCGCCCTTGTCGTTGGAAAAGGGCATGTTGCGAGGATCGCCACAGGCACGAAACACGTTGGGATCGACGAGCTCAAGCGAGCCTGAATTGGCATCGTTGCCGGCCTGCGCATTGGCCTTGGCAGACGGCAACATGCCAAGGCCAAACCCCAGCAGGACCGCGAGGAGCGGCATCGCCGCCGCCCGCCTTCCAGATTGAAGCGGTCGCGAATTCATTTTTTTGAATCGCATCGATATCATTTGATGCCTGTGCAGCTGGTTTCCGCCTGTTTGGCCGCTTCCGGCTTATCCTCATGCGAAGGCGGACGGCCGCCTGGAATGGCATTGTTGGCCCGCGCACGCAGATACACGTAGATATCGTCGATGTAGCACATCACGTTCACATTGCTTGCAAACGACGGCATGACCTTGTCATTGGCAGCATCGACGTGTTTGCGGCCGTTGGTGACGACATTGACGAAATCCGAGTAGCTGAGTGTCTTCAGCGACTCCGCCAGCGCCGGCGCGTATGTCGATCCTTCACCGTTGGGGCCATGGCAGACATGGCAGTCCGAGTGATAGCGGCGAAAACCGGAGAACGTGTACCAGTCGACCGTGCCGTCCTGGCTTACATGGTAGGTCGGATTTCCGTCCTTATCCATATACTTTCCGTTGTCCGAAGAAGCGATTGCCGGATCTCCCGATCCATCGGCATATGCCGCCCCGTTCGCGGCGACGCCCGCCAAAATCACGAGCGCAACTCTCCAAAGCTTAGTTTTCGGTACCTTGATTTTCGGAATCTTGATTTCAACGAGCTTGATTTTCGAAGGCTTGGTTTTCACGTCGGCATTCCCTGTGAAACGTTGAAACGACATCGGCGCGCAGCAAAAGCTGCAGCGCGCCGATGCATCGCTGGTCACGCGTGATGCCGCTCCTTACTCGTTCGGCAACGCGAAAACCGTCAACGTTCCGCCGAGCGACGTGTAGGACGCAAGTCCTGCATAGCCGCCGACAGCGCCAAGGCCTGCCGTATCGACCGTCTTCTCCTGGGTTGGCAGCTTGCCCTGGTCTACGGCGTTGTGCCAAGCCGCGGCATTTTGCGGCTGCAGCAAGCCCGCTGCGAGGCCAATGCCGGCCCAGCCGCCGACACCCGAGAGGACGGCGACGTACTGCTTGCCGCCATGCTCATAGGTCATGACATTGCCGATGATGCCTGACGGCGTCTTGAACCTGTAAAGTTCCTTGCCGGTCTTGGCATCGACCGCTTTCAGATAGCCCTCGAGCGTGCCGTAGAAGACCACGCCGCCGGCCGTCGCCAATGCTCCGCCCCAGGCGGAGAATTGCTCCTTGTCCGACCACACGATCTTCCCCGCCTTGTTATCCCAGGCGATGAAGTTGCCCATGTTGGAGTCGCCTTTGGGCGGATACATCGCCACCGCGGCGCCGACATAGGCTTGTCCTGCCGTATATGCGACCTTGTAGGGCTCATAATCCATGCAGACGTGATTGGTCGGGACGTAGAACAACTGCGTCTCGGGGCTATAGGCCGCGGGCTGTTCATCCTTGGTGCCAAGCGCCGCCGGACAGATACCTTTGGTGTTGTGATCTTCACCGCCATGTTGAGTTGAATAGGCATCGACGACCAGCGGACGGCCGTAGGTCTTGGAAGACTTGTCCATGTCGACCTTGGTGGCCCAGTTCACCGCTGGATCGTATTTTTCGGCGACGAGCAATTCGCCGTTGGTGCGGTCCAGCGTGTAGCCGAAGCCGTTCCGGTCAAAATGGGTCAGCAGCTTCCGTGGTTTGCCGTCGATGTTCTGATCGGTCAGAATCATTTCGTTGACGCCGTCGTAATCCCATTCGTCGTGCGGGGTCATCTGGTAGATCCATTTGACCTTGCCGGTGTCGAGATCACGGGCCCAGATCGACATCGACCAGCGATTGTCGCCGGGGCGCTGCACCGGATTCCAGGTCGAGGGATTGCCCGAACCGTAATAGACGAGGTTCAATTCCGGGTCGTAGGAATACCAGCCCCAGGTGTCACCGCCGCCGATCTTCCACTGATCGCCCTCCCAGGTAGAGGTCGAGGAGTTAGGTCCAACCGGCTTGCCGAGCGAGGTGGTTTTCTCGGGATCGATCAACGTGTCGGAATCCGGTCCCTCGGAATAGCCGCGCCAAGCGAGCTTGCCGTCCTTGATATTGTAAGCACTTACCCAGCCCCGAACGCCGAACTCACCGCCGGAAACGCCGACCAGCACCTTGTCCTTGAAAACGAATGGCGCGTCCGTTCCCGATTGCCCTTTGCCGGGCTCGCCGTCCATCACCGACCAGATCTTTTCGCCCGTCTTGGCGTCGAGCGCCACGAGAGTGGTGTCAGCCTGGTGCAGGAAAATCTTGCCGTCGGCATAGGCGACACCGCGGTTGACCGTGTCACAGCACATGATCGGAATGACGTTCGGATCCTGGCGGGGTTCATATTTCCAAAGGATCCTGCCCTCGTGATTCAGATCGAGCGCATAGACCGTGTTCGGAAACGGCGTATGCACATACATGACGTCGCCGACCACCAGCGGTCCGCCCTCGTGACCGCGCAGCACGCCGGTCGAGAACGTCCAGGCCGGCACCAGCTTCTTGACGTTGGTGGTATTGATCTGATTGAGCTTCGAATAACGCGTGTTGGCGTCATCCCCCTGTTGCATCACCCACTGCTTGGGGTCCTTGGCTAGCTTGTCCAGTGCCTCGTCGGCCCGCGACGCCGATCCTTGCAAAGCCATCAGGCCCAAGATCGACGTCGAAACGACTAAGAGCTTCTTCATTCGCTTCCTCCCTGGGTTTTTTGCCTAGAGGGTAGCTGACGCTCCTTGGATACGCACAGATTCTCCACGGGACGTCATTCGCCCTCTCTTGGATGAATTTGTTTTGGCACCGTTCCACGACTCGTGAAGCGATTCAGAAGTGTGAATTAAGTGCAGCGACAGTGCCACCTATGCCTTCAGCAGAGCGCTCCCTATTCGCAGTGCCAATGAAGACAGAAGCAAAAAAAGTTTAGGTAACTCCTCGGATATAAGCAAGTTATGATTTGCATCAGAGCAGCGGCTCGCTGCGACGTTCGCTTTGCAGCGCAACGTAAACGGGAACCTCGGAGTTAGGATGGAAGCGGAAGACGGCGCCTGGATTGCCGCCGCCGATTTAGGCATGACGATTTAGGTACGGTGTTCGATGTCGAGTTGGGCGGCCAATATAATTGCGATCGTTTTTATTTTGCTGGTTCCCGGCAGTCGCGGTGCAGAGCAGCAAAACCCGCCTGCGCCGTTGCCGCCGTTGCCGGTCTCCGAAATCGCGCTCGGCGTTTACGTCCACATTGGCAACATCGCCATGATGAGCGAGGCCAACCAGGGTGACGCCGCCAATCTCGGCTTCATCATCGGCGAGGATTCGGTTGCGGTCATCGACACCGGCGGCAGCGCAAGCGAAGGCGCGCGCCTGCTTGCCGCCATCCGCAAGGTGACGCGGAAACCGGTTCGCTACGTCATCAATACTCATGTGCATCCGGACCACATCTTCGGCAATGCGGCGTTCGCGCGGGATGGTGTTATCTTCGTCGGGCACAAGAATCTGCCCCGTGCGCTGACGGCACGCGGCGAGTATTATCTCAAATCGTTTCGTTCCGTCCTTGGCGAGGCGCTGATCGGCCAGGTGAAGATCGTTCCGCCGGCCCTGCTCGTCGACGGAGAGATGCAGCTCGACCTCGGCAAGCGCTTGCTGACGCTGAAGGCTTGGCCTCCCGGCCATACTGACAACGACCTGACCGTCTTCGATCCGACGAGTTCCACCCTGTTTGCGGGCGATCTCCTGTTCGTCGAGCACCTGCCAGTTATCGACGGCAGCATCCGCGGCTTTCTCGCCGACCTCGCGGAATTGAGACAAATTTCCGCCGAACACGTCGTTCCCGGACATGGTCCCATTGTCGGCGACTGGCGCAGCGCCGTCGACAAGGAGCAGCATTACTTCAAAGGACTTGTCAAAGAGCTGCGCCAAATGATCGCCCGAGGGGTCCCCCTCACCCAGGCCGCGAGGCAAGCGGGGCGAAGCGAGCAATCGGAATGGAAATTGTTCGACCAGTATGGCTCGCGCAACGTCATCGCCGCATATAGTGAGCTGGAATGGGAATAAGTAATAAGCTCTAAGCGGAGCGGCTGAGGCAGCCATCAGGACGATCGAAAGCCAGCTCGATATAAAGGCAGCTCGATATATTGCGGCGCAGCTTGCCTGCCTCCCCTGATTTCGGATAGCGTTGAGCGTCCTATCATTGTGGAATGGAATTCGACCATGTCGATTTTTTCCAGAGTGATCGCTGCTGCCCTGTTCATCGTGCTCGCCGGCGCGGGATCAGGCACAGCCTATGCGCAGGCTACCTCGCCTGCGGCGGACCAACCCTCCGAAGAAACCTGGAACAGCATCAAGGGCGACATCTTCAAAAATCGGCCGATCGAGGACGGCACGGGCCTGTTAGTGCTCGATGCGCCGCGGCGGGCTGAAGATGCCGCCCTCGTGCCGATCGGAATGCGCGTCAACCTGCCTGCGGACGATAAACGGACGCTGCGGGCGCTCACGCTGGTGATCGACGAAAATCCGGCGCCGGTCGCCGGCACATTCACGATCGGACCTCATGCCGGCGTTACGACGATCTCCACCCGCGTCCGGGTCAACAGCTATTCCTATGTTCGCCTGATCGCCGAGTTGAGCGATGGTAAGCTCTACGGCGTCAAAGCCTATGTGAAGGCATCAGGCGGCTGTTCGGCTCCCGCAGCATCGAACCCCGACGCGGCGCAGGCCGAACTCGGAAAAATGAAGTTCCGAACGTTCCACGCCGAGACTGACGCACTGCCGGAGGCCCAGCTGATGCTGCGCCATCCGCAAAATTCCGGATTGCAGATGGACCAGCTGACGCGGCTCTACATCCCGCCGTTCTTCATCGACAACCTTAAGATCTGGCAGGGCGACGATCTCGTGCTGGCGATGGACGGCGGAATTTCCATCTCGGAAGATCCAAATATCCGCTTCAACTATAAGCCGAATGGCGCGGCCAGCTTCCACGTCGAAGCAGTCGATACAAGCAAGCACGTCTTCCGCGACCAATGGACGATCGATAAGCCCGTGCTGTAAAGTATTTCCGGTTCCGACTGAATAAGAGCCGAGCCTCTGGATTCTTGCTTTGACGCATTTTCTTAACGTGAACCGGCTTCTTCTTCACGTGAACCGGCTTCCGTTTCGCCGGAAACGTCCCAGAATTCTCTCAGAAGCAGCGAACTTCGGCTTCAGCCTGAGCGCGCCGAAATTCCTGCACCGCCAGTTTCGCTTGCTCAGTCGAGCGAAACTCCGAACCGACGGGGCCCGTGACCTGCGACATCGAAAGGATCGTCTCGGTGGCGACATAGTGATCGTAAGGGATGATCGACGCGATCACGTCGATTGAACAGGAGCACTTCTGCAGGATCTCCTGGGTTTCGCCGTTCGCCTTCATGCACCCGAACACGTAGTCCGCCCGCGCCGAGGTCGGATAATCGTTCAGATCCTCGGCCCTTGCATGTGATCCGACGGCGATCAGAACCGCCATCAGAGCGCCAGACAAAAGCATGGAGCGCATGACAGCCATTGTCAGCGCCTCGCGCCCACGAGGTCGACGCCCGGACGTCCGACGCCACATCCGACCTCGAAGCATCCGATGCCGGCAATCCTCGTCGCGTCAGACAGCCCGAAATCACACGATTCAGGACTTCTTGCCGTCGGGTCCAAACTGTTTGAGATAGGCGATGACATTGTCGATGTCCTCTTCCTTCGTCAAACCTGGGAAAATCATCTTGGTTCCGGGGACCTTGGCGCGGGGATTCTTCAGATATTCCTTCAGAGTCGCCTCGTCCCAGGTGATGCCCGATTTCTTGTTCGCATCGCTATAGGAATAGTCCGGATAAGTCCCGGCCTTGCGGCCGACAACGCCATTCAGCACCGGGCCGACTGCGTTCTTGGCTCCCTCGCCGATCTGATGGCAGGCCCTGCACTTGAGAAACACTTTCTCACCAGCGGCTGCGTCCTGAGCATTTGCAATGCCAATGGCGACAGACATCGCGACACCAGATAACGCAAAGGCGAATATGTAATCTCGAAGATTTGTCACCGGCCCATCCATGATTTTGTTTTCGACAAGCTGACGAACTTACGCAGTTCCGTTTGCAATGTGTCAGGATCAATAATCGAGGTCAAGCCGAGGGTGCTCAACTGCGCATGGCCGCAGCGCTAGCATTTGGTAGAAGTGCAACGAGACTGTCACAGAGCTTGCTGGAAATCGCGCGCCAGGTAGAATGCCGATCGTGGACTCCAATAACAATCTGCCTGTCGGCCGTGAAACGGGAGCGCGGTCTTTGGGAATGGTCATGAAGCCATTCGATCCAGCACAAACGCCAGCACTCGAGATCGACCATGTCAGCCATCGTTACGGCACACGCGTCGCGCTCAACGACGTCTGCTTTGCAGTGCGGCAGTCGTCCTTCACGGTGTTGCTGGGCCTGAACGGCGCCGGAAAGTCAACGCTATTCTCACTGATCACGCGGCTTTATGCGATCCGCTCGGGCCAGATCCGGATCTTCGGCCACGATGTTGGACGCGAACCGGGAACGGCCTTGAGCCAGCTCGGTGTGGTCTTTCAGTCCCGCGCGCTGGATATTGATATCTCTGTCCGGCAAAATTTGATGTATCACGCTGCACTGCATGGCATTTCCAGCAAACACGCGAATGAGCGGATCGCACAGGTGCTGGATCGCGTCGCGATGGCCGATCGGAGCCGGGATCGCGTCGGCAGTCTCTCGATCGGACAGATGCGCCGTATCGAGATCGCCCGGGCGCTCCTGCACCAGCCTCGCCTGCTTCTGCTGGATGAGCCGACGGTCGGCCTCGACATCAAGGCTCGCGCCGACATTCTTGCTTACGTCCGCACACTATCGGCGACCGAAGGCCTTGGCGTGCTCTGGGCGACGCACCTGATCGACGAAGCACGCCCAACCGACAATGTCGTGGTCCTGCACAAGGGCAAAGTTCTTGCACATGGCCCGGTAAGCGAAGTGACCGACCGGTCCGGTGGCGCCGATCTGCGCGAGGCTTTCAGCCGGTTGACGGGAACCGCTGACGAGGACGAACTGGAAGTGGCGAGATGACGATAGCCATCGACACGAAAGAACGGCACCGCTTCTCGCTTGGACAATATTTCATTTGCCTCCGGGGCATCGTCTGGCGCGAAGCGTTGCGCTTTATTCATCAGCGTGAACGCTTCGTGTCCGCGCTGGTCCGCCCTCTGGTCTGGCTGTTCATCTTCGCCGCCGGTTTCCGCCAGGTGCTCGGCGTCTCGATCATTCCGCCATACGAGACCTACGTGCTTTACGAGGTCTATATCGCCCCCGGCCTGATCGCGATGATTCAGCTCTTCAATGGCATGCAGTCATCACTCACGATGGTCTATGACCGGGAGACCGGCGGAATGCGCACGCTGCTCGTCAGCCCATTCCCACGCTGGTGGCTCCTCTCCTCGAAGCTTCTTGCCGGAACGATCGTGTCCGTCTTGCAGGCCTACGCTTTCCTGCTGATCGCCTGGTTCTGGGACATTGAGCCGCCGCCGCTCGGCTATCTCACGCTGCTGCCGGCGCTGCTGCTGAGCGGCTTCATGCTGGGAGCGTTGGGAATGCTGATCTCCTCGCTCATCAAGCAACTCGAGAATTTTGCCGGCGTGATGAATTTCGTGATTTTTCCGATGTTCTTCGCCTCCTCGGCGCTGTACCCGCTGTGGCGCGTCAAGGAATCCAGCCCGCTGTTGTATTATGTCTGCGAACTCAATCCGTTCACGCATGCGACGGAGCTCATTCGCTTCGCGCTCTATGAGCAGGTGAACTGGATTTCGGCGGCCGTTGTCGTCGGCTGCACCGTCGTCTTCCTGTTCGGTGCGATCCTGGCCTACGATCCCGCGCGCGGCTTCCTCGCCCGCCGCAATACACCCGGCGGCTGAGACCCTCAGCATCAGGTCATAATCCGATCAAGCTGAACCGGATCATGATCTCATCTCTTTGTTTAGGCATGATCTCCGCGCAAACGCGTTCCGCGTTTGTCGCCAGAGAAAACCGGTGCCCACTTTTCCGGATCGTGCTCTAGAACGTGATTTTCATTCCGCCATAGAACGAGCGTGGCTGTGCCGGATTGAGCGAGCGCGGATCCGTGAACGACGCACCACCATTGGCGAAATTCGGCAGCGCATCCGTCTCGAAGAAGGTTCCGTAGGTCGCATAATGATTGTCGAAGATGTTGTTGACACGTGCGTAGACCTGGAAATTCGGGGTTACCTGATAGGACGCATGAAGATTGAACACCGCATACGCCGGCAGCTTTTCAAATTGATTGGATTCGTCGCCGACAAAATATTGGCTGGTGACGAACAGCGCGTCGCCGCCGATCTTGAACTGATCGGTGACCGCGTAATCAATCGTCGCCTTTAGCCGGTTACGCGGAACCGCAGGAAGCTGGTCGCCCGGCATCACCTGGATGTTGCCGTTGTCATCGGCAAACGGACTGTTGGACCCGAGCTGAAGCGCGTTCAGGAAACGCGCGTCGATGAACGTATAGCTGGCGGTGACTTGAACCTTGTTCGACTTGAGGCTGAACTCGGCCTCAAATCCTTGACGAACGGTCGAGCCGACATTCTGGAAGTAACCAAAGCCCTGCAGCGCCGGGCTTGGGACGTTGAGAATGTCGTCGGTATTTTCGGCGCGGAAGCCTCCGAGCTTCCACTCGATCGCGCCGAGGCTGGTGTCGTCGTTGCCGCGAAAGCCGGCCTCTACGGTGTGCGAGACAACCTGCTTCAGAGGCGGATCGGAAACCAGGAACGTCGCGAGAATGCAGGGGTGGGCGGGATCGGCGCATCCCAATTCCAGCGGCGTCGGTGCGCGGTTCGCTTCCGAATAGCCGGCATAGGCGGTCAATCCCGATGCGATCTTGTAGGTGCCCCCGATAATCGGGTTGAAGCGGGTATAATTGTCGCTGCCGTTCAGCGCCGTGCCGAGCTGATCCTGCAGGGCAATATTGGCAACGTTGAATCGCCCGCCGCCGGTGAGGGAGAAGCGATCGGTCACATCGAACGTATCGAGCGCATAGAGCCCGGTATATTGGTTGGTGGTCCGGAGCAACACCGGACCATTCGAAACCGGACTGCCGGAAGTGCCAAGGAAGATCCCGGACCCGGTCACGACGTAATTGGGACCGATAGTTCCCAGCTCCGCCGTGGCCTGGAAATTCGTGACATCATAATCGTAGCTGGTGCCGACCACGAAATGATTGTCATGCCCGAATAGCTGATCGGTATTGGTCGCCTGCAGCGAAAAACCCGTCGAGGTGGATTGCGTCGAGGTCCGGTCGATCTCTCCCAAAAAGGCGTCCGGAGCAAAGGGATTGGAAAGCTGCATCCCGTTCAGGCCATTGGCGGGCGTGCTGCCGTCGCCAAAGCACAACAGAGTCGGATCGTCGCAGGGTTGGGTGGCCGTCGGATTGCCGTCCTGGGTTTCCTGAGTGAAAATCCGGGCATGGGCGATACCTTCGAGCGTCCAGGTCGGCGTAACGTCGACCTTTCCGGTCAGGTTGATATAGCCGACCTTGTTGGTTGAGGTCTGCGGCGTGGTGTAGGTCGCGCCCCAGAATTGCTGCAACAATTCGGCCGGCACGGTTGCTGCCGCGCCGAAGTCATTATCAGCGACGCCCATATTGACATGAAATTCGGAATCGTCGCCCTTGACGCCGATATCGCCGTAGAAGCGCCTGACGTTCGACGCCGAAAAATTGCGGAACCCGTCGTCGTGCAATCCTTCCAGCGCGCCGTAGACCGCGACATTATCGATTTGCTTGCCCCATTGCAGCGAACTCTGAATCCGTCCATACGATCCGCCCATCGTATCGAGCTCGGCGCCATGATAATTGAATCCGTCCTTCATCTGGACGTCGACCGCTCCTCCCAGCGCATTCAGGCCGAAGGCGGGATTGTTGGTCACGATGGTCGCTGATCTGATCGCAGCGGTCGGGATCAGATCCCAGTTGACGGTGTCGCCAAACGCCTCGTTGATGCGGACACCGTTCTGATAGACCGCCAGTCCCTGCGGGGTTCCAGATACCGGAGATGCAACAAAGCCACGGAATTCAATGTTGGGCTGGAACGGATTGCCGGTGACGTCGGTGGCGACTACTCCGGGCATATATCTCACAAGGGAATCCGTGAAGTTCAACGAGTCCGTTTGCCCGATCTGCTGACTATCGACGGCATGGGCCGTGCCTGTCGCTTTGGATGACTCGATGCTCGCAGTCGACAGCGGCGTGGTCGGGTAGACCGGCCTCGTCGGCGTCCTTCGTACCGTTCGAACCGGCCTTCGCTCCCGTTGACGCGCGGGTTTTGCGGCGGGCTTGGTCCCGCTCACAACGACCGGCGGCAGCGCCTGTGGCTCGGCGGGTGCGCTTTGGGCCTGCACCGCTTCTGCTTCCGGACACAAGCAAACGGATACCAATACGGGAAGCAGATATCGCCCACGCATCGCCCTCACTCCCAACCGGTCCGGCTGTTTTTGTTTCCGCCGGTTTCGCCGATACACATTATTGATGTGCCGACGACGATACGCTAGCTGGAAAAGTCGGGCCGCTATGGCGGCTCATTCCCGAAATATTCGGGAAAAATTCCCGATCAATCTTCTGCATCGATCCTGTTGCGGATATCAGCCGGCTTCTCATGCTCGTCGGCCAATCGGAACGATGGCTTCAATCAGCACGCCGGACTCGTTGGAGGCAACGGTCAGCGTACCACCAAGTGCCACGATGCGTTCGCGCATTCCGGTCAGGCCAAGGCCAAGCTTGTGGTCCGGCTTCAGCCCACCGCCGTTGTCATGCACCTGAACCAGCGCGCAGCCCTGACTGCTCCGCACCAGATCCGCAGGCGGTTCGGCCGGCCGGATCGTAACGTCGACGGTCGTCGCGCCGGCATGACGGAAAACATTGGTCAGCGCCTCCTGAACGGTGCGATAGATCGTCAGATCGGCAGACTCCCCGGTCTCGCCGAGCGACTGCGAGATCGCCGTCTTGATGAGTACATCCGGATGCGCCTGCTGCCACAGGCGCACGAGCGCGCCGACCGCCTCGAACAGTCCGAGTTCTGCCAATCCGACCGGCCTCAATCGTTCCAGTACCCGCCGGTTGAACTGCTGCAAGGCATTCAGTTGCTCCAGGATCGCGCCACCATGCTTTCGCAAGGCTTCTGCGCTGGGCCGAGGCGCATCGGCAATCCGCATCAAGGAGCTGGCATGCGCCCGAAGTGCGAAGAGATACGGCCCGAATTCATCGTGCAGTTCGCGGGCGATTTCCTTGCGCTCGGCATCCTGCGCCGATACGGCCTGCTCGGCGAGCCGGCGCCTTTCCTCGACGGCACCCTCCAAGGTCGCGGCGAGATGGTTGAGCTTGCTGCAAATCGCCGCCAGTTCCGGTGAACCATCCGGCTTCACCCGAGTACCATAGCGGCCCGCTCCAATATTTTTCATCGCCTCCGAGAGCGACTGCAGGGGCGCCAGCGCGCGGTTCACCACCATCATCGTGATCAGGAACAGCGCCGCAGCGATCACCGAGCCGACCTGAAGTTGGGTGACAATACCATCCCATATCTCGCTGATCTCGTCGTCGGGATGTGAGGTGATGACAAGCGACCCTGATTTTCCCTGAATCGAAATCGGAACACTGACCGAAGTCTGCTCCGGATGGATGAGTGCGACAAACCATGCCGGAGCGGGCGACGTAATCCCATTATCAATTGTGCGATCGGGAACCGGCGGCTCGTTTCCGGCTATGTCGCCTTGTCTGGTAATGCTGACATGTCTCAGGCGGTTGAGGTCTTGAATCGTCCGGTCGAGCCGCGCTTGCGGATTCGAAGTCTCGTTCAGGCTCACGACCAGCGTTCCCAGGAACGCCCGGGCCAACCGGATGACGCTTTGATCTTCGGCCTGAACTCGTGGCCCCGCTTCCAGCGCCAGGCGCATGACGTTGACGGCAAGCCCAAGCACGAGGAACAGCGCCAGGATAATGTTGAGCCGGGCGCGCAAAGACAATTTCCGCCACATGATACTGGTCCGGGATCGAGCCGAATGGAGTTCCTCGTTCGGAGGACATTGACAGACAAAAAGGGCGACGATCTAATCGAAGAAGTTTATAGTAATTAAGATCGCGCTGCCTAATCGGACCTGGCAGATGCGATGCAACGCCGGCGTTTTTAGCGATCTGTCTGATGCGATGCAGCAATAGGGGCTGTCTCCAATGTTGGATCGACACCGATGCATGTCCTGATTGTTGACGATCATCCCATCGTGGCCTCGGGCTGCCGGGCTCTGTTTGCCGGCGACGGCGATATTGCGATCCTGGAAGCTTCCAATGCCGAAGACGGTGAACGCCTATTTGCCGCAGAGCAGCCGGATGTCTCGGTAGTGGATATCAACCTGCCGACCGTCTCCGGATTCGAACTGGCCCGGCGCATTCTCGCGCGCGATTCGGCCGCGCGCATCATCATGTTCAGCATGAATGACGACCCGATATTCGCCGCGCGCGCCATCGAGATCGGTGCCAAGGGCTACGTCTCGAAGGCCGGCGACCCCTGCGACCTCGTCGAAGCGATCCGGGAAGTCGGCAATGGCGGGGTCTTTCTGCCGGCAGCGATCGCGCGGAGCGTCGCTTTTGCAGGGCCCGGGGTTGCGCAGAATCCGTTATCGAAACTGACCTCGCGCGAGATCGAGATATTGCGGCTGCTGAGCGCCGGCAAAAGCCTCACCGAGATCGCCTGGCTGGTACATTCGTCCTACAAGACGATTGCCAACACCTCATCGATCATCCGGCAAAAGCTTGGGCTGCGCTCGTCCTCAGAACTGGTTCGCTTTGCGATCGAGAGCCGGCTGGTTTGATCCGGCTATTCTAGGATTTGTTTGCGTTGGCGTGCACGCGCGCCGTCAATGCGCGCAACTCCGCGCTGATCGATGCTATGAGCTCCTTGCTGCGTTGCCCCCGTGGCGGCGGCAACGTCCGCTCCAATATGATCCGCGTCGGCCGCTCGGAGAGAAAGAACAACCGGTCCGCCAACTCGACCGCATCTTCCAGATCGTGAGTCACCAACAACGTGGTCACCTTCGTTCGTGTCGTGAGCGCCAGGAGTTCGTCACGCAGCCGAGCTGCAACCGCCTCGTCGAGCGAGACAAAGGGCTCGTCGAGCAGCAGGAAGTCCGGCCGGACCGCGAAAGCCCGGGCGATCGCTGCACGGCGCGCCAATCCCAGCGACAATTCGCCTGGATATCGCGCCAGATGCCGGTCAAGCCCGAGCGTTGCGAACAGATCCGTGAGATCGATGCCGGTTTGGTCGAGAGGAAGCGCCAGGCGGATGTTTTGCTCGACCGTGCGCCAGGGTAGCAGACGCGGCTCCTGAAAGACGAATCCGAGCCGTCCGGCTCCGGGCGGATGAAGCCACCCCTGGAAATCGGTATCCAGGCCAGCGGCGATCTTCAGGATCGTGGTCTTGCCGCATCCCGAGGGACCAATCAGCGCGCCAAACGACCCGGACTCCAGCCGCAAGTCGAAATCACCAACGACTTCAACCGGCGTTCCATCAGCCGATCGATAACTCTTCGCATCGATGCGAAGTTCAAGCGCGGCGGCGTCTCCAGCGATTGGCGCGTCGTTCAAGCGGTTGTACCAGCAGGTTTTCGATCAGGAGCATGAGCACGATGAAGCAAATCGCATAGCTCAGTATCCTCACCATGTCGAACAGCGAGAATGCCGAACCAAGGACGAAGCCTACCCCGTTGGGCCGTCCGATCAACTCGACCACCAACACGATCTTCCAGACGATGGAAAGGCCCGAGCGCGAGCTTGCCGCAAGATAAGGCGCAAGCTGCGGTATGACGACGTGGCGCAGCCGTGCGAAGCGGGCGAGTTGAAAGGCTCTTGCCATTTCGTCCAGTTCGGGATCGAGCGCGCGGGCGCCTTCGCGCATCACCGCGATGACATTTGGCAGCTTGTTGACGGCAACGGCCAGAATCGCCGCCGTCTCGTTGAGGCCGATCCAGATATAGGCGAAAATGATGATCACTAGTGCCGGCATATTGATGAGCACGATCAGCCATGGATCGGCAAAGCGATCGGTCGTCTTTGAGCGTCCCATCGCATAGCCCGTGATCGAGCCAAGTATCATGGCGATCGCAAATGATGCGATCACGCGTGCCATCGTGCAGGCCATCTGAAACGGAAGCTCGCCGGAACGTGTCTCCGCCAGGATCTCGGCGCCGACCGTGATCGGCCCCGGCAGCAGTCGCGAGTGAGCCAGCGCCGCGGCAACAGCCCAAACTGCAATCAGTGCCAGCAGCGAAAACAGCCTTGGCCACACCGATCAGTCTCCACTGACCGCCGGCCGGTAATACAGGCCCGGATCCAGTTCTTGCACTGGTCCCACAAGGTCCGTGCCACCGATGCTGGCAAGCGTCTTGAACAAAGCGCGGGCGTCGGCCTCCTCGGCAGCGATCGGCCGCCGCGGTATCCCTTCCCTGGTGCGATCGCGATAGGCCTTGAAGGTCTCGTCATCCTCGGCCTTCATCAGCGGACGTAACGCCTCCCACTCCTGGTCCGATTGCAGCATGATGTCGTCGGCCTTTTGCGCCGCCGCAATGAATCGATCGATTGCGCTCCGATGCTCAGCTGCGAATTTCTCGGAAAAGACATACCCGATCAACGCGACCGGTTCGCGCAAGCCGAGCGTGGCTTCGGCATCCCGAACATCGAAGATCCGGCGATAGCCGTGCGTTTCCAGACGGGCGCAGAAGTTCCAGAAATTCAGGCTGGCGGCAGCCTCGCCCTGCTGCAGTTTCTCCGCCATCAACGGTGGCGCACCGTATTCCAGTGTCGCTTCCCGCTTGAGATCGATGCCGCGGCGGGCCGCGGCTGCACGCACGATCAGCCAGCTCTTGTCGAGAGGACCGCCGGCAACAGCGAGAACCCGGCCCTTGAGATCCTCGATCCGATGCACGGGCGAACCGCCTTTCACCATGATGGCGCCGACCGCGCTGGAATAGGGATAGAACAGCAATTTGGCACCGAGTGCCCGCGCCCGCGCAACCCAAAGCCAGTCGGTGACGGCGATATCGACCGAGCCGCTATTGAGCGCAAGCTTGGCCGCATCCGGTGATGCGAATTCGCTGATCTTCAAGTCAAGCCCGGCGCTGTCGGCAAGGCCGTGGCGGCGCATCACATCGAGCTGCCAGGCGAAAGTGCCCGTGCTCTGCAGGCCGACGCGCAAGGTTTCCGTAGCGCGAGCGGAAGTGATCCCGACCACGATACAAAGCGCTGCCAATGCCCTGAACAGAGTTCTTATTTTCACTGTGTCAGTTTTGCGGGAAATCGATCGCGCTGTCCACCCGCCAAAGGGACAAACAGATTGCTGCCTCCGCTGTGCGTAAAAGGAGGAAAAATGACAATGGCAGACGAGAGAGAAATGATATTTGTTCGGCATTCAGGTTGTTTGGACCCTTCATGTCATCAAATCCCGCGCCTGACTTTTGGATGCAGTGCGGCAAAACCATTCGCCGGTTTGCGCCCGGCGCAACACGCGATCGGACGTCGCTACCCTGGCTGTTGCTCGCCCTGTTGCTTGTACCAGCCGATACTCGGGCAGAGCCGATCGAGACCGAGCATTTATTTGGCTTCACCATCGGCAGCGACGTCGGCGATGTCGGCGACAGGGAGATCGAGGGCTCGGTTACCGGCCGCTTTTCAAAACGGACTGGAACTTATGACGCCGGTTCCGGAACCATGTCGGCGGAATTCGTGCCGCTACCAAATCTGCGGACCGAATTCAGCGGTATGGTCAATGGCTACGAGATTTCCGGCGTGGGCGGTTATGCCGATCGGCATGAAACGGCCTTCGGCGGGCTATCGGTGGACATCCGCTATCGACTGCTCGATCGCGCCTCCGCGCCCTTTGGCTTTGCCATCGGTGCCGAGCCGCACTGGAATTGGCTCGACGATCTGACAGGTGAGCGGGTCAGCCAGTATGGAGCCGATTTTGTTGCTGCAGCCGACTGGGAAATCATCCGTGATCGCATCGTTGCCGCGGTCAACCTGATCTATCAGCCCGATACTACACGCTTCAAACTGACGGGCATCTGGTCTCGGGAGGCGATTGCAGGTGTCGCTGCCGCGCTGATGGCGCAGCTGCGTCCCGGTGTCTTCGTCGGCGGCGAAGCCCGTTACTTGCGGCAATATGACGGGTTCGGCTTTGAAAGTCTTGCCGGAGAAGGCTTTTTCATTGGACCAACGGTCTATTTCAAGCTCTCCGATCAAGCCTGGCTGACGATTGCCTGGAGCGCGCAAGTCGCAGGTCACGCAGCCGCCATCGCCGGATCGCCCGACCTCGTCGATTTCGAACGCCAGCAGGTGCGTTTGCTGTTTGGCGTAAACTTCTAAACCATAGAGCTGTTTAGCGCTGCTGGTGGCTGCAGCCCGTCAGATTCTTCTCCTCGATTGTGAAGATCGCGCCTGCCTTGACCTGAACGTTCGGAACGACACAGGAGCGGCCACTCTTGTCGGTGAACTTCACGTCGTAAGTGCCTGCATCTGTGTCAGTAATCTTCAATCGCTCGTCGTGGTCGACGGTGTGATCGCGATCATTGTCGGTCTGGTTGCGACCCCACGCATTCTTGCCGGCAGGCGAAAGCTGCAGTGACGTGATCGTATTGGCGGTGAGATTCCAGAACCGCGTGTCCTTGGCCGACGCGCCGGATGGCACGAGCAGAAAAACGAAGGCTGCAAGAATTCCGGCCTTGATCACCGTTTGCTTCCCCAAAATGGTTGTCACGGCGCGCAAACCGGCCTGGAAAAGGCCGTCGATCATGCCCTCAGGCGGGCCGCGTGCCAGCGGATATGATCGTCCATGAACGTCGATATGAAGTAGTAGCTGTGATCATAGCCAGCCTGGCGACGCAGCAGCAGCGGAATGCCTGCGTTCGAACAGGCATGTTCTAACAGCTCGGGCCGAAGCTGTTCGGTGAGGAACTGGTCCGCGTCCCCATAATCGACCAGAAGATCGGAAAATCGCGCGCCATCCTCGATCAGCGCCACCGCGTCATGCTTGCGCCAGGCCGCGCGTTCCTCACCAAGATATCCGCCTAGCGCCTTGATTCCCCAAGGCACCTGAGACGGAGCCACGATCGGCGAAAAGGCACTGGCGGCGCGATAGCGTTCGGGATACCGCAGCGCAACCGTCAGCGCACCATGACCGCCCATCGAGTGGCCGAGAATCGATTGCCGTCCGGCATCGATCGGAAATTCCGCGGCGACGACCTCGGGAAGCTCTTCGGTGACATAGCTCCACATCCGGTAATTGGTCGCGAACGGCGGTCGGGTGGCATCGACATAAAAGCCGGCGCCGAGCCCGAAGTCATAGGCGCCGGCAGGATCGCCGGGCACGCCCGCGCCCCGCGGGCTGGTGTCCGGCGCTACGAAAACCAGGCCGAGTTCAGCGCAAGCTCGGCGATACTCGCCCTTCTCGGTGACGTTGGCATGCGTGCAGGTCAGTCCCGACAGGTACCAGACCGCCGGCAGCCTGGCGCCGGGCTGATGCGACGGCACATAGACCGAAAAGGTCATCGTCGTCTTGGTCTCGCGGCTGGTATGCCGGTAAACGCCTTGCACGCCACCATGCGACTTATTGAGCGAAACGGTTTCGAGCGACATAAAAGCTACCTGCCTCCAGCGCCAGAGGAGCGCGAAGATGACGATCGGCGTGATGTGAAAGCCCCGCTCCGCCGGCAATTGCACCGAGGGAGCGGAGCCTTGGCCAGATCGAACTGGAGTTTCCCGGTCCCGATGGAATCAGAACCGGGCTCCAGCTTTTGTTTTGACGCGTTTTCTTTACGCGAACGGTGTCCACTTCGCCTGAAAATGCTCTAGGCGGCAACTGCCGCTTTCGATTTGGCGACGTGCGTCGCGATCGCATCCATCAATGGCGGCGACAGGCAATCATAGGGCTCGAGCCCGATTTCCTTCAGACGCGCCCTGATGTCGGCCATCTCAGCCGGATTGACGCCGGACTCGATCACCGAGGACACGAACGCGGCGAAGCCCGGAGCCGCCCAGCCGCCTTCGGTGAAAAGCTCGGGATGGATGAAATCGAAACCATAGAAAGGATGTCCCTTGTTCTCGATCCGGCCGTACATATGCGTGCCACAGACCTTGCACGCATAGCGCTGGATCGCCGCCGTCGCGTCGACGATCTGGAGCTTGTCGCCGTTTTCAAGAACGGTCACATTCTCGCGTGGAACTACCGCGACGACTGAAAAGGTAGCCCCCTCCGGCTTCCAGCACTTGGTGCAGCCGCAGGCGTGGTTGTAAGCGACATCCCCCTTGATGCCGACCTTGACCGGCCTGTCCTTGCATTTGCACACCAGCGTCCCACCGGCAAAGGTGCCGGTGCCCTGCTTTACGCCATTGTCAACCAATGGGTGGATATGAACAGTCATTGGCCTATCCTCCTTGTGTTTGACGTTTTTATTTTAGAACGTGACGTTGATCAGAACACGACAACCGAACGGATCGACTTGCCCTCATGCATCAGATCGAATCCCTTGTTGATCTCCTCGAGCTTGAGGACATGGGTAATCATCGGATCGATCTGAATCTTGCCATTCATGTACCAGTCGACGATTTTCGGCACGTCGGTGCGGCCTCTGGCGCCGCCGAACGCTGAACCCTTCCAGACCCGCCCGGTGACGAGCTGGAACGGTCGCGTGGCGATTTCCTTGCCGGCTTCCGCCACGCCGATCACCACCGACACGCCCCAGCCGCGATGGCAGGCTTCCAGGGCCTGCCGCATCACCGTGGTGTTGCCGGTGCAATCGAAGGTGAAGTCGGCGCCGCCGTCGGTCAGTCCGACCAGGTGCTGGACGATGTCGCCCTCGACCTTCTTCGGATTGGCGAAATGGGTCATGCCGAACCGGCGGCCCCACTCCTCTTTGGAATCATTGATGTCGACACCGACGATCTTGTCGGCGCCGACCATCCGCGCGCCCTGGATCACATTGAGGCCGATACCGCCCAGGCCAAAGACGACCACATTGGCGCCCGGCGTAACCTTGGCGGTGTTGACCACCGCACCGACGCCGGTGGTGACACCGCAGCCGATGTAGCAGCTCTTGTCGAACGGGGCGTCCTCCCGGATCTTGGCCACCGCAATCTCCGGTAGCACCGTGAAATTCGAGAAAGTCGAACAGCCCATATAGTGGAAGATCGTCTTGCCCTTGTAGCTGAAGCGCGAAGTGCCATCCGGCATCACGCCCTTACCCTGGGTAGCGCGGATCTTGGTGCAGAGATTGGTTTTCTGGCTGAGGCAGCTTTTGCACTCGCGGCATTCGGGCGTGTAAAGCGGGATCACATGGTCACCCGGCTTTACCGAGGTGACGCCCGGCCCGACCTCGCGGACGATGCCCGCCCCCTCATGGCCGAGGATCGAAGGAAAAATCCCCTCGCTGTCGAAACCATCCAACGTATAGGCGTCGGTGTGACAAATCCCCGTCGCCTTGATCTCGACAAGGACTTCGCCGGCCTTGGGGCCTTCCAGATCGAGCTCGACGATTTCGAGCGGCTTCTTCGCTTCGAATGCAACTGCGGCGCGTGTCTTCATGTACCGTTCCTCCACTCAAAGAGATTCTTTTTGAGCCCGGATTAGTTACGGTTTTTTGAAAATCCTTCGATCCTCAGAAGACTGCACATCAAAATCGCGGCACGTAACCGCGCCACGTACAACGTAACAACAGAGCGCAAGAACCCCAGACAAGATACTTGTATCTTTGAAGCATTGCACGCTTACACTCGTTGTCAAGGCCGCTGATTCGAGCAGCGTCGAACTTGCACGGCATCGAGATCGAAGTGATGGCAGCGCTCCGGCTGCTTGTCCGATCCGTTTGCAATGCAACAGAGTGAAGCCGAACAGCACACCCCGCTTTCGTCCGGCATCTGCATGCCTGCGGAATACGATAAGAAGCCGGCCCAAAAACCAGAAGGAACGATCAATTCGACATCGTGTTGCAAGTTTGTTCGACAACGGAAGGCTGTGGGAATGATCGAAATCATCCTGACGGTATGCTCCGTCGCCAATCCGGCCAATTGCGAAGAAAAATATCTTCAATTCGCCTGGGACGGCTCAATCAATCAGTGCATGATGGCCGCACAACCCTATATTGCGGAATGGATCGGCCGACATCCCGAATGGGTCGCAACCAAATGGAGTTGTGACTATCCGGGCCATGAGAAGCACAAAATTTGAGAAGCGCAAAAATCTGGTCCGGACTGGCTTCGGCAAATCAGTTCGGGCCGAACGCCACCCCCCAGGGCAATTCACCGACCTGGATGGATTTGATCACCTTCTGCGCCGCCACATCGATCACTGAAACATCATTCGATACACCGTTGGCGACCACCAGATATTTCTCATCCGGCGTAAAGGCGCCGTGCCAGACCCGCTGCCCGACCAGCAGATATTTCAGGACCTTGTGAGTGACACCATCGATCACCGCCACGCGGTTGGCCGGCCCGAGATCGACAAAGCCGAGCTTGCCGTCCTTGGTGATGTTGATGCCGACCGGCTGGATGGCCTCGGACCGCAGCCCGGGAATCTCGAAGGTCACAGTCTGCTTGAGCCGCCGGGTGGCCGGATCGATGATGGCGAGGTCGCCACCGATTTCGGAAGTGACCCATAATTCCGACCCGTCGGACTTGTAGGTGGAAAAACGCGGGCGCGATCCGACCAGAAGATTGCCCACAACCTGTTTGGTCGCCGTGTCAATGAAATGGACCATGCTCGTGGTCTCGGAGGTGCATATCAGCGTCTTGGAATCCGGGCTGACCACCATGCCCTCCGGCTCGGTGCCGACCGCGACCTGGCCCACGGCTTGACGTTTCGCGACGTCAATAACGGTCACCATTGCATCATTTTCATTGGCGACGTAGAGCGTCTTTCCCGAAGGATCGAGCGTGAATTGTTCGGGATCCGGGCCGGACGGCAGGTTGCCGGCGTCGCTGCGGGTCTTGGTATCGAAGACCTGGATCGTATCGTCGTCGCCAAGCGCAACGAAAACAAATTTCCCGTCAGGACTGACCTCAATGCCGCGCGGCCGCTGCCCGGTCGGGATCGTGGCTACCGTTTCCATTTTGTCGGTGTCGACGACAGAAATCGAATTGCCCTTTTCGTTGGAAACATAGGCAAGGAATGCAAAGGCGTGATCGAATGTGAGCAGGAGACCAAGCAGGGAAAGGCCAAGCGTCGCGATCCGGCGCAAGTCGAACATCTGGCATCCTCCCGTCTACCGGCCTCAGTTTGTTTTAATCGAACTTGAACGGCTAAATCATCTATTTTGAGGCCGACATGCTGAACGGGCAATCGTCTTAGTCCGAAATGCGCCGATAGACCTCAGCCTTTCTTGCACCCGACGATAAAGAGAGTAGCCTCAAAGCTCAAACGGGATGAAACGCTGATATCAATTATCCTTCACGGCATCACTTCGATATGCGGTCGCGAGCCAGCCATGCTGCGGCGCAATCGGCCAGTAGTGCCCGAACCTGGTATTGGAGGCTCGATTTGCTCCGGCTTCTGATTGGCTTTTTCCTGCTGCTCATCGTGAATGGAACCGCCCGGTCCGACCCGCCGCAGGAAATCAAGATCGGCTATCTGCATCAGCCCTTGTCGCGGATCAAAATATCGCTGATCGACATCCCGGCCGCCAATGACGGTCTTGCCGGGGCGCAACTGGGAATCGACGACAACAATACCACCGGGCGCTTCCTCAACCAGCATTACACGCTGATTGAAAAGGAAGTCGGTGAGAAGGACGATCCGGTCGCCGCGATGAATGCGCTGGCCGATCAGGGAGCGTCCTTTATCGTCACCAGCCTCGACGCCGATCGGCTGCTGAAGATCGCGGATGCCGCCAAGACGCGCAACGTCACCTTGATCAATGCATTTGCGATCGACGAGCGCCTGCGCGAGCAGGATTGCCGCGCCAACGTCATCCATGTGGCCCCGACGCGCTCCATGCTCGCCGATGCGCTGGCGCAATATCTGATCTGGAAAAAATGGCCGAAATGGCTGTTGATCACCGGGTCGCACAAAAACGACGGGCTGTTTGCCGATGCACTACGCCATGCGGCCACCCGTTTCGGCGCCAAGATCGTCGAAGAGCGGACCTTCAAGGATACCGGCGGCGCCCGGCGCACCGACAGTGGCGTCGCCGAGATTCAACAGCAGATGCCGACCGTGACACAGGGAGCCCCGGCCTACGACGTACTCGTTGCGGCAGATGAAAGCGAAGTTTTCGCCGGCTATCTGCCCTATCGGACCTGGGATCCGCGGCCAGTGGCTGGCTCCGCCGGCCTCGTTCCGACCACTTGGGACGCCGCCTTCGACCAATGGGGTGCAGTGCAACTGCAAAATCGATTTACCAAGGAATTCCAGAGATCGATGACAGCCCATGACATGCAGGCCTGGACGGCAGTTCGCATGGTCGGGGAAGCTGCGGCCAGGACCAATTCCGCCGAGCCCGGCAAAATGCTCGCCTATATGAAGAGCCCGGAGTTTTCAGTCGCGGCCTTCAAGGGACAAAAGCTGACGCTTCGCGACTGGAACCTGCAATTACGACAGCCGATCCTGCTTTTCGACGGCAGAAACACTGTATCCGTCTCGCCTCAGGAGGGCTTTCTTCATCAGGTATCCACGCTTGATACGCTGGGGCTCGACCGTCCCGAAACCAAGTGCTCGCTGAAGTGAAGCTTCCTGCCGGTCGTCCATCGGCGATGCAGCCCTGCTTTTGACAAACGACAGATGCAAACACACTTGTCTGTGAAGTCAGCTGGAGTCATGTTCTGATATCCTGCGACTGCGACGCACTACTGGCGCCGGTAGCCGGGTTGAAAAATCAAAAAACAGGAGGAATACGCCGACACGAATTATTGAAAATCGGTCGTGCAATGAGGTCTACCGGCTTCGGGAAGTGCGAAGCGGCGGATGCGAACCGTTAGAAATGTGTTCTGGCTCGCAGCCAAGGGACATCAGCAGCTTATGAAGAGCGAGGAACGATCATGATTAAGGTCAAGATTAATGGCGAAGAACAGAATTGGGACGGAGATCCGGATCTTCCACTGCTCTGGTTTCTCCGCGACGAAGTTGGCCTGACCGGCACTAAATTCGGCTGCGGTCAGGCGCTCTGCGGGGCTTGCACCGTCATGGTGGACAAGCAGGCGGTACGCTCCTGCATCACCTCGGTTTCCGATGTTGTCGGACGTGAAGTTGTCACCATCGAAGGCTTGCATCCGACCGGGGATCATCCGGTTCAGAAGGCCTGGCGCCAGGCCAATGTCCCGCAATGCGGCTATTGCCAGTCCGGCCAGATCATGCAGGCAGCCGCCTTGCTGACCGAGAATCCCAAGCCCAGCCACGATCAGATTCGCGAAGCGATGTCCGGCAACATCTGCCGCTGCGGCTGTTACCAGCGCATCGAAAACGCGGTTCATCTCGCTTCGACGGGAGTCTGATCATGAACATTCTTGCCAATCCCGACAAACTCCGCGGTTTCGAAAAGCACATCAAGGTCGAGAAGATTTCGCGCCGCACCGTTCTCAAGAGCCTGGGCATCGCCGGCGGACTCGTGCTTGCAGCGCCTGTGATGTCCCGTCAGGCCTTCGCAGCCTATCAAACCGGTGCCGGCAAGATGCCGCACGGCGTGGTGGTCAATCCGCGCGTCTTCGTTGCGATTGCGCCGGACGGACTTGTGACCATCATGGCTCACCGTTCAGAAATGGGAACGGGCGTGCGGACCAGCCTGCCGCTGATTGTGGCTGAGGAATTGGAAGCCGATTGGTCGCGCGTGAAGGTGCAGCAGGCGCCGGGCGACGAAGTCAAATATGGCAACCAGGACACCGACGGGTCGCGCAGTACGCGGCATTATCTGCTGCCGATGCGTCAGATCGGCGCCTCAGCGCGTGTGATGCTGGAAAACGCCGCGGCGAAACGCTGGAACGTGCCGGCGACCGAGGTCAAGGCCGTGAACCATGAAGTGGTGCACTCCGCAAGCGGCCGCCGTCTCGGCTTCGGTGATCTTGCTGCCGATGCAGCCAACGAGTCGGTGCCGGCGATCGAAGGCCTGAAGTTGAAAGATCCGAAGAATTTCCGCTATCTCGGCAAAGGCGAGATCAGCATTGTCGATCTGCGGGACATCACCGTCGGCACCGCGCATTACGGCATCGATACCCGGCTTCCCGGAATGAAGTACGCTGTCATCGCGCGGCCACCGGTCACCGGAGGCAAGATGGTATCGTTCGATGCCACCGAGGCGATGAAAGTGTCGGGTGTCGAGAAGGTGATGGAAGTCAAGGGATGGCCATGGCCTTCGAAATTCCAGCCGCTGGGCGGCGTCGCGGTGATCGCGCGCAACACCGGAGCTGCGATCAAGGGGCGCGACGCACTGAAGGTCGTCTGGGATGACGGAGCCAACGGTAAATATGATTCCGTTTCCTATCGCACCGAGCTTGAGGAAGCCGCCCGCAAGCCGGGCAAGGTCGTGCGCAAGGACGGCGACGTCGACGCCGCGCTGAAAGGTGCGGACAAGGTCATCGTCGGCGAATATTACCTGCCTCACCTCGCCCATGTCAGCATGGAGCCGCCAGTCGCGGTTGCCGACGTGAAGGGCGACAAGGCCGAAATCTGGGCTCCGGTGCAAAGCCCCGGCGGCACGCGCGAGGATGTTGCCAAGACCCTTGGCATCCCAGAAGACAATGTGACGGTTAACGTCACGCTGCTTGGCGGCGGCTTCGGCCGTAAATCGAAATGCGATTACGCGCTGGAAGCCGCCCTGCTCTCCAAAGAGCTCGGCGTGCCGGTGAAGGTGCAGTGGACGCGGGAGGACGATGTTCGTCACGACTTCCTGCACACCGTCTCGGCGGAGCGGATCGAGGCCGGCCTCGACAAGAACGGCAAGGTGATCGCATGGCGCCACCGCAGCGTCGCACCGAGCATCGGCTCGACGTTCGCGGCCAATACCGTGCACCAGGCGCCGTTTGAGCTCGGCATGGGTTTCGTCGACATGCCGTTCGAGATCGCCAACGTGCAGTGCGAAAATCCGGAAGCGGCCGCACATACCCGGATCGGCTGGTTCCGGTCGGTGTCGAACATCCCGCATGGCTTCGCCGTGCAATCGATGGTCGGCGAACTGGCGCACGCCACCAACCGCGATCCGAAGGACATGCTGCTCGAACTGATCGGCTCGCCGCGGATCGTAAAGCTCGATTCGGTCAAGGACCTCTGGAACTATGGTGAGCCTTACGACAGCTATCCGATCGATACTGCGCGTCTTCGCAAGGCCGTCGAGGTGGTTGCCGACAAGGGCGAATGGGGCCGCTCGGTGCCCAAGGGCCATGGCCTTGGCATTGCGGTGCACCGCAGTTTCGTCAGCTATATCGCGACCATTGTCGAGGTCGCGGTCGACGACAAGGGCAAGCTCACCGTGCCCCGGGTAGATACCGCGATCGATTGCGGTACCTACGTCAATCCGGAGCGGATCAAGTCGCAGATCGAGGGCGCGGCGATCATGGGACTGAGCCTCGCCAAATATGGCGAGATCACCTTCAAGGACGGCAAGGTGCAACAGGGCAATTTCGACGACTTCCCGGTGATCCGGATCGACGAAGCGCCGGTTGTCACCAACGTCTACATCATCGAGCCCGGTCCGGACACGCCGCCCAGCGGCGTCGGTGAGCCAGGCGTACCGCCATTCGCTCCGGCATTGATCAACGCCATCTTTGCCGCAACCGGCAAACGCATCCGTGCGCTGCCGATCGGCAAGCAGTTGGAGACCTAGCCTTTGTTTTTGACGCGTCTTCTTCACGCGAACCGGCAGCGGCTTCGCTCGAAAGCGCTCTAAGGTGGAACGTTAGGCCACACCGGCAGTTTTCATCGATCTGACAGGAGCCGGATCGATGAACCATATATTCGGAGGATTAAAGCCTGTGGCGCTCGCGGCATTGCTGTCGTCGAGCGCCATTTTCTTTGGAATGCAAACCGCCAGGGCACAGACCAACGCATCGCCCAACACCACCGCCTCGCGGCCGGCCAAGGCACCGACCGATCAGATGTCGAAGCCCAACGCTGCACCGCCGGCGACGACGACTCAAACCACCGGCGAGGCGGGTCGCGATGCAACTACCCAGAAAATGAACCAGGACGCAAAGCAGAAGGTTGAAACCGAGGGCAAATAGAGCCTTTTGTTCCGACGCGCTGGATCAAATCCGGGACAGGCTTTTCGCTGGAACGCTTTGGCCGGCAAAAACGGCGGGCTCTTTGGCCCGCCGTTTTTTCGTCTGGATTTCCTGCCGGCCCTATTTCTTGACGGCGAACACCCAGACCACGCCGCCCTGCGGCACGTTATTTTCGACGCCGACATTATCACCGGCCAGCGCATCCTGGATACGCTGTGCATCGACGCCCCACCCCGATTGCACTGCGATATATTCGGTGCCATCGACCTCGTAGGCGATCGGCATCGCCATAATGCCGGAATTGGTCTTCTGCTCCCACAGCAGATCGCCGGTCTTGGCATCGAAGGCCCTGAAATAGCGATCGTTGGTGCCGCCAGCCAGCACAAGACCACCTGCGGTCGTGGTCACTGAGCCAAACAGCTGCGACTTGGGGAAGTTATGCGACCATACTTTCTTGCCGGTGGCAGGATCCCAGGCCTGCAATTCGCCGAAATGATCGGCGCCGGGACGCACCTGCAGGCCGATATCTTCGGCCTTGGTGCCTAGCCACAGCTGGCCCGGAACCAACGGCACCTTCTCGCCGGTAAAACCGCCGCAGAAATTCTCGTTGGCGGGGACATAGACCAATCCGGTCTTTTGATTATACGCCGCGGACGGCCAATCCTTGCCACCCCACAGCGAGGGGCAGAATTCCACTCGCTTGCCCAGCGTCGGCTTGTGCTCGGGATCGACGACCGGCCTGCCGGTTTCCGGCTCGATGCTCTTCCAGACATTGGTATAGACGAACGGCCAGCCCGCCACGTAATTGATCTGATCGGGCTTGCGCTCCAAAATCCAGAAAATCGCATCGCGCCCTGGATGAATCATGGCCTTGAAGGACCGGCCATCCCTTTGCAGGTCAACCAGCATTGGCGCATCGACCTCATCCCAGTCCCATGAATCGTTCTGATGATACTGGTGATATGCCTTGATCTTTCCGGTATCGGGATCGAGCGCGAGCACGGAGCTGGTGTAGAGATTGTCGCCGGGATGGATCGCGCCTGGCCAGGGCGCGGCATTGCCGGTGCCCCAATAAATCGTCTTGGTATCCTTGTCATAGCTGCCGGTCATCCAGGCCGGTGCACCGCCGGACTTCCAGTCGTCGCCGCTCCAGGTCTCGTGGCCGGGCTCGCCTTCGCCTGGAATGGTGAAAGTCCGCCACAACTCCTTGCCATCATTGGCGTCGAAGGCGACGACATAACCGCGCACGCCGAATTCACCGCCCGATCCGCCGACCACGACCTTGCCGTCGACAATCAACGGCATCAGCGTCATGTATTGACCCTTCTTGTAGTCCTGAACCTTCTTGTCCCAGACCACCTTGCCGGTTTTGGCATCGAGCGCGACGATATGATCGTCGGTCGTCGCCAGATACAGCTTGTCCTGCCAGAGACCGACGCCGCGGCTGGTCGGATGCAGCTGGAAGAGATCCTCAGGCAGCTGGCGCTTGTAACGCCAATATTCCTCGCCGGTTTTCGCGTTGAGGGCGATCACCTGCCCCATCGGGGTCGCAACGAACATCACGCCATTGTTGACGATCGGAGGCGCCTCGTGCCCCTCGAGCACGCCGGTGGAGAAAGTCCATACCGGCACCAGGTCTTTGACATTTGAGGTGTTGATTTGATCTAGCGGACTATAACCCTGTGCGTCGTAGGTCCGGCGATATAGCATCCAGTTGCCGGGTTCAGGATTTTCGAGACGATCTGCCGTGACCGGGCTGTAATTTTCAATCGGACCGGCGACGGCGGCGGTGGAAATCAGGCACGTAAACGCGACAAAGCCTGACAAAAGCCATTGCTTCTTCATAGACGCTACCTCCCTGTTTTTGCTTCCAACTTTTTTCTTATGCGAAAATCCGCGTATGACGGTGCAACCGTCAGCCTGATTGCTGGGCACCTACCTTTCCGATGAATGACGCGGCCACCGTGAGCGAGCCGTCGGCGATCACCAATGGCAAAGCTGCGAGGTGCCGCGGCGCCGGCCCGAATACGACCTCCGCCGATTTGCGCGGATCATATTCCGAATTGTGACATAAGCATTTGAAAACGTTCTTATCGCCGTCCTGCTCCTTCACCCAGGCGGTGACGGGACATCCGGCATGGGCACATATGGCAGAATAAGCCACGATGCCGTCTGCCGAATGCGGACGCGTCGCGTCGTCAAGTTCCGCCGGATCGAGTTTGACGATCAGGATTTCGTTCAGCCGTGAACCTTTGCGGATCACCGAGGTCTTCGGATCCTTCGGCCACGCATGCACGGGCGGTCCGCCGAGCGGCAGATCCCCAGGCTTGATCACCTCGCCTGCATGGTCGCCCTCGGTGAAAACCAATAGATCGCCCTTTTGCGGACGCTCATCGCTGCCGGGTTGATCGTCATCTGCGGCAGCGGTATTGGCGCCCAGACACGCGCCGCCTGCGAGCGCCGCCAGCATCAGCGTGCGCCGGGTCTGATCCGGGCAGTGCATTGCCGTTCTTAGTTCTGCAATGCAGCGTTGGATAGATATTATGATGTCATGTTTCGCTTCAGACATGACGTGAACTAAAAACCGAGACTCGGCCGAAAAGAGGGCGATGAGCACAACACCTGCTCAAAGCTATGTACGTTCCCCTTCCATTTTAATTCCAGAAACTAAAAAATCTTCTCCAGATCATCGTCGCAAGAAACCGAGACACGCTTATTTCGCCAGCCAGCCAAGATGCACTGCAATTTGTGCGACGCATGATAAACGTGGGATTCGTGTCGGTCCCACCACCGTCGGTGCGAACGGCCTGGCATCCGCAATGCCAGCGGGCGGGACGTTCTTCGCAGCGGCGAACCGCACTGAAGAACATCCTGCTGCGAGATGACTTACAGGTGTTCGAACAGCGGATCAGACGTGTCCTGCCCTTGCCATCGGTCAATCGACACCACATTGGACAGCGGCATCCGCGGCAACCAGCCCGCGGTCTCCAGCTCCGGCTTCTGCAGGAAATGCGAGACGTAGCCGACGCAGAGATAGGCAATCGGCTGTATCGATGCAGGAATGGCGAGCGCTTCGCGCAGGTCATCATATCTGATGATGCTTACCCAGCCCACGCCGATGTTTTCCGCACGCGCGGCAAGCCAGAGATTTTGCACGGCACACACCGCACTATAGATATCCATGTCGGCCTGGTGCGTCCGGCCGAGCACAGCGGAGCCGGTGCGGCTGCGGTCGCAGGTGACACAGATACCCAGCGGTGCCTCAACGATCCCCTCGAGCTTGAGCCGCCGATAGATCTTCTGCCGTTCGTCGCTGAACATTCCAGCAGCTTCGCAGTTCGCCGCTTCGAAGGCTGCGCGAATCTTCGTCCTGGCAGCGAGGTCCCTGACAACGACGAAATTCCATGGCTGCATGAAACCAACCGAGGGCGCACGATGTGCCGCATGGAGCAAGCGCGCCAGCACCGGGTCCGGAATTGGATCGGGCAGAAACTGTGCACGCACGTCACGCCGATTGAAGATGCACCGATAGACGATCTCGCGCTCTACGGCTGAGAATTCCGCATCGGCCTGGATATCGGAGGATTCCACGGCTTTCTCCTTCAAGCGAACACACAACTTGGGCGTAGCCCTGGCATCGTCTCCAAACCCTCGCTAGCCATTTTGCTGATCCGGAGACAGCTTTCGTAGCAGATAAATATCCATGATCCAGCCATGCCGCTCCCGCGCCTGCTGACGGACAGCCAGAATCTCGTCCTTGATGTCAGCCAGCCTGCCCGCCAGCAGAATTTCATGCTCAGTCCCGAGATAAGCGCCCCAGAAGATTTCCAGATCGTCGTCGGCAAGTTCCGCGAATGCCTGCTTCCCGTCAAGCATAACCACCACATTATGGGCCTCATCCGGAAAGCTGCCGGCAAGTCTGCGGCCGGTGGTCAGCAGCACGGCTTCTCCGATGCGATTGAGCGGAATCCGGTGTTTCGCCGCCAGAACCTGGAAGCTGCTGATCCCTGGTATCACCTGAAAGTCCAGTGCAAGCCCGGTCGAGCGCACGCGTTCGATGATCCGCATGGTGCTGTCGTAAATTGCAGGATCGCCCCAGACCAGAAGACCGCCGACCTCGTTTTCCGCAAGCTCCCGAACAAACAGGCCGCCATAGATGTCGGCGAGACGGCTGTGCCACTCATCGACATCCGCGAGATAATCACCGGCCGTCGGGCGCTTCGGAACTTCGACTTCAACCGTGCGATAATCTGTACTCTCGATGAATCGCTCGCAGATCGTCTTTCTCAGCTGACGCAAAGCGGCCTTTTCGGCCCCCTTGTCAGGGAGGAAAAAGACATCGACCTGCTTGAGGGCTTCGATCGCCTCGATCGTCATGTGGTTGGGATCACCGACACCGATGCCGATCACGAAGATCTTCCGCATCCTGACCTCCAATTTGCCATTCCAGACATGCGCGGCATCAGCAATTGACACAAACCACGCGCCAGCCGAGTTCCACATGATCAATCCGCGTCAGTGACAGTGGATCGATTTTGAACCGCAACGCGGATTCCGGAGAAATCCCGAGTGCGATCGCCAGTACAGCCCGTATGGTGCCGGAATGAGCCACTACTATAACGTCACCGGACGGCAGCGCGTCGAGAGCTGCGCGAACGCGCACAACCTGGTCGGCAAAGCTCTCGCCATTTGACGGCCTGTTCTCTGCAGGCGCCTTCCAGAAGTCATGATAGGCCGCGCCAAGCTCGCGCGCGAGATCTTCGTGACGGCGCCCGGTCCAATCGCCGAAATTCTGCTCAAGAAGATTCGCATCGGGTACGGGATCCAGCCCAAGTGCGGCAGCGGTTTGCAGCGTTCGCGAGGAGGGACTGGCAAATTGCGCAGCACCTTGCGGCAATTTCTCGTGCAGTGCACTGAGCGCTGCGATATTGCTGACATCGGCCGGTGCATCCCGATCGTGGATGATGTCCGATGCGCCCAAGACGGCAGCATGGCGGATCAGCCACAGACATTTGCTCTTGCTCAACGTCCCAGCTCTCACGAAAATCGCGCGGCGAGCGTGATCAGCACCGCCGCTTCGACGACCTGTTCGGTAGCGCCGAATACATCACCGGTTGCGCCGCCGATCTGCCGCCAGGCCAGCATGGCCATTGCCGATGCCGCCATGAGGGTAAATATCATTGCCAGAATTGCGGCGTTGAACGGCAAGCAGAGCAGCGCGATCACAGCGGCGAGCCCCAACGCGATGATGACGCTCGACAGGTCGGGCCGTCCTGCCGATCTGCCGAGCCCGTCGTCACGTGCGAATGGCATGTTCGCGGCAAGAACAGGAATGACGGCGCGGCCAAACGTATGCGCGACGACGAGCGCCGGAATGACAAGCACCATGGGCAGGCTCGCAAGCGCCGACAGCCTGGCCGAAAAACCGACCATCAGCACGATGACGCCATAGGTCCCGATCCGGCTGTCACGCATGATTGCAAGCTTGGCGGCGCGATCTTTGCCGCCGCCAAATCCGTCGCCGACATCGGCAAGCCCGTCCTCGTGCAGCGCACCGGTCAATGCGGCGCCCGCTCCAAGCGTCAGCGCCGCCGCAGCCAGGGACGGAACTCCCACCGCAAGCAACACCCACCCGATCACCCCCGTGAACAAACCGATCATTGCGCCAACCAGCGGAAAAGCGCGTTGTGCACGTGCCATCTCCGATGGTGCTGCATCGGCCTGATAAGGCATCGGCACCCGCGTCAACAATGTCGCCGCCAAACCGATGTCACGAAACCAGTTCGTCAGATGGTCGATGTGCGTGCTCATTTCAATTTGACACTGCAGCCAGCCACCATCAGCCAGGCTTGCGAGGCACGCGCCGCGGTGCGTTGACCGAGCAGCCCGGCCATATCGCGAAAGCGGCGCAAATCCCTGTCAATCGGGACGGGACCCCAGCCGACCTCGTCGCCGATCACAACGACCGGATGCGCCGCCGATACAAAGCCATCGAGTTCCTGCTCCCATGCCGCCATCAGGCTGGCATCGTCCCGATCAAAACGGTCGGACAGCCATAGCGCCAGACTGTCGATCACTGCGCCGGAAGGCGGCGGCTGCAGCGCCGCAAGCCGCTCGGCGATATCGGCCGGCGCTTCGAGCGTACGCCATGCCGCCGGACGTTCGGCACGATGGCGCCGCACGCGATCGACCATTTCGGCATCAGTGGGATCGGAGCGATAGGTTGCGACGAACACGACGTCGTCGCCCCATCCTTTCGCCATCTCAACCGCGCGGCGGCTTTTGCCGCTGCGGGTCGGTCCGGTCAGAAAAACAAGATCAGCCACGGTCATTTCCCGCAGGCAATGGCTGCAACGTTCCGGCCAATACATCCGACAAATCCGCCACCGCGGTCAACAGGCCGGCGGCCGCCCGCAACAGCGGCACCGCCAGAACGGCGCCGGTGCCTTCGCCGAGCCGCAAGCCGAGATCGAGATAGGGCTTTGCCTCGAGCACTTCCAGCAACAACGCATGGCCGCGCTCCGCCGATCGGTGCGAAAATATGCAAAAGTCTCGTGCACCAGCTTGCAGGCGTATGGCAGCCAATGCAGCTGCAGTCGCGATGAAACCATCGATGATTACAGGCCGGCGGCGTTTCGCAGCGCCAAGAATCGCACCCGTCATCATCGCGATCTCATAGCCGCCGAACTCGGCCAGCACGTCGAGCGGCTGATCCGCATCGCTGCGCGCAGCCACCCGTGCGGCCACTGCAAGCTTCCGAGCCACGCCGGCCGGGTCGAGTCCGGCACCAGCTCCGACACAATCGGCGAGCGGTGCCGGCGCCAGCCGGTGCGCGAGCAGTGCTGCGGAGGCCGTATTGCCGATCCCCATCTCGCCGATCGCGATCACGTCCATGCCATCATCGATCGATGCTTCGATAATCGACGTGCCCCGCTCCAGGCAATCATTCACTTCGGTCGGTGTCAAAGCCGATTCCAGCGCGGCGTTGCGGCTCCCGCGCCTGATCTTCGCATCGATCAGTCCGGGATGTGCGGGAATGTCGGCATCGACGCCGGCATCGACCACCTGTACGTCGACATTCGACACCTTGGCGAAGACATTGACCGCAGCCCGACCGGCAAGATAGGTCGCGACCATGGCACTGGTGACGCTCGACGGATAGAGCGAAATGCCCTCGGCCGTAAGACCGTGATCCCCAGCGAAGACGAACACGGTCGCACGCTCCGTCCGTGGCATCCGCGGGTGCCAGATCAACCCGAGTTGAACGGCAAGATCCTCGAGCCGTCCCAGGGAGCCCAACGGCTTTGCCTTGCCGTCAATGCGGGCACGGAGCGCCGGTTCAAAGGATCGATCGATCGGTGCGATCAGTTGCTCATTTGACGGCATCAGCCGTGCTTGGGTTCGCATCTGCAGACTCGGCAAGTAAAGGTATGGCCGGTCAGACCGCCCAACCCCAATGTTTTGATCCAGGCCGGAAATACCGGGGCCATTAAAACCACGAGAGCACGCAGCGCGCCAACGCGCAAGCGCTTAAGGCCATACGGTTGACAACGCGACGTCTGCCTTCCTAAGAGGTCGTCAATTTAACGGAGATGCCCGGTGTCCGAGATGGTCGGCCAAAGGTGGTCGTGAGCGGGGTGACCACCTCTCTGACAACCGACGTTCTGGTGGTCGGCGGCGGCAGCGCGGCACTCTGTGCCGCCATTGCCGCTCGGCAGAGCGGTGCCTCGGTGCGCTTGGTCGAGAAGGCGCCCGCCAGCTTGCGCGGCGGAAACACCCGTCATGCCCGAAACTTTCGCCTGATGCATGACGGGCCGGCGTGGTACGTGCCCGACCTCTATCGCGAGGATACGTTCTTCGGCGATCTGCTTCGGGTCACGCGGGGAGCGACTGACGAACGCCTGGCGCGTCTATTGATCAAGGGCTCGTCGACCATTGCCGAATGGCTCATGAGCAACGGCGTGCGCCTGCAGGATCCGGCAAGCGGCCCGATGCCCTATTCGCGGCGTACCGCCTTCGTCCTCGGCGGCGGCAAGGCGATGATCAACAGTCTCTACCAGACGGCGGCCAGACTCGGCATTGTCATCAGCTATGACAGCGAGATGGTCGCGCTCGATTTCGGTGGCGACGGCGAATGCGAGGTCGGAATTTCTCGCGGCGGCAGCACCGAAAGGGTTATCGCGAGAACAACAATCATCTGCTCCGGCGGCCATCAGGCTAATCTGGATTGGCTGCGTGAGAGCTTCGGCGCTGCTGTAGATAATTTTATGATACGTGGCACACCCCATGTTAGCGGATCGCCGTTGCGGTTGCTGCTTGATGCCGGCGCAAAGTCCGTTGGCGATCCGTCGCGATGCCACATGGTTGCCGTCGACGCACGCGGACCAAGATTCGACGGCGGCATCATCACCCGCGTCACGGCGATCCCTCATGGCATCGTCGTCGACCGCGGTGGCCGACGATTTCACGACGAGGGCGAAGACGCGCGCAAGACCCATTTTGCGCAATGGGGCGCACGCATCGCCGGCTGTCCCGGGCAGATCGCCTATCTCATCCTGGATGCCGAGGGCCTCGCCAAGGCCTTGCCAAGTGCCCTGCCGCCGATCCGGGCCGATACCCTCGGTGCATTGGCGGCCGGGCTCGGAATTGATCCGGCCGCGCTGGAAAATACGATCCGCCAATTCAATGGTGCAATCACGAGTACCGATGATAGATCGACGGCCGGATGCAGGACGACAGGACTGAACCCGCCGAAGTCGCGCGGCGCATTGCCGATCGCGGTCGCGCCCTTTGCGGCCTATCCGATGCGGCCGGGCGTGACATTCACTCATTTCGGCGTCGCGGTCGACGATCATATGCGGGTCACAATGAATGACGGCCGATCTTTGAGCAATGTCTTCGCCGCCGGCATGATCATGGCGGCGAATGTGCTCGGCGAAGGCTATCTCGCCGGCCTCGGCGTCACGCTTTGCTCGGTATTCGGGCGTCTCGCAGGCGAAGAGGCGGCGCGGCAGGCAAGCTCCAGCCGCTGCCAAGCGGCTTCATCGGCCGGCAATCCGATTCTGTAATGCCGCGGCGCCCTGGCGAAGGCTCGCACCAAAATTCCTGCGCGGGCGAAATGATCGAGCCAATCGCTTGCATCCGGAGCTTCGAACAGGCCGAACAAATCGGTGCCGCCGAGCACTCGGAAGCTTGCCCGCTCCAGCGTATCATCCAAACGCCTTCGATCCACCGCAAGGCGCGCCTTTGTCGTGGCAATCCAGTCCCGATCGCGCAGCGCCAGCGCAGCGATCTGACAGGCCGGGCCGGATACCGGCCAGTCTCCCAGCACATCAGTCCAGGTCGAAGCGTCAGGCTTGGCGACAACCACAAAACCCACGCGCAAGCCGGCAAGACCGAAGAACTTGCCGAGCGATCGCAGCACCACAACGCCTGCCGGCAGTTCGGTCATCGCCAGCAGCGAGCCGCCCTCCGCGATCTCGGCAAATGCCTCATCGACGATCAGGCGACGTCCGGTCGCGCTCCAGACCTCCGCAAAGCCCGCAAGTTCGGCATAAGACAGCACGCGGCCGTCGGGATTATTGGGATTGACGACAACAAGCGTTTCAAGATCGCTACTCGTTGGATCAGGCAGCCCCGCCAATTCCAGCACCCCGGCGCCAGTTCCGCTCCAGGCGACGGCATGCGAACCATAGGTCGGCGCCAGGATGCCGACCCGCCGAGACGGCAGCAGGCGCGGCAACAACCGGATCGCGAGTTCGCTACCGGGAACCGGCACGATCTCGGCATTCGCCGGCAACCCGTAAAAGCCGGCCGCCGCATCGAGCATTTCCGATATATCGCGCTTGAGCGGCAGCCGCTGATATCGCGCGAGCGCGATTTGCGGCACAGGCCACGCGACCGGATTGATTCCAGTCGACAGATCGATCCATGGTTGTGGCGCCGATGAATAGACTGAAGCCACAACGTCAATCCGGCCACCGTGAACCCGCAGATCTGCCGCCGACTTTCCGAGTTCGTTCCGCAAGCGCATATTGCCGTCCATGTCCGCCCCGCTTTCGCCCGTCCTGATCCTGCTCATCGCATCCGGTATCGAGGCCATATTGGCCTATCCCGCGCTGTTGTTTCACGCAATCGGCCATCCGGTATCGTGGATCGGCGCGCTGATTTGCCGGCTCGATACGGCGCTCAACCGGACAGGGTTTTCATTTGCCATGCGCCGCGCCGCCGGAGTCCTGGCGGTTCTGGTGCTGATCACAGTCAGCCTTGGCATTGGCATCGCGCTTGAGGCAGTCGCGCGTGCCATTCCCTTTGTCGGATTTGTCATCACCGTCGTGACCGTTGCCATGCTGCTCGCCGGCGGTAACCTTGATCGCCATGTGCGGGAAGTCGCGGTCGCCCTTCGCGCCGAAGGCTTGGCCTCCGGCCGGCGCAGCGTCGCCAAGATCGTCGGCCGCGATCCCGAAACGCTCGACGAAGCCGCAGTATGCCGTGCCGCGATCGAGAGCCTCGCCGAAAACGCTTCCGATGGCGTCACCGCGCCGGCATTGTGGTTCCTGATCGGCGGCCTGCCAGGCATTATCACTTACAAGGCAATCAACACGGCTGACAGCATGGTCGGACACATGTCGGATCACCACCGGGCCTTCGGCTGGGCCGCGGCGCGGCTCGACGATCTCGTCAATCTGCCGGCATCGCGCCTGACCGGCCTGGCGTTCGTCGCCGCTGCCGCGCTGGTGCCGGGCGCATCGGTCAAGTCGGCCTGGCAGGCTTATTGGCGTGACGCTGCAAAGCACCGCTCGCCCAATGCCGGCTGGCCGGAAGCAGCAATGGCGGGCGCGCTCGGCTTGCGGCTCGGCGGCCCACGCGTTTATGGCGGTTCGCTGGTGGTCGATTCCTGGATGGGCAACGGCACCGCAGAAGCAACGCCAAAGGATATCGAGCGGGCACTGACGGTCTATCGCGTCGCTGCCGGCGGTGCCCTGGCGATCATTGCCGTCGCCGGAATACTGGCTGCCGCGATACGAAGTTAGGTCAAGGCGATCAGCGCGCCAGTTCAAGCAGTGCGTCGATATCGAGATGCGCGTCAAGATGCGCCGCAAGCGCATCAAGCGTCTGCTCGATCATGGCATCATAGGCGAGATCGCTTGCGGGTGCGCCAAGCCGCTTGAGCCAGGCCGCACGCTGCGCATCGCCGGAGAAGAAGCCGTGAAGATAGGTGCCGACGATGCTCCCGTCGGCCGAAGCTGCGCCATCCAGCCGGCCATCATCGAGCCGCACCAACGGCCGTTCCGTCCCTGCTCCCATGGTGCGGCCGATATGCATTTCATAACCGGCAACCGCAACGTCATCGGCGACGGTGCGGCCTCGTACTGCGACCAGCGACTTGTCGCCGGACAATTCCGTCGTGACGTCGAGCAGGCCAAGACCATCGGCCGATCCCGGCGGTCCTTCGATTCCGGTCGGATCGGAAATCGTGCGGCCAAGCATCTGATAGCCGCCACATAAACCGAGCACCCGTCCGCCGCGGCGGCTATAAGCGATGATGTCGCTGTCCCAGCCGTTTGCACGCAATGCCGCCAGATCCGCAATCGTTGCTTTCGAGCCTGGAAGGATCACGAGATCCGTATCGACGGGCAGCGGCGCGCCATTGCGCAACAGAACGAGCTCGACGGCTGGCTCGAGCCGCAACGGATCGAGATCGTCAAAATTGGCGATGCGCGGCAGCACCGGCACGACGATCCGGAGGCGACGACCGGCTGACCGTGTCGCGCCGGATGCAGATGAAGCCTCAAGGCCCAACACGTCCTCGGCCGGCAGCCGATGAGCGTTACCAAAATGCGGCACGATGCCGAGCGGCCTCCAGCCGGTCCGCGCAGCCACAAACGTCACCCCGTTTGCGAATAACGAGGGATCGCCGCGCATCTTGTTGACGATGAATCCTCTGACCAGCCTGCCGTCATCGGAATCAAGTACGGTGGCGGTTCCGCACAGGCTGGCGATCACGCCACCGCGGTCGATGTCACCGATCAGCACCACCGGTATGTCTGCGGCGCGGGCAAAGCCCATATTGGCGATATCGTTGGCACGCAAATTCACTTCCGATGCTGAACCGGCGCCCTCGACCAGCACGAGATCGCTCTGCGTCCGTAGCTTTGCGAAACTATCCAGCACGTAAGGCATCAACCGCGGCTTCAGTGACTGATACTCACGCGCCCGCGCATTGCCGAACATTTTCCCCTGCACCACGATCTGCGAGCCGACCTCGCTTTGCGGCTTCAGCAGCACCGGATTCATGTCAACCGATGGCGCCACACGGGCGGCGCGTGCCTGCAGGGCCTGGGCACGGCCGATCTCGCCGCCGTCGCCGGTGACAGCGGCGTTGTTCGACATGTTCTGCGGCTTGAAGGGACGCACGTTGAGGCCGCGATTGGCGAACAAGCGGCACAGGCCGGCGACGATGAGCGACTTGCCGACGTCAGAGCCTGTGCCCTGGAGCATGAGAGCGCGCGCGGCCATCAGAATTCGATGCCAGCCTGGGTCTTCACGCCCGCCGCGAAGTGATGCTTGACGGCGCCCATCTCGGTGACGAGATCAGCCGCCTCGATCAGCGGCGGCTTGGCGTTGCGGCCGGTGACGATCACGTGCAGATCGGGCCGTCGCGCGACGAGCTGCGCCACCGCTTCATTGAGTGGCAGATAATCATAACGGAGTGCGATATTGAGCTCGTCGAGCACGACAAGCCCAATCGTCGGATCCTTCATCAGATCCTGCGCGATGGCCCAGGCGCGTTGGCAGGCAGCGATGTCGCGTGCCTTGTCCTGGGTTTCCCAGGTAAAGCCCTCGCCTGCGGTATGCCAGATCACGCGGTCACCGAACGACTGCAGCGCGGCCTGCTCGCCGGTGACACGGCCCTTGATGAACTGGACGACGCCGATTCGCCAGCCGTGTCCGAGCGCGCGCAAGGCAAGGCCGAACGCAGCGGTCGACTTACCCTTGCCGGGGCCGGTGTTGACCATCAACAGACCCTTCTCGATGGTCTTGGACGCCTCTTCCGCGTCCTGCACCTGCTTGCGCTTGGCCATTTTTGCGCGGTGGCGCTCGGCCTCGTCAATATTGGTCTCGTTCATGATGTCCCGGCAGGATGGTTTTATCGATCGGGACAGGACCACACCAAAGCCGTCGCGGCAACAGGTCCCCTCCTGGTTCCTCGGGAGGGATTGACTTGGCCGCGTTTCCAGCTGATTGAATCCCTCAGCCAACGGTGTCCGGCCTTCGGACCGGACTAAGAGGGAATGCCGGGCGCGGTAAGGGACCCCCCTTCGCGAAGCCGGAGCTGCCCCCGCAACTGTGAGCGGAAAGCCTGCATCAGAAGCCACTGGGTCTTTGACCCGGGAAGGTGGTGCCGGCGACGACCCGCAAGCCAGGAGACCTGCCGTTGCCTGCCATATTCGCCATTCCGGGCGGGGTATCCGGAGTGAAGAGT
>DASZTN010000033.1:0-16174 GCA_035547995.1 Bradyrhizobium sp. | reverse complement strand
GCCAATTGCCGATCAGATTGGCCGGCCGTCAAAAGCGCCGCCGCCTCCAGTAAGCCGACATCGTCCAATAACGGAGGTCGCCATGCACGAATTTCTCGAAGAGACCGTTGGTCATACCATGACGAGTCCGGCCAGGACGGTTGCGCCGGAGATGACGGTTGGCGATATCCTGCGCCTTTTTGCGACTGATCGGGTCGATGCCTATCCGGTCGTAGCCGGCGGCAGACTGGTCGGTATTGTCTCCGAGGCCGATGCGCTGAAAGTGTTCGCCGCATCAGACGGTGATGCGGCGCGGCGCTATGACGAGGCAATGGGAACGACGGTCGACGAGATCATGTCCCGCAACGTCACGACGGTCGGTGCAAAAACCAAGCTGAGCCGCGTCCTGCAATTGATGGGCGCCGATCACTTCAAAAGCCTGCCGGTGGTCGATGGCGAAGATCACCTCGAAGGAATGATTGCGCGCGAGGACATCGTGCGGGCACTCACCCGGCATAGCCCGCAGGCGCTGCCGCTTGTTCCTCCGTCGGTCGGTTATTATGCGATCGCCTAAAGCCCTTCCCGGTTCTGAAGGAATCAGAACCGGGCTTCAGGTTTCATGTTGCCGTGCCTTCTTCGAACGAGATCAGTTCGTTCGAAAACGCGATGGAATCCAATCTATTGCTGGACGCGCCTATAGACCGGCAGCGAGCGCAATACGCATCAGTTCGGACATGCTGCGGGCGCCGGTTTTGGCCATGAGATTGGCTCGATAGACCTCAACGGTGCGAGGACTGATATTAAGGTCGTGGGCGATGACCTTGTTGATCTTTCCGGCCACCAGTCCGCGCAACACGTCGCGTTCGCGCGGCGACAGATCGGACAGCCGCGCCTCAGCTTCTTTTTTCGCCGTATCATCCTGAGCCGCGGGGCGCGCGCTCAGCGCCGACCGGATCGCCTCCAGGATGGCCGCATCATCAAACGGCTTCTCGATAAAATCGACCGCTCCCGCCTTCATCGCTTCGACCGCAAGGGCAACATCACCATGTCCGGTAATGAGGATGACGGGACATGAGGTCCCCTTGCTCTTCAGCCTGCGGACCAGCTCAATTCCGTTCATGCCCGGCATGCGAATATCCGAGACTACGCAGGTGGAGGACTCGGCGGCTCCCTGTTCGAGGAACGCGTTAGCCGACTCATGCAACAGCGCCCTGTAACCATTGACGTCCAGCAGGAATGCGAGCGAATCGCGCATCGCCGCATCGTCGTCAATGACATGAATGACTGGCCTATCGTCCATCGTCCGCCTCCCGCTCAGCAAACGGTAAAGTGAATTCAAAGATCGTGCCGCCGCCGTCATTCGGCCTGGCCAAAATCGATCCGCCATGGCCTTCGATGATGGTCCGGCAGATCGAAAGTCCTACGCCCATCCCGTTTGCCTTGCTGGTTACGAAGGGCTGAAACAGGTGCTCTGCGATCTCCGGCGCGATTCCCGTCCCGGTGTCCGCTACCGAGAACAGCGCCAGATCATCTTTCTGACGGGTAACCGAAATGGTCAGTTCGCGGCGATTGGCCGTTTCCATCGCCTCCACTGCGTTCCTGATCAGATTGAGCGCGACTTGTTGAATCTGGATCTTGTCGACCACGACATCCGGAAGATCGTGGTCACAGCGCAGCGACACCCGCACGCCATGCTCCTTCGCACCGACCAAAGCGAGCGCTGCGGCCTCCTCGAGCAGCATGGCCGGGTTTTCCAGGGCATGCTGAGTTTCGCCCTTGGCGACGAACTCTCTCAGACGCTTGATGATATCGCCGGCTCGCAGCGCCTGAATCGCGCTGCGGTCGAGCGCCTCGCCGATGCGCCCCTTGTCGATCTGCTCGGCCTTGAGCAGGGTCGCCGCCCCGCGAAGATAACTGGTGATGGCCGACAATGGTTGATTGAGCTCATGCGCAAGCGAGGAGGCCATTTCCCCCATCGCAGTCAGACGGGAAACATGAACGAGCTCCGATTGCAGCTCCTGCAGGCGCCGCTCCTGCGCCCTGCGTTCCGTCAGATCGCGAATGAAGCCGGTGAAAAAGCGCTCGCCGCCGACTTTGGCTTCCCCCACCGCCAATTCCATCGGAAATGTCGAGCCATCCTTGCGCTCGCCCACGACGATCCGGCCAATGCCGATAATTCGGCGCTCGCCAGTGGTCCGGTAGCGGTGAAGATAACTGTCGTGCTCCTGCCGATAGGGCGTTGGCATCAGCATCGAGACGTTCTTTCCAAGCGCCTCCTTGGCCGACCAGCCGAACAGGCGCTCCGCCGTTGCACTGAAGGATCGCATGATGCCTTGATCGTCGATCATGATCATCGCTTCCGGCACGGTATCCAGGATCGATTCGAGCTGCGCCTGCCGATAGCGAGAACCTTCCGATTCGTGCAGCAGTCGGTCTCCGACGAAGCTGAGGATCAGTCCAAGCCCGGTAAAGAATGAAATATCGATCAAATTCGCGGGGTTGGTCAGGAGCTCCTCTTGCAAGAAAAAAATGCTGATCCCCAAACACAAGACGGTGACGAAAATGGCGGGGCCCCGACCGCCGACGAACACCGCAAATACCACCACCGGCAGGTAAATCGCCGTGAACGTGCGATCAGCGAAATAATGATGCAGTAGAAATAAAAGGACGAACGCCAGCAGAGCCGCGGCGGCGGCCGATCCATAGCGAAACCAGAAGCTGCGCTGAGCTGTCATGCCGCAGTCCGCTGCACGAAGCGATTTTCAACGCTGGCCGAATCACAGCCAGGCTTCGAATGCTTGTTTTGGCGCGTTTTCCTCACCCGAACGATCTCGACCTCCTCGAAAAACGCAATATCCTGGCCTGAATCTTTGGCTTGCCGCTTGGGCAGCCTGGCATACCAAAGAGCTCGTGATTGGAAAGCTGTCCCGGCGGGTGGTAACGTCCCGCAGACTATAAGGCGCATGGCCTTTTTGCCCCGCGTGAGATTATTGTTAAATAGCACTGATAGCTGATCGCGTAAAAAGCAGGGGATGGGCCATGGACAAGACTGTGGCAGACCTGAACATCGAACATTTCAAAAAGCTATTGGCTGTCGAGACGGACCCGGTCAAGCGGCAAACCATCGAGCGGCTGCTTGCGGAGGAAGAGGCGCGATTGGCAACCCTCCTGGCTCAGGATACGCAGGCGCGCACCAAACCCTAGATTTTCGGCGGCCACGGCCGCCAATGGGTCGGATTGACGACGATTCGATCGCCAGTTTTGGCCTTGGTCCAGCCGTCCGCCGTGCGTCGACAGGCAAAAACCAGCGCATGGACATGACCTCCCTCGATCACCGCGAGCTCAAGGTCCCGGCCAAACGGCGCCGTTGAGATCGTCTCCCATATTGCCCGGTCATCCATTGCTGATGGTCTCACGTGCTGCGACAATGCCCTTGCGTCGCGTTTTCCTAAAGTTTTTCAATAGCATTTGCCCGCCTCAGCGTTCTTGACCTAGATCAATTTCCCCAGCGCACAACCGGCCTTAGCGGCATTCCAGCGGCGCTTTAGCAGTTTCGCGGGCGCCAAATCCTCCAATGCGTGGGATGGATCAGAACCGGCTCACCAGCCCAAACATTGAACCAAACCCCGGAACACCGCCGGCAGGGAAAATAGCAGGCGACAATTCCGGTCTTGCCCTCCACGCCAATTTCAAGCTCACAATTCTCCGGCGCGAGCTCGATCGGCAGCCATTGTCTTTCATCATCCTTTTCGAACATTGATAAAATTTTAGGTGCGATGGCCAAGCTCGCTTTGACCTTTCGCAAACTGCGACAAGGATTTTGTCCGGCAAGGGAACTGATCCGATCAGCGGCTTGCGGGCAAGGCCGTCCCGGCCTTCCCTTCGCGGGGCGGATCAGGAGGTCGCCACCATCCAGGAAATCAGCTGGCGTGCGAGCCCCCCAAAGGCCTGATCGAACGCCGCCGCCGCATTGGGCGGGGAAAGCGTGTCGATCGGAACCGACTGTTCGAAAATCCGTGCTCCCTTGAGATGGCCTGCCGCATCGACCAGCTTGGCCGAGAACGCGATGACGGCCCGTGGCGAAGGCGAGGTGACAATCTCAAACTGGCGGAGATCGATCATCAGGTGGGGAGCGGCTTCGACGCCGCTGTCCCCGCGCAAGGGCGCATGAGCGATATCGAAGTTCTCGAAACTCTGTAACAGCCTCGCTTGCAGCAGCACCGGCAGGCTGTCGCTCCATTCCGCATTATCGAAGCCGCTCACCTCCTGATCAGGCGAAAAGAGAAATCTTTGGGTTTGCAGCCGGGCGATCGCAGTCGGATCGGCCATGACGAAAGACCCATTGAGCGAGCGATGCGGGGTATCGAATGTAACGGGTGGATGAAGGTCGTAAACGGTCTTGCGGGCCGGTTGGGCGCCGCCACCGGTCATGCGTTCGAGCCCGGCCAGAATGCCGTCGATCTTCGGAGTATTGCGGGCCAGCCCATCGGCAAAGATGCTCAGATTGCCGATGGTGTCGTGGAGCGGAGCGGCGTTGTCGGACAGCACGTCATCGACCTTGCGCAGGGCATCGCGTGCGGCCTGAGTCATGCTCTGGCCGGCGCCTTTTTCCGCGATGAGCGGCCCCTTGACCGGCGCAGCGCCGGCGGCATCGCCACCTTCCAGCGCCACCACCGGGACGCCGGTCAGTCCCTGGAAATCGAGCCCGACCTTGGTATTGGCGCGAACCGGCGTGGTCTCGTCCACCGAGATAGTGGCATGGACGCCTTGCGGGTCATCGGCGATGAGCTCAAGCGAGGTCACCTCGCCGACCCGGATGCCGTTGAACAGCACCGCGGCGCCGACCAATAGGCCCGGGACCGGCTCGTTGAAGACGAGCTGATAGCTATCGCGCTTGCCGATACCGCCGGCATTGTTGAGCCAGTAAACGAAGCCGAAGATGGCCACGATCGCGGCCAACACGAGCGCGCCGACGACCGCATAGGGTGCGCGGATTTCCATGACTATTCCTCTATTGCTGATCGAGCCGGAGCATTTGTGCTCTGGCGCCGTGAAAATAGGCCTTCACCCACGGATGTTCGGATGCGATGACGGAAGCGAGCGGCCCGATCGCCGCGATCTTTCCATCCGCCAGTGCGGCCACCCGATCACATACCGCCTGCAGGCTGTTGAGATCGTGCGTCACCATGAACACCGTGAATCGAAGCGTTCTGTGCAGCGTCCTGATCAGGGAATCGAATTCGCCGGCGGCGATCGGATCGAGGCCTGAGGTCGGCTCGTCCAGAAACAGCAACGCCGGATCGAGTGCAAGCGCGCGCGCCAGGGCGACACGCTTGGTCATGCCGCCGGAGAGCTCGGATGGAAATTTGTCGCCGTCTTCGGGCGTAAGCCCGACCATTTCGAGTTTGGCGTCGGCGATCTCGTCGAGCAGCGACGGCGAGATTCGCGCACTTTCCCGCAGCGGGAATTGGATGTTCTGGCGCGCGGTCAATGCCGAGAACAGCGCGCCCTGCTGGAACAATATCCCCCAGCGCCTCCCCCCTGCGGCTCCGGCGGCAAACTCGATCTGCCCGCCGCGCTTCGGCAACAGCCCGACCAGCGTTCGCAGCAGCACCGACTTTCCGCCGCCCGAGGCGCCGACGAGACCGAGGATCTCCCCTTCTTTGATATCCAGATCGAGATGATCGAGGACAGTCCGCTTCCCGAACCCGACCACCAGATCCCGAATGCGAATGGCCTGAGAATCGCCTGCCATGCTACATTCCGATCGATGCAAAAAATACGGCGAACAGTCCGTCGAGAACGATCACCAGAAAGATCGATTTGACCACCGACGAAGTCGTCTGCTGCCCGAGCGACTCCGCGCTGCCCTTGACGCGAAGGCCCTCGCATGCGGACACCAGGCCGATGACCAGCGCCATGAATGGCGCCTTGATGATGCCGACCTCGAAATGGGTGACCGACACGGCCTCGTGCAGCCGGGCAATGAAGATCACCGGGCTCATGCCGCCATACAGCCAGGCGACCAGGCCGCCGCCATAAAGCGCGGCAAGCGATCCCAGGAAAGTCAGGATCGGCAGGGCGATCACCAATGCAAGGATCCGGGGCAGGATCAGGACCTCAACCGGATCAAGCCCCATCGTGGTGAGCGCGTCGATCTCCTCGCGCATCTTCATCGCGCCGAGTTCGGCCGTATAGGCGCTGCCCGACCGTCCAGCGACCATGATCGCCACGATCAGAACGCCGATCTCGCGCAGCACCAGGATGCCGACCAGGTCGACGACATAGGATTCGGCACCGAAGCGGCGGAAATGAAAGATGCCCTGCTGCGCAATGATGGCTCCGATCAGGAAGGTGATCAGCGCCATGATCGGTATTGCCTGCCACCCGACGCGGTAAAGCTGATAGACGGTCGGGGTGAACCGAAACGATCGCGGTCGCCAGATCACGCTAAGCAGCGATGCACTTACGGCGCCAAGCATGTCGAGAAAGGCTGCGCTGTCCGAGACGGCCTCGCCGGCGCCGTGGCCGATTTCCTCGAGCCGGCTCAGAACCGGATTCTGCGGCTTCCGAAGGATCGCCGGCTCGCGGTTGAGCGGACGTATCTCGCGCAACAGACCGTCATATGAGGCGCCAACGCCGGTAAATGCGGCTTCAGCCGGCGGAGTTTGACCGGTACGCGCCAGCTTTTCGAACAGCCAGGCGCCGATCGTATCGAGCGCGGTCACGCGGCTGAGATCGATCGATCCAACTCGAATTCCCTTCACGCCATCGCAAAGCCGCTCAAGGAGTTCGACATTCGCGACCGTCCACGAACCACTCGGATAGAGCACGTGTGGATCATTGGCGCTTACCATCAATTCAGGAACGTCCGTCAACGGATAACTCCATAACCAGTTGGCCCTACTTAGGCCGACGATTCAGACGGCTTTTGATACAGCGCAAAAGCCGGGAATGCTTTGGGCCAACGGGCCTATTTGATGCAAATCAAGCTACAGGATTTGGGCCGCCCTAAGTTGAAAAACATATTGAGCCTGGAGTGCCGATATGGGGCAGCACAGCGAGACCTTGGATGAGCTTCACCTGTTGAAGCAGGAAGCGAGCCGGCTGGTAAGTACCCACGCTGAGGAGCTGCGCGACTTCTCGACGCGCAAGGCCAAGTCACTGGAGCATGACGTGAAAGCGCTGTTTGGCAGCCTTTGCACTGCGATCGAGTCGGACGAGCGGGAGATCGGGCAGGCATTGGCCGACCGTGCCGCAACGGTGCTTACTTCCGCGATCGTGCTCGGCATCGTCATCGGCTGGACATTGAGGAAGAAATCATGACGACGGTTCGTCTCGTCAACCATTTACGCGTCCTCTGGCGAACTGACCGGATCATCGCCGAACTGCGGCTGAAGCGTCTGCTCGGCAGTCTTGGGATTCAGGCGCTGGCAGGCTTGATCGCCTGCTTTGCCTTGCTGCTGTTCGAGCTTGCGGGCTATTTCGCTCTCGTGCAGGTCTGCAGCGCGATCTGGTCCGCCATTATCCTCGGATCGATCAATGCGATAATCGCCTGCCTTCTGGTTCTTTACGCGACGCGCCGGCCGGCAGGCCGTGAACTGGAGCTGGCCAGCGAAGTTCATCACCAGGCCATCGCCGCGCTCGAACAAGAAATCAGAAACCAGGAAAGCGAGCCGGCAACGCTGGCTGCGCTCGGCAGCGCCGCCATTCCGTTGATTGTCCCACTTATTCCCATCTTGATGCAGCGCTTGCGCCCGCGCAAGCCGGAGACGGCAGATCCCGCGTGAACCGCCGGAGAGCCAAAGGGCCGGATCGTTGCGTCACGTCACACCGGTCTGTTTCGATCGGACCGGATCAAGCTATTACGCCCTATTGCGACGGCAGCGGGATGGCTTAGGTCAAGCGCAACATTTGCGACGGTCGGATCTTCCGGTGCGCTTTTTACGGTAAATCCAAGCTCGCGGCACATCGCGAGCATGGTTGTGTTCTCGTGCAACACCTCGCCAAACAGGCGTTTCAATCCCTCTGAGCGCGCATAGGCGATCAACAGCCGCATCAACGCCCAGCCAAGACCTTTGCCCTTGAGCTGCGAGCGCACAAGGATGGCGTATTCTCCGCTCTCGTAAAGCGAGTCCGAATGAAGCCGAACCGTTCCGACAATTTGCCGGGTGTTGGGATCCATGGCGACGAATGCCATGGCCCGGGCGTAATCAAGCTGGGTCAGACGGGCGACAAATGTATGCGAGAAGTCCTTGACGGCGTGAAAGAAGCGAAGCCGGACGTCCTCAGGATCGACCTCGCCGAGGAAGCCGGCGATGGCCGGCTCGTCCTCCGGTCGCATCGGACGCACCATGATCCTGGATCCATCCTTCAGCAGAAGCTCGCCTTCCCACTGGGTCGGATAGGGCCTTATTGAAAACCGCGTCCGTCCGGCGAAAAGTCTCCTTGGTGGACGAATGGCGATGCGCGCGTCGAGCGCCAGCACGCCGCTTTCGTCTGCAAGTAACGGGTTGATTTCCAGCTCGGCGATCTCAGGCAGATCGGCAGCCATCTGCGCCAGTTTCACCAAGGCGAGCGGTACCGCATCCTCCGGCACCGCCGGAACGTCGCGATAGGCGCGCAGCAACCGCCCTACCCTCGTCCGCCTGACCTGGTCGCGCGCCAGATTCATGTCGAGCGGCGGCAATGCCAGGGCTTCGTCGCCGATCACGTCGACGGCCGTTCCGCCACGCCCGAACGCGATGATGGGACCAAAGGTCGGATCATCCGCGATGCCGATGACACATTCCCGCGCATGAGGACGGATCATCATCGGTTGAACCATCACGCCTTCAATTCTCGCCTCAGGCCGAGCCCGACGCGCCCTGGCCATCACCGTTTCGGCACCCCTGCGGACATCCTCCTTTGTCGCCAGGTTCAGGATGACGCCGCCGATGTCCGACTTGTGGGAAATGTCTCGAGAGAAAATCTTGACGGCAACGTACTGACCCTGCCCGAGAAACGGCGTCGCCTTGTCGACCGCCTCCGCCGCATCGCGGGCGAGCAGCGTTGGGACCAGCGGAATATCGTAAGCTTTCAACAGCGTTTCAATCTCGGCAGGATCGAGCCACGGCCGCTGGTCGGCGAGAGCCTTTTCTACCACGCGGCGAGCCGCCGTAACATCCGGCGTAACGATCGGGCTGATATCCGGAGGAGTGGCCGCCAGCGCCTCCGATGCCTCCCGGTAGCGCACCAGATTCATGAAGGCCCGTACCGCGCCCCCTTCGGTCGAAAAGTGCGAAATTCCCGCGGCTTCGAATGTCGATGCGACGCGGCGATCCGTACCGGCCCACACCGCAAGCACCGGCTTCGCCAGCGATGCCCGACGCTTGATCCTGTCGATGGTGACGCGTTCGACGACTGCTTTCGCAATGTCGTCGGCAGATGCCATCGCCGTTTCCACATGCATTACAAGCACGGCATCGCTGTCGCGATCTTCAAGCAGGGCGTCCAGCGCTGCAGCATAGCGGCCCGGATCGGCGTCCCCGCCAACATCGACCGGATTTTCCCGCGACCATCTGCTCGGCAGTACCTGATCGAGCCGCGTGACCATTTCCGGCCCCAGCCGTGCCGCCGTGCCGCCCAGTTCGGCGAGCCGGTCGATGGCAAGAATCCCAAGGCCGCCGCCGTTGGTCAGGATCATCAGCCGATTGCCACGGGGCGTCTGCCCGCGGCTGAGCAATTCCGCGCAATCAAACAGATCGCGAAGATCGAAGACCCGCAGCATTCCGGCCCGGCGAAATGCCGCATCGTAAACCGCATCTGAGCCGGCAAGCGCGCCGGTATGAGTCGCGGCGGCCTGCGCACCTTCCGCCATCCTGCCCGATTTGACGACGATGACCGGCTTCAGCCGCGCAGCCGCGCGAGCCGCCGACATGAACTTGCGCGCATCCTTGACTTCCTCGATATAGAGCAGGATCGCGCGGGTATTTTCATCGATGGCGAAATAATCCAGCGTGTCGGCGACGTCGACATCGATCTGGTCGCCGATCGAGACGATTCCGGAGAACCCCACCGCCCTTTCCGCCGCCCAATCCACCATCGCCGCCGCAATGGCACCCGACTGGGAAATCAGCGCCAGATGACCGTCATTCGGCCGCTGCGCGGCAAAGCTCGCATTGAGCCGGGCCCGCGGAGTTATGACGCCAAGGCAATTGGGCCCGATCAGGCGCAGGCTGTGCTTGCGAGCCGCAAGCCTCGCGGCCTCGGCCAGCGAGCCGGCACCATGGCCAAGTCCCGAAGTCAGGATCACCGCGGCAGCCACGTCGTGAACCGCGACCTCCGCGATGATTTCAGGGATGCTCGGCGCCGGCGCCGTGACCACGACGAGATCTGGCGTGAACGGCACGGCCGACAGGTTGGGATAGGTCGGCTGGCCGCCGACAAAACGATGGCTCGGATTGACGACGGCGATCGGGCCGCTGAACCCGCCATCATGAAGGTTTTTCAGGACTGCGGCGCCGAGCGAGGATGAGCGCGGGCTGCCGCCGATCACAGCAACAGCTTTCGGGGCCAATGCCCGGTCCAGACCGAAGGTCGACATGCTATCTCCCCGCCAAACGCAGCGAGGAGCCTATCCTCGCGTACAACGAGCCAGCGCCCTCATCACGTCTTCTCGCGCGATGACCCCGACAAGCTGGCGCCACTGATCGACCACCGGCAAGCTCTTCACGCGATGCTGGACCATCATCTGCAAGGCGCGCTGCAGCCTCGCCTCCGATCCGATGGCAACCACCTCGGATGTCATGATAGCATCGACTGGCATCGTCATGCGATCCTCGTAGTGAGGCAGAATTTCGTCCTGGGAAAACGTGAAGACCTTGAGGGCATCGAGCTTGGAGACGACGCCGACCAGCGTGTCATCCTGCACCACCGGATAGGCGTCGAAATCGTCGGCCTCGAACAGGCGATAAAGGTCGCGGACCGTCATTTCAGGCACGACGCTCTTGACCGTCCTGGTCATGTTTTCCTCGACCGTCTCGTCGAGAAATTCGTACATGGCGGATTTCCTCTCCCTTGACCTCCCGCACCAGATGGACGCGCCGCCCGGAAACAGCGGCACGTCCATTCGAGCCTCAGGCGGCTGACTTGATCTGAATCTGCTTGGCCTGCTTTGGTGCCGGCTTCTTTACCGTCACCTTGAGCACGCCCTTTGCGATTTCCGCCGTCACGTCTTCCGACTTCACTCCTTCCGGCAGTTCCACCGAGCGGGCGAACGAGCCAAAGCTACGCTCGACCAGGCGATAGTCCTTCTTGCTTTCCTCGCGCTCGCTCTTCTTCTCGCCTCGGATGGTGAGGACGTTGTCGACGAGGTTGACCTCGACATCCTTGGTTTCGAGTCCGGGCAGTTCGGCAGTCACCTCGATCAGCTTGTCGGTCTCGCTGACGTCCATTTTCGGCAGCGTGGCGCCGCTGTTGGTGAGGGTTGGAAAATTGCGGCTAAACCCATCGAATAACCGGTCGATTTCCTGCTGCAGGAAGGCGAAGGGATTGGCTTCCTGGCGCGCCAAACTACGTTCGGTTCCAATGGGAACAACAGCTTTGGACATGTTTATCTCCTGGTTAAACCTACTCGACCCCTCTATCGTTAACCGGGCGCGCGATTTTGGCCTTGACCGGGATCAAACCATCCAACGCTCCGATAGTTCATGAAGGCTGGCGGTTCATGCAAGAACTCATACTGTGAGGATTCCGCGCAATGTACGCCATGGTTCTTGAAGCGCCCGGCACGCCTCTAAGGTTTCGAGAACGTCCGGATCCGGCGCCCGCTCCGGGTGAAGTACGGATCAAGGTCAGCGCCTGCGGCGTCTGCCGAACCGATCTTCATGTCGTCGACGGTGAGTTGCCCGACATCTCCTATCCGATCATTCCCGGCCATGAAGTGGTCGGACGGGTCGAGGCGCTGGGTGCCGGCGTCAGTGAACTGAAAATCGGCACACGTGTCGGCGTGCCCTGGCTTGGCTCGACCTGCGGCCACTGCCGCTACTGCCTCAACCACCAGGAAAATCTCTGCGATCACCCTCAATTTACAGGCTACACCCGTGACGGCGGCTTTGCCAGCCACCTGGTCGCTGACGCACGCTACTGCTTTCCACTCGGCGAAGCCGGCGACGATGCCGCCATGGCGCCGCTGCTTTGCGCCGGTCTGATCGGCTGGCGCTCGCTGGTAATGGCGGGGGCCGGCAAAAATCTCGGCATCTATGGCTTTGGCGCCGCCGGCCATATCATCGCTCAGGTCGCCCGCTGGCAGCAGAGAGATGTCTATGCGTTTACTCGAAAGGGCGACGAGGATGCCCAACGTCTCGCGCTTTCGCTCGGCGCCCGTTGGGCCGGCGCCTCAGAAGAGTTGCCGCCGGTCGAACTCGATGCGGCCATCATCTATGCGCCGGTGGGTTCCCTGGTGCCATCCGCGCTTCGCGCCGTTCGCAAGGGCGGTCGCGTGGTCTGTGCCGGCATACACATGTCCGACATCCCCTCATTTCCCTACAGCATTCTTTGGGGCGAGCGGCAGGTGATGTCCGTCGCGAATCTTACCCGCGAAGATGGCAGAAACTTTCTGAAGGCCGCCTCTGAAGCCGGTGTGCAGACGCACACGACCGTCTTTCCGCTTGATCAGGCCAATGAAGCGCTGGCGCGGCTGCGGGAAGGAAGACTCGTGGGGGCCGCGGTATTGCGGCCATGACGCAGCAGCCGAAAGACGGACCGAATGGTTTGGATTCCAATCAGGCGGCGGTCCTCGCCTTTCTCGGGCGGGGCGGCCATGGCCTCCCGCCCAAGCGGATCGATACCCATATCTCGATTGTTTTCCTCGAACCAGACCGCGTCCTGAAGATCAAGCGCGCGGTGCGCCTGCCTTTCCTGGACTACTCAACGCTCGATAAGCGCAAGCACGCCTGCGAGGAAGAACTCGCCATCAACAAGCGCCATGCGCCGCAGCTTTATCGACGGGTCATCCCGATCACCCGCGATGGCGATAGAATCGAGATCGATGGCCGTGGGACTCCGATCGAATGGGCGTTGGAAATGGCCCGGTTCGACGAGACGAAGACCCTCGACCATCTCTGCGCTTCCGGCGGCATCAGCGCCGATCTTGCCGACCAGCTCGCCGAGGTGATGCGTGCCTCGCACGAACACGCGGAAATATCCGATGGATCGACCTGGCTATCCTCCATTTCCGGCATCATCGACCGCAACACGCAGAAATTTCGCAAGCAGGCGGCACTGCCCGGCGAAGCCGTCGATCAGCTTGATGCTCTAAGCCATCGGCAACTGGCTGCCAACCGTGACCTCCTGCAGCAGCGCGCCGTGGCCGGCTTGGTGCGCCGCTGCCATGGCGACGCCCATCTCGGCAACATCGTCCTGATCGACCAAAAGCCGCTGCTGTTCGACGCCATCGAATTTGATCCGGCGATGGCGACCATCGATGTCCTCTACGACCTCGCTTTTCCGATCATGGACCTTCTCCACTTCGAACAGCATCTGGCGGCAAACCGGCTGTTCAACGATTACTTGCGCAAGACGTGGCGCAGCAACGGGGACGCGCTTCGGCTGTTTCCATTATTCCTGTCGATGCGGGCCGCCATCCGATCCCTCGTGCTCTTTACAAGATGCGAGCAGGACGCAGGCCAGGATTCAACCGCTGCAGACGCGAAATCATATTTCGAGCTCGCGCTTCACCTGATCATGCCGGCCAGGCCATCCTTAGTGGCCATTGGAGGCCGATCAGGCACCGGCAAGACCGTGCTGGCGCGCAGCCTCGCAGGTCTGGTCGCACCTTCTCCGGGCGCAGTGGTTCTCCGTTCGGACATCATCCGGAAAGAGCTGTTCGGCGTCGGCGATTTCACGGCTCTGCCGGAATCCGCCTATCGTCCGGAAGTATCAGAACGCGTTTACCGGACCATGGACGAGCGGGCGCGAGACATCATCGCCCAGGGCTTTTCCGTCATCCTCGATGCGGCGTTCCTGCAACAAAACGAGCGGCACGCGGCAGCGCTTGCCGCACGGGAGATCGGTGCAACCTTCCGGCCGATCTTCCTCACGGCAGATTCCGCCACCCGCCAAAGCCGCGTCGGCGCGCGGCGGCACGATGCATCCGATGCCACCCGGGATATTGCTGCGCGCCAGGACAACATGGATATCGGGCAGCTCGACTGGCCGACCGTCGATGCTTCAGGCTCGCCCGAACAAACGCTCAAACGCAGCACCGCGCAAATCTGCCGACTGCAATAGCTGCCCCGAGCTGCCTCTGCAAAACGCCTGGTTACCCGCAAGGCGCCTCGTTGCAAAAGTCGCGACGACCCGCTCGAACTTCCTAGTCAAGGTGAAAATATTTGCGACCCAGCGCTATGATTTCTTCGTTGGTCGGATGATCGATGGCTTCGAGCTTGAGGTGCATATCCGGCCGCGCCGTCTGCAGATAGTGCAGCAGCGTTGTCTTCTCTGTTCCCGGTCCCGTGATCAAAACGTCGGTGCAGCCGGAGAGCATGTCGCCCACCGCCGGTAAGAACGCAGGATCGTCGTTCACCCGGCCCGAGCCGATCGAATTTGCCTTATGGTGGAGGTGGGGAGATTCAAGTTGAGCATCGACCGCCGCAGAACTCACGCCCGTGATTCCCATCGTAAATACTTTGGCCGTCAAATGATCGATCCAGACGATGGCGCGGGTATGTCCACTGGTTCGTTCGTTTTTTCCACTCATGGTGCGATTTCCTGTTCGATCATTACCGGCGCCAATCATATTACGTCCGTTCAGTTTTCTATGCGAAACGGGGCGACTTGCGTCTTGATATGCATCAAGAAGTTTACTCGCAGGCGTGGGATAAAAACTAAATATTATTGGAGAACAGCGATGTTCAAGAATCTGCTGGTTCATATTCCCACCGAAAGGTCGGTTCGTGCCGCGGTTGATGGCTCGGTATCGCTGGCTCTGGCCCATGGAGCGCGGTTGGACGCCATGGCGATCGGCTATGAATCCGGCAGCATTCCATTCGTTATCGAAGGAGGCGCGGCGGTCGCCTCGATTTACGAAGTCGAGCACCAGCGCGCCTTTGAACGGGCCAATGTGGCGCTCGGCGTATTCGAAGCTGCTGCAAAGACCGCCGGGCTCTCCTACGGCTGCCTCGCCGTATGCGGCACCTTTGCCGAAACCAGTTCGATCATCAGCGCCAGCGCCCGGCTCCATGATCTCGCGATCGTGACGCAGCCGGATACCGAGCGCGATACGTATGACAACGACATTCCGCAGGAAATCTTGTTCGAAGCCGGCGGTCCGGTTCTATTCCTGCCCCATACGTTCCAGGGCCCCTTTACGGCTTCCCGTATCGGCATCTGCTGGGACGGAAGCCGCCAGGCCGCGCGCGCGGTTCGCGATGCCATGCCGTTTCTTGCCCCGGCGAGCGCCATCAAAGTGATTGCCCTCAACGAGCCGGTCGAAAGTCCGGCGCTGGCCTCGTCGGCGCAACTGGTTGCACGGCTTGCAAGCGACGGCCTGCCCGCAAAGGCCATCGGACTGGCGGCCGAACGCGCCGATATCCAGGCAACGATTCTGTCACTGGCTGCCGACGAAGACATCGATCTGCTGGTGATGGGAGGCTACGGCCATACTCGCTTGCAGGAGCGGATGATCGGCGGCGTCACGCGCGACATGCTGGGCTGCATGACCGTTCCGGTATTGATGTCGCATTAGAAGGGGCGCTGTGTCCAAGTCGTTTCCTGCATGGCTGGGCGTGGTGCGGCGGCGGCTCTACGTTATTCTTGAGCAGGGATCGATCGACGTCACCAGTATCGCCATCAACTATGCCCTGGTGGCGCTTATCGTCGTTACGCTGCTTGCAACCGTCCTCGAATCGGTACCGGCCTTCGCGGCCGAATATCCGATCGGCTTTCGGACCGTGGAACTGACGGCAGTCACGATTTTCTCGCTCGAATATCTGGCAAGGATCTGGATCGCCAGCGAACATCCTCCCTGGCGCCGCCTCGGCGGATTGCGGTCGCGTCTGCGGTTCGTGACCAGCGCTTGGGGACTGATTGATCTGGCGGCCATCCTGCCATTCTGGCTCTCGATCGTGGTGGCGCCGGAGTTCAAGACCCTGCTGGTTCTGCGCCTGCTGCGTTTCCTGAAACTGACACGCTATTCTCCGGCGATGCGCTAGCT
>DASZTN010000032.1:0-32675 GCA_035547995.1 Bradyrhizobium sp. | reverse complement strand
ATTCCGTGATCGCTACCTGAACAACCCCAAGGATCCGAATGCGTTCGAGGGACGCGCCATCGTATTCGAGGGGCCGGAGGATTATCACGCCCGCATCGACGATCCCACGCTCGAGATCGACGAGCATTGCCTGCTGTTCATCCGCGGCGCCGGTCCGATCGGCTATCCCGGCGGCGCCGAAGTGGTCAACATGCAGCCGCCCGCGGCGCTCATCAAGCGCGGCATCCTGTCCCTGCCCTGCATCGGCGACGGCCGTCAGTCCGGCACCTCAGGTTCACCCTCGATCCTCAACGCCAGCCCCGAGGCCGCCGCCGATGGCGGGCTTGCGATCCTCAAGACCGGCGACAAGGTGCGCATCGACCTCAACAAAGGCACCGCCGACATCCTGATCCCGGAGGAAGAGCTGAAGCGGCGCCGGGTCGAACTCAAGGCCAAGGGCGGCTTTGCCTATCCGGCAAACCAGACGCCGTGGCAGGAGCTGTACCGCGCAACCGTCGGTCAGCAGTCGACCGGCGCCTGCCTCGAACTGGCAACGCGCTATCACGACATCGCCGGACGGGTCGGTGTCGCGCGGGACAATCATTAGCAAGCAGCCGTCATTCCGGGGCGCGACAAAGTCGCGAGCCCGGAATCCATCGTTCGGCAGAGCATGCAGCACAATGGATTCCGGGTCTGGTGCTCGCGCACCATCCCGGAATGACGAAAGATCAGGGGAGAAACCATGTCAGATCGTCTCAAGGGCAAGCGCGCCTTCGTGACCGCGGCATCCGCCGGCATTGGCCGCGCCTGCGCCATTGCCTTTGCCCGTGAGGGCGCTTCGGTGTTCGCAACCGACATCAATGAAGACGGCCTGGCGCCGCTGACCAGGGAAGGCGTTGCAGAAGTTGCCCGCCTCGACGTCCGCGACAGCGGCGCGGTTGCCGCGATCGCCAAGCGCGCCGGCACCGTCGACATCCTGCTCAATGCCGCCGGCTTCGTGCATCACGGAACCGTGCTGGATTGTTCCGACGAGGACTGGGATTTCTCCTTCGATCTCAACGTCAAGTCGATGCACCGCACGATCAAGGCATTTCTGCCCGCCATGCTGCAGGCCGGCCACGGCTCGATCGTGAATATTTCGTCGGCTGCGGGCGTGTTCAAGGCCGCCCCTAACCGCTACGTCTATGGCGCGACCAAGGCGGCGGTCGCGGCCCTCACCCGCTCGGTCGCGGCCGATTTCATCACCAGGGGCATCCGCTGTAACTGCATCTGTCCGGGCACCATCGAAACGCCCTCGATGCTGCAGCGCGCGGCGGTGGCGGGTCCCAAGGGGCTTGAAATGTTCATCGGCCGGCAACCGATGGGGCGGCTCGGCACCGCCGAGGAAATCGCCGCGCTCGCGCTTTATCTTGCCAGTGACGAGAGCTCATTCACCACCGGCGTCGCCCATGTCATCGATGGCGGCTGGACGCTTTAGCCAACCCGTCGTTCCGGGATGGTCCGAAGGACCAGACCTCAGATGCGCAATTGCGCATCGGGAACCTCGAGGTTCCGGGTTCGATGCTTCGCATCGCCCGGAATGACGAAATCAAACAATTCACTTCGGGACTAGAGGGAACGTCACCATGAACAGGATCGATCTGAACGGCCGCAGCGCGGTTGTCACTGGCGGCGCCCAGGGTTTCGGCCGCGCCATCACCGAACGTTTTGTCGCCTCCGGCGCCAAGGTGGCGATCTGGGACCACGATCAGGTACTCGCCGAAAAGACCGCCAAGGAAATCAATAAGGAAATCGGCCCGGCCGTAACCGTTCTCAAGGTCGACGTGTCCGACCTTGCCGCCGTTGAAAAAGCCCGGGATGCCACGATCAGTGCGCTCGGCAAGATCGACATCCTCGTCAATAATGCCGGCATCGCCGGCGTCAACCGTACGGTATGGGAGACCGAGTTCGAGGAATGGCGCAAGGTGCTGCGCATCAACCTCGACGGTCCCTTCATCTGCTGCAAGGCGATCGTGCCGCTGATGGTCAAGCAGAACTACGGCCGCATCGTCAATATCGCCTCGATTGCCGGCAAGGAAGGCAATCCCAACGCCGCACACTATTCGGCATCAAAAGCCGGCCTGATCGCGCTGACCAAGTCGCTCGGCAAGGAGCTGGCGGGGCATGAAATCTCGGTCAACGCGGTCACGCCGGCCGCCGCCAGGACCGCAATCTTCGACCAGATGACGCAGCAGCATATCGATTTCATGCTGTCGAAGATCCCCAAGGGGCGCTTCGTGCTGGTGGAAGAGCTGGCCTCGCTGGTGTCGTGGCTGGCCTCGGAGGAGTGCTCCTTCTCCACCGGCGCGGTGTTCGACATCTCCGGCGGCCGCGCGACATATTAGAGCCTCAAGGGGGACACGCTGTGAACGGAACGGCTGCGATCCGGGAAGGCGGCTGCCTCTGCGGTGCGGTTCGTTTCAAGGCTACGGGTGAGCCGGTCAATGTCCGGATCTGCCATTGCCGCAACTGCCAGAAGGCGATGGGTTCGCCGTTCTTTGCCCGCGCCCTGTTCGAGCAGAACGCCCTGACGGTCGAGGGCGAAACCGGCCGCTATGCCTCGTCCGAAGGCCTCGACCGGGTATTCTGCAGAAATTGCGGAACCCGCCTGTTTGCCTGGCGAAGGGGCGGCACGTTGGCCGGGGTGGCACTTGCAGCGTTCGACGACCGTAATGCTTTTGCGCCGACAGCACATATATGGACGTCGGAAAAGATGGATTGGCTGCGGCTGGACGATGGCTTGCCGCAATACCCGGAAATGGCGCCGTAACATTCTTAATCGGCGTCCGTCATATTCTGCGGCATCCGTCTGAACGAATTCGGAAACCGCACCAGCAACCACCGGGACGATCAACTGCCATGAACAGCACAATCTATGCCGTGTCGGTCTGGGTGCTGCCGCTTGTGATCGCGATCACGTTTCACGAGGCGGCCCACGGCTTTGTCGCGCACCGGCTGGGCGACGACACGGCCTGGAAGCTCGGCCGGGTCACCTTCAACCCGCTCAAGCACATCGATCCCTTCGGAACGGTGCTGCTGCCCGCCTTTCTGCTGCTGTCCCAGTCGCCATTCCTGTTCGGTTATGCCAAGCCGGTGCCGGTGAATTTTCGCCGGCTCCGCAATCCCCGGCGCGACATGGTCTGGGTGGCGCTCGCCGGACCGGCCACCAATATCGTGCTGGCGCTCGCAGCCGCCGCCGGTTTCCATCTGCTCGGTCTTGCATCGGCGAATAGCGCACAATGGATCTTCGACAATCTGAAAAACGCCCTCGTTATCAATGTCGTGCTGGCCATCTTCAACATGATGCCGATTCCGCCGCTCGACGGCGGCCGGGTTGCGGTCGGCCTGTTGCCGAACGCGCTGGCGATCCCGCTGTCGCGGCTGGAACCCTACGGCATGCTGATCTTGATTGGATTTCTGATCATTCTTCCGATGCTCGGCCACCAGCTCGGTCTAAATCTTGATATTATTTCGTCGATACTGCGAGCGGCGACCGGTTATGTGATTCAGCTGGTTCTCCTGGTCACCGGAAACGCATAGTTCAAACTGGAGGATTGAGGATCTGAGGCGACCCTTGATTAAAGCTGCGGATATGCTGATTGCGCGACGAGCCGATACCAAGGCTCGAACGGATTTTGCCACCTGGAAAATGATGGCCAAGCTCAACGGTGCCTCGGCGCTGCCGACCGAGGCCCAGAATTTCCTGGCGAGCTACAAGGGCCTGCTCGACGGGATGCCGGAAACGCAGGCGACCGAAGCCACGATCAATCTGATGTACCGGACCTATTACGCCGAAATGGGCGGCCATGGCACCCCGCCCGACATCCAGTCGCAGCCGAAGGAACCGGTGATGGATAATGTGACCGCGTTCCGGCGTCCCACCCCACAGCGGTCAAAGAACAAGACCGGCCCCGACGGCAGGCCGCGGCTGCCGGTGGCGCTGATCTTCATGTGCCTTGTCGTCGTTTATGTCGGGTTCCGATATCTCTGGCGCTGAAGGAGTTAGCGAAAGCGCCTCAAGCGGCTCCAAGGCGCGACGGGCGGCCAGCCTCGATGCAGACGGAGCGCTGGCGCAGCAAGGCTGGTCGCAAGGCAGCACCTAAACGAAAATCGAGCGGCTATTCCCATGAACCTGCTCGCTTCTGCCCATCACTTCGGCTTGTTGAACTTTACATCCAGGCTGAAGGCGAACTGGTCGTCGGTCAGTCCGGCCGGCGGTGCCGGAACCGGATCGGAGCGGTGGATCATCGCCAGCGCCGCTTCGTCAAAGACCGGATCTCCGGAGGATTCCGCTACCGAAGCCGAGACGACGTTGCCGCGACGGTTGAGCACGAGATTGACCTTCACTGTGGTGGTCTTGTTCTCGCCGCGCGGGTAACGCTTGTGCAGATCGAAATAGGCGCTGATCTTGCGGCCCCAGTTGGCCGTCAGCTTCAGCTTATCCTTGCCGATGCCGAGATTAGGCGCCTTTGGCTGCTGGGCGTCGGGGGACTTCTCTTCCAGCGTCTGCCTTGCGGTCGCTTCCTGGGCCGGCGCTTCCTCGGAAGCCTCGGTCTGCACGGCAGCGACTTTCGGATCGTCTTGCACAGGCTTCTTCGAGTCGTTGGTGGTGACGACCTGATCCGGATCTGGATCCTCGTGCGGCTGATCCTTCGGAAGATCGGTCTCCTTCACCTCTGTTTTTTGCTCGGTGAGTTGCGGGGAAGCCTGCGATGCATCGGCGTCGGGTCCCGGCGGCAGGTCGTCTTCCTCTATGTCCGGCGAGGCCATCTCGACGGCATATTCGGCCCCGTTGGCGCCCAGCCCATCGTCGTCTTTGGTCTGCAAATGCGCGACCGCCAGCGCAACGCCGCCAAGGTGAAGCACAAGCGCGCCGACGGCGGCGAAAATCCAAAGCCGCCGCGACGATTTCTGCTCGAGTTCAGGCTCAGACATTGCTGTCCGCTGGTCTTAAGGGTTTGTGGTTGCAGCCGGCTGTGCCGGGGCGCCGCCACTACCGGACACGCCCTCCAGCGCCACCAGCTTGATCTTCGAATAACCGCCGCTGCGCAGAAGCTCCATCACGCCCATCAGTTCGCCATAAGGCACGCTCTTGTCAGCCCGCAGGAACACATATTTGTCCTTGCTCATATCGGCCAGGGTATCGAGCGAATGAATCAGATCGGTTCGCTTGACCGGATTCTCGCCGACCGCCAGCGTCAGATCGGACTTGATGCTGACATAGGTCGGCTTGTCCGGCTTCTTCTGCGGGGTCGCGGTCGAGGTCGGCAAACTGACGGGCACGTCGACGGTCGCGAGCGGCGCCGCCACCATGAAGATGATCAAAAGAACCAGGATGACGTCGATGAACGGCGTGACGTTGATATCATGCGTCTCGGCGAAATCGCTGTCATCGTCGAGATCGCCATCGGATAGCGAGATGGCCATGGCCTACTCCGCAGCGCGCGAATGCACGGCGCTATGGCTGCGGTCGAGATCGCGCGACAACAGCCGTGCCGCCGCACCCGACGCCCGGCTGACCAGTTCGAGATAGACTTTGGTCAGCCGCGCGAAATGGTTGTAGATGATGACGGCCGGAATAGCTGCGACCAGACCGATGGCGGTGGCAAGCAGCGCCTCGGCGATACCCGGCGCGACCACCGCCAGATTGGTGGTCTGCGACTTGGAGATGCCGATGAAGCTGTTCATGATGCCCCACACCGTGCCGAACAGGCCGACGAACGGCGCAGTCGAACCGATGCTGGCAAGCAGTCCCATACCGATCCGGATCCGGCGGCCTTCGGCGCGCACGATTTCGGCAAAGCTCGAGGCCGCGCGCTCCTTGATGCCCTCGTCACTGGAAAGGCCGGCCGACAGTCGCGCCTCGCCCAATGCGGCCGATATCAGCATCGACAGCACATTCGTCTTCTTCCCAAGCGCGAATTGCGCTTCCGCCAGCGACCGGGCGTCCTTGATCTTGGCGAGTGACCTTCGCAATCCGCCCTGCGCCAATGACAATTCGATCGTCTTCGCGATGAACACCGTCCAGGTCACGAGCGATGCAAGCGCAAGCCCGACCATGACCACCTTGACGATGATGTCGGCCGCCAGGAACATCGACCAGGGTGACAATTCGTGCGGCACGACAAAGGCTGATTTCAGCGACCCGCCGGCGGTGTCCGCCGAAGGCTCTGTTGCGTCGCTGGCCGAGGACGCCGGTTGCGCGTCTCCCGCCGGTGCTGCTGCAGTCTGGCCGGCAGCAGCGGGTTGATCAGCAGCCTGCCCTTGAGGCTGGGATTGGGCTTGTGGCGGCGCGGTGACAGGCGCAGCCGGCTGGGCGGAAGCCGGAGCCGGCGGAGGCGCCGCCGGAGCCTGCTGCGCCACTGGGGCGACATTCTGTTGCGCCAATAGCGGCGCTACCGGCGTCAGTATCGCCAGCGCAAGAATTGCGGCACATGTCGCTCGAAACGGTGACGTGTTCATACTTCGGCCCAGTAGCGGATCAGGTTGTGATAGATACCGGTCAATTTGACCGTTTCGGGGTCATCTCGTCCAAGACGCGGCACCAGAGCCTGGATGGCGGTGTCGAGGTCGAAAATCAGGCTGCGTGCATGGGCATCCCGTATCATGCTCTGCAGCCAGAAAAAAGACGCCACGCGCGCGCCCCGGGTCACCGGCGTGACCATATGCAAGCTAGACGCAGGATAAAGTACGAGATCCCCCGCCGGCAGCTTGACTTCGTGCGACCCGTAAAGGTCTTCGATCACCAATTCGCCGCCATCGTACTCGTCCGGCTCGGATAAAAATAACGTGACCGACAGGTCGGTGCGAATGCGCAGGCCCGTCAGGTGATCGCCGCGCACGGCGTTGTCGACATGAATGCCGAAATGGTGTCCATCGGCAGCCGCGTAACGGTTGAACAGCGGCGGGAAGATCTGCAGCGGCACCGCCGCCGAGATGAACCGCGGATTGGCGGTCAGCGCTGAAATGATGCGGTTACCGAGCTTGCGCGCCACCTCGCTGTCCGGCGGCAGCTGCTCATTTCTCTTCACCAGCGCCGATTGCGCGCCGGCGGTCGAACGACCGTCCTCCCATTCGCTCGCGTCCATGATGCGGCGAAACTCCGCCACATCGCCTTTGCTGAGCACATTGGGAACACAGATCAGCATCCGTTATCCGTCAGAATCTGGCCGAGATCTGCACTGCGGCGGTGCGGCCGGGCGCTTCCAGCACGAACGGCGCCGCGCTTTGATAAAGGCCGAGGTAATAGAGCTTGTTGAAGATGTTGTTGACGAAGAATCTTGCGGTCCAGTGCTTGTCAATCTTGGCCTCGGCGAAGGCATCGAAGCGCCAGAAGCTCGGGATCGACGTACCCTGGTTGGCCGCGAGCAAGGTGCCGCCGTAGATCTTGGAACGATAGACGGCCTGACCGCCCAGCTCCCAGGTGTCGTTCAGCTGATACTTGCTCAGCAGGCTGAACGACTGATGTGCGATGTTGGCGAGCGGCAGGCCCACATTGCTGCTGTAAAGCGCGGTGTTCGCCGGCGGCACCAGCGACTTGGTCACCTCCGACTTCATCAGCACCAGGCCGCCGAATACGCTCCATCTGTCGGTGATCTTGCCGGCCACTTCGAGGTCGATGCCGCGGATTTGATAGGCCGCGCCCGCGCTGATGCAGGATACCGTGCCGGTTGTGCCGGCGGGATAGGGACAGGATGGGGTGGCGTTCGCAGCAGAAGTGATATTCACCGACTCGCGCGCATTGGTGACATCGGTCTGGAATAGCGCTCCGCTCACCAGCAGATGACGGTCGAACAATTCCCATTTATTGCCGACCTCGATCGCCGAGTTCTTCATCGGCCCGAAGATCTGGTTCGAGTTGCCGTTGAGGACAGGCGCCAATCCGCCGTAGGCTGCGCTGGTGCCGTCAAATTCGGAACCGACCGGATCGGACGAGGTCGCATAGGCCACATAGACGCTGGTGATCGGCAACGGCTTCAATGTCAGGCCCAGGTTGAAGTTCGGCATCCCAAAGTCCGCGGCCTGCGCCCCCCAGGTCCCCGCGACCCCGTTCACCGTGCCGAAACCGCTGGTCTTGATGTTGTAGTCGTCGTAACGAATGCCGCCATTGAGGATCAGGAAATCCCGATAGTTCGCGCTATCCAGCAGATACCCGCTCGTGGTGTCGATGGCGATCTTGGTAGGCAGTCCCGTAAGCGCCGGCGTGCTCGTGAACGGAATGAACGTATATTGCGGATTGAAGACGCTCACTCCCGACAGGGAACCGCTGCCACTGAAGACACTGCCGACCGCCTCCGAACTCAATCCGGCATATTTATCGATGCTGGAGATTTCGCGTGAGACCTCGACGCCGGCAACCGCGGTGTGATGCCAGCCATCGGTGTCGAACTTGTAAGTCGCCTCGGTCTGGTTATCGATCACGTCGGTCGGCTGATAACGGCTCTGCGGATTTGCGCTCAGCGTCGAGGCCGTGAGCGGATTGGTCAGGACCGGCGATTCCGGAATGGTCCCGATATAGTTAAGCACCGAATGCGACGCTCTGAATTTGTCGCTGACCACCAGATCCGGGTTGATCTGAACTTCCGTATTGAGCGTTCCGATGTCCTGTTGAACCGAGAAGAAATCGCGGTTGGCGAAGCCGTAGAAACTGTTGCGGTTGACGCCGAAATCCGGGAACGGTCCTCCTGCTGTCGTCGACGTGCTCGGCCGGTAATACGGCACGCCGAAATCCGGCAATCCGTGGATGTCGGTGTGAATATAATCGGCGGTGACCTTGACCGCATCGACCGGCTTCCAGGTCAACGCCAGAAAGCCGCCGCCGCGATCGTCCGTGGTGAAATTCCGCCCGGCAACGTTGGCGTCCTGAAACAGACCGCCGGCGCGAACCGCTAGCGTCGGGCTGATCACCTGGTTGACATCCAGCGTGACGCGCTTGGTGGCGTCAGTGCCAAATGTCGTATCCATATTGTAGAAGCTGCCCTCCGTCGTCGCCTGCTTGGTGACGATGTTGATCGCGCCGCCGGTGGTGCCGCGGCCGGCAAACGATGATCCGGGGCCCCGCAGGATCTCGATCTGCTCGGTGAAGAAATTCTCGCGGACGCTGACGCCGGAATCGCGGACGCCGTCGATGAAGACGTCGTTGCGGGTATCGAAGCCGCGGACGAAGAACCGGTCGCCGAAGGCGTTGCCGCCCTCGCCGGTTCCAAGCGTCACACCGGCGGTGTTGAGGACCGCCTGCTTCAACGAAGTGGCGTTCTCGTCCTGCAGCACATTCTTGTCGATCACCGTGACGGTCTTCGGCGTGTTCAACAGCGGTTCCGGAAATTTGCCGGAGGCCTGCAGATGATCGACCTTGTAGGGCGCGGCTGCATCCGCATAGGGGTCACGGTCGGCGCTCAAGGTTCCGGCATTGGGAAACGGCACCGGCGCGGCCTGCGTCGGCTGCGTCCGGCGTGCCGCGCGGCGCAGGGCATTGCGGGCGCGGACCTGATCGGGGGTCGGCTTGGAGGCGGCGGGACGAGGCCGGGCGACGGGCGCCTCGACAGTGACGGGAGGCAGTTGCGATTGCTGGGCTTCGGCGCCCGAGAACGTTGCCACGGCCATCAGGCCGGCAACCGCCGTGACCTTCTTGCCGGAATGAGCGTCGAACCTCTCACTGGCCGAGTTCATCGCCGCACTTTCGCGCAGCGACCTCGGCATTCTGACCGTATTCATGATGTGCCCCACTTCACCATCAACCTGCTCACACACGCGCCCAAGCGCGGCGAGCAATTGCATGTTGGTTAAAGCGCGAATGAAGCCAGGGCAATTAGATTACCGCTAAGCAACATTTGAATACGTCCAGATCAAAACGATTCTAAATTGCTATTTTCAAACGGTTCTAAACTAGGATTTTGAAGCGTTCTAAACTGCCGAATTATGCTTGCGGATTGAGCTTTCCTGCTTGCGTTCCCGCAACGCCATTGCCCGGTGCCCGCTCGATCGGCGCGAATATCAATCCACATTGATCCGCACTTGTATCAATCCGCGATTATCAATCCGCATTTGTCAATCCGCACTTGGCGGCTTCATCAGCGAGAACAGTTCGTCGACCGTTCGTTGCGCCACCTGCCGCACCTGGTCGGTATTTTCCATTCCGGCAATCCTGACGCCCTTGACCACGGCTTTGATCTCGTCGCGAAAGTCGGTGAGGAATCGCAAGGGATCCGGTGAATCATTGGCGACGCGCGCGATCAGGCCGGTGATCAGGATCTGACAGGCGATCATGCGCCCGTTTAATTCGTCCATTGCGTTCCCCATCTCTCAGCAAAACCCGCGCGCCATATGGACGACGGCCGCAGCAGTGACAACTGGCGCGCCGAATGGACAATTTAGAAACGTTGCAATTTAGAAACGTTGCAGTTGGCGGCCTGAATTGACCACCTATTTGGCGGCAACGTCGTGCGGATCGGCAAGGCTCTTGATGCGCTCCTTGATGTCGCGCAGCGTGTCCAGGCTGGTCTGGATCGAGGCCGTCGAGACATCCTGCAGCACATCGGTTGCGATGGCATCGCGCAGGCCGTCGAGGTCATCGACCAATTGGCGTCCGGCCTTGGTCAGGAATAACCGGTTGGCGCGCCGATCCTTCGGATCGTGACGCCGCTCGACCAGGCCGTGCTCGACCAGCCGATCCAGCAGCCGCACCAGCGAGATCGGTTGCAGTTCAAGCACATCTGCGAGATCGACCTGAGAAAGGCCTTCCTGTTCTCGAAGGCGGAACAGTACGATCCACTGCGCACGTGTCGTCCCCCGGCCCTTGGCGCGGTGGTCGATGAAGTTACGCAGCAGTCGCGAGCTTTCGACGAGCTGCGAGACCAGTTGCCGTTTGAGGTCGAGAGACATGGATTTCAGCGATTCCCAAACCTGTCCAAATGTTTAGGATTCTCAAATCATAGTGCGTTTACACATTATACGCACGCATATTATATCTGAACCCGCTGGGAAGCATTTTGAAGACCCTGTAACCTTACTTTTTCGAGCTGACGAGCCGTTCTGGATAGCTACAGGCCATCATGAGTAAATCGCGGACCATTACCTGGATTGTGCTGATCGCCGTCGCTGCCGGAGCGGGCTATTATGGCTGGCAGCGGCACAGCGCCAACCTGGCCGCAGCCCAGGCCGCCGCACAGAAAAAAGCTCCCGCCGTCGGCGTCACCATCGGAACGGTCCAGAAGGCGGATTTTCCGGTCTATCTGACCGGGCTCGGAACGGTCCAAGGCTTCAACACCGTACTGGTCCGCACGCGCGTCGACGGTCAGATCGACAAGGTTGCCTTCAAGGAAGGCCAGATGGTCAAGCAGGGCGATCTGCTGGTTGAGATCGATCCCCGGCCGTTCCAGGCAACGCTTGACCAGGCCAAGGCGAAGAAGGCTCAGGACGAGGCCAATCTCGCCAATGCCAATCTCGATCTGCAACGCTACACCCAATTGGGCCAGTTCGCGACCAGGCAGCAGACCGACACCCAGCGCTCGACCGTGCAGCAGTTGACGGCCCAGATCGCGGCCGATCAGGCGGCGATCGACAATGCGCAGACCCAGCTCGACTACACCGCCATCAAGTCGCCGATTTCCGGCGTGGTGGGCCTGCGCCAGGTCGATATCGGCAACATCGTCAACGCCTCGACCCAGACCGGCATCGTCACCGTCGCCCAGGTCGAACCGATCGCGGTGATCTTCACCGCGCCGGAAGAGCAGCTGCCGGCGATCATGGCCGCCCAGGCCGTTGCCCCGCTCAAGGTCATTGCAATCACGACCGACGGCAAGAAGCAGCTCGCCGAAGGAACATTGGCGGTCATCAACAACCAGGTCGACACGACCAGCGGAACCATTCGCCTCAAGGCGGTGTTCCAGAACAAGGACCATGCGCTATGGCCGGGTCAGTCGGTATCGACCCGGCTGCTGGTGACGACGTTGAAGGACGCGACCGTGGTTCCCGATAATGCGGTCCAGCACGGCTCCGATGGTCTTTACGCTTATACGGTCGATAACGACAACAAGGCCGTGCTGAACAAGATCAAGGTCAGCCAATCGATCGATGGCCGTTCGGTCGTCGATGAAGGCCTGTCGCCGGGACAGCGCATCATCACCGCTGGGCAGTATAAGGTGTCGCCTGGCACGCTCGTTGCTTCAACGGTGGCAAGTTCGAATCCGGCTCAATCCGAGGTCAAGTCCGAATGAACGGCGGCGGGATTTCGGCACCCTTTATTCGCTACCCGATCGGCACATCGCTGTTGATGGCCGGTATCCTGTTCGTCGGCCTCGTCGCCTATCCGCTGCTGCCGGTCGCGCCGCTGCCGCAAGTCGACTTTCCGACCATCCAGATCACCGCAACGCTGCCGGGTGCCAGCCCCGAGACGATGGCTTCGTCGGTGGCGCAGCCGCTGGAGCGGCAATTCGCCCAGATTCCCGGCATCGCCCAGATGACCTCGACCAGTTATCTCGGCACCGCCTCGATCACCATCCAGTTCGATCTCAGCCGCAATATCGACGGCGCCGCCAATGACGTGCAGGGCGGCATCAACGCCGCCAGTGGACAATTGCCGAAGAACCTGCCCTCGCCGCCGACCTACCGCAAGGTCAACCCGGCGGACTCGCCGATCCTGCTGCTGTCGGCGACCTCGGATTCGCTGCCTCTGACGACGGTCAGCGACGCAGTGGATGCCCAGCTTGCTCAGCAGATCAGCATGATCTCCGGCGTTGCCCAGGTCATTATCGGCGGCCAGCAAAAGCCGGCGATCCGCGTTCAGATCGATCCGGCCAAGCTGGTGGCCAAAGGGCTCTCGCTGGAAGACATTCGCAGCGTCATCACCAATACCACGGTCGACAGCCCCAAAGGCAATATCGACGGCGTTTCCAAGGCCTATACGATCTACGCCAACGACCAGTTGCTCAATGCCAAGGACTGGAACGACGTCATCGTCGCCTACCGCAACGGCGGTCCGCTGCGGATCCGAGACATCGGCAGGGCCGTGACCGGACCGGAAGACGCCAAGCAGGCGGCATGGGCCAACGGCAAGCGCGGCGTGTTCCTAGTCATCTTCAAACAGCCCGGCGCCAACGTCATCGACACCGTCGACAAGATCAAGTCGCTGCTGCCGCGGCTCGTGGCCGCGATTCCGCCGGCCATCAAGATCAACGTGATCAGCGATCGCACCCAGACCATCCGTGCGGCGGTTTCGGACGTGCAATTCACCCTGTTGCTGACCATCGTCCTCGTGGTGATGGTCATCTTCCTGTTCCTGCGCAGTTTCTGGGCAACTGTCATCCCGACGATCACCGTGCCGCTTGCGCTGCTCGGCGCCTGCGCCCTGATGTGGATATTCGGCTATACGCTCGACAATTTGTCGCTGATGGCGCTGACCATCGCCGTCGGCTTCGTGGTCGACGACGCCATCGTCGTCCTGGAAAACATCTCCCGCTACATAGAAGAAGGCGAGAAGCCGCTCGCCGCGGCATTCAAGGGTTCGAGCGAAATCGGCTTCACCATCGTGTCGATCAGCGTCTCGCTGGTTGCGGTGCTGATCCCGCTGCTGTTGATGGGAGGCATCATCGGCCGCCTGTTCCGCGAGTTCGCGGTGACGCTGACGATGACGATCGCCGTCTCGATGGTAGTCTCGTTGACGCTGACGCCGATGATGGCGTCACGGTTCCTGCGCGCCCATGCCGAGGAGAGCCACGGCCGCTTCTACCAATGGAGCGAGCGCGCGTTCGATGCGATGCTTCACGGTTATGAGCGCGTTCTCGATCTGGCACTGCGCTGGCGCTTCGTGACGCTGATGATCTTCTTCGCCACGCTGGCGCTGTCGGTCTATCTATTCGTCATCATCCCCAAGGGCTTCTTTCCGCAGCAGGACGTCGGCCTGATCACCGCCACGTCGGAAGCCTCGCAGGATATTTCCTTTGCCGCCATGGTCGACCGCCAGGAAGCGCTCGGCAAGATCGTGCAGGCCGATCCGGACGTGGCCAGCGTCGCCATGGTGATCGGCGGCAGCGGCCGCGCCGGCAACAATGGCAGCATGTACATCACGCTGAAGCCGCGTGACGAACGCAGCGCCGACGCGATGCAGATCATCTCGCGCCTGCGTCCCAAGCTCGAGAAGGTCCAGGGCGCGCGGCTGTTCATGCAGGCAGCCCAGGACGTGCGCCTCGGCGGCCGGCCGACGCGAACCCAGTTCGAGTTCACGCTGCAGGACGCCAATCTGGACGAGCTCAATCAATGGGCTCCAAAGATTCTGACGAAGATGAAGACGTTGCCGGAGCTGCGCGACGTCGCCACCGACCAGCAGAGCGAAGGCACCACGCTGCAGCTGACCATCAATCGCGACACCGCCTCCCGTTACGGCATCACGCCGCAACTGATCGACGATACGCTCTATGATGCGTTCGGCCAGCGCGAGGTGACGCAATATTTCACCCAGCTCAACAGCTACCATGTGATCCTGGAAATCCTGCCCCAGCTGCAGCAGAACCTCGACGTCCTCAACAAACTCTACATCAAGTCGCCGACGACAGGCGAGCAGGTGCCTCTGGCCACCTTCGCAAGCTGGACCAATGTGCCGGTGCGCCCGCTCTCGATCAGCCATCAGGGCCAGTTCCCGGCCATCACCATCAGCTTCAACCTGGCCCAGGGTGTTGCCCTTGGACAGGCGACGGAAGCCGTGCAGAAGGCCATGAACGACCTTGGTGCGCCGGCCACGCTCAACTCCAGCTTCCAGGGTACCGCGCAGGCGTTCCAGCAATCACTCGGCACCGTGCCGCTCTTGATCATCGCGGCGCTGGTCGTGGTCTATCTGATCCTGGGCATCCTCTACGAAAGCTACATTCACCCGATCACGATCCTGTCCACCCTGCCCTCGGCCGGTGTCGGGGCGCTGGCCATCCTGATGGCGTTCGGATTCGACTTCAGCCTGATTGCCCTGATCGGCATCATTCTCCTGATCGGCATCGTCAAGAAGAACGGCATCATGATGATCGACTTCGCGATCTCGGCCGAACGCGAAGAGCATCTGCCGTCGGAGCAGTCGATCCGCAAGGCCGCGCTGCTGCGCTTTCGCCCGATCATGATGACGACGATGGCTGCATTGCTCGGCGGCGTGCCGCTGATGCTGGGCACCGGAACGGGATCGGAAATCCGCCAGCCGCTGGGCTATGCCATGGTCGGCGGCCTGATCGTCAGCCAGGCGCTGACCCTGTTCACGACGCCGGTGATCTATCTCTATATGGACAAGCTCTCGAATGCGTTTGCCGGCTGGGGCAGCAGCACCGAGGATGAAGAGCACGATCAGCCCACCGGCAAGTCCGGCTCGATCCAGGAAGCCGCCGAATAAAAACCGCCGTGGGATGGTTGCGGCGAACTAAGCACCTTCGCAGGATATCTTTATTGCCGGGCCATCTCGGCACGCCCGATATCGTCGCCATCGAGGCTCTGGTCGCTCTGCATGGCGACTGTCACCCGCAACAGCTTGCCCGTGAATTCGAACGGCGCGGCATAGTGCGACACCGGGCTGCCGCGGTCACGCCCGATGTCGAGGCCGGACCACGAAATCAGATTGTGGAAGGCAAGCTGTGTCTGCCCCGATCCCGCCGGCTCACCATCGATCAATAGCGTGTAGACGCTGACGCCGGTGCGCGCCCCCTTGGCCGGCGGCTCCCGGCGCACCAGCCGCTCGACACGGATGCCGAGCCGATGCGCGCCCACCGGCACTTTGCGGTCGGAAATCACGATGTCATGGCCGCCGCCGATATTGAGGTCGTGCACCAGCAGACCGTCCTTGATGTAGAGGCTGTAGCCCGAGGTCGCATCGCCATGGGCGATCAGCACGCCTTCGGCGCCGCCCGCTTCGATCTCGACATCGGCTTCGATCAAGTAATTGCGGCTGCGCACGTCCGGCGCCACATCGGTCGGCACATGGCCCATGCCGGCATGGAATACGAAATGGTTTCGCGCGCCCTGAAATCGCGCAGCATTCTCGGCAAAGCGCGGCCCGAACCGGTCATCGAGCGGCAGCACTTTATGCTTTTCCGCCTCGCGCCACCACAGCCCGATCAGTTCAGCCAGAAGCTCCGGTTGCTGGCTCGCCAGATCAACGACTTCGGAGAAGTCCTTGGCAAGGTGGAATAGCTCCCATTTGTCGTCCTCGAACGGCGTACCGGGCGGATGATAGGCGACGGCCTTCCAGCCGTCGCGCCAGATGCCGCGGTGGCCGAACATCTCGAAATATTGCGGAGCGCTTTTTGACGGTGCCGCCGCATCCGCGATCGAGCGCGCAAAGCTCGTCCCCTCGATCGGCATCTGCCGGCAGCCTGCGATCTCCACTGGCGCCTCGATGCCGACGAGTTCGAGCAAGGTCGGCGCCAGATCGCAGGCATGCACGAATTGATGCCGCAGCCCGCCTTTGTCGGCGATCCGGTTCGGCCACGACAGCACGAAAGGATCGCGGATGCCGCCGCCATGGGTGTTCTGCTTGTAGCGGCGCAGCGGCGTGTTCGACGCCATCGCCCAGCCATGGGGAAAATTGCTGTGCGTATCCGGACCGCCGATATCGTCGAGCCGCCGTAGTTTTTCCGCCACCGGCTCGGGGCGGAAATTATACGGGCCCATCGCGTTGACGAAACCTAGCGGTCCGCCCTCCTGGCTGGCGCCATTGTCCGACATCACGATGATCAGCGTGTTGTCGCGCAACCCCGCTTGATCCAGGAACGCAACCAGTCGCGCCAGATGGCGGTCGGCGTGATCAAGCATGCCGGCGAAAGCTGACTGCAGGCGTGTGAATACCCGCCGCTCGTCATCGCTGTGTTCCTGCCACGCCTTCACTCCGTCATTGCGCGGCGGCATCAGGGTGCCCTGCGGCACCAGCCCCATCGCCTTCTGCCGTGCCAGCCGCTGCTCACGCTCGACATCCCAGCCGTGGGCAAAGACCCGGTCGTAACCCTTGATGATGTCGGCAGGCGCCTGATGCGGCGCATGGCAGGCACCAAACGCAAGCCAAGTCAGCCAGGGCAGATCAGGCCGGTCGGCCATGTGGTCGGCGATGAAGCGGATCGACTGATCGACCAGATCCGCCGTCAGATGATAGCCGCTCTGATGGCTGCCTGATGGCGCGATGTGGGTGTTGTCGGAAACCAGCTCCGGCGCGTATTGGTCGGTCTCGGCATCGAGAAAGCCATAGAACCGGTCGAAGCCACGGCCGAGCGGCCAGCCGTCGAACGGGCCGGTGGCGCCGCTCTCGGTCAGCGGCGTGACATGCCACTTGCCGGCCATGTAGTTGCGATAGCCATGCGGACGCAGCATTTCCGCAAGTGTGCCGGCCTCGCGTGCGATCTTGCCGCGATAGCCGGGATAGCCGCTGTCGAAATTGGCAAGACAGCCGACGCCGACCGAGTGATGGTTGCGTCCGGTGAGCAGCGCCGCACGGGTGGTCGAACACATGGCGGTGGTGTGGAAGCCGCTGTAGCGCAGGCCTTCGGCCGCCAGGCGATCGATGGTCGGCGTCCTGATTGGCGAGCCGTAGCAGCCGAAGTCCGAAAACCCTACGTCATCAAAGAGAACGACCAGGATATTGGGCGCACCGGCAGGCGGCTTGGGCGCCGAAGGCCACCAGGGTTTGGAATCGGCGATGGTCTTGCCGACGGTGCCGAGAAACGATCTGTCGCTGCCTGCGCTCATCCGTCCGCTCCCTGGCCCCCGGAAGTTGTTCATAGCCGCGCACGACAGGATGCGCCGAGATGCAGGCCCCGCGACGCGGTTGCCAAAATAATAATCCGAATTATGATTATGGATATTTCGAATGGAGTTGCAACAGCGAATGTCCTTGCCGCCGGCCGACATCGATTTTCCCGGCGTTGTGCCGTCGCGACAGAAACGAAGCCGGGAGACCACCCTGGCCCTGCTGCAGGCCGGCGCCGACATGTTGCGAAGCCGCAGCCTCGCCGAATTGTCGGTAGAGGCCTTGTGCTCGAAGGTCGGTGCGACCGTCGGCGCCTTCTACAGCCGGTTCGACAGCAAGGAGGCTTACTTCAATGCGCTGGTTGCACTCGCCGCGCGCGACGGCGAAACTCTGCTGTCCGCGACAGCTTCGAACAAGGCGCTCACATCCGCCGGCCTTGATGGGGTCTGCCGCTCGATCGTTCGCGGAATCATCGGCTGGATGCGCGACCATGAAGGCGTGCTGCGCGCCGCTTTGCAGCACGACGATACAAGGCCGGACCGCTGGACAGCTTTCAAGGGCCTGGCACAGGCTGCCGTCACCCATGTGACGCCTCCTCTGCTCCAGGCGATGGGTAGAGGGCGCCGCGCCGCCAAGACCCGCAGCATTGCGTTCGGCTGTCAGGTGATTTTGGGGACGCTGGTGAACGCGATCCTCAACGACCCCGGCCCGCTATCGATCCATGACGAGGAGATGGAAGTCCGCCTGAGCGGCTGCCTCCTGCTGCTGCTGCAAGCGGAAGTAGACGCAGGGCCGAGGGCTGCTGCAAACGTCAGGCGGCGGAGATAGTTCAGCCAGTGCCGAGATAGACCTTCTGCACCTGCGGATCTTCGGCAAGTGCGGCCGCAGTGCCGGACAGCACGCTTCTGCCGACCTGCAACACCGTGGCGAAGTCGGATACTTCGAGCGCCAGTTCGATCGACTGCTCGGCGAGCAGGATCGTCAGCCCTTCCTGATGCAGGCGGCCGAACGTCTCGTACATCGATTCCACCACCGCCGGCGCCAGGCCCAGCGACGGCTCGTCCAGCATCAGCAATTTCGGGTCGCTCATCAGGGCGCGGCCTACGGCCAGCATCTGCCGCTCGCCGCCGGACATCGTGCCGGCGCGCTGGCTGCGCCGTTCGGCGAGTCTAGGGAAGATATCGTAGACGCGCTCGAGCAGGCCCGCCGTGCGCGACTTGTCACGCAGCGGCGTCGCGCCCAGCAGAAGATTGTTTTCGACGCTCTGCTGGACGAACAGCCGCCAGCCTTCCGGCGACAGCGCAAGCCCCTTGCGCACGATCGAAAACGCCGGCTGTCCGCTGATCTCCTGTCCCTGAAAGCGGATCGATCCCGAATGCACGGGAATGAGCCCGGCGATCGCGTTCAGCGTCGTGGTCTTGCCGCCGCCATTGGAGCCGAGCAGCGCGACGACGGAGCCTTCGGGCACTTCCAGCGAAACGTCCGATACGCCGATCAGGTCGCCATAGTGCACTTCGAGATGCTCGATCTTGAGCAAGGGCGCATTCATGTCGCGGGTCCGCCCAACAGCTCGATCGGCGTATGGCCGGCCACCGCCTTGGCGGCGCGCTTGCCGAGATAGGCCTCGATGACGGCGGGATTACTGGTCACCTCCCGCGGCGAACCGTGCGCGATCTCCTTGCCCTGATGAAACACCATCACCCGCGTCGTCAGCGACATGATCACTTCCATGATGTGCTCGACGATGACGAGCGTGATGCCGGAGCGATGAATCTCGCGCACGAGATCGATGGCCAATTGCACCTCGCGCTGGGTCAGGCCGGCCATCGCTTCATCAAGCAGCAGCACTTTCGGCTCGGTTGCGAGCGCGCGGGCAATCTCGAGCCGCTTGCGGCCGGGTGTTCCGAGCGACCGCGCCGGCGCATCGGCAAGCCTGCCCATCCCCACCTGCTCCAGCACCGCGCGCGCCTTGGTTTCGGCTTCCGCTCGGCGGGGGTTGCGGAGAAACGCGCCGATCATCACGTTCTCGAGCACCGTCATGCCCTCGAAGGTCTGCGGCACCTGGAAGGTGCGGGCGAGGCCGAGGGAGGCACGCGCTTCCGGCGTAAAGCTCGTTATGTCGCCGCCTTCGAACAGAACCCGGCCCGAGGTCGTCTGCAGATCGCCGGTCAGGCAATTGAAGAAGGTCGACTTGCCGGCGCCATTCGGGCCGATCAGGCCGAGAATATCGCCCTGCTCCAGCGTGACCGAGGCTGCGTCGACGGCCTTGAAGCTGCCGAACGCCTTGGTGACACCGCGCGCCTCAAGGAGCATGGGCCGCTCCTGTCGTAGGCGAGGTTTCCGGTGTTTTGCCCGGCCTGGCCCAGAGCCGCTTGATCAAGGTCAGGATGCCGCCCGGCTGGAAGCGCGCGATCAACACGATGATCGCGCCGTAAACGACGAAGGTGAGACCGGCGCCCTTGCCGCCCAGCAGATTGTTGGAAATCTCCTCGAGCGGCACCAGGATCGCAGCGCCGACCAGCGGCCCGAACAACAGGCCGGCGCCGCCGAGCGCCGCCATGATCAGCATCTTCACCGAGATCAGGATGCCGAGGCCGGAATCCGGATCGACGAAGCCGAACATCGTCGCATACAGCGTGCCGGCGATGCTGGTCAGCCCGGCGCTCAGCATGAAGGCATAGAGCTTGACCCGGCTGGCGCGTGCGCCCAGGGACCGCGCCGCGCGCTCGGAATCCCTGATCGCACGCAGATAAAAGCCCATGCGGCTGTCGGCCATCCACCAGGTGATGCCGAGGGTGATGAGCAGAACCGTCAGGAACAGATAGTAATAGGGCAGCGCCGAAATGAACGAGAGATCGAACACGTTGCGCGGCACCGTCGGTCCGCTGAGGCCGACGCCGGCGCCGAGATAGTCGGTGTTGGTGACGATCAATCGCAGCAGCTCGGCCACCGCGATCGTCGCCATGCTGAAATAATGGCCGGATAGCCGCAGCGTCGGCACGCCGATCACTGCGGCGATGGCCACGCTGACGACGATGCCGACGGGAATGCCGACCAGCGGCGACAGCGCGAAATGCGAGTAAGCCCCCATTGCGGCGTAGGCGCCGCAGCCGAAGAATACGACATGGCCGACCGATACCTGGCCGGCATAGCCGCCGACGATGTTCCAGGCGGATGCGGCGATCGCATAGAGCAGGACCAGTGCGCCGAGCCGCTGCTCGAACGGTGTCGAGAGCACCAGCGGATAGGCCATCACCGCGACGAGCGCCACCAGAGGCCAGAACAAGCGCCGCATCACGCCTTCCCCATCAGGCCCTGCGGCCGGAACCAGAGGAAGCAGAGAAACAGCGTATAGACCACGATGTCCTTGTAGACCGCGCCGATCCAATAGGCGGAGACGGACTCGATCACGCCGATCAAGAGGCCCGCCACCAGCGCGCCCGGCACGCTGCCGAAGCCGCCGAGCGAAACCGTCACGAAGGCGACGATCCCCAAGGTCTCACCAACCGTCGGCACGATGTAGAAGAAGGTCGCGATCAGGGCGCCGGCAAGTCCGGTGACGCCGGCCGCAATCGCCCAGGCGATTGCCTGCATGGTATCGGGACGGATTCCCATCAATTGGGCGGCGGCGGAATCCTCGGCCACCGCCAGCATTTTCGATCCCAGCGTAGTGCGCGTGAGCAGGACGTGCAGTCCGCCGGTCACGAGCAGTGCGACCACACCGGCGAGCAGCCGCGAGGCCTCGATCCGGATGCCGAACACATCAAACGTCCCGCCGACGAGATTGCCGGGCAGCGACAGAAAATCGGCGCCGAACCACCAGAACACGGCATACCGCAATAGAAGCGCGAGGCCGAACGTGCCGAGGATCTGGGCCAGCATCGGGCCTTTCATGATGCTGCGGATCAGCCCGAAATAGACGATGACGCCGAGCGTCGCCAGGATCAGCATGGCCACCGGCGCGCCGACGATCGGACCGGCGCCGAACAGCGTCCAGATCACGAAGGCGATATACATTCCGAACATGACGAAATCGCCATGGGCGAAATTGATGATGTTCATCATGCCCCAGATCAAAGTGAGGCCGGACGAGAACAGCGCATATACCGCCCCAAGCAGCAGTCCGCCGACGATGACTTGGACAATGATGGAAGACATGAAATTGCTGTCTCGAAATTGCTGTCTCGATTGTGTCGGTCCGCCCGGATCAGCCGGGCAGACGATTCATCGCTGCATCACGAGCCGTTGCCGGATCATGTTCTAGCCAGCCGATCGTTCACGCGAAGCGAAGTTCCGGCAAGCACAAAAACCGGGCGGAGATGATGTCCCCGCCCCGGTCGTTGTCGTTACCAGCCCTTGTAGGGAAGCACCGGATCCTTTGCGGCATTGGCCTTCGGCCACACCGAGACATAGTTCACGCCGTCCTGAAGCTGGATGATCTGGCCGGAGGCCAGGATGTTCTGGCCCTTGTCGTCGAACTTCACGCCCTTGTAGGCCATCATGAGCTGATCCGGCTTGAGATCGGTTGCCTTCAGTGCGGCCTGGACCTTGGCAGGATCGGTCGAGCCGGCACGGTCGATCGCATCGCACAGCACGAAGAAGGCCTGCATCTGGCGGCCGGCGGTGTCGTCCATCTCGTCGCCACTCCGCTTCTTGTACATGTCGGCGATGATGGCGGTCGGCGAGCCGGGAGGACCGACCACCCATGACGAGCGGTTGAAGACGCCTTGCGAGATATTGCCGACCGCCTTGATGAAGGACGGGTCGGAATAGCCGGAATCGTCGGCGATCATCATCGGCGGCTTGTAATCCAGCGCCTGCATCGTCTTCTGGTAGAGGATCGCGTCGGAAGCGTAGGCGATCATGATGACGACGTCGGGCTTCTTTTCCTTCAGCTGCAACACCTGGCTCTGCACGTCGGTGGCGTTGACGGCATAGGGAATGTCGAGCGCGATGTTCTGGCCCTTGTCCTTGAAGGTGCTGGTGATGACGCTGGCGACCGAGGTGCCGTACTCGGTGTTGTCGTGCACCAGCGCGACATTGTCGACCTTGGCTCCCTTGGCCTTCATGTCCTGCAGGAAGTCATAATAGATCTTGGCGAAATCGGAGGCGATCGGCGTGGTACGGAAGAACCATTTGAAGCCGCGCTCGGTGAGATTGGCCGCGACCGACTCGCCGTTGACGAACGGAATGCCGTATTTCTCTGCGATCGCGCTGGCGGTCAGCGTGATGCCGGACTGATAGGAGCCGGTGAGCGCGACCACCTTCTCTTCCGTGATCAGGCGAAGCGCCTGGTTCTGGCCGGTCGCCGGACTGCCCTGGTTGTCGGCAAACACCACGTCGACCTTGGCGCCGCCAAGGCCGGCGAGACCGGCATTCTTGGCGAGCGGGAAATTGCCAAGCTCGGGATGTGCGTTGTTGATGATGTCCAGCGCCGTCTCGATCGCGAATTTGGCATGGATGCCGGCGCTGGCGGCATTGCCGCTCAACGGAAAGACTGCGCCGATCTTGACCGTCTTGTCCTGCGCAGAGGCTGCGCCAGCCCACGCCATAGAAATCGAGGCGGCACACAGCAGCCCGAGCACATGCTTGAATTTCATGCTGATAACTCTCCGAAACATTTCCGACCCAACATCGGACCTTTTGGGGCCCGCAACCGCGAGGGTTATGTCCCTCGTCCGTTATCTGGTGCGCCAGCATCGCATGCCCGATTGGTGCGGGCAAGTTGCCGGCTATTGGGCGCGTTAATGTCACTCGCGTGCGATGTGATTGGCCGTCGTAAGCTGCCCTGCAAGCGACAGATGAACACGGGTCGAGCGCTGAACGGGCGAAGCTGCGCCACAGCCTTCGACTATCGTCGAAGGTTCTCGCAACCGGGCCACCTTGAAGGCATCATGGACGCGGCGGCCTGGCGCTACCCGAGCAGCTATCCGCACCAAGGCCCCCCGAAGCGGAGAATCATAGCCGTAGGAAAAGCGCTTCGCCCCCGGCCTGCTTGGGGGAAATGACCTGTTCTCAGCGCTTGCCAAGGGCGGGATTGGCGCAGTAGAACGACGCCAATCCCGGGGACGTGGCGAGCAGCCCCTCCGGCCACGGATGATTATCCCAATCCGCCTCCTAAGGCATTGATTTTACGGATAATTATTGGGGAATGGTGTAACGGTAGCACAACAGACTCTGACTCTGTTTGTCTTGGTTCGAATCCAGGTTCCCCAGCCAGCCCGAACGATCGGCGAAGTTGCTCCGTTTTCGGAGCCGCCGGCCGAAGTGAACTTCGCCATTTTTGCAATAAATCCAAAACGGTTTGCGGAGTGTAGCTTTGCTCTCCGTCGGCCCACGTCGAGTTCGAAACAACGAAATTCAAGAGCCGCCTCTTCGGCTGCTCGTCCTCAAATAGGCGTAGCGCATTTCGCGCCATTTCGAGAATCGTGATGCCTTCCTCAAGATAAGATTGATCTGCTGACTGGTGGCGCTCGCTCTCGCGCAGGCACCGATCCTGCTGCTTGCGCCAATCCGCCGACAAGCTGTCGAAAAGCGGTCCCTCGATCTTGCCATCGAACTTGTCCAGGTACATGGCGCAAAGGCGCGCTTGGATCGATGCCGATCTCGAAGCTGAGCTAGACCTTCGCTAGCGAAAGCAGTAACTTCCATCTGCGCATACCAAACGTCAACGGAGGCCCACCGTGGAACATCGCGGCATCAGTTTCACGATCGTTGAAATGAGCTTTCCGCGCAGTTGGAAATGGACCGTAGGAAAGGGCAAGACGGTTACGGTCGGCGTCTGCGCGACCAGGCTAGATGCGATCCGCCAGGCTCAAACCTTTATAGACGCAGTTGTGGATTGGGCAGCGTAATCACTGCGAGGCGGGTCGGTCTCGACCAGCCTGTCGCGCCCCCCTCTGCCGTCATTGATGTCTCGACACCCGTCATGGTGTGACCGCCGAGCCGCGGGTTACGACTTCCTGACCATTGCAACGAATGAATGCCGGGGTCCGGCCGATCCAGTCAGATCGATCTTCGGATCCACGCGAACCGCGGTGACTGGCCGAGCAAGGCTCAGGCGCCAAGTGCCGCCCAGTCCAAACCATAAACGGGACGCAGTTCCGCATACGGCGTCATGACGCGTGCGCCCGTACGTGCACGCGATTTGAACTGCTTCGCGATTGCAGAAAGACCGGATGACCACGGGAACGCTCTCACCTGTCATGATGCAGCGGCTTCCGATATCTGTGGACATTCGACGGCGCTGTGACTTTTTCGTGGCTATGGCATGAAAATCGCACGACGCTACGCTACGGTAGGCGAACTGGCGGGTTTGGGGGCGAGGTGTTCGATCCTGGTGCGGACGGCAAGGCTTGGCAAGGCGGGCGAGTTGCACCATGCACCCTCCCTGATTTCGCGCCTCGCTTTTCGTTTGCCTTTGTCGCGGTGGTTCCGTCCGCTGAAATACGACACTTCTCGCATTCTGGTACGGTCCACACCGCAACCAACGTCGCCGCCCATGTCCTAGAAATGGATTTGCCCACGGACAGGCCCGGTCTAGCTCTCCGTTGTCGCCTAGAGGCAAGTCCTCAAGACCTTCCGCGCCTAAAGCGTTATCTTCAGCAGACCGCGAACTTTCGCTCCTCGGTGTTGGCGATCGGCGGAATGGTTTTGCTGCTTGCCGTGTGCGGCTGGATTGTCGGTGGAACTGAAGGGCTTCGCCGCGCCGTCGCTGGCGGCCTACCCCGATCGAACGGTCCGGCGATTTCGGGCGATAACATGTATCGATGGTTCGGCGCCCGCTTGTTGCGTCCGATGGATATGCCGGGATTGTTCAAAATCCTGAGCGAGGTCTGCCGGCGGGCGCAGTTATCCCGATTGCCTGACCTCTATCTCGCTAGGCGGCATGACATGAACGCCTATGCGCTCGGCGATTCGGAAGGTGCAGCGATCGTCCTGACCGATGGATTGCTGCGCGGCATGACGCAGGACGAGATAGCCGGAATCCTAGCCCACGAGGTCGCGCACATTCGCAACAATGATGCCTGGGCGATGGGCTCGGCCGCGGCGTTGCATCAGGCCATTGAGTGGACCTCATTATCCGGTCTGGCGCTGCTGCGCGCGCAAAACGACGGCAAAGCTGCCGGACCGCTGGTCACGCTGCTCGCCGTCGCTCCGATACTCGGTCGCCTGCTCTGCATGGCGCTGTCCCGCGTCCGCGAGTTGGATGCCGACGCAACGGCGCTGGAATTCACTGGAGATTCGCGCGGGCTGATCGCCGCGCTCGCCAAACTGGAACACCACCACAACGGCGCCAAGATTCCCACAACACCATCATTCGAGGATGGGTCTGCGCGTTTGCTGCGCAGCCACCCCGCGACCTGCGAGCGCGTCAGCACCTTGCGCGCCTTCTCCCACTAAAGTCGGTGATCTTACTCTCGGTGTGAGGGCTGAAGGACCTTCAGCTCAAGGCGCGCACGGACGTCGCGACGGTGATGCTAATGAACGGCACATTGTTAAGTTGCCGGACTGCACAAAATTCGCTCATCGGAAACCTAAAAAAATCACGTCGATCACGCAACCGTTCGCCGTCTGATGCATTTCCGAGGTTCACTGTTCGACAGCAAAGTCGGATAGCGGACATTCAGGGAGTAACCTGCACACCGCATCGACTGGGGCTTCTCAAAGCCGCGATAAGCTCACGGCGCGAAGGAACCCTCCACATCTCCAATTGCACATCTCCATTTGCCTCTCGTTATCTCTCGCCCGACGTCCGCCGCGGCGGAAGTTAGACAATTATTGCAAGTCATACCCACCGTGTGACCGAGATTGCGAGATTGTCCGTGTCCGGATTTGGTTCCGGGCTCGAAGTCAAATCGTCTGTGTCCCTAGAGGGGCTGTGGGCACAATCTAATCTCAAGGAGAGTCGCGATGGCTTACTACGAGACCCAGCAAAATCCACAGTTCAATCCGCAGGCCTGGGGAATATTCAATCCCTCATGGGCGTCAGCGGGAGGTTATGGACTGGGCCAGGCAGCCTATGGCCAGCAATTTGGTGGACAGCAATTTGGTCAGCCGGGGATCGGCGCGTTTGGATCCAACGCGCCGTGGGGCGCACAGCCGCAAGGGTTGGGACAACCGCAATGGTGGGGACAGCATGGTCAACACCAGCGCCAGCTTTCGCAGCAAGACGTGAGTGAGGTGGTCCGGCAACTGCTGCCAGCCCTGCCCCAGATTCTCGCCATGACGCAGCAGCAGCCCTATGGTGGGATCGGATACGGCGGCAATGGCCAGGGATCGTTCAGCGGGGGTTATGGCCAGCAACGCATGCTGACCCAGCAGGACGTCAACGAAGTGGTTCGACAGATCTTGCCGATCGTGCCCCAGATCGTTGGAATGCTGCAGAGCCAGCCGCAGTTGCAGTACGCCGCGCTGCAGGGCGGCCAGCTCCCGTTCCAGCAGTCTCCGTTCCAACAGCAGTCTCCGTTCCAGTACGGGGCGTCCCAACAATATGGCGCGCCGCAGTTCCAGTCGGCATTCGGCGCTTCGAATTTTGGAGGGCTGCAACAACGGCTGACCCCGCAGGACGTCGCGGACGTGGCGCGCCAGTTGATCGGCGTGATCCCCCAGGTGATCGGGAATCTGCAGACTTACAGCCAGCAGCGCATGATTTAGTCGCGCGCGAATTTTTCGTGCCCGAAAGCGACTAGCCCGAAAGCCAGTCAACGGCCGCCGCCTCCCGCAAGCGGCGGTCGTTGATGGACGGTCAAAAAATTTCTCGCCAAGGAGAACGCCAGTGTCAGATCTCAACCCCTCCGCCGCGGCTTTGGGCGAGCCGCAAGACATTCAGCAACTCGTTGCAATGCTTGGAAATTTGATGCCGCTCTTGTTGCGCCTCAATCCGCAAAGGTTGCAGCAGTCATTTCAGGGCACGTTCGGCCAAGGCGTGCCCGACAACGTCGCGATGCCCAACCCGGCGTTCGATCAGCAGGCGGCCGTCAATCTGGTCGGGGATATCACCGCAGATGCGCTCCGCAACCTGTCCGCCTATCTGGAAACCCACGCCGCGCAATTTTCCAGCCTGGAAAGCTGCGTTCCCATCGTCACTCAGGCCGCACAACGGTTTGCGGCGCGCGACTACGCCCAGGCCTTCAACCTGATCTGGCACGCCTACCGCATCATCACGACGATACGCGCTGCCGATCCCAGGATTCCGGCGCTGCGCAGCGAAGCACAAGCCCGGTCCGAGCAGACCAAATCTGTTCGTTCCGACCAGACCCCGTCGGTTCATTGAGAGGCACGCCATGAATGCAAGTCGGGATGATACGCGCCCCGCCGCGCGCGGCGATCAACGCAGCAGCGATCAGCGCAACGCCGATCAACGTAGCAGTGATCAACGCAAACGCCTGAGCGCACGCTTCAGACAATACTTGGTAGCACCGGCAATGCCGGGTTCGACAAAGCAGACGCTGAGCGAGCGGCTCAAGGAGGTCAGCGGCATTGAAATGGTGCGGACGCATGACGAGCGCGGTGGGCTGGCGCCACCGATCGCAGCGGTCCGGATGTCCGACGAGAGCGCAGCCTCCCTGCGCCGGGCTGTCGGCGGCGAATTTGTGATCGAGGCGGACCAGTCGCTGCGTCCCGCCCTGTTTGGCAGCCTATTGCCGCAATCCCAAGCGGCCGCGCTGATGGCGACGCTCGGAACTGCTCTCGCGGTGACAATTCGCGCGGTAAGCACAGCCAAGGGTAATCGGCCGATTCCGCAGGCCGAAGTCCGTCTTGTAGGCGAGCAATCTTGGGCTCAGGGAGTGACCGATGACGACGGCAAGGTCATTCTGACCCTCTATGGCGAACAGCCGGACACGATAACGGATCTTTTCGTGAAGCCGCGCGCTGGCCATTGGGGCCTCTGGCGGTATCGGCCCGAGCTTCAGCTTGACGGCGTGAACAGCTTTGGCCTCAAACCGCTATCGCCATCCGACAGGCTAGATTGGGGCGCGCAAGCCATGCGTCTCGACCGGCTTCCGGCCGGCGCTCGAGGCGCGGGAATTAAAATCGCCCTCATCGACAGCGGCGTCGCCATCACGCACCCGCAGCTTGCCAAGATCGAGCGCGGCATCGATATCGGCGGCGGCGGCGAGCGGTCCTGGTCACAGGATACGATCGGACACGGCACACCGTGCGCCGGCATCATCGGCGCCACCGCCGATTCCGCGGAGGGAATCCGCGGCTACGCGCCGGAGAGCGAACTGCACGTCTGCCGGCTTCCCCAGGAGCCGCGATGCAGCGATCTCGTGGCGGCGCTCGACTATTGCCTCCAGAACGGCATCGATATCGTCTGCTTGGGCTTTGGCTGCGAGCGCGGCTCGGCCATTGTCGAACAGCGCATCATTGCGGCGAAGCAGCAGGGCATCGCCGTCATCGCCGCAGCCGGCAATACCGCGGGCGCCGTGCAATTCCCGGCCTGCTCGCCGAACGTCATTGCTGTCGGTGCGATCGGCCAGATCGGAACTTACCCGGACGACAGTTTTCAGGCCTTTCTCGCCGCCGCAGCTCCATTGAACGCCGGCAGATTGTTTTTGCCGCCGTTCTCGTCCCGTGGGCCAGAACTCGACCTGAGCGCGCCAGGCGTCAGCGTCATCGGGTGTCAGCCACCCGACGGCTTTGCAGCGTGCGACGGCACCTCCGTGGCTGCGGCCCATGTGGCGGCGTTGGCAGCGCTGATTCTCGCTCATCACAATGACTTCCGGAGCGCGTTTGAATTCCGCGACATCAGGCGGGTGGAGCGGCTGTTCCAAATTCTAAAGGAGACAGCGCAGCCTATTGGACATCCCTGGCTAACCGGTGCCGGTTTGCCGGACGCCGCCCGCGCGCTTGGCTTGCCGCCACGGCCCTGGCCGCAGGCGGCGCCGCTCGATGTCAACCTGGCGGAGATGCGCGAGGCGGTCGGCCGCCTGGACACTATTCCGTTCGACATGACCGAGAAGATCGGGCCCGAGCCGCCACGTGGTCCGGCCAATCTCACGCCATGGTCGCTTAATCCGTTCCCCATTCCGTTGCCAACCACATCATTCGCCGTCGGACAGGGAACGGGGGCGAGCCTGCATGAGCTCAAGTCCGCCATGAAGTTGGCCGGACTTTCCGGCGGACGTTAAGCCCGGTCTGGAAGAACGGTCTTAAAAGTGATCTTGGAGCAAAGTGGTCTTGGAGCGCGTTGTGTTCCAAGACCACTTTTTTATCTCATCAAGCAACCTTCGGCTGCACTGCCCGCTCTGCCGTCAGCTTAACCGACGCGAATGACCGTGCGCCCCGAGGCCGCGAACAATCAGTGAGGGGGTCTCACCCGGACAATTGTCGATTGGTCCGGAAGCCGTCAAGTCATGCGCTATCCGCGCGAATGACGCAGCCATCGCCACAGCTGTTCGGGGAAGTCGATGTCGAGCGAGAGCGAATCGTCGCGGACGGTTCGCAGCGTCAGAGCGGCTTCTCGCGCCAGGCTGCAATGCGCCTGAAAACTGTTCGGGCCAAATCGAAACTGAAATGTCTGAGCGGCCCTTTGCCGCAAGAACAGAATATTGGTCCCGGTTTCGCTCTCATCGGGGACGATGACGATATCGCCGGGCGCGGCGACGACGGATGAAAGAGAGACTGCAGAGGAAAGCGGCAAATCGGTCGGCATGATCAACAGACCTTCGATATCCGAACAACGGGCGGCGATCGCGGCGCGCGCCTCCTCCAGCGCGAGATTGAGATCGAGACTGGAATCGGCCAGCACCGAGACGCCATAGCGACCGGCAATTTCGACGACCTTCGGGTCGGCGCTGACCACATGGATCCGATCCGGCGCAGTCAGCGCGCGGGCCATGGCCCGGGTCCGGCACAGGAAGAATTCGCACAGCGCACGCCGCGCATGCACATCCAGCGCCGCCGATAGCCGCGACTTGCCCTGGTCGAGACCCTTGCAGGGGATCAGGATGATCACCGGGCCTTGTTCCGGATCACTTCCAGGAATGCGAGGCAGCTTTCGGCCAGCGTCTTTCGATCATCGATCGATCGCATCACGGTTTCCGTCACCTTTGTGGCAATTCCCATCGCCTCGATGTCGGCCGCATGCGCGTTGTCGACGGCATCGATCACGAAGCCGTCGACCAGGCCGCAATAATGCGCGGCGACGCTGGTTGCCGATGGCTGCACGTTCAGTTCCCGCATGATCTTGGCGGCCGGTCCCTTGATGGCGGCGCCCCCGACGATCGGCGACACCGCGATGACAGGCGCGCCGGTATCGTCGATCCAGTCGCGCATCGCCGGGACCGACAGGATCGGATCGATGCTGAGATAGGGATTTGAAGGACAGATGATGATGGCCTCGGGCGCCTGTGCGCCGCTCATCGCCGCCACAAGCGGATTGAGATGGGCGGCGGCAGCCCCTTCGAACGAAAGCCGTTCAACCGGCACCTCGCAATGCAGGCGGACAAAATAATCCTGAAAGGGCAGCGTGCGGCCACCGCTGTGAATGGTCGTCCGCACCGGGTCATCCGACATCGGCAGCAGCTCTGATGCAATCCCGAGCGCACGGCAAAGGTCTGCGGTCACCGCGGTCAGGCGATCGCCGGCACGGAGCCGGCTGGTCCGGATCGCGTGGGTGGCGATGTCGCGATCGCCAAGGCGAAACCAGTCCGGGCCGCCGAGACGGGCGACCTGCTCCATGAAGGTCCAGGTCTCTCCGCTCAGGCCCCAGCCGCGTTCACGGTCGGCGAGGTCGGCGAGCGTGTACATCACCGTGTCGAGATCGGGCGAGATGTGCAGACCGAGATGTTCGAAATCATCCCCGGTGTTGACGATCACCACGAGACGGTCGCGCAGTATCCGCGCAAGGCCGTCCGCGAGCTTGGCGCCGCCGACGCCGCCGGCCAGCGCCACGATCTTTCGCTCCGCACTGCTCACCTGAACATGTCCTTTTCCTTCGGCCTCACTAAATCGGTAGCCAAGCCATCGCCGGTTTCAGTCACCCCGCGAACCAGGACGATCGGACGCCCCTCGCCGGCCTGCCCCATCATCAGCGAGGCGGCGGAGGCCAGCTCATCGGCCCAGCCGACCTCGGTGGTTTCAAGCGGCCGCCCATAGAGGTCCGGTCGTCCTCGCAGATCGAGCAGCGTCGGAATGCCGTTCGCGCCGATGGCGGTACCGATGGTGCCGTTCCGCCAGGCACGGCCAAAACTATCGATGATCAAGATGCCGACATCGACATTTGCCTGCGCTGCAATCTTGCGCCGGATTTCGGCGGCGGAACGATCGGGATCGAGCGGTAGCAGCAGCGCATGTTCGCCGCCATTGACGTTGGAGCGGTCGATGCCGGCATTGGCCATGACGAAACCGAGCCGGTGCTCGACGATCAGAACACCGGGGCGATGCCGAACCACGGCTTTCGATTCCGACAGGATCAGTTCGACCAGGCGTGCGTCCTTGTCGACCTCAGCCGCCAGTTCGACGGCGCGGGACGAAGGGGTCACGTCGGCGAGATCGACGATGCGGTTCTCCGCCTTCGACACCACCTTCTGCGCCATCACCAGGACGTCACCGGTCTGAAGGGCCCAGCCGGATTTTTCCAGCGACGCAAGGATGATCCCGGCCAGATCGTCGCCCGGCTGGACCAGCGGGATGTCACGCAACGGGCGTAACCACAGCTCCTGCGAGATCAATGTTCGTTACTCCCGTGAGATTGAAAAACCAGCAATCCGGATTCCGGCATTGGTGATTTTCGATGTCCTGATTGATCCACGTCACCGGCAACGTCAAGCTTCCACCATGCAATGGCCTGTATCCGCATGTTTCAACATTCGGGAACATTGACCGCGAGGCCGCCCCGCGATGTCTCGCGATATTTGTCGTGCATGTCGGCTCCGGTCTGGCGCATGGTTTCGATCACCTGATCCAGCGACACCCGATGCGTGCCGTCGCCGGCAAGGGCAAG
>DASZTN010000031.1:0-30060 GCA_035547995.1 Bradyrhizobium sp. | reverse complement strand
CGAGGCGCCCCGTGGCCGCCGGAAATGCCGACATTCAGGCTCGCAGCGCCCAACACGATCATTCTGCTGATCAGCAGCGTCGCTGTCTGGCTCGGCGAACGCGGCGCTACCGAGGGAAATCGGCTCAAGCAGACCGCCGGGCTTGGCACCGGATTCGTTCTCGGGGTGATCTTTGTCGTCATCCAGGTGTTGGAGTGGAAGGCCAAGTCGTTCTCCCTCAATTCCAGCACCTATGGCTCGATTTTCTTCGTCACCACGGGATTCCATATGGCCCACGTCGTGCTCGGCCTGCTTATTCTGCTGCCGCTCACGCTCTGGTCGGCGATGGGATATTTCGGCCCGCAGCGAAGCGCGCCGATCTCGATCGGCGCGATCTATTGGCATTTCGTGGATGCCGTCTGGCTGGTGGTGTTCTTCAGTTTCTATCTGACACCTTATCTTGGTTTGCGTCATGTCCCATAGCGCCAGCACCGATGAGAGCGCTCATCCTGCGCCATACCGGGATCGTGTAAGATCGGTGGAGTTGGCGTTTGCGACGCTTGCACCTCCGCTCGCATGGTCCGTTCATCTGGTTGCAAGCTACGCGCTTGCAAGTTACTCCTGTTTTCCGGACGGCACGCCGCAAGCCAGCCCTTCGTTCGATGGACTGCGGTCGCTGCTGATCGCCATCGACATCGTCACCATGGCAATCGCGGTCGTCGCCATCGTCATCTCCTATTGGAACTGGACTAAGATTTCGGAAGAAATGGCGGTCACCCAGTCGCCCATGATGGAAACGGGCGAAGGCCGCACACGCTTTCTCGCGATCTGGGGCCTCCTGATCGGCGTCGGCTTCCTCGTGACCGTTGGATTTGATTTCGTTGGTCTGTGGATTCTGCAACCATGCGGCTGAGCCCGACCATAGGCTGGTCTTTAATGCTCCTGACATCGCCCTGCTTGGCATGGGCGCATGAAAGCGGCCAGCACCAAGCTCCCTCCTTCGGCCTGCTTGTGAAGGGCTGGACGAGTGATCCTGCGACGCTGGTCCCGCTCATCGTCGCCACCGTCTGGTATTTAATCGGTATGATCCGCGCCAGATACGACGGAAAGAGCCGCGTTATTCCACGAAAAGGACCGCTCTGCTTTGCTGCGGCAATGATCGTACTGGTGATTGCGCTGCAGTCTCCGATCGACACCATCAGCGAGGATCTGTTTTCAGTCCATATGGTTCAGCACTTGCTGCTGATGCTCGCTGCCCCGCCTCTCTTGGTCTTGAGCGGCTGTGCAATCATGTATCTCCGCGCGCTGCCGCGATCGGCGCGTAAATCCGTCGCTCGTTTTTGGAGCCGTTCAGAAATCAATTACCTGTACGACGCATTGATGCATCCCTTGTTGGTCTGGACATTGTTCTGCGGCGCCTTCGTCTTCTGGCACTCGCCCGGACCCTACCAATGGGCCCTTGATGACGAGCGGGTTCACATCGTTGAACATCTGAGCTTCTTCCTCACCTCTCTGGCGTTCTGGTCCATCGTGCTGGCTCCCCGCGGGACCAGGCGAAGATTGCAATATGGGCCAACCCTGTTGTTCGTCGTTTCGACCGCCGTGCTCAGCGGATTGCCCGGCGCGCTCATGATCTTTTCTCCGCGCCCGCTCTATCCCGGTCATGCGGAAGGAGTTGCGAAATGGGGGCTGACATTGATGGAGGATCAACAGATCGCGGGGTTGATCATGTGGATACCCGCAGGCGCCGCCTATATTCTCGCCGTCGTCGTCGTCTTTCTGGAGTGGATGAAGGAAGCCGAAGCGCGGGCCATTCGAGCCGCCAGAAGAGGCCTGCCCTTGATCCTGGTCCTATCGGTCCTTTCGCCTCTGCTGATTGGCTGCGACGAGCAGGACGGCTCCGGCCTCGCTAATTTCAGCGGAGATGCACACCGCGGAGCGCTGCTCGTCAAACAGTATGGCTGCGGCGGCTGCCATTCCATTCCCGGCATTTCCGAGGCGGACGGAAACGTTGGCCCACCTCTGATGCACATCGGAACACGGAGCTACCTGGCGGGTGTTCTCAATAATTCACCGGAGAACATGTCACGTTGGATACAGGATCCGCAAAAGGTCCTGCCGGGAAACGCGATGCCGACGATGAACATTTCGCAAAGTGATGCCCGTGACATCACGGCGTTTCTCCACACGTTGAAATAGTCGAAGCTATTGTTCGATCATCGCGGCGATCTCTAAGCGATCGCTCAGTTTAGCAGCAGCTCTCCTTTCCGACATGCTGCGAGGAACTCGCCTCCTCCATAGCGATTAGCTCCTATGGAGAAGTTCATGACCAACACCGAAAACGTGCCTGGTAGACCGGTCCCTGTTGGAGGATGGAGCGTCGCTGCGGCGCTCGGGCTGCTCGCCGTGGCTTTTCTGTTGGATCGCCTCGCCCCGGCGGAGAATGAGGCAACTGCATCAGAACGGGAAACCGACCTCGGCGCGGCTTCCGCAAATCTGCCGGCGGAAGACGGGAATCGAGGCCGGCTTGCGACCTCGCCTTCCGAAATCCCAACGAGGGGTTGGAAGGACATCCTGCTGCGCGTCTATGCCAATGTCGGGGAGCATCGCATCCTGGCATTGGCCGCAGGCATGACCTATTACAGCATCCTGGCGATCTTCCCTGCCCTCGCGGCCCTGGTCGCCATCTATGGCCTGTTCTCCGATCCCGCGAGCATCGCAAAGCATCTCGACGAGGCGACCGGCTTCCTTCCGGGCGGGGCGATCGACGTAGCACGCGAGCAGCTCACCCGCGTAGCTTCCAAAGGCGGCCAAGCCCTTGGCCTGACCTTCGTGATCGGGCTGGTGGTGTCGCTGTGGAGCGCGAATGCCGCGATGAAGTCCCTGTTCGACACCCTGAACATCGTCTACAGCGAGCGAGAGAAGCGCGGTTTCCTGAAGCTCAACGCAATTTCTCTGGGCTTCACCCTCAGCGCCATCGCATTCATCCTGTTGGCACTGGGTACCGTCGTCGTCATACCCGTCGTCCTGAAGTATGTCTGGCTCACGAAGGCTGGCGACCTCGTTATTCGAATTGCACGATGGCCTGCAATGTTCCTGTGTCTCACCTTGGCGCTCGCATGCATCTATCGTTTCGGACCCAGCCGCGAGGCGCCCCGCTGGCGATGGATCACGTGGGGCAGCGTCGTCGCAACCGTCCTTTGGATTGGCGCCTCGGCGCTGTTTTCCTGGTATGCGGCCAATTTCGGTACGTTCAACAAGACCTACGGTTCACTGGGTGCGGTGATCGGCTTTATGACCTGGCTTTGGATTTCGGCCATCGTAGTCCTGCTCGGAGCCGAACTCGATGCGGAGATGGAGCACCAGACCAGCCGCGACACCACGACAGGACAGTCAAAGCCAATAGGCGCGCGAGGGGCACGGATGGCGGACACCGTCGGCGCCCCACAAGGCGGATGATTGGGCGTTTCCTCTCGAACGGAAGCTGGCGGCGCCGCGATCAGGCTGCGTGACAAGTGTCCGTCAGCGCCATGAGGGTGATCGTGCAGACCGGGCGAGCCCCCCAAGGAAGAAGAAAGAAGAAATCGAGGGACCCACGCGGCGCCAGCGAAATGTCACCGCGTGAGCTCAACAAAACGCGTCCTTGCTGCCTCTAGCGTAACTTGACCGTTTCAAGCGCTCGAGGCGGCACCGTCCCCGAGCGATCTGGCGACAGTAACCGCCTCTTCATTCGGCCTGCTCGAGGGCGGACGGCATCTTCGCCACCGACATCAACGACCGCGCCACCTGGTTGAGAAGCAAATCGGCATTCTCTTCCTCGGCGAGTGATTTGCACAGCAGGCTTACAACAGCACTGTGGCGAAGCTGCTGAGCCAGATTGCGTGCCGTGGTGTAGCCCGCGATCTCATAATGTTCGACGCGCTGCGCCGCACCGATCAGTGCGAGATCGGCAGCCGCATCTTCTTTTTCCTTGCCTTCGTCCATGACCTCCTGGCCTTCCTCGATCAGGCCCATCATGCCCTTACAGGGCTTGGCGCGGGCGCTTTCACCGAGCAGATCGAAGCATTCGTTGATGCGTTCGATCTGGCTCTCGGTTTCTGCCAGATGCTGCTCGAACAACTCTCGCAACTGATCGAACCGCGCGGCCTTGGCCATTTTCGGAAGCGCCTTGGTCAGCTGTTTCTCCGCATGCAGGATGTCGCGAAGCTCGTGCAGCAACAGCTCGGTGAGTCCGGCCTCATCGGCAGGCGGTGAGCTTTCGGTGACAATCTGGGCCGGCCCTCCCGCCTCGGCCGCCTGCAGCGCCGGGGATTCCGTGAAGACCCACTCGCCTCCTTCGTTCCATGGCCCGCGGGTATCGATCTCGCCATGGTCGCCGCTGCCGGTGGAATCATTGAAGAACTGGTCGACCAGACCCGGGGTCGGCGCAATCCGCCCGACGCTGAACGGCTGCTTTGACAGGCTTTCGAGCGCCAGCGAAAAAGCTTTCATGTGAGTGATCTCGCGCGTCATCAGGAATTGCAATGCATCCTTGGTGCCGGCGTCGTCGCAGAAATTGATTAGGCGTTCGTAGACGATTTTGGCGCGCGCCTCCGCCGCAATGTTGTTGCGAAGATCGACGTCGAGTTCACCGGTGATCTTCAGATAGTCGGCGGTCCATGGATTGCCCTGGGAGTTGAACAGATTGACGCCGCCCCCACCCGCAATCGCAATCAGCGGATCGGCCTCAGCGGCCTGTCGGTCGAATTTGGAAGGCGCGAGATGCATCCGGGCCAAGCAGCCGACGACCTCCAGATGGCTGAGCTCTTCGGTACCGATGTCCATCAGAAGGTCTTTTCGGTCCGGGTCTTCGCAGTTCAGCCCCTGGATCGAATATTGCATCGCCGCGGCAAGCTCTCCATTGGCGCCGCCAAATTGCTCAAGAAGCATATTGCCGAAACGCGGGTCAGGCTCGTCAACGCGAACAGTGAACATCAGCTTCTTGACGTGGTGATACATGGAGGCGGCCTCGGAGTTTGAGAGAAGATGAACGAAAACGAGGCCTCACATGGTTTGTTCCTACCCCTGGAGCAAAATGGCCGCCGCGCGTAATACGCTCATCATCGCTCAGGGAACTTCGTCCATGAGGCCGTGCGCGCCGTGCTCCAGCCAGCGCAGTGGTACCAGGCGCAGACCAAAGCCAATGCGAAGCCGGACCACCGGCCCGGCTTCGCATGGTCGCATCAGGCAGCCTCGCGCTGCTGATGACCGAGATACTCCATGGTGATCTTCTCTACGTTGGAGTCGATCCATGACGCCATCCGCTCCTCCTCCCGTAGCGACTGCTCGAGCGGCGATTTCGCGGCTTCGACGCCGGCGGCGCGGCACAGCGTCAACAGCGATTTGTAGGCCGCGATCTCGAAATTTTCGAACGCCTCGTTGGCGAAGGTGTTCTTGAGGATCTCATCCCCGGCCATCGAATGCATCATCGCCTGCATATTGGCGGCAAGCGACTGTGTCGTGTCCTTGAGACTGGAGGTACTTTCGCCGCAGTCTTCCAGACATTGCTCGAGCCTGCGAAGCTGCTCGTTGGTTTCTTGAAGATGGGCCGAGACTTTGGATTTGACTTCGGGATAGTCATCAAGGCGCTCGGACTGGCGCTCCATCAACTCCCTCGCCTGCACTTCCATCGCATGCGCATTGCGCAAGCCGACAATAAACAGATCACGTGCGGTATTGGTCATTTTTGCTTTCCTGGGTTCAATCGACCCGATCGGGTCATGAGACGCGAGAACCGCGCGTGATGAAGATCGTTCCTAAGCTCTCCGGTTCGCCTCAGGGTCCGCTTGGTCGCCTAGAGGTAAAGCCAGATGTAGAGGTAAACCCGGATATTGAATGATATAGGCGACGAAGTCGCGACATCAGCCGTGCTCAGTCGCCTCCCGATAGCCCTAATGTAACGGTGAGACCTTAGCTAGCCTCACCGAGATCTGGCCGGTACCCGAGCGTGATATCTGAATCCGGGCGTCCACTGCCCTCATGATTTCGCAGTTCCGGGCTCGGCCATCTTGCGGTGCTGTTTGGCCAGGGTTTCGGCCGGAGTCACATTGGCGACCGCCGACTGCACCTTGTTCTTCAGACCGGTCACGACGTCTGCCTCGCCTTTCATCATGGCATCGAATCCGGTCCTTGCGACCATGGCTGCGTCGTCCTTTTCGGTCGTGCCGATATTGGTATCGAGCATATCAGCACGTGCGAAGAACTCGGTTTCTGTGGCGCCCGGCATCAGACAGGTGACGCTGACCTCGGTATCGCGCAGCTCTTCCCGCAATGCAAAGGAGAGAGAGTTGAGGTAGGATTTGCTGGCATTATAGACGGCCTGAAAACTGCCCGGGGTGAAGCCGGCAATCGAGCCGGTGATCAGGATGCGGCCCTTATTGCGGCTGCGCATATGGCGGCCCACTTTGTGAATGAGGTAGGTGGTCCCGGTGATATTGGTATCGATCACTTCTCGGATACGAGGCCACTCCTGATCAAGGAACGCGTGGCCGAGACCACGTCCTGCATTGGCCATCAGCACATCGACTGGCCTGCCCCTGGCCGCTCCATGAAGCGCGTCGACGCCTTCTACGGTGGCGAGGTCGGCTTGCAGGGCTTCCACTGCGCCTGTCCCCTTTTCCTCACGCAGCATCCGCGCCGCGTCATGGATCTCCGGCTCGTCGGCCGTAATAAGGAGGTCAAAGCCTTCGCGGGCACAGATACGCGCAAGCTCAAGACCGATGCCGGTCGAGGCTCCGGTTACAATCGCAAACTGTCCAGCCATCCAGGTTCTCCGTTTCTCCAATAGCTCCCGCACCTAAATCGGTGCAGGGCAGCGCCGTTCCTATTTTCGTTAGGAACCGCGCGACGGGACGACGCTTGATGTTCGTCGATTTCGGGAGCATCCACATGAAAGCTCTAACCTGGCATGGAAAAAATGACATTCGATGCGAATCGGTACCGGACCCGCAGATCCAGGACGGACGCGATGCCATCATCAGGGTGACGGCTTGCGCCATCTGTGGCTCGGACCTGCATCTGTTCGATGGCATCATGCCAACGATGGAAGCAGGCGACGTTCTCGGCCACGAAACGATGGGCGAAGTAGTCGACGTCGGCAAAGACAACAAAAAGCTCAAAGTTGGCGACCGGGTCGTCATACCCTTTACGATCTCCTGCGGAGAATGCTTCTTTTGCAAGAATGGTTTCTTCTCAGGCTGCGAACGCTCCAATCCAAACGCCGGGGAAGCCGAAAAGATGTGGGGCCATTCGCCGGCCGGGCTATTTGGCTATTCGCATATGCTGGGCGGATTTGCCGGCGGCCAGGCGGAATATATTCGCGTGCCCTACGCTGATGTCGGCCCCTACAAGGTGCCGGAAGGTTTAAGCGACGAGCAGGTGCTGTTTCTGTCCGATATCTTTCCGACGGGTTATATGGCTGCGGACTTTTGCAATCTGAAGGGGGGCGAGACGGTCGCAGTCTGGGGCTGCGGCCCGGTCGGACAACTCGCGATCAAAAGTGCCCTGTTATTGGGCGCCGAGCACGTGATCGCCATCGATACGGTACCCGAACGTCTCGCGCTGGCGCGAAGATCGGGAGCCACAGTGCTCGATTTCATGAAGGAGGATGTCTACGACCGCATCCAGGAATTGACGAAGGGCCGCGGCGCGGACGCCTGCATCGATGCGGTCGGGACTGAACCGGAAACCCGGGCCAGCGCGGATTCGGTCATGGATCGGGTCAAGGTTGCGACCTTCATGGGGACGGACCGCCCGCATGTGCTTCGCCAGGCCATCCATTGCTGTCGGAATTTCGGCGTTGTGTCGATCGTGGGCGTATATGGCGGGCTGCTCGACAAGATCCCGATGGGCAGCGCGATCAACCGCGGCCTCACCTTCAGAATGGCCCAAACTCCCGTGCAGCACTACATGCCGAAGCTGATGGAGTTGATCGAAAACGGCGACATCGATCCCTCCTTCGTGATTACCCACCGTGCAAATCTCGAGCAGGGTCCGGAACTTTATAAGACCTTCCGGGCCAAGGACGACGGCTGCATCAAGGTCGTCATGAAGCCGTTCGGATGAGGGAGATCCACCATGAGCAAGACGAAAGGACTGAAAAACGAGATCGCGGGCAAGACGAAGCGTCTCGCTGGTGAAATCCTCGGTGATCATAACCTATACGACGCCGGCAAGGAGCAGGAACGGCAGGGCAAGGAGGAACGTAACGAACCGAACGAGATCAAACCGTTCGGCAACATCGATCAACTGACCTGAGGAGCCGAAACCCACGACGGCGCGGCCATGTCCAAGCCCAAATCGAACTGGATCGCGGCTGCGCAACTTGGTCTGGTAAGCAGCAGCTTCTCTACCATCGTCAGCCAACTCTTTGCCGCGCGTCTTGGACGAGACGCTTTCGTCGATTGGATGACGGTCGCGGCAATTCCGGGGCGCGACTGGATGCTGAGCGCAGAGCCGTCATGGGGTGCGATACTCGGCGGAATAGCTTTCCATCAATGGGCGGATTTTTCCTGGGCCATGGTGTTCTTCGGCCTGTTCGGTCGTTGGACCGCAGCACTTTCGCCGCTGCAGATATTCCTGCTGGCAATACCCTGGGCGGTGTTCTCCTCCGCTTCCGAATGGTTCGTGCTGGTGCCGCTGATTCCGTTTTGGCAACCGCTGTTCACGCTGCAACAACCCTATTGGATCGGCCTTCTCGTGCATCTGGCTTCAGCGGCAATGTATCCTCTATTTGCATGGTTGCGCTGGCCGCTCGGCCATGCGCCGAGGACCAGGGATGTCGCCATCGCAAAGGCATGGGGCGTTGGCGGCGTCGCAGTCATTTGCATTCTTGCGCTGATCGCGTTGTCGAGCCAGCTGGGCCGGGGCTGGCCCTGGATGGGCAGCGATCGGGAAGCCGACCAGACCTATATCCGGCATATGACGACCCATCATGCTCAAGGTATCGAACTCGCCAAACTCGGAGAGCAACGCGCCCGCGACCCGCATCTGAAGGCCTTGGCGCGTTTGATGATCGCCAGCCAAACCGGCGAAGTCGGGATTTTCGACCGCTGGTGGCGGAACTGGTTTGTTTTGCCTATGCCCGAATGCACCGCGCAGGAGCGCGCGGACATGCCGGGCTATCTCACCCCAGGACAAATGCAGCGGGTGCGATCGGCTTCCGCGGACCAGTTCGACGGCGTCTTCATCGATCTGATGACAATTCACCATGCCGGCGCGGTGAAAATGGCCGACGAGGAATGGCGCAGCCGTGGCGATCCGAGGCTGCGGATCATGGCACTCGCCATCCGCCACGAGCAGCAGGGCGAGATCGCGCTGATGCACGGGACAGCAGGCGTCGACGCGGTATTCGCCGCGACGAGAAATATGCTGGCCGATAACGTCAATTAGCTGCCTATCGCATCTTTCGACGCTGCGATGATCGACCGCAATCCGCAAGCCTTCCATAATGTTGGGAACAGTCGAAACGTCGTCTTGTTGCTCTTTCTCCGGCGCAAGCTGACTTTACGCTTATCAACTACATTCCTCGGGACCGGCACCCGATGCCTTCGGGCGATCTGAGGAAATGTCCCGCCGCGCTCCGATCCCGCCAACATGCTGGAAAGCCGTCTCGGCCTCGCGCTGCAGCCGGTTCGGCTGATCAAGGTAGCGCCGGGAATAGTGAAAGGTCGTTATACGCTTTGCCCCTGCCCCGCGAGCGATTTCCCCGGCTTGCGCGGCGGTGAGATGTCGACGCGCCCGGGCCAGCTCGCGATCACTCTCGGCGAAGCTCGCTTCAATGAAAAGATGATCGGCATTCCTGGCCAATGCGACAATGTCGGCAACATTGGCATCCGTATATGCAGCATCCGTGACATAGGCGATCCGCTGCCCCGGGGCAATTTTCAAGGCATGTGTTCTCAGCACGCCGAGCTGGACAATTCGGCCGCCGCCGACAGAGATCGGCGTGTCGTCTGATAGACCGCGTCGGGCCGCGCTTTTTGCCAAGCCGAGCCATGGCCCGACCTCCAGCCCCAGGCACTTCAGTCCTTCAACCCAGACGTTGACCCGAAGCTTCTCCTGGAGCGCGAAGGCAAGACATGGAATGTCATGCTCCAAGGTGCGCACTTCGATACTCACCTCGCCGTCATCAAAGGCCGTTCCGGGAGTAAATGCCTCCACTCCTGCAGGGATGGGATGAAAGGCACCCTTGGCCTGGAATTCAGCGGATCGGGTCAATGCCCCGCCCCGAAATTCGACAGCACTGATGACGAAATCAGCCGACTCTTCGTTCAGCAGATTCCAGTCATACGCTGCGAGCTTGGCCGCGACGGCGTCAATCATGCCGGATGGACCGACAATCCGAAGACGTTCCGAGCTATGCAGCTGGACCCGCAGAAGCCGGTCGAATCCGGAGAAATGATCCATGTGCCTGTGGCTTACAAATACCTCGCGCACCCGCAGGATCTCGCGATTGGACAGGGGTGAGAGATCGCCGAGATCGAACAGCATCGCCCGCCGGCCGAAGCGAAAATCGATAAGCAGTCCGGGATCGGAAAATGGATCATTAATGAGACGCGGCTGCACGAGCCAAGCCATCGTATTTACCTATGCTATCGCGGTGTTCACCCAATGCTGCCGTGACGATTATCGGCATCTTCCAGGTCCTGGGTGGCATCCTTGCGGTGGTTCTTCGGGTCCAGCCAGCATGCAGCTTTCGCCGCTGCAGCCAAGCTGTAGCGTACCCTCAGAGCCTAAACATAGGTGAGAAACGGTGCCGAGAGCGCCAGGGCTCCTGCTTTTGCGAATTGCTTTTGTAAATTAAGTGTCTGTCGGGGCTATGGTTCATCGCCGGACACGCTCGAAGCTCAAAATTGGAACCATTGTCGGATCATCGAATTAGCACCGGGATGTTCAAAACAGCTTCGTGATGCGGATCGCTTTCGTGCTTGTTGCCTTCGCGGTGGTTTTGGTGGGCTGCCAGCGGGAAGAGCGGGAGCTTCGACTTGATCCTCCATTGGCGGCGGCACTCGATAAGCCTGCGCTGATGCCGAACGGCATCGCTGGCGCTCCGCCGGAAGTCTATTTCGCGCTCGACAAGCCTTACGAAACCAACGCCTACGACCTCAATCAAGGCAAGCGGCTTTATTCGTGGTTTGGATGTAAGACCTGTCATGGCGACGGCCGAGGCGGCATCGGCCCGTCCTTCCTGGACGGGTGGTGGTATTACGGCCCCGAAATGGTCTCGATCTTCGCTTCCATCCGGGACGGCAGGCCGCATGGCATGCCGGCATTTCGCGACAAGATGACGACGGAACAGATCTGGCAGCTTGCCGGATATGTCCAGACCATCGGCGCCTATTCGGCAAAAACTGCTGCACCGAGCCGCGACGATGACACGCAGACGCGGCCCGCGGAGAACCGCGCGCCCGCGGCAATATTGTTCGACCCGGGCCCTACCCCGTTTCATCCGGATCAGGGGCCGACGCCGTGAGAACCCGTCCGGTTCGGTTCATACCCCTGCTCACGTGCCTCGTTCTCGCAGGCTGCTCCGGCTGGCAATCGGCGATGGACCCGCACGGCACCTCGGCAATCAACCTCAAGCAGCTCATCATCCTGATCGTTACCGTCTGCTCGCTGGTGTGGATGCTGGTCATGATCGCGCTGATCGGCGCATTGTGGCGCGCCCGGCCGGAACGGACTCGGCCGGTAGAACTCGATCCGCGCCGGGAGCGCCGTATGTCCGGCACGGTGATCGCCGCCACTTTTGTTACCGTGATTGTCATCAGCGGCTTCACTCTGGCGAGCTTCTTCACAACCCGTGCGCTCAGCCTCGCCGGCCCCGATGATCTCACCATCAGGGTCCGCGGCGCGCAATGGTGGTGGAACGTCGAGTATCTCGACCCGCGGCCTGACAAGAGTTTCCAGACGGCCAATGAGATTCATATTCCGGTCGGCCGCAACGTGCGTTTTCTGCTCGAAGGCGACGACGTCATCCATTCCTTCTGGGTACCGAGCCTGGCAGGCAAGCAGGACCTGATCCCGGGTCGTCCGAACGAGCTCAGCATTCGCGCCAAACGTGCCGGTATCTACCGGGGCCAATGCGCCGAATTCTGCGGTCTGCAACACGCCCATATGGCGTTCCTTGTGATCGCCGATCCGCAGAACGTCTTCGACAAATGGGCCGACGGGCAGCGGCAACCCGCCGTGAAGCCGTCCGACGAAGAGAGCGCGGCCGGGCGCGATGCTTTTCTCGGGAAGGCCTGCGCTTCCTGCCACACCATTCGCGGCACGCCAGCTTCCGGCACGACGGGACCGGATCTCACCCATGTCGGCAGCCGCAAATACATCGCCGCCGGCCTGTTCGAGACCACGCGCGGCTCGCTGGCGGCATGGATCGCCGATCCGCAGACGCTCAAGCCCGGCAACAATATGCCGATGGTACCGCTCACGGCGGACGAGTTGCGGTCCGTCTCCGCCTATCTGGCGAGCCTGAAATGATGGGGAACGTCGCCAAGCCCGATACGCGCGACGACGAGTTCGATCGAGCATCGCTTGAGGCAACCCTGGCGGAGACGTGGAAGACCCCTTCAGGCTTCTGGAACATGCTTTCGACGGTCGATCACAAGATCATCGGCAAGCGCTATATCTTTACAGCGTTCGTCTTCCTTGCGCTCGGCGGAATCCTCGCCGCGCTGATCCGTATCCAGTTGGCGCGGCCGGAAGCGCGCCTCCTCAGCGCGGACCGCTACAACCAGATTTTCACCATGCACGGCACGAACATGATGTTCCTGTTCGCGGTACCGGTGATGGAGGCGATGGCCGTCTATCTGGTGCCGCTGATGGTCGGCACCCGCAATATCGCCTTCCCACGGCTGAATGCCTTTTCCTATTGGATGTATCTTGCCGGCGGGTTGACGTTGTGGATCGCGTTCGCGCTCGACATGGGGCCCGATGTCGGCTGGTTCGCCTATGTGCCGTTGTCGGGACCGCAATATGGGGCCGGCAAGCGGGCCGACATCTGGGCGCAGATGATCACCTTTACCGAGCTTTCGGCGCTCGCCGTCGCGGTGGAACTCGTCGTCACCATCTTCAAGCAGCGTGCGCCGGGCATGAGCCTCGACCGCATGCCGCTGTTCGTCTGGGCGATGCTGGTGACCTCGTTCCTGGTGATCATGGCGATGCCGGCGATCATGGTCGCGAGCACCAGCCTGATCCTCGATCGCCTCGTCGGCACGCACTTCTTCAACCCGGCGGAAGGTGGCGACGTGCTGCTATGGCAGCATCTGTTCTGGTTCTTCGGCCATCCGGAGGTTTACATCATCTTCCTGCCGGCCGCCGGAATGGTCTCGACCATGTTAGCTACCTTCGCACGGCGTCCGGTATTCGGATATCTGGCGCTGGTGATGGCGCTGATCGCGACCGGAATTCTCGCCTTCGGCCTCTGGGTCCACCACATGTTCGTGACCGGCCTGCCGCGACTCGGCGAAAGTTTCTTCACCGCCTCCAGCATGGCGATCGCGATCCCCGCCGGCATCCAGATATTCTGCTGGCTTGCCACGCTGTGGGACGGCAAGCCCGAGTTCAAGACGCCGATGCTCTTCATCATCGGCTTCATCATCACCTTTGTGATCGGTGGCCTCACCGGCGTGATGGTCGCCTCCGTTCCCTTCGATACCCAGGTGCACGACACCTATTTCGTGGTGGCACATTTCCATTATGTGCTGGTTGGCGGTGCGGTGTTTCCGCTGCTCGGCGCGATCTATTACTGGCTGCCGAAAATCACGGGACGGATGATGAGCGAACGCCTGGGACGCTGGGTGTTTGGACTGATCTTCGCAGGCTTCAATCTGACCTTCTTCCCAATGCACATCCTTGGCCTCGAAGGCATGCCGCGGCGTATCTACACCTACCAGCCCGACCTGCCCTGGCATGGCCTCAACCTTTTCGTCAGCGTCAGCTCCGCCATTCTCATCGCAGGCTTTCTCCTGTTCTTCTTCGACGCGATCCGCAGTGCACGATACGGATTGCCGGCCGGACCGAATCCCTGGGATGCGCCGACGCTGGAATGGGCAACCTCATCGCCACCCCCGGCCTACAACTTTGCACGCATTCCCGTGGTGAACGGGGCCAATCCGCTCTGGGATCAGCCGGATACGCTGCTCGTCGCCGGCGGATTGCGCGTCGATCGCCGTGAACTGGCGGTGACATCGATGGCAGCCGCGGAGCCCGAAGCCCGCGAAGCCTCGCCGCGAAATTCGATCTGGCCATTCTGGGCCGCGCTCGCGACGACGGTGATGCTGATCTGGTCGATCTTTTCGCCCTGGGCGGTGGTATGGGGCTCCATCCCGGTGGCCATTACCCTGATCGGATGGTTTTGGCCCAAGGCCACGCCGGAGGACGAATCATGAAGGAGCGCGTCGCTCTCGATCTCTCAAGGCTGCCCCTGCATGGCCTGGAAAGAGCGAGCGTAACCTGGTGGGGCACAATGGCGTTCATGCTGATCGAGGGTACCGGCTTTGCACTCGTTATTGCCGTCTACCTCTATCTGATGAGCCGTTCCGCAACCTGGCCGATCAATGCCCCACCACCTGACCTGCTCCCGGGCACCGCCGTAACGCTGATCCTGGTCGCGAGCGTCGCGCCTAATTATCTGATCGCCCGCTGGGCCGAGCAGCAGGATTTGCAGAAGGTTCGGATCGGCATGGTGGTGATGTCGCTGTTCGGCATCGCGCCGCTGATCGTCCGCGCTTTCGAATTTCCGGCGCTGCATGTGAGCTGGGACACCAATGCCTACGGCTCGGTGGTCTGGCTGCTGCTTGGGCTGCACACCACGCATATCATTACCGATCTCGTCGATACGCTGGTGCTGGCGGCGCTGATGTTCACCCGCCACGGGCAAAATCTCCGACGGTTCGGAGATGTACAGGACAATGCGATGTATTGGAACTTTGTCGTGGCGGCGTGGCTTCCTATTTATGCCTGCATCTACTGGGTCCCACGCCTATGAGCCGATCCCGCATCAGAACGCGCCTTGAGACTTGGGCCGGTCTTTGGTTCGCTGCCACATTATGGACGGCAAACATGGCGATGGTGCAAGTCCTGTCCAGCATCGACTGCACGCAAACGGTTCGGATCTCTGCACTGGTTTCGCCGGCTCTCACCATACTCGCTTTGGGAGCCGGACTGGTCTCCTGGCAATCCACTCACAAAGCACCCACGAAATTTGGTTCTCCCGGCACTCTTCGTTTTGACGCCATGGTGAGCGCACTGTCCGCGCTCGTCTTCGCTTTCGCCTTGGCGCTGCAAACCCTGGCATCATTGGTGTTGACGGGATGCGAACGCTAATTGTCATCGCGGCATCGATTTGGCTGTCGACGGAACGGGTGCTGGCGCATGGCGGTGGCGCCTCGGAACGGGGCGTATCATGGACCTTCGATCCTTGGATCGTGACACCGCTGATCGCGTTCGGCGCGCTTTACGTTGCCGGAACACTGATCCTTAGCCGGCGCCGCAAACATAGCCGAGGCCGTAGCTGGCATGCGGCCCTCTGCTGCGCCGGCTGGCTCAGCCTCGCCGGCAGCCTGGTGTCGCCGCTGCACTGGCTCGGCGAACATCTCTTCACCTTCCACATGATCGAGCATGAGATCATCATGGCGGTTGCCGCGCCGCTGCTGGTGCTGGCTAATCCCGTGGGAACGCTGCTGTGGTCCCTACCGCGCCGGCTACGGGTCATTGCCGGCCGCGCGATGCGGCATCGAATAGTCAACAGCATCTGGCGATGGCTGAGCGAGGGAAGCCGTGCGACGATGATCCACGGAATTGCGATCTGGGCCTGGCACGCGCCGGCGCTGTTCGATGCCGCCGTCACTGACGTGGTAATCCATCGCCTTCAGCACCTGAGCTTCTTCCTTACAGCCGTGCTGTTCTGGTGGTCGGTGTTCCGGCGCAGTGAAATTGGCGCCGCCGCCTGGCATGTGTTCATCACCATGCTGCACACCAGTGCGCTCGGCGCGCTGATGGCGCTGGCGCCGCGCGTCCTCTATAGCGCGCAAACCGCGACGTCCCTGGCGTGGGGGCTGACGCCACTGGAGGATCAGCAGCTTGCCGGCATCATCATGTGGATTCCTGCCGGGACGATTTACGCAGGTACAGCGCTTGCCCTGGCAGCAATCTGGATCAAACAGACCGGCGAACGGGCGATGCACGAACAAGCGAGACATGGCGATGCACCCGGCACTGTCTAGACGCAAATGGCTCGGCGCCGGCGCGGTGCTCTGCTGTGTCATCGCCGCAGCCATAGCCGCTTCCGCATGGTCGTCACGGCGGCAGACCGAGCGCATCGCCAGCACCATCACCGGCGGCGATCCCGCCCGGGCAAGCGAAATCATGCGGCACTATGGCTGCGGCGGCTGCCACACCATTCCCGGCATTCCCGGCGCCGACGGCCAGGTCGGGCCGCCGCTCTCCGGCCTGATCCACCGCGTCTATATCGGCGGCGTTGCCAACAATTCACCAGATCATCTTATCCAATGGATCGTTGATCCGCAGAAATTCTCACCCGGGTCGGCGATGCCTGCGACCGGCATTTCGAACGCGGAAGCGCGCGACGTGGCTGCCTATTTGTACGAGCATTAAGGCGTTTCAAGCCAAGACCGTCCCGGGCTTGATCCGGAATAAATATCGGTTCGTGTGAAGAAAAGCGCGCGAGCATAAAGAGCTGGAGCCAAGCCCTGATTCAGTCAGACCGACTCGAAAGCTCCTGGAACCGCCTAAGGCCGAGGGGTCGGTCGCGGCGGCAGCGACTTGATATAGGCGGCAATCGCGGCGCGATCGCTATCCGGTAGCATCGCGGTGTTGATGACGACGTCACTCATGGATGAGCCGACACGGCCATGATCCGGCGTGTTGCCGGTTTTGAGCATCTCGGCGATATCCTGTTCCGACCAGCCGGACAGACGCGTCGGCGTAATGTTGGGATAGAAACCACTGCCCTCCAGGTCCGGTCCGCCGGCAAATCGTGTCTTCGACTCGATGGCCCCGAACAGGTTGCGCGTCGCATGACATTCCGCGCAATGGCCCAGGCTCTCCACCAGATATCGACCGCGGTTCCACTTCGGATCCTGGCGCGGATCTGGCTCAATCGGCGCCGGGTTGAAATAGAGCACCTTCCAGAAGCCAACGAATCTCCGGATACGGAAGATCGGATTGATTTCATGCGAAGGCGCGCGGCCCTTTACCGGCGGAAGCGTCCGCAAGTAAGCCATCAGATCGACGACATCCCCCGCGTTCATATGGGCAAAGCTCGAATAGGGAAAGACCGGATAATAATGACTTCCGTCCGGCGAAACCCCACGCAACAACGCATTGGCGAGATCTATGGTTCGCCAACTGCCGATGCCGTCAACCGGATCCGGCGAAATGTTCGGCACGCGAAACGTTCCGAAAGGTGAAGCGAGCGCGAGTCCGCCGCCCAGATGCAGGCGATCGGATTGTCCGGGAGATGCGTGGCATGACGCGCAGTCGCCCGCGGCAAATACCTGCTGGCCGCGCGCAGGATCTCCAGTCCGCTCGAACTGCGCAACCTCGGCGCCGGAAATCGGCTGGGGTGCCGTAACCCACCATGCGGCGGCTGCAGCCACGACCACCACGATCGCCAGCATCAGCCCGAGAGTGCTTCGCATCAAATGCCCTGTAATGATCGACTTGCTTTGAAACGCCGGTTTCCCGACATGCGTTCCTCACCTGCTCCGAATGCAGGCTGAGGAACTCCGGCGCGCTCGCGGCGGCCGCCAAGCGATCGATGACTGAATTGCGCGAAGGCAAACGTCCAGCCGGGCACGCGTCCGGGCCAAGCCGCGCCCGCGGGAACAAGCTGGCAGCGCCGATCGGCGATTTTATCCCGTTTCTCAGCGAAAGCCTGTCCGGGACTTGATCCGGGATCGATACCGGTTCGCGCGAAGAAAAGCGCATCGAACAAATGATAGAGTTTCGATTCTGATTCCATCAGAACCGAAAAACCTCCATTCGTCGGACACCTATCTTACGAACACGAGAAGATGTCGTCGGTGGAGAACTTGCTCGAGATCAGCTGAGGTCCCTCGGCACCGATCACGAACATATCCTGAATATGCCAGTGATCGACATGCGGCTCCATCGCAATCACCATGCCTTCTTCCAGACGTCGGGGATTGTCGCGGGAGATGACCGGCTCCTGCTGATGCCACCAGGCACCGACGCTGTGACCGGCGAGCATCGACTTGTAGGCCATGCCATGAGCTGCAAAACGCTCCACCACGAACCGGTAGACTTCGCCGGCGGTCCGCCCGGGCACCAGTTGCTCGTTAGCGGCGAGATAGATGTCGCGGATGACTGCATATTGGCGGCGCTGTTCGTCGGAGGGTTTACCGACGACGGCGCAGCGCGACTGATGGCCGGGATAGCCCTTCACATAGGCGACATAGTCGGTGCGGATCGCATCGCCCGCCGCGAAAGCGAAATCGCTCTCTCCTGCATAGGGGATGGTATTGCGCGAGGAGTTGAGAATGCCGTGGGTGAACTCGGAACCATGAGACAGGCAATAGGCGACGAGTGCCGCATGCAGGTCGCGCTCGCGCATGCCTGGCCGCACGGTCGGAAAGCAGGCCATGAAGGCATCGTCCAGCATGTCGGCGCCGAACTTCAGACGTGCAAGTTCTGCCTTCGTCTTCACCGCGCGCACGGTATCCATCAGGGCACCGGAATCCGCGGTACGCATCCGTGGCAGCCTGCTGCGTAACGTGTCCCAGTCGGCGGCGCTGACGAAATTGGTCTCGAAGCCGATCCTGCCCTCGGCCAAGCCCATTTCACTGATGGTCCTGGCCAGTCGCTCGATCGGCGGGTCGGTGTAGCCTTCATAGATATCGAACCGCTCGATGAAGGAATCCCGCTCTGCCAGCCCCAGTGCGATCGCATTGACGACGATGCGCGGCTCACCCTGCCGCGGCCAGACGAGGTAGACGCCTCGCGGCGAGTCCGCGAGATCGAGATGTCGGGCCAGCGTGCCCGGATAGGCAAAACCCGCCAGATAGGTGAAATTGATCCCGGCGCGCGCGACGATGGCGTCGAGCCCCAGCGAATCCATCTCGCGCTCCAGACGGGCGATCTGCACGAAATCCCTGGTGGCAGCTTTCATCGGATGTCCTCTCCACGGTGATGGTGCGCATGACAGCCGTTCGCGTCATGCGGTTATTGTTTAGTGCGGCTCGACCAGCCTGAGGAAGCGCTGGGTACGTTCCTGCGTCGGATGGTCCAGGACCTGCTCCGGCGGCCCCTGCTCGACCACCCGTCCTTCATCCATGAAGACGACGCGGTCGGCGACCTCGCGCGCAAACCGCACCTCATGCGTGACGATCATCATCGTCATGCCGGCCTCGGCGAGGCGGCGGATGGCGGCGAGAACTTCACCGACCAGCTCCGGATCGAGCGCGGACGTCGGCTCATCGAACAGCATCAGACGCGGCGAGATCGCCAGCGCGCGAGCGATCGCCACCCGCTGCTGCTGACCGCCGGACAGCCGGTGCGGCAGGTGATCGGCATGCGCCGACAGCCCAACGGCGCTGAGCAGGCTCATGCCAAGCGCACGCATCTTCTCGGCGGACTCGCCATAGACCCGCATCGGCGCTTCGATGATGTTCTCAAGCGCGGTCAGATGCTCGAACAGGTTGAAGTGCTGGAACACCATGCCGATGCGCGCTTCCGCCCGTGCCTTGGCGAGGTTGCGCACCGGCAGGAGGCCGCCGCCGGGACGCCTGGCATAGCCTACGTGCTTGCCGTCGACGGTGATCTCGCCCCAATCGAGCGGCTCCAGATGGTTGACCAGCCGCAGCAGTGTGCTCTTGCCGGAGCCGCTCGGCCCCATCAGCACGACCACCTCGCCGCGCCTGATGCTGAGATCGATGCCGCGCAGGATTTCCCGGTTGCCGTAGGATTTCTGCACGTTCTGCAGCACGACGAACGGCACATCCCCGGCCGCCGCCTCGGACGGGGCCGCCTTGATCGTCTCGGTCCAGGCGTTCGGCGACACGGGTAACGACGGCACCGCTTTCGATTTGCGTCGGCTGTCCGGGCTGAAATTGCGTTCGAGATAGAACTGGGCGATCGCGACCGCGCTGGTCAGCGCCAGATAGATGATGCCTGCCGCTGCAAACACCGTGAAGAACTTGAAGTTCTGGCCGACGATCTGCTGCGCGCGGAACGTCAGCTCATTGACGAAGATTACCGAGGCGATCGAAGTGCCCTTGATCAGCGAGATGGCCTGATTGGCCATCGCCGGCAGGATCGCGCGCATCGCCTGCGGCAGGATGATGCGGCGCATGGTCAGCAGCGGTCCCATGCCGAACGAGGCGGCCGCCAAGGCCTGCTTGCGATCGACCGAAAGAATTCCGCCCCGGATGATCTCGCCGCAGAACGCCGCCTCGTTCAGGGTGAAGCCGAGCACCGCCGTGGTGAAACTGTCGAGCCTGATGCCGAGGGCCGGAAGCGCATCATACAGGAACACCAATTGGAGGATCAGCGGGGTGCCGCGCATGAACCAGATATAGAGCCACCCGGCTCCACGCAGCGGCGCGACAGCAGACAGGCGCATCAGCGCAAGCCCCAGACCGAGAACGAGACCGCCGATCATCGCCAGCGCCGCGATCTTCAATGCAGTGACCGCGCCGTCGAGCAGGAATGACGAGAAGACGTAGGTCAGCACCTCCATGACCGGTTCGGGAAACAGCCCGGCATGAAAGCCGAAGCCGGCCGCGACCAGCGCCGCCAATACGGCAAGTCCGCCCAAGGCCGCGGGACCGGAGACCAGTTTTCTCTCGACCGTCGCCGTCTCGCTCATGATGCTCATCTCCGGATCGTCATCCGCACAGTTTCACCGTCGCGTGCGCAACAGCCTGCGCCGCAGTCACCAGGTCCGACAGCAGCACCCGCTCATCCGCGGTCGGCCACTCGTGATAGATGCGGATATCGCCGGGACCATATTGAACGGTCGGAATGCCAAGAGCCGCAATGATATTACCGTCGCCGACATTGCCAAGCCGGCCCCAGCCGCCAACCGAGGCGGGCCGGCCCGAGGCGCGGGCCTGGCCTTCGGCCAGCGTCGTCACCAGCGCATGCTCCGCAGGACATGACATCGGCTCCTGGCACCAGCCGTTCTCGGTGCCCTTGGCCGGCACCTCGAAGGAATAGTTGAAGGCAGGATGCTCGCGGCGAATGCCCTCCAGCAGGCGCGACAGGTCCTCCGTCACGCTCTGCAGCGTCTGTCCGGGCACCGTGCGGAACTGCAGCAGGAGCTCGGCCTGCTTGCTGTGCAGCCCGGTCAGGTTCTTCTGATAATAATGCTCCTTGTGGAACGTATCGAATGTATGGGTCGGGAAGCCGGGCAGCTCCGGATGCGGCGTGAACGTCATCCAGCTCCCTTGCGGAATCGGATCGAGGCTTGGGCCGATGCGGCGGATCACCTCGCAGAGCTGTTCGATCGGATTCCAGTATTGCGCCTTGGCCTCCGCGCTGTAGCGGAAGAACAGTTCCGGCGCCTCGACCCTGATCCGTACCATCACGATGCCGACGCAGACGTTGGCGATGGTGTTGTTGGAATGCTCCATATTGATACAGAGATCGGCGCGCACTCCGCTCTTGAGCAGCGCGCGCGTGCCGGCGCCGCCGAGCTTATGCGCGACCACCGGGCAGAACAGCACGTCGCCCTTCAGCCTTGTGCCTGATTTGATCACCGCTTCGAGGCCGCAGAATGCCGCGGCAAGGCCACCCTTGTCGTCATGGGCGCCCATACCCCAGACCCAGCCGTCCTCGAACTTGGCGCCGTAGGGATCGACCGACCATCCGGGCATCTCGACTCCCGGATCCATGTGCCCGTTGAGCATCAGGGACGGACCGCCGCCGGCGCCGGCCAGCCTGCCGACCGGCTGCCGGCTCTTCGATGCCGGATCGAAGGGATGCGGCACCTCCATCATGGTCACGTCGAGACCGATATCGGTCATGCGCTCTGCCAGATGATCGGCAATCATCTGCTCCTCGAAGGCCGAGCTCGGAATGCGCAGCAGCGCCTGTTCGATTTCGAGTACGCGTATGGGATCGACGTGCTTCTGCACGGTGGTCAGCTCAGTGGTCATCATGTTCTTTCAGCAGGATTAGGCTTGCGCCGGCGCCTATGGCCGGCGCGCACGCGGATCGGATCACTCGGTCAGCACCGTCGGATCGGTCGTGAGGCCGTAATCGACGTGGTATTTGTCGTAGATCGCCTTTTCAGTGCCGTTGGCCCTGATCGCCGCAAGACCGTCATGGATCGCCTTGACCAGATCCGGATTGCCCTTCGCAGTGCCGACGGAGATCTTCGCTCCGGTGACAACGTCGAATGCGCTTTGAACGGTGCCGGCACTGGAGGCGACCATGCTGTCGCCGACGAACTTATTGACCGCAGCAAGATCGGCGCGACCGCTCTGGACCAGGCGCAGGCTGCTCGGCATGTCCTGGGAGGTGATGATGGTCACCGCAGGCTTTCCGGCGGCAATGCATTTGTTGTTGGCCTCGCGGAGCATCGCCTCCTGCGTGGTGCCCAGGTTCGTGGTGGCGCTCAGCCCGCAGAGATCGTCCATGCTATGGACGTTTTTGGGATTACCCTTCGCCACCAGCATTCCGGTCGCCGCGTTCATGTAAACGACGAAGTCGAGCTTCTTGGCGCGCTCCGGCGTGTAGAGCAGCGTATCCCACATGACGTCGATCTGTCCGGCCATCGCCGCAGGGATCAGGCCCGACCAGGCGCCAATGGTGAAATCGACGGGTGCGCCGACGCAGGCGAAGGTGGCGCGGGCGAGATCGGCGTCGAGCCCGATCAGTTTGGTGAAGTCCTTGGGATCGCGCTGGCTGAACGGGACGCTTTCGCCATCCTGGCCGATTCTGATGGTCTTGCCGGCAAGGCCCGGATATTTGGCGGCGAGCTTGGCAGGTTCACAGCCTGCCCCATCAGCGCGCGCTGGCACCGTGGTGGCTCCCCAAACAATGACCAGCGCGAGACTGAAAATTGTGCCGAGTGGCAGCAATCTATGAAGATTGCGCATGAATGAGGTACCTCATAGTAGAAAAATAACCCGGCAAAGCGAATATTGGTCTTGCTGCAGTGCGAATACAAATGAAATATAGACATTCGACATATGCGGATATTTTATGATTTAAATGGATTCACGTCACCTCGAGACATTGTTGTGGGTGGTGCGGCTCGGCGGCATCGGGGCGGCCGCGCAGCATCTCAATTTGACCCAGCCCGCCGTGACCCGGCGTATCCAGGAGCTGGAGCGTGAGCTTGGCGCCAGGGTGCTGCGGCGGCAGGGCCGCAACGTCGTCCTGACCCCACTTGGGCAGAGCTGCCTGGAACGCGCCGAGCGCATCCTCTCCGAGGTCGCGATGATGAAGGCCGCGGCCGGCGGCGATGCTGCGGTCGGCACCATCCGGGTCGGCGTGGTCGAAAGCATCGCACTGACATGGTTTCAGAGTTTCGTCGCCCGCATCGAGCGACGCTATCCGAAGGTGCGCCTCGAGATCGACGCCGATCTCGCCGGCGGTCTCGCCGCCAAACTGAGCCGCCGGCAGATCGACATCGCGCTGCTGCCCGGTCCGATCGATCTGCCTGGATCAGTCCGCGTCTCGCTCGGCAGCTGCACACTGAAATGGCTTGGCCATCCGCGCTTCTGTCCGCAGGATCGCAATCTCACGGCCGAGGCGCTGGGCGAACTGCCGACCATCGGCATGCCGCAGGATGCCAGCGTATATCATCTGATGGTGAGCTGGTTCGAGGAAGCCGGCATCACGCCAAAGTTCATCCATCGCTGCAATAGTTTCAGCGTGATGTCGCTACTGGTCCGGCGTGGCATCGGCGTCAGCCTGTTGCCGCCGGAGCTGTTCACCGAGGATATCGCCGCCGGAACGCTGAAGATCCTGATCGAGTATCCCAAGACAAAGGACATGGACTATTCGGCTGCCTATCTGCGCGCCACCGACAATGCGCTGGTGCCGCAACTCGCCGCCCTCGCCCGTGAGGAGAGCTGGTTTCTGGGCACGCCACTGCACTCTCCGAACGCAGCGCCCCCGCTGTCAAAGATCATCTGAAAAACGGCGGCACCGGAAAACCAAGGCCGTCGCTGATGGGCACAAAGACCACTCCAGCCTCATCGCGGCTTCGGCTCCGGAATTCCATTCACGCCGCGGCCTGTGCCGGGGCTGCATTCGGAACCAGATCCTTTACCGCCTGAACCATCTTTCCGAGCACGACCTGAGCGTCCCCATAGACCATGTTGCAATTGTCGGCGTAGAACAGCTCGTTCTCGATGCCGGCATAGCCCTTGCCCTGGCCGCGCTTGACCACATAGACCTGATGCGCCTGATCCACGTTCAAGATCGGCATCCCATAGATCGGCGAGGATTTATTGCTGCGGGCGGCCGGATTGACCACGTCATTGGCGCCGATGACGAGCGCCACATCGGTGCTGCTGAACTCCTCATTGATCTCATCCATCTCGTGGATGAGATCGTAGGGCACGCCAGCCTCGGCAAGCAGCACGTCCATATGGCCCGGCATCCGGCCTGCCACCGGATGCACCGCAAACTTCACATCGACTCCGGCCGATTGCAGCAGCTTGACGAATTCATAGAGCCGCTGCTGCGCCTGTGCGGCCGCAAGCCCGTAACCCGGCACGATGATCACCTTGGCTGCATAGCGCATGGCGATCGCTGCATCGCTTGCCTCGACCGGCTTGAGACGCCCCTTGATCTCGCTTTGCTGATCGATGCTGACGTCTCCGAAATTGCTGAACAGCACATTGCTCACGGAGCGGTTCATCGCTTTGGCCATCAGCAGCGTGAGCAGCGTACCGGCCGAGCCGACAACCATGCCGGCGATCATCAGCGCCGGATTCTGCAGCACGAATCCTTCAAGTCCGACCGCGAGCCCGGTGAAGGCGTTATAGAGAGAGATCACCACGGGCATGTCGGCACCGCCGATCGGCATCGTCATCAGCACGCCGAATAGAAGCGCCAGAACGAAAAATGCCGCGGTGAGCACAAAGGTGTATTGGTTCGGCGCAGCCACGACCACATAGATCCCAAACGCGATTGCGATCAGGAACACGAGTGCATTCATGACCTGCTGCCCTGGAACGCGCCATGGCTTCCTGATCCTGCCATCCAGCTTGCCCCAGGCGATCAGGGATCCCGACAGCGATATCGAACCGATCAGCGCGCCAACGACGGTGATGATCAATAGCATCGGATCGCGGCTGCGCTCACCGAACAACTCGACGGCCGCGATCGCGGCCGCTGCGCCACCGCCCATCCCGTTATAGAGTGCGACCATCTGTGGCATCGCCGTGATCGCCACGGTGCGGCCGCGCCACCACGCCCAGCCCAACCCGATGACCAGCGCCGCGATGGCAAGGGAGATATTCACCGTCCGGTGTGGCGCTGCGCTCGGATCAAGCGAGAGAACGTAGAAGAAGGAGGCAAGGATTGCGAGCAGCATACCGACGCCCGCTACGACGATGCCTGAACGCGCCGTCAGCGGCGATGACATGCGTTTCAAGCCATAGATGAAGAGAACCGCCGCCAGGAAATCGATGGGGTCAATGATCCAATAGGGATTCATGGCTTGCTCCTCACCCCTTGCGCACGCTGCTGGGCTTGAACATCTCGAGCATCCGCTCGGTGACTACATAGCCGCCCCCGGCGTTCGCAGCTCCCAGCAGCACGCCGACGAACCCGATGATCTGCTCGATCAGGGAACTTGCGTTCAACAGGGCATAGAGCGCGCCGACCACGACGATGCCGTGGACAAAGTTCGATCCGGACATCAGCGGCGTGTGAAGGATGGCGGGCACGCGGGAGATCACCTCATAGCCGGTGAAAGCCGCCAGCATGAAGATATAAAGGGCCACGAATCCAGTAATCGCAATCTGCGTATCCATCTAAATCTCCCAGAGAACCCTTCTCCTAGACGGCAGCCTTGAGCTGCTGCTTGGCCGGCGCGGCGTCGGTCATGGCTCCAGCTCTGGTCAAGGCTGTCCTGGCGACGACCTCGTCGGACCAATCGGGCTTGAGTTCGCCGTCACGTATCAGCAGCTGGAGAAAATTCAGTAGGTTCTTGGCATAGAGCTCGCTTGCATGCTCACCGAGCATCGAAGGAACATCGAGCGGTCCTGTAATCATCACCTGCCCGACCTGAACAATCTCGCCGGGCTTCGTCAGCTCGCAATTTCCACCGCTATCGGCGGCGAGGTCGACGATGACCGATCCCGCCTTCATACCCTCGACCTGGGCCTTGCTGATCAGCTTGGGCGCCGCCCGGCCCGGAACGGCCGCCGTGGTGATGACGACGTCGGCCTGCTGAATGTGGGCGGTAACCACGGAGGCGACCTTCTTCTTTTCATCGTCCGTCAGTTCGCGCGCATACCCGCCCTCGCCGCGTGCATCGACGCCCGTATTAACAAATTTCGCGCCCACGGAGGCAGCCTCTTCCTTTGTCTCCGGCCGGACGTCGTAACCCTCGACCACCGCGCCGAGGCGATGGGCGGTTGCAAGCGCCTGCAGACCAGCCACCCCGAGCCCCATCACCAGAACGGTGGCAGGACGAAGCGTGCCTACAGCCGTGGTCATGCGCGGGAAAATCCGCGCAAGATGCGTCGCCCCGATCAGCGCCGCGTAATAGCCGGAGAGCGCCGCCTGGCTGGACAAGGCGTCCATCGCCTGCGCGCGGGATATCCGCGGCACCCGCTCCATCGCGAAACAGGTCATCTTTCGTTCGCAGAGCAGCTTCACCAGGGATGGATTGGAAGCGGCGTAGATGAACGAAATCAGGATCGTCCCTTCGCGCATCGCCTCTACGGCCTCGACCGGCGGAGGCTGGACCGCGAGGACGATGTCCGCATCTTTCACCAGAGCCCGGAGGTCGGCGACGATACTGACATCCTTGAACATTGAATCTGGCAGTCTCGCCGCATCTCCTGCGCCCGACTGCATCGAAATTTCCGTTCCAAGCCGGATCATTCTTTCGGCTACCGCGGGAACCAGAGCTACGCGATGTTCTCCCGGGCGCGTTTCCTTGAGAACTGCAATCTTGATCGGCATCGGAAAGGCTCCACCATGCATCAGTCACGCGCGACCACGGTCGATCATCGCGGTGCCGAAACTCTTGCTTGCGACCGGTCGGCGTCAGATTTGATGGGGCCCCGCGGCGGCGGGCCGGCCGCCTCCAGCTCCGCCACCTCTTCATCCGTGAAGAGACGCGAGCGGACAATAAAGCGAACACCATCGGCCGCTTCGAGCGAGAAACTGTCACCCCCGCCTTCAGTGACATCGACCGTGAGCTGGCAATAGGCCCAGTATTCGAACTGTGCCGGACCGACATAAAAGGGGCAATCGTCGACAGAACCAAGCAGCACGTCGCGCGGACCGACCCGAAAATCACTTTGGCGGAAGCACATCGGCGCGCTGCCCTCGCAGCACCCTCCGGAGAGATGGAAAATCAGCGGCCCATTTTCGGCGCTCAGCCTTTTGGTAAGGGCCAGCGCTCTCTCCGTAAAAATGACCCGCGGCACCATCGAACCCACCTGAGCTTCATTCGGGCAAGGAAGGTCACCGTGGCGCTCTAACCGCACCACGGTGACCTTTGGTAATCAGAACAGACCCATGGCCTTGGGATTGTAGCTGACCAGCAGGTTCTTGGTCTGCTGATAGTGATCCATGATGATCTTGTGGGTCTCGCGCCCGAATCCGGACTCCTTGTAACCGCCGAAAGCGGCATGGGCCGGATAGACGTGATAGCAATTGGTCCATACCCGGCCGGCCTGGATGCCCCGACCAACGCGATACAGATTGTTCACGTTGCGCGACCAGACACCGGCACCAAGACCATAGACCGTGTCGTTGCCGATCGAGATCGCATCATCCAGGTCCTTGAACTTGGTCACCGACAGGACGGGACCGAAGATCTCCTCCTGGAAGATGCGCATCTTGTTGTTACCGACGAACACCGTCGGCTTGACGAAGAAGCCGTCCTTCAGCTTGCCGCCCAGCGCGGCGCGCTCGCCGCCGGTCATGCACTTGGCGCCTTCCTGCTTGCCGATGTCGATATAGTTCAGGATCTTTTCGAGCTGGCCCTTGGAGCACTGTGCGCCCATCTGGGTCGACAGATCGAGCGGATCGCCGACCTTGATCTTGGCGACGCGCGCGACAGCCTTCTCGACGAACTTGTCGAAGATCTTTTCGTGCACCAGCGCCCGCGACGGACAGGTGCAGACTTCGCCCTTGTTGAAGGCGAACAGCGCGAAACCTTCGAGCGCCTTGTCGAGGAAGGCATCATCCTCGTCCATCACGTCGTCGAAGAAGATGTTGGGCGATTTGCCGCCAAGCTCCATCGTCTGCGGAATGATGGTCTCCGCAGCATATTGCATGATCTGGCGGCCCGTCGTGGTCTCGCCGGTGAAGGCAATCTTGGCGATGCGCGGGCTGCGCGCCAGCGGGGTGCCGACCTCCGAACCATGGCCGAATACCACGTTCAAAACGCCCGGCGGCAGGATATCGCCGATAATGTCCATGAGCACGGCAAGGCTCATGGGCGTATCCGAAGCCGGCTTCATCACCACGCAATTTCCGCATACCAGCGCGGGTGCGAGCTTCCAGGACGCCATCAGGAGCGGGAAGTTCCAGGGAATGATCTGGCCGACGACGCCCATCGGCTCGCGGAAATGATAGGCGACCGTATCATGGTCGATCTCGCCGATCGTACCTTCCTCGGCGCGAATGCAGCCGGCGAAGTAGCGGAAATGATCGGCAGCGAGCGGTACGTCGGCGTTCATCGTCTCGCGGATCGGCTTGCCGTTATCGCGGGTCTCAACCCGCGCCAGCAGTGCGAGGTTCTCCTCGATTCTGTCGGCGATTTTATTGAGCAACCGGGCCCGCTCCGCCGGCGAAGTGCGCGCCCAACCCGGCAGGGCGGCGTGCGCGGCATCAAGCGCCTTCTCGACGTCATCAGCGTCCGAACGGGCAACCTCGCACAGCGTACTGCCATCAATTGGACTTTTGTCGGTGAAATAGCGCCCTTTGACAGGAGCGGCCCACTTGCCGCCGATAAAATTGTCATATCGCGTACGCAGCTTGGTCTCGTTGCTCGTGGACTTGGTCGGTTGGTCCAGCATGTGAAGGCTCCTTGTGGTCGGTAGCGTTGCAAAGCTCGGTGCGGCCGCAATAGCCGCTATGTCAGCCACAATGTCAGCGCCCTCCGCCGGCGGCCTTAATCTGGATCAACGAAGCCTGCGCTTTTTCAAGAACATGCCATCCTCGAATTTCATGGCTGGTTTTAATCTGGATCAAAGTCGCGCTTCGCCCGGACGCTATGTTTAGTGCCATTTGGTAGGAGATGCTGTGATGGCGAAGACAATGAAGGCGGCGGTCGTTCACGAATTTGGCAAGCCTCTCAAAATCGAGGAAGTTCCGATCCCGACGCCGGGACGCGGCGAGGTGCTTGTCAAGATCAACGCTTCGGGCGTGTGCCACACAGATCTTCATGCCGCGAGTGGCGACTGGCCGGTGAAACCGACGCCGCCATTCATCCCAGGACATGAAGGGGCCGGCATCGTTGCTGCCGTCGGTCCAGGCGTCGTCGGCGTGAAGGAAGGTGATGCGGTCGGCACCGCCTGGCTGCATGATGCATGCGGCCGCTGTGAATTCTGCGAGACCGGCTGGGAAACCCTATGCGAGTCCCAGCATATGAGCGGTTACACGGTGAACGGCAGCTTCGCTGAATATGCGATCGGTGCCGCCGACTATGTCGCACATTTGCCCAAGAATGGGGATTTCGCCGAACTTGCGCCGATCCTCTGCGCCGGCGTGACGACCTACAAGGGCATCAAGGAAACCGAAGCCCGACCGGGTGAATGGCTCGCCATTTCCGGCGTCGGCGGCCTCGGCCATATCGCCGTACAATACGCCAAGGCGATGGGCCTGCATGTCGCGGCCATCGACGTTACC
>DASZTN010000030.1:0-40271 GCA_035547995.1 Bradyrhizobium sp. | reverse complement strand
CACATGAACATCATGTCGGAGTTCATGGGCCTGATCTACGGCGTCTATGATGCCAAGCCGCAGGGCTTCGTCCCGGGCGGCATCTCGCTACATAACTGCATGTTGCCGCACGGACCGGACCGCGAGGCTTTCGACCATGCCAGCAATAGCGAGCTGAAGCCGGTCAAGCTGACAGGCACGATGGCCTTCATGTTCGAGACCCGCTTCCCGCAACGCGTCACCCGCTATGCGGCGACCTCGCCGATCCTGCAGGACGATTACGCGGATTGCTGGAAGGGGCTGGAGAAGCGGTTCGATCCGAACAGAGCATAGGCAACCGCGTGCGTATCGCTCCGTCGTGCCCGGGCTCGTCCCGGGCATGACGGCGGTGAAAATGGAGAAGCTGCTTGCCTCACCCCAACGACCCCACACTCCGCTCCTTCATCCCCGTCGATCCCGCCTCCGACTTCCCGATCCAGAATCTGCCCTATGGCGTGTTCTCGATCAATGACGGTCTCGCGCCGCGCATAGGCGTTGCGATCGGGGACCATGTGCTCGATCTCTGGCAACTGGCGCAGGACTGCCGGATCGGCGGTGTCGAACCGGGGGTATTCGCAGCATCGACGCTGAACCCGTTCATGGCATTGGGGCCGAACGTGTGGTCGCGCGTGCGCGCCCGGATCAGCCAATTGCTGCGCCATGACCATCCGGAATTGCGCGACAACGACGAGCTGCGCCGGCGCGCGCTGGTGCCGAGAGCCGACGTCACAATGCACATGCCGGTCGCGGTTGCCGGCTATACCGATTTCTACGCGTCGAAGGAGCATGCGACCAATATCGGCATCATCTTCCGCGGCAAGGACAATGCCTTACAGCCGAACTGGCTGCATATGCCGGTCGGCTATAACGGCCGCGCCTCGACCGTGGTGGTCAGCGGCACAAGGGTGAGGCGGCCGCGCGGCCAATTGAAGCCGCCGAATGTGGAAGCGCCGAGCTTTGGACCATGCAGGCGGCTCGATTTCGAACTGGAGATGGGAGCGATCATCGGCCAGCCATCCTCGATGGGCGAAATGCTCAGCGAAGCCCAAGCGGAAGCGATGATCTTCGGTTTCGTGCTGCTCAACGACTGGAGCGCACGCGACATCCAGCAATGGGAATATGTGCCGCTTGGGCCGTTCCAGGGCAAGGCGTTCGCGACCTCGATCAGCCCCTGGGTCGTGACCCGCGAGGCGCTTGAACCATTCCGGGTACGGGGGCCTGAACAGAATCCGGCGCCGCTTGCTTATCTGCAGCAGGTAAAGCCGAACAATTACGACCTGGAGCTCGAGGCCGAGTTGCGTACCGCCGACATGAGACAGCCGATGCGGATCTCCCGGACCAATTTCAAATACATGTACTGGTCGTCGGTGCAGCAATTGATGCATCACGCCTCGAGCGGCTGCGCCATGAATATCGGCGATCTCCTGGGCAGCGGCACCATCAGCGGCCCCGAGAAGCACCAGCGCGGCAGCCTGATGGAAATCAGCTGGAATGCGACCGAGCCGATCGAGCTGCCCGGTGGTGCCAGGCGCACTTTTCTCGATGACGGCGATTCGCTGATCCTGCGTGGCTGGTGTCAGGGTGACGGCTATCGCGTCGGCTTCGGCGAGGTCGAGGGCACAATCGTGCCGGCGGAGTAATGTCACATCGCCATTCCGGGATGGTGCGCAAACGCCAGACCACAGCTGCGCAATTGCGCACCATAGTTCGGTGCTTCGCATCGAGCCGGAATGACCATGGAGATAGTTTATCGCTGCTCAGGCGGAATGCTGCGAATCCTGGCGCAATGCGCAGCAATATCCTCATGGCTATACTTCAGATGCACGCGCTTTTCAGACGCCGTCTGCTGCGTCACGCAGACGCCCGGCCGCCATTGCCGCAAGGGCCGGATCGGGCGCGGCGCGAAGCCGCCGCCACAGTTCGGGCAGACGTTGTGCAGTTTGGTCTCGACGCAACCCGCACAGAACGTGCATTCGTAAGAACAGATCCGCGCTTCCGTCGAGGCCGGCGGCAGATCCTTGTCGCAATATTCGCAGTTGGGCCGAAGCTGCAGGGCCATGGTCGTCTCATCCCTCATATGGCGTTTTCTATCGCGTTTTCGAATGAAGTGGATGCCGGTTCGCGTGAAGAAAACGTCTCGTTGAAAGGATCATCGCCGATCAGGCGCCAAATCCAGACGGCGAATCTCCCTCGATTTCGGACACGGCGTTCAGATCGGCAGCTTGGAACTTTCCTTCAGGCGGTCGAGCACGACCGATGAACGCACATGCGCCACGCTCTGATGCGGCATCAGCACATTGTTGACGATATCGGACAGGCTTTTCAGGTCGCGCAACACCACTTTCAGCACGTAGTCGGCATCACCGGTCAGCGCATAGGCGTCCTGGATCTCCTCGACCCGATTGACCAGTTCGCGAAACTTCTTGGCGTTGTCGGGCGAATGGGTCGCCAGCGTGATGTGGATGAAGGCGATCAGGTTGAAGCCAAGCGTCTCGCCGGAAAGGTCGGCGTGATAGCCGGCAATCACCTTTTCCTCTTCGAGCCGCATCCGGCGGCGCGAGCATTGCGAGGCCGACAGGCCGACCAGTTCGGCCAATTGCTGGTTGGTCAGACGGCCGTCATCCTGCAGCGCGCCGAGGATTTTCAGGTCGAAGTCGTCGACGGGGATCATGCGTATCTGGCCTATGATGTGCACAAATCATGCATAGTTATAGCCAGTTGTGCCTGGATTTGCATGCACTTTGCGCGCTAGAGGGTCGAAACTCCCATCCAATCAACTGAGGAGATTCGCCATGGGCCCGTTTCCGCACGATGCACCCGCCGCCACGATCAGCGCCGACAATCCGATGGGCACGGACGGCTTCGAGTTCGTCGAATATGCCCATCCCAGGCCGGAAGAACTGCATGCGCTGTTCAAGCTGATGGGCTATGCGCCGGTCGCGCGCCACAAGACCAAGAAGATCACGGTCTATCGCCAGGGCGACATCAACTATCTCGTCAACGAGGAGCCTGATAGCCACGGTTTCGACTTTGTCGCGGCTCACGGCCCATGCGCGCCGTCGATGGCATTCCGCGTCGTCGATGCCAACAAGGCTTATGAACGCGCGCTGTCGCTGGGGGCTGAGCCGGCGGATGCGTCGCCGGCGCAGAAGACGCTCGACGTGCCCGCCATCAAGGGCATCGGCGGCAGCCTGCTTTATTTCGTCGATCGCTATGGCGCCAAGGGTTCGGCTTATGACCTGGAGTTTGACTGGCTCGGCGCAAACAATCCGAGCCCTGCCGGCGTCGGGCTGTTCTATATCGATCATCTCACCCACAACGTCCATCGCGGCCGGATGAATGTCTGGACCGGCTTTTACGAAAAACTCTTCAACTTCCGCCAGATCCGCTATTTCGATATCGAGGGCCGCGCCTCCGGCCTGTTTTCGCGCGCGCTGACCAGCCCGGACGGCAAGATCCGGATTCCGATCAATGAGGATGCCGGCGATTCCGGCCAGATCGAGGAATATCTCAACGTCTATCGTGGCGAAGGCATCCAGCACATCGCCTGTGGCGCGCGCGACATCTACCACACCGTCGAGACGCTTCGGCAGGCCGGGCTGCCGTTCATGCCATCACCGCCGGATACCTATTTTGAGCGGGTCGACGCCCGCCTGCCGAAGCACGGCGAGGACGTCGCGCGGCTGCAGAAGAACGGCATCCTGATCGACGGCGAAGGCGTGGTCGATGGCGGTCAGACCAAGGTGCTGCTGCAGATCTTTTCCGCTAATGCGATCGGCCCGATCTTCTTCGAATTCATCCAGCGCAAGGGCGACGACGGCTTTGGCGAAGGCAACTTCAAGGCGCTATTCGAATCGATCGAGGAAGACCAGATCCGCCGCGGTGTGCTCAAGGTAGGTCACGCGGCATAGCCTCGGTGGAGGGAAATGTCCGTCCGGTCGGATTGACCGTAGGGCGCGCTCCTCATCAGTTCTGCTTGAGCCATTCGCTTGTGAGTGTGGCGATATCGGCCTTCTCGGCATCTCTCGCCGCTGACGGGGTGCGCGAGAAACGTGGCGCGGGTGCCGGTTGTGTCACGCCGTGGCGGGTGATGAACACTTCACGCGCCGCCATGTGAGGATGCTGCGGCGCTTCGGTCATGGTGAGCACCGGCGCAAAGCAGACATCGGTGCCTTCCATGATCGCGCACCACTCGTCGCGGGTTTTGGATTTGAATATCGCGGCCAGGCTCTGCTTCAGCGCCGGCCATGCCTTGCGATCCATCTGTGCATCGAAGGCCGGGTCCGACAAGCCGGCATGCTCGCGCAACAAAGCATAGAACTGCGGTTCGATCGAACCGATCGAGATGAAACGGCCGCAGGCACATTCATAGACGCCATAAAAATGCGCGCCGCCGTCGAGGAGATTGCTTTCTCGTTCCTCAGTCCAGCGGCCTGCCGCGGTGAGATCGAAGAACATCGACATCAGCGATGCCGCCCCGTCGCACATCGCAGCGTCCACTACCTGTCCTTTGCCGGATTTCTTCGCTTCCAGCAGGGCGGCGAGCACGCCGACCACGAGATAGAGCGCACCGCCGCCGAAATCGCCGACCAGATTGAGCGGCGGCACCGGTCTTTCCTTGCCGCCGATGGCGGCCAGCGCGCCGGTGATCGAGATGTAATTGATGTCATGCCCGGCGGCGTGAGCCAGCGGGCCTTGCTGGCCCCACCCGGTCATCCGGCCATAGACCAGCCGCGGATTGCGCGCCAGCACCGCGTCAGGCCCAAGACCCAACCGCTCCATCACGCCCGGCCGGAATCCTTCGATCAGCGCGTCGGCGCCGGCGAGCAGATCGAGCACCTGTGCAACGGCCTTGTTGCCCTTGAGGTCGATCTCGACCACGCGTCGGCCGCGGCCCGCCACTGAATTCATGTTCCGCTTGGCGCCGACGCGGTCAAGCGTGACGACGTCCGCGCCCATATCTGCCAGCATCATGCTGGCGAACGGCCCCGGTCCGATGCCGGCGAATTCGACGATGCGATATCCGGCCAGCGGGCCGGATGTGCGGACCGATGCGTGTGGAGTTGGCTTGTCGAGCACGTTGATTTCCGTTGAACGTTTCCAATTGAAGTCTCACGCCTTGCGTCCGACATGGCAAGTGGCTTTTGCCTGGAAACGATCGATGAAAAAGCGGCACGGCACCGCCGCGCCGCTTCTATCGATTGCGCGCGATATGAGCTCAGCCGGCCGCAGCAACAGCGCGCTGCGCCATCACCTTGATCAGATTGGCACGATAATCCGCCGAGCCGTGAATGTCGTTCAACATCCCGCTGGCCGGAATCGTGACGTTATCGAGCGCGGCGGGCGACCAATTCGATTTTAGCGCGGTTTCGATCGCTTGTACCCGGAGGACGCCGTTTTGCGATGCACCCGTTGCCGCAACGCGAATATCGCCGGATTTGGTCTGAGCGACGAATACGCCGGTGAGCGCGAAACGCGAAGCAGGATGCGGAAACTTCGCGTAGCCCGCCTTGGCCGGAATCGGAAAGATGACCTGGGTGATGATCTCGCCGCTATCGAGCGCGGTGGTGAACAGGCCCTGGAAGAAATCATCCGCCGGGATCGAGCGCTTGTTGGTCTTGACCGTGGCGCCGAGCGCAAGCACCGCGGCCGGATAGTCCGCGGCCGGATCGTTGTTGGCAATCGAGCCGCCGATGGTGCCGCGATGACGCACCGCGGGGTCGCCGATCAGCGAGGCCAGGTAGGCAAGCGCAGGAATAGCCTTTTTGGCTGTCGCATTCTGAGCCACATCATAATGCGGCGTCGCGGCCTTGATGACCAGCGTATCGCCGGAGAGCTCCACGCCGACCAATTCCTTGATTTTGGCTAGATCGATGACATCGGACGGGCCGGCAAGCCGTTGCTTCATGACCGGGATCAGCGTGTGGCCGCCGGCAAGATATTTCGGCTCCGAACCCTTGGCGAACAGTGCGGCGGCTTCGTCGACCGAGGAGGGACGGTGATAGGTGGTCTGGTACATGGATCGTCCTCCCGTTTACATCTTTGCGTGGATCGCATGCCAGACGCGATCAGGCGTCGCCGGCATCTCCAACCGGTTATGTCCGATCGCATCGGTGATGGCGTTGATGACGGCAGCCGACGAGCCGATCGCACCGGCCTCGCCGCAGCCTTTGACCCCGAGCGGATTACCGGGGCACAGCGTCGTGGTATGCGACAGCTTGAACGAGGGCAGATCGTCCGCGCGCGGCATGGCGTAATCCATGAACGAGGCGGTCACCGGCTGGCCGCTATCGTCATAGACCGCACTTTCCAACAGCGCCTGGCCAATGCCTTGCGCGAGCCCGCCATGAACCTGGCCCTCGACGATCATTGGATTGATCAGCCGGCCGAAATCATCGGCAGCGACGAAATTGATGAACGTCGTCTTGCCGGTGCGTGGGTCGACTTCGAGCTCGCAGACATAGGCGCCGGCCGGGAAGGTGAAGTTGGTCGGATCGTAGAACGCGCCTTCCTTCAATCCTGGCTCCATGCCGTCGGGCAAATTGTGTGCCGTATAGGCTGCGAGCGCGACCATCGGGAACGCGATCGACTTGTCGGTGCCGGTGACTTTGAATTCGCCATTCTCGATGACGATGTCATCCTCGGACGCCTCGAGCTGATGTGCCGCAATCTTCTTGGCCTTGGCCTCGACCTTCTCCATCGCCTTCAGGATGGCCGAGAGGCCGACCGCCGCCGAGCGCGAGCCGTAGGTGCCCATGCCGAACTGCACCTTGTCGGTATCGCCGTGGACGATCGAAACCTGGCTGATCGGGATGCCGAGCCGGTCTGCCACCAACTGGCAGAAGGTGGTCTCGTGGCCCTGGCCGTGGCTGTGCGAGCCGGTCAGGACTTCGATGGTGCCGACCGGATTGACGCGCACTTCCGCGGATTCCCAGAGGCCGACACCGGCGCCCAGGCTGCCGACCGCCTTTGAAGGCGCGATGCCGCAGGCCTCGATATAGCAGGAGAGGCCGATGCCGCGGAGCTTGCCTTGCTGCTTTGCCTGCTCCTTGCGCGCCGGGAAGCCGGCATAATCGATCGCCTTCAGCGCGGCATCGAGCGAGGCGGCGAAATCGCCGGTGTCGTAGTTCATGATCACCGGCGTCTGATGCGGGAATTGGGTGATGAAATTCCTGCGGCGCAATTCCGCGGGATCGACCTTGAGTTGGCGCGCCGCGGTCTCCATCAGCCGTTCGAGCAGGTAGCTGGCCTCGGGCCGGCCGGCGCCGCGATAGGCATCCACCGGCGTGGTGTTGGTGTAGACGCCGATCACCTCCGCATGGATGGCGGGGATGTTGTATTGGCCCGACAGCAGCGTGGCGTAGAGATAGGTCGGCACCGAGGAGGAGAACAGCGACATATAGGCGCCGAAATTGGCGTGGGTTTTCACCCGCAATGCCAGGATCCTGTTGTCCTTGTCGAAGGCCATCTCGGCTTTCGAAATGTGGTCACGGCCATGCGCATCGGTGAGGAAGGCTTCCGAGCGATCTCCGGTCCACTTCACCGGACGGCCGACCTTCTTCGAGGCCCACAACGCCACCATCTCTTCCGGATAAATGAAAATCTTCGAGCCGAAGCCGCCGCCGACATCCGGCGCCACCACGCGCAGCTTGTGCTCCGGGGCGATATTGTAGAACGCCGACAGCACCAGGCGCGCGACATGCGGATTCTGTGACGTCGTATAGAGTGTGAAGTGCCCTTCCGCGTCGTCATATTCGGCCAGCGCAGCGCGTGGCTCCATCGCGTTCGGCACCAGCCGGTTATTGGTCAGCTCGAGCGTGACCACATTGGCGGCCTTGCTGAAGGCGTCGTTCACTGCGGCCTGATCGCCAAGCTCCCAGTCATAGACGATATTGCCTGCCGCCTCGGGGTGAAGCTGCGGCGCGCCGGGCTTGATTGCGGCGCGGATATCGGGCGCCGCCGGAAGTTCTTCGTAGTCCACGACGACAGCTTCAGCGGCATCGCGGGCGAGATTCTTGGTCTCGGCGATGACGACCGCGACAGCCTGACCGACGAAACGGACGGTTTCCGGCGCCATCGCGGGCCACGCGCCCATCTTCATGGCCGAACCGTCCTTGGAGGTGATAGCCCAGCCGCAGATCAGATTGCCGATCTTGTCGTCGACCAGCTGCCGGCCGGTCAGCACCGCGAGCACGCCCGGCATTTCCAGAGCGGCCGATGCATCGACACTCTTTACTTTCGCGTGGGCGTGCGGGCTGCGGACGAAATGCGCGTAGGTCATGCCCACGAGTTTGATGTCGTCGACATAGCGGCCCTTGCCGGTGATGAACCGCCTGTCTTCCTTGCGCACGACCCGTGCGCCGATACCTTCGATACCCATGTTCTGTCCTCCCTGCCGGAGTTTTTTGCGGTCCGCCCTTTTCCACCGAAACGGACGGTTCTTGATCGTGATCGCGTTCGGCCCCGCGGCTATTCCGCCGCTTGCGCGACCTTCATGCGGCCGGCGGCGTCGAGCACCGATTTGACGATGTTGTGGTAGCCGGTGCAGCGGCAGATATTGCCTTCCAACTCGTGCCGGACGGTCTCCTCGTCGAGATTGCCGCCGTGGCGATGCACGATGTCGATCGCCGACATGATCATGCCCGGCGTGCAATAGCCGCACTGCAGACCGTGATTATCGCGGAAGGCGGCCTGCATCGGATGCAGCTCTTCGCCCTTCGAAATGCCCTCGATCGTGGTGACATTGGCGCCATTGGCCTGTCCCGCCAGCACGGTGCAGGATTTGACGGCCCGGCCGTCAATATGGACGACGCAGGCGCCGCACTGGCTGGTGTCGCAGCCGACATGGGTACCGGTCAGGTTAAGATGGTCGCGCAGCAGATGGACAAGGAGTGTCCGGTCTTCGACATCGACCGAGACCGCCCTGCCGTTTACCGTCAGTTTGACATTGGACACGCCAATTCCTCCCGATGATTTTTAATTGGTCCAATTAGAAACAGCAGAGGCGGACTTTGCAACTAGGATTTTCGTCGCTGGCTTCGCGATAAGGTGCTCAGTTTAGCTGAATCGTCTTCCTTTTCTCGTGCCAGGGGATGAGGCAAGGTTGCCACCGCTGCGCCTGGTGTCGTCACCCTTGCCATTACGGTCACAACCTGTCCGGGATTTACGGCCTCTTATCAATTATGGCTTAACTTGCCCGCCCGGATCGGGCGTTTCGCAGCCCGGCACCTACCGGAAACCGGGGGCTAGGGATGGGAATGTCGAAGCGCGTCGGGCTGCAGCGGCTCACTTTTAAGCTGCCGACCCTGCGATTCCGCGCCAAAATTATGCTCGGCTTCATGGTCGTGCTCGTGATATCGGCAATCAGCATGGGCATTGCCTATCTCGGCTTTGAGCGCGTGCTGGCCAGCGTTGCGGCGTATCGGACCAGCGTCACCGAGGTCAATCTGGCGCGCAACATCGATCATGGCGTGATCCTCTACCGGGGGCTTGCCCAATATTATGTCGTCACCGGCAAGGAAGGCGATGCCAAGGCGGCGCTCGCAGCCGAAGCCGGCCTGAAAGGCGCCATCGACCAGGCGATGAAGGATACCGCCAATCCCGTCTGGCTGGATCAGGTGACCAAGCTTGCCCGGGAATTCCGCATCTTCTCCAGGATTTTTGCCGATATCGTCAAGGTCAAGGCCAACAGCGCCTTTGTGGCGCAGAACGAGCTCGAGCGCGGCGGCAACATGCTGCGCTACAAGCTCGATGAGATCGCAGGCGATGCCAGCGAGGCGCAGCTTCCCGCCGTCGAACTCGGCGTCAAGCAGGTGATCGCGCAATACCAGGCGACGACCCCGCTCGCCAACATATTCGTGGTCAATTCGGATCAGACCGTTGCGAGCGGTGCGCTGGCGCGGCTCAAATTTGTCGAGAACGCAATGCACGCCATCTCGACCGACAACGACGAAATCGTGAACGGATTGAAGGAGGCGGCTGGCCTGCTCGATGCCTACCGCAAGGCGCTCGACAAGCTCATCGACAACGCCAAATCGATTCAAGAACTGACCGGTGAAATGTCGGATTCCGCTGGCGCCATCGAGCAGGGCTCGAGTGCGATGAAGGCGGCTCTGCTGGCCGAGCAGCAACGGATCGAAGCCGAGTCCGACGCGACCATCAAGGGGACCGAACGCCTGATGGTGATGCTCGCCGCCGGTGGCTTCGTGCTGGGCGCCATCCTGGCAATGCTTCTGGGCAGGGGCATCTCGCGGCCGATGATCGTGATGTGCAAGGCGATGCGGGAGCTCGCCGGCGGTAATTTCGCCGTCGTGCTGCCCGGCCTCGGGCGCAAGGACGAGATCGGCGAGATGGCCGGCGCGGTGGAAGAGTTCAAGGTGCAGGCGGTCGCCAAGGCCGAACGCGATGCCGCCGAACAGGATGCACGGAACCAGGCCGCCAGCGCCTCGCGCCGCGCCGAGCTGATTCGCTTTGCCGACGAATTCGAGTCCGCGGTGGGTTCGATCGTCTCCAACGTCTCCGCTTCGGCCGTGCAGCTGGAGGCGGCCGCGGGGACGCTGACAAGGACGGCCGAGACCACCCAGAACCTGTCCAGCAAGGTCGCAGGCTCCTCCGAGGAAGCCTCCGGCAATATGCAGTCGGTAGCTTCCGCCACGGAAGAGCTTTCGACGTCCGTCAACGAAATCGGCAAGCGCGTGCGCGAATCCAACCGGATCGCGGAAGCCGCCGTCGTTCAGGCGCAACAGACCGACGAGCGCATCGGCAAATTGTCGCGCGCGGCACAGGAGATCGGCGATGTCGTCAAGCTGATCACGGCGATCGCCGAACAGACCAATCTCCTGGCGCTCAATGCTACCATCGAGGCCGCCCGCGCCGGCGAGGCCGGTCGCGGATTTGCCGTGGTCGCCGCCGAGGTCAAGTCGCTGGCGAGCCAGACTGCGAAGGCAACCGACGATATCTCCTCCCATATCGCGGGCATGCAGGACGCCACGCAGGAATCCGTCGCCGCGATCAAGGAGATCGGGGACACCATTTCGCAGATTTCCGAGATCGCGTCCTCGATTGCCCACGCGGTGGAACAGCAGGACTCGGCCACGCAGGAGATCGCGCGCAGCGTGCAGAATGTCGCGCGCGGCACTGATGAGGCCGCTTCCGACGTCATGGAAGTCAATCGTGGTGCCACCGAAACCGGTTTGGCATCGGAGGGCGTGCTGAACTCGGCCCGGACGCTGGCCGGTGAAAGCGCGCGGCTGCGGGAAGAGCTCGATCGCTTCATGGCCAATATCCGCGCCGCCTGATCGGCTTGAGGTCGTCGCAGTCCCAAGCCGGCATCTGCCAGAGCGGCGATGGCTCTCAGTCCCTTCCGAACTGATGCTTCAGCTCGACCTTGGCGCGTTGAAGCCGGTCGCGCTGCGTCTTCGGCAGGGTCTTGCCGGCACGATTGATATAGAAGGTCAGCATCGACAGCGCGGAACGATAAGCCCCGGTCTTGCGCCGCTTGCTGCGCTCCGCCGATCGCTTGAGCGATGCTGCGATCTTCTTCGGGTCGCTGAGCGTGAAGATGCCGCCTTTCAGGTCGAGGGCATCGCTTTCCCGCGTCACGCGCTGCGACCAGCGATGCGATGATGTCTTTGCCGAGGTTTTCTTTCCGCTTGCGCGTGTTTTGCGGCCCGATGTCTTTCGCGCGGTCTTGCGGGTCGCGGTCTTGCGGCGTTCAGGCATGGTCCAATTCCTCCGTCTCCGACCAAACTGGAGCCATCTACAAAAGGTTCCCTAAAGAGGAAAGAAAGGGAACCCGATGGCCGTCGACACGTTAACGGCGGGGCAGGCTCCGTGATGACCACGGTGCAGTTCGAGAATGTCCGGCGGAAAAACCTTGGAATGTCGAATTCCGGGGTTTTTGTTATTGGCCCAATCGATGGATTCCCAGCTCATCCAGTGCGATTCAGATTCAGAAGCAACCGGGCTCAGCGCCGATTGCGCACTCATGCAAGATGATCGCGTAGTTGAAACCGACGTCGCGGCCCGGCTCGACGATTTGCGCTGGAGCGGCTTTCACACCCGCGTCGTGACGGCGCTCGGCATCACCTGGATCCTGGATGGCCTTGAAGTGACGCTGGCAGGCGCATTGTCCGGCGCGCTGAAGGCCAGTCCGTCACTGCAGTTCACGAACTTCGACGTCGGTTTTTCCAACAGCGCCTATCTTGCCGGTGCGGTGATCGGTGCGCTTGGCTTTGGCTGGCTCACCGACCGGATCGGCCGCAAGAAGCTGTTCTTCATCACGCTGGCACTTTATTTGACGGCGACGGCTGCAACAGCCTTGTCCTGGGATTTGGCGACCTATGCGCTGTTCCGGTTTTTCACCGGCGCCGGCATTGGCGGTGAGTATACCGCGATCAATTCGACCATCCAGGAACTGGTGCCGGCGCGGTATCGCGGCTGGACCGATCTCGTGATCAACGGCAGCTTCTGGATCGGCACTGCAATGGGGGCGGTGAGTGCGATCGTACTGCTCGATCCAGCGGTGGTTGGACCTGATCTCGGGTGGCGGCTTGCTTATTTCACCGGCGCGGCGCTCGGGCTGGTGGTGCTGGTGATGCGGATGTGGATTCCGGAAAGCCCGCGCTGGTTGATCATTCACGGCCATCCGGATCGCGCCGAGGCGATCGTGGCCGAGATCGAGCGGTCGGTGACGGGTGCGGTGCGGGACCCGCGCCAGCATCATTGGCCCAAGATCAGGCTCAGGATGCGCGATCACACGCCGTTGCGCGAGGTCGCGCGCACATTGTTTTCGACCTATCGGGATCGCTCGCTGGTCGGGCTGGCACTAATGGCTGCGCAGGCGTTTTTCTATAATGCGATCTTCTTCACCTTCGCGCTGGTCCTGAGCCAATTCTACGGAATCGCCGCCGACAGGATCGGCTGGTACATCCTTCCGTTCGCAGCAGGCAATTTCCTGGGTCCCCTGTTGCTTGGCCGGCTGTTCGATACGCTGGGGCGTCGTGTGATGATCACCTTCACCTACGGTATTTCCGGCGTTCTGCTTGCACTTTCCGGCTATCTGTTCGCGCATGGCGTGTTGAGCGCGCAGAGCCAGACCGTCGCCTGGATGATCATCTTCTTCTTTGCCTCGCCGGCAGCGAGTGCAGCCTATCTCACCGTCAGCGAGACCTTCCCGCTGGAGGTGCGGGCGCTGGCGATTGCGCTGTTCTATGCGATCGGAACCGGCATCGGCGGCGTGGCGGGTCCGGCGCTGTTTGGCGCATTGATCGACACCGGCTCACGCGGCAGCGTGTTCGCAGGCTATCTGCTCGGGTCGGTCCTGATGATCGCGGCGGCGATCATCGCGTGGCGTTACTGCATTGCAGCCGAGCGCAAGTCACTGGAAACTGTCGCACAGCCGCTGGCCTTGGTGGAGTAGGTTACGATGAAGCAGGAATTGGTGGAGAAGCCGGTGCAGGAACAGACATCAGCGGACGAGCCCTTGCCGGATGCCGTTCCGGTGCCGCGTTCGGTATTGCCGCATTTGAAGGAGCTGGCGATTCTTTTGGATATCGACGGCACGCTGCTCGATTTCGCACCGACGCCGCGCGAAGTCTGGGTGCCACCTGGCCTGTCCAATACCCTCAATGGGCTGTTGCAGCGGACGCTGGGCGCGCTTGCGCTGGTCAGTGGCCGCTCGCTGAACGACATCGATCTGATCTTTGCGCCGGATCAGTTTCCCGCGGTCGGTGGGCACGGTGCGGAAATGCGGCTCGCGCTTGATGATGAGGCGGTAGCGAGCGCGGCGCCGCCGATGGACAAGGAATTGAAGCGCCGGCTTGCCGCCATCGCCAAGCTCAGCCCGGGGATTCTGCTGGAGGACAAGGGCTATTCGCTGGCGCTGCATTATCGGCTGGCGCCGCACGCGGAGAAGGCGATCTACGAGGCGGTATCCCTGATCCGGGCGGACCTGCCGAATGCACCGATCGAGGTGCTGCCGGGAAAATCGGTATGCGAGATCAAGCATGCCGGTTTCACCAAGGCCTCGGGCGTGCTCGAACTGATGCAGCACGAGCCGTTCAAGGGCCGCCGTCCTCTCTTCATCGGCGACGATGTCACCGACGAATCAGTGTTTGCGATCATGCCGGACCTGAACGGTTTCGCATTTTCCGTCGGCCGCCGTGCGCAAGGTGTCACCGGCCATTTCGATCAGCCGAGTGACGTTCGAGCCTGGCTCGCTCATCTGCTCGATGAATAGGCTGCGCCAGCGGCCTTTTAAGGCAATAGTTTGCTCTTTTGGTGAAATGATCGGGTTCCGTGTTCCGCGCCCGAATTTGGTTTCATTTCGTTGAAAGGGTGGCCAGGAACCATATTGATGAATGGCTGTTAATACGCGAGCGCCAATCAGGAGGGACCCTGTGAACCTCGTCGTTGTTTCCAATCGCGTAGCCCGCGGCAAACCGAATGAACCCATGACTGGGGGGCTTGCAGCGGCTTTATTACCGGTAGTGGAAAAATCCGGCGCGATTTGGGTAGGTTCCAGTGGTCGGGTTCGTGATGGGGCGCAAAAGGAACCGTTCGCCGAAATCGAGGCGCTGGGCGCGGGTGCGCTGGCCATGCTCGATCTGCCGTCTGCGCATTACGGCGGCTATTATGAAGGTTTCGCGAATTCAGCCTTGTGGCCGGCGCTGCATTCACGCAGCGATCTGATTCGCGCGTCCGAAGAGGATTATGCCTCCTATCGCGAGGTCAACAGCTTCATGGCCAAGGCGCTGCTGCGCTTTGAGAAGCCGGATACCGCCTTCTGGATTCAGGATTACCACTTTCTCGCGCTGGGTGCCGATCTGCGCCAGCTCGGCGTGACCCGGCCGATCGGATTTTTCCTGCATACACCGTGGCCGGCGCGCGCCGTCATCGCCGGTGTTCCGCATCACCGCGAGCTGATCGAGGCGATGCTGGCCTATGATCTGATCGGATTCCAGACGCAGGACGATTGCGACAACTTTCTGGATTATCTCGCGCTCGATCTTGGTCTGGAGATCGAGGACAGCGTCGCGCTGTCGCGCTACGGCCGCACGCACCTGAAAGTATTTCCGATCGGCATCGATCCGCAGAAATTCGCCGAACATTCGGCCAAGGCGGTGTCGCATCCCGACGTGTCGCGGCTGCGGCGCAGCCTGAACGGTGAGAAGCTTGCGATCGGCGTCGACCGGCTGGATTATTCCAAGGGACTGATCAACCGCATCAAGGCGTTCGATCGCATGTGGTCGATGCAGCCGTCGCTGGCGCGCACGGTGTCCTTGCTGCAGATCGCAACGCCATCGCGCGGCGGCATCGAAGCGTATGGCAATCTGCAGAGCGAGCTCGCAAAGCTCGTCAGCGAGGTCAATGGTCACCACGGCGAGGTGGACTGGACGCCGATCCGATATCTCAACAAGGGGTACAGCCAGACCGTGCTGGCCGGCCTCTACCGCACCGCGCAGGTCGGCGTGGTGACGCCGCTGCATGACGGCATGAATCTCGTCGCCAAGGAATATGTCGCCGCGCAAAATCCTTCTGATCCCGGCGTGCTGGTGCTGTCGAAATTCGCCGGTGCCGCCAATGAATTGGATACAGCGCTCCTGGTCAACCCACACGATATCGACGGCATGGCGAGGACGATCGCGACCGCGGTCTCGATGCCCCTGACCGAACGGCGGATGCGCTGGGAAGCGATGATGGCAAAGCTTCGTGCCCGCACGATCCAGCAATGGTTTGCCGATTTCGTCGACGCGCTGGAAGACACCCAGACCGATCGGGATCCGCTTGAGCCGGTGCTGGTCGAACCGACCGTGCGGCCGCTTCGCTCCGTCACCCCCGGCTCGCGATATCATTAGCGGCGCCGCCGAGAGATCGGTCGGGCGCCTCGTCCGGCTCTGCCGACATCCCCGATAAAACCGTGCATGGCGCTCTGCAACCCGCATGCGCCGACCTTTTTCGCTCATAGCCCTCGCCGGGCGCCTGCCCGGTGCCGATCGCAAGGCAAAAATTATCCAGAATAATCAATTGTTTGGGGAAATGGGTGCGATCCCTGCGGCAGTCACTTGCAAAAGTCCTCCTGCCCCTTCAAGAGAGGGCATCCGGAGAGATGGCCGAGTGGCTTAAGGCGCACGCTTGGAAAGCGTGTGTGCGGGAAACCGTACCGTGGGTTCGAATCCCACTCTCTCCGCCATAGCTCAGCAAATGTCGGGGAATCGAGCAAAATAGGTTTTTGCCGACCCGGTGCGATCGTGGCTGCAACACATTCATTGGGCGTTCGGGTCGCATCTCTTTTGCTTCTTTTTCGGCCGGGCTCGCGTTTCAGGCCGGACTCGCGCACGGTTAACGTCGTTCGAATCGTTCATGCCGCGAACGATCCAGAACCTGACTGGTTTCGCTTTGAAGCGTCAGGCTTGCGAAGGTGGAGGCCGCGTGATGACGGCGGTCGATGCCTAAAGAGAAACCCGGCCGAGCAGCGGAGACAGCTTTGCCGCAAGTTGCTTTAGCTCGGAGCCGACCTGCGACAGGACATCCGGTGTGAACACTTCATTGATGCCGCCCGAGCTCAGTGACAGCAGCGTGGCACTCTCGGGAGATTTTACCGGCACCGCGACGCTGTTGATCCGCGAGTGAAGTGAGCCGATGTTGACGATGTAACCAAGCTCGTCGAATTCCTGCAGAGCTGCGGTGAGCTTCGGCGCGACCGATGCCCATTGTTTGCCGAGCGCCTCGCCGAGTTCGGATAACAAGGCCATTCGATCGTTCGCGCCAAGGCCGGCGATATAGGCCCATCCTGTCGCCGACGTGGCGATAGGCACGCGAGAGCCGACGCGAAGATCGGCGAGTATGATCGCGGACCCCTGGCAACGCTGAACGTAGACCATGTCCAGCCCGTTCCTCGCGCCGAGCGAAACGGCGCCCGAATGCTTGCTCGCGATCGCCTGCATGTCGGCGAGCGCGAGTTCGCCGAGAGGCGAACTCGACAGCGCCGCATAGCCAAGTGTGAGAACGGGTATGCCGGGCCGCAAGGTCTGTCGTCCCTGAGCATTGGTCAGATAGCCGAGCTTGATCAGCGTGTGGCAGATTCGCCAGACGGTGGGCTGAGGCATCCGGGTGATCCGCGAGATATCGCTCACGCTGAGTTCAGGTGTACCTGGGCCGAAGCACTGTAACACCTCCAGCCCTTTCGCGAGCGAGGAGATGAACAGCCTGTCACCCTCCGGCTTTCGCTGACGTTGGTTGCTCATGCCTGTTTGGAATGCCTTTCGCAGCAGGGGTTCTCGATAGTCTGTGGAGTCAGGAGATCACGCTCGTCGGGGATCCGGCGATCCTTGCACGATGTCTTCCGCACGGCGTCAAGAAGTCACTCGGCGCCGCGCCGAGTTTCGGCGCTGCGACTTCCTTGACTTTGATCGTGCTCCTGTCCTACATACCCGCTATGCGAATATATTATTCGTATTGTGAATAACAAGTCTCCGGGCGTGGGCGCCTCGGCAGATTGCGGGGTGGAAAGGAGGCCAGGATGGACGGTACGACCATGGACGATGCACGGGCGCGCCGTGCGCTCAAGGAAGATCTGGCGCGACATCAAATACATATCCATCAGCCGGACGACCCGCCGCTGTTCACACGTACGCCTTCGTCCACCATGAAACCGGTGCATTGGCGCTGGGCCGATCTGGTCAGGTTGCTGAAGCGGATCGGCGAAGATCTCGACATAGATTCAGGCGGAAATCGCCGCACGCTTCGTCTCGCCAACCCCGGCCTGCCGTTCGGCACGACGCCGACGTTCTGGTGCTCCATTCAGTACATTCTTCCCGGCGAGATCGGCGGCGCGCATCGCCACGCCGCAAACGCCTGGCGCTACATCATTCAGGGCAACGGCGCCAAGTCGACCGTGGATGGCGAACAGTATGCGTTCCATGAAGGCGATGTCGTTCTGACGCCGACATGGACGTGGCACGATCATGTTCACGAAGGCGACGAGCCGATGATCTGGCTCGACGTGCTCGACATCTCGCTGGTCCGCTCGCTCCACGCCGTGTTCTTCGAACCGTACCAGCAGAAGACCCAGCCGGTCGGCGAGCATCCCACGCGCACCTATCTGGAATATGGCAGCGGCCTGATGCGACCGGTCTATCCGGCGCCTTGCGATCGTCGCAATCCGCTGCTGGCCTATCCGTATGACATGGCGCTTCCGGCCATTGAGCGTGCGGCCGGTCTTCCGGGCAACGCATTCGACGACACCGCGCTGGAATATCAAAATCCGATCAACGGCGGACCGATAACCAGCACCATGGGTGCGCGCCTGCTGCGATTGCGGCCGGGCTTCAAGGGCAAGGCGCGCCGCCAGACCGGTTCGAAGGTCTATCACGCCATTCGCGGCGAGGGCGTCACCGTCGTCGATGGCGAGCGCTTCGAATGGGGCAGGGGCGACTTCATCTCGATTCCGCCCTGGGCGCTGCATGCCTCATCGAACCGGTCCACGAGCGAGCCGGCTCTCCTGCTCGAAGTCAATGATCTGCCGACCATTCAAGCCCTCGGCTTCTATCGTGAGGAGTTTCCGGAGCGCGGCTGAGCGCTCCGGGCGGCGGGAAGATGCTGGAACAGAACAGAATGACCGAACCCTTTGATACTGATGTATTGATCATCGGTGCCGGGCCGACTGGGCTTTCGCTGGCCGGCGACCTCGGTGGCCGGGGGCATAACTGCATCGTCGTGGAGAAGGGCGATGGCAGCATCGCCCAGCCGAAGATGGATATCGTCGGCATCCGAACGATGGAGTTCTGCCGGCGCTGGGGACTGACCGCCGACGTCGAAAACGCCGGTTACAATCGCGAATATCCGCAGGACAATGTCTTTCTGACGTCGCTTCGTGGTTTCGAGATCGGCCGCCAGCCCATGCCGTCGATGGTGGAGGACCGCCCTCCTGCGGAAAGTCCGGCGAAACGCGAAAGGTGTCCGCAGAATTTCTTCGATCCGGTTCTGCAGAAGTTCGCGCGGTCCAAGCCGAGCGTGTCGCTGGCGTTCAACTGCGAATATCTGTCGCTGCAGCAGGACCGTGATGGTGTCACCGCGACGGTGCGCAACCTACAGACCGGCGAGCGGCGGGAGATCCGCGCCAGGTACATGGTGGCCTGCGATGGAGGCAACAGTATCGTTCGCAGGCAGCTCAATATCGAGATGCACGGTAAGGGAATCCTCACCTACACCACCAATGTCATCTTCGAGGCGCCCGGCTTCAACGACCTGCACGGAAAGAAGCCGGGCTATCGCTACATGTTCATCGGCGCTCAGGGCGCCTGGGGGACGATCGTGGCCATCGACGGTCGCGATCGTTGGCGAATGTCCATCATCGGCAGCAAGACGCCGCAACCGAAATATTCCGAGCAGGAGCTGACGGCATTTGCGCACAGGATGATGGGCGGGGCCTTCGACCTTAAGATCCTCAGCGTGATGCCATGGATCCGCGCCGAGTTGGTCGCCGACAGCTTCCGGTCGGGGCGGGTCTTTCTCTGCGGCGACGCCTGCCATCGCACGTCGCCGACGGCCGGACTCGGCATGAACACCGGCATCGCGGATGCGGTGGACCTGTCGTGGAAACTGTCCGCCGTCCTGCAGGGATGGGGCGGCGAGGCACTGCTCGATTCCTACGAGACCGAGCGCATGCCGATCGCCGAACGGTTCACCCGTTTCTCGACCGGCAACCTGGAGACGATGCTTTCCGCTCCGGGCAATGAAGACCTTGACCGCGATACGGATGCCGGACGAGCCACGCGCAAGCGGGTCGCTGCATTCCTCGACAAAGGACTTCGCCGTGAATGGTTCTCGACGAACATGCATCTCGGCAATCGCTATCTCGACTCGCCGGTCATCGTCTATTCGGAGCCGGAAGATCCCAAGCAACTCGAAGAAGAGTACCTCGAGCCTTCGATATACAATCCGACCTCGCGGCCCGGCGCGCGCGCGCCGCACGCCTGGATGCGCGACGGGCGCTCCACTCTCGATCTGTTTGGGGACGGCTTCGTCCTGATGTGCTTCAGCGCCACGGATGAAGCCGCCGCGCACACCGCCTTCGACCAGCCGGCTCGTGCCGAGGGCGTGCCTCTCCTCATCGTCCACGTTGCCGAGCAGGAGATCGGGAATCTCTACGACAAGAGATTCGTGCTGGTCAGACCGGATGGGCACGTCGCCTGGCGCGGCGATGCGATTCCTCACCACGTAACCCAGCTGCTGCACACGGTATCGGGACGCATGGCGGTGGTTTCGACCATGCCGGCCGCCGCCGCCGGCTAACGACGGGAGATTTGATGAAGATCGTTGACTTCAATGAAGGCCGTATCGGCGTCATCGACGGCGCCGACGTGGTCGATGTCTCCGAGATCGTCTCGTACGATCCGGCTGCGTGGCCGCCGACCGGAATGCTGCGTTTCATCGCGTCGTTTCCCGAACTTGAGCGGAAGATAGGCGATCTGCTGGCCAACGGAAGGCGGATTCCGTTGGCGCAGGCGAAGCTGAACTGTCCGATCACCTGGCCGAACAAGGTGATCGCATTTCCCGCCAACTATCACGCCCATATCGATGAAATGAAGGCAGGCTCGGGTCTGATCTCGAAGACCGATGCCAGCGGCCAGGGCTTCTTTCTGAAGGCCAATTCGAGCCTGAGCGGGCCGCGCGAGCCGATCGTGCTTCCGGCGATCCCGGATCGGGAGGTTCATCACGAATGCGAGCTCGCCGTCGTGATCGGCAAGGGGGGGCGCAGCATCCCCCGCGAACGCGCCATGGAGCATGTGTTCGGGTATTCGTGCCTCGTCGATGTCGTGGTGCGCGGAAAGGAAGAGCGCGTCATGCGCAAATCCTTCGATTCCTTCTGCCCCATGGGACCCCACATAACAACGGCCGACGAAATCCCGCACTACGACGCCATCGACCTCGAACTCACCGTCGACGGAGAACTCAGGCAGAAGGCCAATACCCGCGATCTGATCGTCGGCATTCCCGAAATGATCGAGATGTCGTCGGCGGTCATGACGCTCTATCCGGGCGATATCATCGCAAGCGGTACGCCCGCAGGCGTCGGGCCGATCCGGGACGGCGAAGTGCTCGCCATCCGCATCGCCGGCGTGGGTGAAATGACGCTCGATGTAAAGGCCGGGAGCGCAGGTGCCCACCCTGTCTGGCGGAAGACCAAGACCAGCGTCTGATCCGCGGGAAGTCGCCAGCGGCGATGGCGGCGAGGCGGAGAAGCGCGGCGAGGATTTTCGGTTTATCGGCCGCGATGGACCGGAGCCCGTGACACCGAACGATTGTTACGGCGAACGAGATTAAATGGGAGAGAAGCAAATGCCGGCCACAGGTGAGCTACCCGCAGGACAGGAGTCTTTCGCGGCCGAGGAGGATGCCGTCGTCCGTAAGATCTATCGGCGAATGGTATGGTTCCTCGTTCTGCTGTTCGTCACGTCCTATCTGGACCGCATCAACATCAGTTACGCGGCGTTGACGATGAACAAGGAGCTCGGCCTGACCGCGACGATGTTCGGTCTCGCCAGCAGCATCTTTTACGTGGTCTATATCTGCGCCGAGATTCCCAGCAACATGCTGATGCCCTACTTCGGTGCCCGCGTCTGGATCCCGCGCATCATGATCACCTGGGGGCTCGCATCGGCAGCGACGATGTTCGCCAAGGGTCCTTACAGCCTGTATGTGCTGAGGGCGCTCACCGGGCTGGCGGAGGCCGGTTTCATGCCGGGCATTCTGCTCTATCTGACTTATTGGTTTCCAGCCTCCAGGCGCGCACGGGCCACGTCGGTGTTCATCATGGCACAACCGATCACCATCGTGTTCGCCTCGACACTGTCGGGCCTGATCCTCGAGATGCACGGTCTCTTCGGTCTGTCGGGATGGCGCTGGTTGTTCCTGCTCGAAGGACTTCCGGCGATGGTCCTGGGCATTGTCGCCTATTTCTATCTCGATAATTCGCCGGCCGCAGCGACATGGCTGTCGGCGCGCGAAAAGGAAGTCCTGGCGAAGGCGATCGAGCGGGACGATACGGGGACGAAGGTCAAGGCTATTTCGGGCAGCATGTTTGCCGAACTTTTCAGCGTTCCGGTGCTGTTGCTCTGCTTTGCCTATCTCGGCCTCGTGGTGTCACTGGTCACCAATTCGACTTGGGTTCCCCAGATCGTGCGCGCCGTGCACCCGAACAGTCATTTCGCGGTGATCGGTCTGATCGCGGCCGTCCCGGCACTGGCCGCTATCCTCGTGATGTTGCAATGGGGCAGGCACTCCGACCGCACCAATGAACGCCGCTGGCATGTGGCGATCCCGATGTTAATGGCTGCGGTCGGCTGGATCATGGTCGCTTCGCTCGAATCGCCACTGCTGCGACTGTTCGGCCTCGTCTTCTGCGCTGCCGGCACTTTTGCCGCGCAGGGTATATTCTGGACATTGCCTGCTTCGTTCCTGTCGTCGAAGGCGCGTCCGATCGGCATCGCAATGGTCAACACGGTCGGCATGCTCGGCACCACCATCGGCCCGGTGGTGGTCGGCTGGCTGCGTGACAAAACAGGCTCCTTTACGGCCGGTCTGATCTTCGTCGCGTGCTGCATCGTCGCAGGAGCGATCAGCGTAATGATCATTCCGTCGCTTTCGCGCTCATTATCGGACGTCACGCAAAAGGAGCCCGAGCCGATCGCGGGATCGACTGAAAACGCCTGATGAAGCCGGGTTCGCAATTGCCGCTCGGCGCCGTGTCTGAAGACGGCGGCAGGATTTTCCTTCCTGCCGTATCGAGCTCATCGTCACGCCGAGCGGAAGCCTTTCCTTTTTCGATGACGTCAAGTCCTGCGCAGGGGTGACGAATCCACGAAAGCGCTGTAGGCAGTCATGCCGCGTTAGCCGATCTGCCGGGGCTTGCCCTTCAGATCATGTCAATCCCGATGCAATGTATAAATCCGCCCATGTCACCATAAGTTGGTTGATATCAGGCTGGCTGTGGTTTAACGGAAGGAAGAAGCTTGGGGGCTATTACGAGCAAACCTGGGCGGCGTGCCCGCGTTGGCGGCAAGCTATTGGGTTACCGGACAATTCCCCTTACCGGCAAATCGCCAGAAAATGAATCGCGTCGGCCGCCCTGCACTCAATCGCCTCGCCGAGCTATCCGAACAGGTCAGGGTTTCCAACGGTCACCCCGGATATCGGTATCGATTCCAAATCGGCTCTGAGTGCAAGCGAGGTGCGGCCGCCGTTCTGCTGCTGACCATGGCGCCGTCACTTGCGTGGGCGGATGCGGTCGGCGATACGTCCAGCGCGCTGCAAGCCGCCATTGTGGCCTACGCTGCCGACCCCAGTACGACCAACGCCGCGGCGATGCAGACCGCGCTGACGGCCTACGACCAGGCGGTGGCCAGCAACGCCACCACGACTGTCAGCACGGCCACATCGGTCTCGACCGGGCAGACCATATCCGGCGCGACGGTGATCTATGTGGATACCGGCGGCGAGCTGACATACTCGGCAAGCGGGACGAATGGAGGGGCGATTGCTGCGAATTTCGGAGCCAGTCTCTCGATCGGCAGCGCCAGCGCCGATCTGAGCGATGCCGGGGCCCACTCGTCCGTGATCTTCTCCGGCAATTCGGCCACCGGCCATGGCGGCGCGATCTCCACCGCCAACAACGTCACGACGACGATCACCGACAGCAGCTTCTCCGACAACACGGCCGCCGGACCGGGTGGCGCGATCTTCAATTTGCTGGGCAGCACGGCGACAATCGTCGACAGCAGCTTCTCCGACAATTCCGCCAGCAGCGCCGGTGCGATCTACAACAACGGCACATTGACGATCGCCGCCAGCAGCTTTTCCACCGACACAGCGACGGCGACCAGCACGTTGGGTGGCGCGATCTCCAACGGCGGCAACGGCACGGCGACAATCGTCGACAGCAGCTTCTCCAGCAATTCGGGCGCCGCTTACGGCGGCGCCATCTACAACGACGGCCTGGCGACAATCACCGACAGCAGCTTCTCCGGCAATACGGCCGGCGCTTACGGCGGCGCTATCGATAACGACAACACGGCAACAATCGCCGGCACCAGCTTCTCCAGCAATACGGCCGGCAATGGCGGCGCGATCGCCAATTTCCGCACGGTGACAATCACCGGCGGCAGCTTCACGAGCAATTCCGCCAATAGTGGCGGCGGTGCGATCTACAACGCCAGCACGATGTCGACCTATGGCGGTAGCTTTTACGGAAATTTCGCCGACGAGGGCGGTGCGATCTACAACGAAGGCACGGCAACGATCGCCAGCGGCACCTTCTCCGGCAATTCCGCCACCAGCCTGGGCGGCGCGATTTACAACCGCTCCGGCACGGTGACGATTACCGGCAGCAGCTTCTCCGGCAACTCCGCTGATTATGGAGGTGCGATCATCAACTATGGCGCGGTGACAATTACGGACAGCAGCTTCTCCGGCAATTCTGCCGCCGACGGAGGTGGTGCAATCGACAACGTCACCGGCACGATGACGATCACCCGGAGCAGCTTCTCCAACAATTCCACCAATGACAGCGGTGGCGCAATTGCGATAGGTCAATCCGCCGCGGTGACAGTCGCTGACGGCAGCTTCTCCGACAATTCCGCCATCTATGGCGGGGCCATCTCCAACTTTGAAGGTACGGCAACAATCGTCGACAGCAGCTTCTCCAACAATTCTGCCGGCAACTATGGCGGCGCAATCTACGACGAGGGAGGCACGTTCAACCTGAATGTCAGCGAGGGCGAGACCTCCACTTTTTCCGGCAATACGGCCAGCGGGCAAGCCTCGTCCATCTTCATCTACGGCTCCGGCGCGCTCAACGTCAGCGTGGCATCCGGAGGTACGCTGGACATGCGCGACCCGATGAGCGGCTGGACAGGTGGCACCATTGCCATCACCCAGACCGGCGATGGCACCTGGAAGCTCGGCGGCGACAACGTCTTCACCAGTTCGGGCTCCAGCTACACCACCACCTTCGATGTCACCGCAGGCACGCTCTATCTCTATGCCGCGGGTGAGGTAAGCGACGCCACCTCGACCAACAGCAGCGCCGTGGTAGCGGCCGGCGCGATCCAATTGGACGGCTCCGGTTCCAGCTTCACCCTGGGCAACACCGCCACTTTGGTCGCCGCCGGCAATAACAGCATCACCACCGACGGCACCATCGTGCTGCAAAACGGCGCCACGCTGCGTGGCGGAACCGCGGCGGACAATGCTGATTTCGACGGCGGCGCGGCCCTGATCTCCACGGGCGGCAATAGCTCGCTGACCCTCACCGCGACTGGCGGTGTCACCCTGGAAGGAAATCTCAACGTCGAAGCGGTCGCCGCGACCGACACTTTCACGCTGAACGCCGATCTCGCCGACGCCTCGGGTCATACCGGCAGCCTGACCAAGATCGGGGCGGGTACCGTCGTCCTTACCGGTGACAACACCTACACCGGCCTCACCATGATCGAGACAGGCACGCTGGCCCTGTCCGGCACCGGCAGCATCAGCGCTTCCAGCGGTGTGGTCGATAACGGCACGTTCGATATCTCCGCCACCGCCAACGGCACCTCGGTCGCAAACCTCACCGGAGCCGGCGCGGTCGCTCTCGGCGATCGGATACTGACGATCACCAATGCCGACGGCGCGTTCTCCGGCACGATCTCCGGCACCGGTGCGCTCTCGATCAGCGCCGGCACCACCTACACGCTGTCCGGCAACAACACCTATAGCGGCGGAACCTCGCTCCTGTCCGGCACTCTGGCCGTGGGCAGTGATACGGCGCTCGGCACCGGCGCGCTGGCGATGAGCGAGGGCACCACGCTGGATTTCGCGGCCAACGGCCTGAGCCTCGCCAATGCCATCGCTCTATCGGGTGATCCGACGATCAATGTTGCAAACGGTTATGCCGAGACCTTCAACGGCACCGTCAGCGACGGCACGCAAGCCGGCGATCTGGTCAAGACGGGCGCCGGCACCCTGATCCTCACCGCCCTCAACAGCTACACGGGGACCACGACGGTCGAAGCCGGCACCCTGACCGTAGACGGCTCCATCGCCAGCAGCGCCCTGACCACCATCGAAGCCGGTGCCACCCTCGCCGGCACGGGGACGGTAGGCAGCACGACGATCGACAGTGGCGGCACTCTCGCCCCGGGCCGGGCCGGCACAATCGGCACCCTGACGGTGAATGGCGACCTCACCTTCGAGGCCGGCGCGATCTATGCGGTGGATACCATGGGTTCCAGCAGCGACCTGACCAGGGTGTCCGGCAGCGCCATCCTCAACGGCGGCACCATCGTCGTCTCTGCGCTTGATTCTTCGGTCAGCTATCAGAAAGACCAGACCACGACCATCCTGACGGCCGGCACCGGCGTGAGCGGCAGTTTCACCGGCGCCACCACCTCCTCCGCATTCCTCACGACCAGCCTCAGCTATGATGCGGATGACGTCTTTCTCACCGTAGTCCAGCGTGCCTCATTCGAGACGATTGCCCAGACACCGAACCAGTACAGCACCGCTGTCGCGCTCGACACGCTGGCGCAATCCGGCTCGTCGCTGGCCCTTTACAACAAACTCCTGGCGCTGGACGCCGCCGGAGCCCGCAGCGCCTACAACGCGCTCGATGGCGAGATCCATGCCAGCCTCAAGAGCGGCCTGATCGACGACAGCCGTTTCGTCCGCACCGCCGTCACCGGCCGGCTGCTCTCCGCCTTCGGCGAGACTGGCGGATCATCCACCGCCGCCGTCCAACAGTTCAAAGATGGCCTGGCCCTGTGGGGCTCGGGCTACGGTAGCTGGGGCCGGCTCGGCGGGGGAGGCGGCAATGCCGCAAGCATCGACCGCACCGCCGGCGGATTCCTAATGGGCGCCGACAAGCTCATCGCCAACAGCTGGCGAATCGGGGTGATGGGCGGTTATGGATACTCCTCCTACGGCGTCAATGATCGCGACTCCTCGGCAACCGTCGACCAGTACACGCTCGGCGCCTATGCCGGCACAAAGATCAACGATCTCGGCTTGCATCTCGGCATGGCCAACACCTGGCATGCGATCGACACCAGCCGCGCCATTGTCTTCCCTGGCTTCGCCGAAACCGACAAGAGCTCCTACGACGCCAGCACCACGCAGCTCTTCGGCGATGCCGGCTACACCTTCCATGTCGGCAAGACTGCCTTGGAGCCGTTTGCCGGCCTTGCCTGGGTCAACCTGCACACGGACGGCTATGACGAGAACGGCGTGGCCGGCCTGTACGGCAGCGGCGAGAGCGAGAATGTCACCTACACCACGCTCGGCCTGCGCGGCGCGCTCCCGGTCAGTCTGGGATCGGTTACGGGCAACTTGAGCGGTACGCTCGGCTGGCAGCATGCGTTCGGCAATGTGACGCCCTCGATCAGCCAGGCCTTTGCCAGCTCCGATGCTTTCACGGTGACCGGCGTCCCCATCGCCCGCGATGCCGCCCTGATCCAGACCGGCTTCGACATCTTCCTCACCAGAGAGGCCACGCTGGGGCTGGCCTATACGGGTCAGCTCGGCGCCTACAGCGAGGACAACAGCCTTTCCGCCAGGTTTCACGTGTCGTTCTGACGATGAAGTACATTAAGATCGCCGCCGTTCTCGCCTGCCTTGTGGTTACAGCTCCCGGCCAGGCCGCACCGCCCTCCAGCTTGCCAGGCGGCGCGTCCTCGTTGCAGGAGACCTATGACGATTGGGGCGTCTCCTGCTCCACGCCGAACAAGGTCGTGCATTGCGTCGCTGTGCAGCGGCAGAGTCGCAAGGAAAACGGCCAGCAACTGCTGATGATCGAGCTGACCCCTGCCAAGAATGCAGACGCCCTGACGGGCGCGCTGGTGCTGCCGTTCGGGCTATTGCTGACCTCGGGCGTGACCTTGCAGATCGATGGCAATCCTCCGGCTGTGCCACTGGCGTTTCGTACCTGCCTGCCCGTCGGGTGCATCGTTCCTCTCAGCTTCGACAAGACGATTGCCGGCGCCCTGCAAACCGGCACGACGCTCAAGATCACCGCTACGGCCAACGATACCAACCAGCCGGTAACCTTCTCGGTGCCGCTTAAGGGCGTTGTTCCCGCCCTCAAGCGAATTAAGGCGCTGCTTTAAAGCCGACCGTAACGTCGGCGTTGCGTGGTCCAGCATCACGATGGCGGCGACGTTCGTCACGATCTCCACTTCGCGAAAATCTGACCTTGCGGCGGCGACACGCCGATCACGGCTGAACTGACGCGCGTTGCAGCCTCGCTTGAGGCGGAGGTCTCCAGTCACCTACTCGAAATGAGATGAGAGAGGTCTAAAAATGCCGCTATCGACTCTCGGCTGCCCGTTTCATCGCGTCTGTGGCCACATTGAAATAGCGGCTTTCATGCAGCAAAGCTGCCCCTCGACTTCAGCCAAGTTCGACAAGGCCGAGTCCTGCTCCGCAGCAGCCCTGCGCTCGGGCTGCTTGGCGTCAACTCGCAGCGGATGTCACGTCACATGTTGCGCTCGGCCGCCGCAGCGAGCTCGTCGGGCGTAATGAACCAACCTCGCTCCTCAAGCCGGCTGTCGACCCGCGCTGCAATCGCTCCCCATTAGCTGGAGATGGGCGAATTCACACGGGCGGCTAGATGGGCAACGATCCGATGCAGGTCATGATGCGTCAGATCATTGCACTATCAAGGCTCCCCGCTCTACAGACTGTCAAAGTGTGCGGGTACCTCCGGGGCTCCCAACATCTGCAATGGCAGCCTCGATGCCTGCTTTCGCATGGAGGATGGCCGTCGTAAGGACAATGCGAGGTGTGAGCGCCCCCGGCGCTGCTGGTCGTTCGCAATCAATATCTATATCCGCTGTGCCAGCTTAGCCACTTTCTCGGCGACCGCGGCCGCAATCGATCGGGACGGCTCGATGACGAGCCTGAATCCGAGATTCGTCGGTGGAAGGCCGACCGCGCAGCCGCCGGATTTGGGATCGCGGATGAAGTCGGTCATGTAGGTGCGGTGCGCGCCTTCCACGACGCGGACCCCGCAATTGGTATTGGTGATCCGCTCGGTGTCGGCATCGAGCGAAACGCGAACGAAGCAGCTATCCGTCCATTCCCAGACATTGCCAGCCACGTCCTTGAGGCCTTTGCTGTTGGTGCCGAAAGCCCCCGTGGGCTGCGGCGCGGTGTCGTCCGGCCTGGAGCGGGCGGACTCAGCCTCATAGCGGGCGAGCCAGGCCTTCGCAGGATCGACAGGGTCGACCAGTGGTAACACTTCGTCTCCTGCCTTTTCTGCTGCAGCCAGCGTCCACTCCTCGTCGGTTGGCAGACGGTGCGTGATTCCAGTCTTTTGCGAAATCCAGGCCGCGTAGGCCGAGGCATCGTGCCAACTGACGCCGACCATGGGAACGTCCGTTGCTCCATTGGGGATACGAATGCGTGGACAGCCGCCGTCGCTCATGCAGCGGTTATATTCGGCGGTTGTGACCAGGTGATCCATGATGATGAGATCGCTGGGAAGCCGGACTTCGCGCCGCGGACCCGCTACCGGTCTGCCGTTCAGGGAGAAATCGCCAGCTGCCCGGTAATTAAAGGGAACGGAGCCTACGCGCAGTCCTCCAACGTGGTCGTCCGGTATCGTGGGCGCGAACGCAGTCGCCAGGATCGGTCCAACCAGCGCGCCTGCGAGCATCGCTGTCTTCACTTTCATCAGAATGAGCATGATGCGGCCTCCAATTGCCCTGACGCGGCCTGCGGTCGAACCGCTGGCCGCGCTTCTTCGGCATCACCTAGCGCGTGACCGCCACCGGTTGGGCAGCGCCGAGCCTGTCCGGCGGGATCGGGCCGGGAGGCGAGACCTGCTTCATCAGATCGTCGTTCCACTTGCCGTCGACCTTGATGTGGGCCGTGGCACCAAGCTCGACGGCTTCGATCAAGTTGTGGTTGACGTAGGCGTAGACGCCGGGCTCACGGAAGGTATAGAGCGCGGCTCCTGCCGAACCACCCCGCACCAGCCAGGTCTCGAGGTCCTTCTGCGGCGGATTGTTGAACTTGCCGGTCTCCCAGACATAGTCGCCATGGCCGCCGATCAGATGGGGGCGGGTGTCGCGGTTGGCCTCCGAATGGACGATCAGCACGGTCTCGCCGACTTTGGCCGTCAACGCGTTCTTGCCGGTCAACGCGCCGACCCTTCCTTCGAACACTTCATGCGTCGGAACGAGCTTACGCATGACATCCATCGTGTCGGAGTAGGATTCGCCGAGGGAATCATAGGTCTTGTACTTGCCGTTCTCATCCTTCGGCACGTAGAGATCGTTCTCGCCGATGTAGAAGACCTTGTCATAGTGCAGCGGCTTGCCGTCTCCGTCCTTCAGTCCATCCCGCGGCAGCACCATCACGGCGCCGTGCATCCCGGAGACTACGTGCCAGGGGATCATGCCTTCCGGAGCGCAGTGATAGATGAAGACGCCCGGACGCGTTGCCTTCCATCGCAGCACGGCCTGTTCGCCGGGATTGACCTTGGTCAGGGCACCGCCGCCCAATCCGCCGGTTGCGGCATGCAGGTCGATATTGTGCGGCATGCTGTTGGTCTCTGGATTGACCAGAGTCAGCTCCACATAGTCTCCCTCGTGAACGACCATCATCGGGCCGGGCATCGAGCCGTTGTAGGTCATCGCCCACATCTTGGTGCCGACATCGTCGATGACGACTTCCTTCTCCTGCACCGTCAGCTTGAACTCGATAATCTTCGGTCCGGCCTTGGTTGCCTGTTCGTGGGCGTGCACGAAAGGAGGTGGGACCAGCTCGATTTTCTCGCGTGGCAGTTTCAGGTCGCCGGCCGCCGCGGCAGCCATTGCCGGCGTGGCCATCATCAGCGCCGCGACCGCGGCTCCCATCAAGGCAGTCCTTCTCGTGAGCATGATGCTCTCCATCGATTCATAGGTCTTAATTCGATGGGATGCATCATGCGCCATCCAGCACCAGACTCTTTGGTCTGGCACAAGGAAGATGTCGATTGGAAGGAGACGAAAGATCGGAAGTTTGCGCAGAAGCAAAGAGAATGAGAGACTCTTAGGTCAAGAACCTCGCGCAAGCGCTACTTGCCGTAAATATGATCTTGGTGACGTGGTGTGTTCGCGATGCGCTCGCCCTCTCTAACTTCGTGAGCTCGGCAATTACGACCCTGAAGGTGGCGCCTAAGGGCTGCGCTTGCGTACCTGAATGGCTTCCTCGCCTTCAGCCAGGCTGTGTAGCCGTCGCGCATCGCGCAGGACGATGCGTTGCCGGCCGCCTTCGACCAGCCCTTCACCTTCCCACGCGCTGAGAATGCGGCTGACGGTGTGGAGCGTGGTGCCTGTCATCTCGGCGACGTCCTGCCGGCTGATCGGGAAATCGATCTCGACGCCGGCATCGACTTTCTTCCCGGCCTGTTTGGCGAGCCGCAGCAGCGCATGGGCGACACGCTGCTCGACCTGTTCGTTCGACATCTCCATGACGCGGGCTTGCGTATCCTGCAGACGGCTGCCGACAGTCTGCAGCGCGCTCGAGACGAAGCTTGGATATTTGATGATCAGGGGTTGCCAGGAGGATGACGGCCAGGCGAGGGCGATGCTGTCGACGGCTGCGACCGCGGTCGCTGGATAGTGCGCCAGGTTCATCACCTGAGCCACACCGAACAATTCGCCCGCGGAGACGTAGCGGACGACGGACTGCTGCCCCTGCGGCGTGGTCTTCTCGACTCGAAGGTGTCCATGGAGCAGGAGAAAGAAGCGGTCGGCTTCCGCACCTTGATCGAAGACCGCAATTCCCTTGGGGTACCGGACCGACCGCGCTTCACGCAGCAACTCATCCTGCTCGTCGGGTGCAAGCCCGACGAACATCGGCAGTTTCGCGACCAGCGAACGGTCGACTGCAGCCATCACTATCCTCATTCCAACATGCCGCACATCCGCGACATCGACAGCAGTTTGCACGCTTCTAACTCGGGATTCGATCGGGAGTTTGCGCTGGCGCAATCTTTCGAGCCGGCAGCGGACATATTTGACGAAAACCCGGAAAACTCCGGAGTTAAGGTTTTCAGGAAGTGAAAAGCATGAAAAAGACTGCAATTGTCGCCGCGGCTGCGGCGCTTTTTGTCCTGACCGGCGGCGTCCGGGCGGCAGAGATCGAGGTGAAGCTCTTGAACAAGGGGACGGAGGGCGGCCTGATGGTGTTCGAGCCCGCTTTCGTGAAAATCGCGCCGGGCGATACTGTGAAGTTCATTGCCGCCGACAAGGGACACAATGTGGAGTCCATCAAAGGCATGTTGCCCGAAGGCGCCACGCCCTTTGCGGGTAGGAACAGCGAGGACACCGTAGTCAAATTCGAGCAGCCTGGCGTCTACGGCGTGAAATGCCTGCCGCACTATACGATGGGGATGGTCGCGATGATCGTGGTCGGTGAGCCCGGCAATGTGGAACAGGCCAAGGCTGTTCCACAGGTCGGCAAGGCGAAGCAGGTGTTCGGAGCGCTTTTCGACAGGCTCGAGGCCAGCAAGACCGCTGCCAAGTGACGATCTGTCGTTGCCAGCTTTCCAATCGGATGGAACAGGCTCGCCTGATCCATCCGAGATGCTAGAGGCGCGAGGCGCAACTACATCGGTACGGCCTTTGTCGTCCCGAGGTAGTATTCAGCCGCAAAGGCCCAGCTTACCGGGCCGTTCCTTCTGTGGAACGGCACGCAGGCTTCCCTCGGGCAGGGACGTCACCGCGGTTCCCTCCTCGACGCGGCGGAGAAGATCGACGGCGATGGTCTCGAAAAGCTGTCGTTCAATGTGGCTGTCGCTTTGGTCCCGTCGCCGCAATCTTTCGAATATCCGCATGGCATCCTCCTTGATGAGGTATTTAAGGATGAGGATCGCGAGCGGCGCGATCGTTGTTGGGGATCAAACAAGCGAGCGAACGGCACTTTCAGTTTGCGCTCCGACAAAGAGCTGCCGGTCGTGGCCGCCTACGATTGCTATGGTTGAATGGGAAAGACGTTGATGGCGACGATGCAGAAAATGCGGGCTTACCGCGGACCGGCGCTGTTCTCCTATGGTTTCCGACCATTCTTTCTGTTCGGCGCCATCTATGCGGGGGCCATGATTCCGCTGTGGCTCGCGGTGTTCGCCGGAAACGTGCCGCTTCCGACCACGTTCGTGCCGCTCGACTGGCACGTTCACGAGATGCTGTTCGGCTATATCGGCGCCGTGATCGCGGGCTTTCTCCTGACGGCCGTTCCGAACTGGACCGGCCGTCTTCCGATCCAGGGCACTCCGCTGGCGGTGCTGTTCTCCACGTGGCTCGCGGGAAGATTGGCGGTCACATTCTCCGGATTTATCGGATGGCAACTCGCGCTTGTGATTGACGCCGCCTTTCTGCTGCTTCTCGCGGCCGCAGCCGCGCGGGAAGTCGTTGCCGGGCGCAAGTGGAACAATCTGAAGGTCGTCGGCATCGTTTCGCTGCTGGCGGTCGTCAATATCGCGTTTCATGTCGAGTCCCATTTCCATGGCTTGGCCGAATATTCCACACGTGCTGGCATTGCCCTCGTCGTTACGCTGATCTGCGTGATTGGCGGGCGGATTATTCCGAGCTTCACGCGCAACTGGCTCGCGCGTCGAGAGCCAGGGCGGCTGCCGGTCCCGTTCAACCGCTTCGATGCGATAACGATGATCGTCAGCGTCTGTGCGATGGTCGCCTGGGTGGTCGTTCCATCCGGCGCTCTGGCCGCCAACGCACTCGGCATTGCCGGAGTGCTGCACGTTGTGCGGCTGGCGCGCTGGGCGGGCGACCGGACCATATCCGAAAGACTGGTGCTTATCCTCCACGTGGCCTACGCCTTCGTGCCTGTCGGCTTCTTTCTGGCCGCGCTTTCTTCCCTCGATATCCTGGCGCCGGCCGCTGGAATCCACGCCTGGACCGGCGGCGCGATCGGCTCGATGACGATCGCCGTGATGACGCGCGCCTCGCTCGGCCATACCGGGCAAGCGCTGTCGGCATCCATCCCAACTCAAGCCGTCTACGCCGCGATCGTCGTTGCCGCGCTGGCGCGCATCTGCGCGGCTCTTGATCCGACCTATTCGATTCCCTTGCTGATGATTGCCGGCATGGCGTGGGCGGCAGCGTTTCTAGGCTTTGCGCTCGCCTACGCTCCGCTGCTGTGCCGCGCTCGTAAGTTCTGAGGTCATGGTGATTGGCGCCAGCATATCGCGATGGACGATGAGTTATTTCGCGCTGGCGCTCGCCTGGTTGTTGGCCGCGCTGGCGCTCATGGTCGCGGGCATCGGCTATCCCGCGACCGATCTTGCATCTCCCGACACGCTGGTCCTGATACACATGGTCTGCATCGGCTGGCTTAGCCTTGCGATGTGCGGTGCGCTGTTTCAGTTCGTGCCGGTACTGGTCGCAAAGCCGCTGTTTGCGGAGAAATGGGCGCTGCCTGCTTTGGCATTGTTGACCGCCGGTCTCGTCTCGCTGCTGGCAGGTTTCCTCGGTTTGGGAGGTCGCCTGCCAGGCTGGCTCTGCTTGCTTCCACTCGGAGCGGTCCTGCTTGTCGCCGGCTTCGGCTTGATCATCCTCGATTTAGGACTGACGGCATGGTTACGGCCGACGGGACCGGGCCGCTTCGTCCTCGTCGGGCTCGCCTCGCTTTGCGTCACGATCGGCTTCGGCGCAGTCTTCGCCTTTGCGCTCGCCGGCTGGGCGGGATCGATCGGTGAAAATATATTGGCTTCCGGCGTCCCGCTGCACGCCATCGCCGGTCTTGGCGGCTGGCTGACCTTGACGGCCATGGGCGTCAGCTATCGGCTGTTGTCCATGTTCATGCTCGCCGCTGACGTCGACGACCGCAAGAGCCGCGTGACATTGGCTGGCGGCGCGCTCGCCATCGCGGTGACGGTCGCTGGCGGTAGTCTCGCGATCGCGCTCGGTTCCGGCTTGAACGCAGCGCTATCGGCCGCCGCCGTTCTCGGCCTGATGTGCGTGGCTCTATATGGACGCGACGTTGCGGCCATCTTCCGCGCTCGCAAACGGCGGCAGCTCGAGCTCAACATCCGGATGGCAACGCTATCTTTCGCAAGCCTTGCGGCGACCGCGCTTCTGGGCATTACGCTCGTCCTGCTGGGCGCCTTCCCCACGCATGTCGGCGCTTTCGCTTTTCTCGCCATCTTTGGCTGGCTGTCAGGCTTGGTTTTGGCAAAGCTCTACAAGATCGTGGCGTTCCTGACCTGGCTCGAAACCTATGGTCCGGTGATGGGGCGGACTGCCACGCCTCGCGTTCAGGATCTCGTAACGGAGCGCAGGGCGACCAAGTGGTTTGTCGTCTATTACGTGGCTGTCTGGTCCGGAACGCTGATGCTGCTGGCCGGTCAGCCTTTCGCCTTCCGGCTCGCGGCGATGGCGATGGCGATGGGAGTCGCCGGCGTCGTCCGTGAGGTAGTCCGGACCCGGCGGCTTGCGGATGTCACAAGCCCGCTGCGGCTACCGCGCGGCGCCATCGCGCCTCACCTGCTGTTCGCAGCACTGACAGATCGACGAAGGGAAGAAGTATGACCGAATATCTCGATGTGGACGTCCGTCCGATCCTGCGCTCAGGCGGAGAACCGTTCTCGATCATCATGGCAGCCCTCGCTGGCCTCGAGCCGGGGCAGGGACTGCGTCTCTACGCCACTTTCAAGCCTGTGCCGCTGTTCGCCGTCATGGCGGACAAGGGATTTGCGCATTCCGAGCAGGCGCTCGACGGCGGTGAATGGGAGATCCTGTTCACGCCGGCCGAAGCGAAGCTGGAGCAGGCGCCGAGCGCGGCCGGCTCGGGCTTCGACGGTTGGCCGAAGCCCGCGGTCGAACTCGATAATCGCGACCTCGACCCCCCGGAGCCCATGGTCCGGATCCTCGCGGCCGCCGAGGAGCTGGGACCCGGCGAGACGCTTTCCGCGCTGCTGCGTCGTGAGCCGGTCTTTCTGTTTCCCCAGCTCGAAAAGCGCGGCTTTCATTATCTTGGCGGATTCACGCCGGACGGGACCGTCTATGAATTGACCGTCAGGGCGCCGTCATGACGGGCGAGCTCGTCGACCGGATCCGTAACGCGCTGCGAGTTGTGATTGATCCGGAGCTTGGTGAAAATATCGTCGATCTTGGTTTCATCTACGACATCTCGATTGCGGATGGCGCCGTCCGCATCACAATGACCGCGACCACGCCAGGATGCCCCGCGACGCGCTTCCTCAGGGAAGGCGTGGAGAACAGTGCCGCGGGCGTGGGCGGCGTCGATTCCGTCGACGTGGTGATGACGTTCGATCCGCCTTGGACGCCATCACGCATCGAGCCGGCGGTGCGGGCTTCGCTCGGATTCGCCGCTGTCAATTGAAGGCGCGCCCGCATTGGAGGAATCCGAATTCTCCATGAGACCAGCGATTCGATGGGCATTCTTCCAAGCAACAGATCGCCGACTTCGGTCCGGCGGTCGGCAGTTGATGGATCTCCTGGCGGCGCGCCTTCCTCCGATCAACGGGTTGTTCTCGAAGAACAACCTTCAAGAATGGCTTAGCTTACCAACTCAAGGCGCCGCCATCGACAGGAATGATGGCGCCGGTCATGAAGCTCGAGGCTTGCGACGCCAAAAGCAACGCTGCTCCTTTGATCTCTTCGGGGCGACCGATACGCCCCAAAGGCAAGGTTTCGGCGAACGCGCTTTCCGTCCCGGCTTCCTGCATACGGCCGCCGCCAATGCTCGTCCGGAACGGGCCGGGAGCGATGGCGTTGATATGGACGTTGAACCGCGCAAGGTCCATCGCCGCCTGTCGGACGAGATTGACGATCGCGGCTTTGGTCGCCGAATAGGCGTAGCCAACCATCGGGTCGCCACGAAGACCGGCCGTTGATGCGGTGACGATGATGCGGCCCGAGCGCTGCGGCTTCATATGGCGCGCTGCGGCTTGAATGGTTGCAAAAACTCCCGAGAGATTGATGTCCAACACTTGGCGCCAGCGTTCCCTGGACACGTTTTCGATCGTGCCGATCTCCGTCATCGGGCCGGGGCCGGCAGATATGCCGGCATTCGCGACCACGATGTCGAGCGAGCCGAATTCCGCCGAGGTGCGATCAATAGCCTGTTCGATCTGGGCGGGATCCGCCGCATCGACAATTTGGCCGCTGCATTCAAATCCGCGCCCCTTCAATTCTTGAACGGCGCGATCGAAGCGGGCGCGATCGATCTCGGCCAGCACGACGCGCGCATGATTCTCCGCGAAGCCTTCCGCCATCGCGAAGCCGAGACCGCTACCTGCGCCGGTGACAAATGCCGTCTTTCCGGTGAGGTCAAATAATCCTGCTGCGTTCATAGAGTTCTCCTTAAGGCAGGTGTAGGTGTAGGTGGCCTGCACATCGATGGACATTGTTGTTGCGCTGCAAAAGAGCGAGCGACCGCATTTTCGATGAGCCGGCGCGCAGCTTCCTTGATTGCGGAAATCGCCATGCGTTATCGTGGCTGAAGTTCGGCAGGCTGCCGTGACGGAATTTGTTTGGCTGCGCAGCCTTGGCGTGGCCTGGCAATGCCCTCGCCGAGCTTCGTTGGAAAGGTTCACCGTTGGATCTCAAACAAATTTCCTATTTCACCTGGGTCTACGAGGAAGGCAGTTTCAGCGCCGCAGCCCGCAAGGCGAATGTCGTGCAGCCCGCACTCAGCATGCAGATTCGGCGTCTGGAAGAAGAGTTTTCCGTCCGGCTGTTCGAGCGTACGGCTAACGGCGTGAAACCTACTGTGGCAGGCACGCGGCTCTACCAGGTCTGTCTTTCCATCACCCGCGAAATCGCGGTGGCGAAAGAAGCCCTTCGCGAGTGCCGGACCGAGGATGATTCCACAGGCCCTGTTCGGGTCGGATTGCCGCCGGCGATCAGCCGCGGCATCTTGGCGCCTGCCTTGACGGAATTTCTCGACTCGTACCCCAACGCCGACATCTCCATCGTCGAAGCATATACCGGAACGGTCAATGAGCTGGTTCATAGCGGGCGCGTCGATTTCGCTTTCGGTACCTATCCGGCATCATATTCGGGCTTCATGCAGCGACTAATTTTCAGCGACGCTGTCGTTTTGCTGTCGGCGCAACCCTTGAACGGTCCCAGCTTTACGCCGTGCGACCTGAGCCAGATGGACGGCTTGAAACTCATCTTGCCCTCGGCCAACAACAGTTTCGCGAATTTCGTGCACGATTGCATGGTGAACGGTCTGATTAAGCCAGCCAAGACGATGGAGATCGACGGCAACGTTGGTGGATTTGAATTCACGATGTCGTCCGATTGGGCGCTCCTGTCTCCCTTCGTGTCTATCGCAGGCCGGGTCTATGATGGCTTGCATGTCTATCCGGTCGTCAATCCGATTATTCCGTTCGACATCTATCTGGTCTACGATCAGAGGCGACCGTTGAGTTCGCTGGCCTATCGCTTTGTCGATGAAGTGCAGAAACAACTGCAACGGGTGAAACACCTTGCATCAAGCCACGGTATCGCTCGCGCGTCCGCCGACGCCCTGCAGCTCTAGCCATCACGCTCAGCCGCATTATTTCCATTCGACGGCGTCACGCCGCGCTATAGCCGCCGTCAACCGGGATCATCGCGCCGGTTACGTATCGCGACTGGTTTGAAAGCAAGAACGCCACCACGTCAGCAATCTCTTCGGGCTGCCCCCAGCGACCCATCGGAATGCGCGGGGTGATGGCTTCGTGGCGCTCGGGAATGCTCCGTGCCGCGACCGTCATGCGAGTGACCATCCAGCCTGGTGCCACCGCATTTACGCGGATGCCTTCGGCGGCCCAGGCGACAGCCAAAGCCTTCGTGAGCTGCAGCACGGCGCCCTTGCTGGCGGAATAAGCGGGATTACGCGCCGAGCCGAACACCGACCACAGCGAGGCGAAATTGACGACGGCACCCTTCCGTTTCGAAAGGGCCGGTTTGAGCGCATATGTCAGCCGCTGGGTGCCGCCAAGGTTGATATCCATCACCTTGCGGAAGCCGTCGCGGCCGAATTCGGCATTGTCATGTAGAATGACGCCCGCCGCATTCACAAGGGCGTCCAATTCGGCAAATTCTTCGGATAGCGCGTCGACGGCTCGATCGTCGGTAACGTCGAAGCGACGAAAATCGACGCCATCCGGCAAATTGTCCTCGCGGTCCAGCCCCAGAGCGAGCACCTTGTAGCCGTCTCTCGCCAGGCGTGCCGAGACGGCATGACCGAGGCCCGTTCCGCCGCCGGTGACGATGGCCATGGGTTGTTGGTTGAAAGCCACCTGGGTCCTCCACCTTTCTTATGTTCTGTCATCATCTGATGGCGCTTGGCAGTGAGCGCGTCCAATCACGATTCGTGATGGGTCGATCATTAAATCCTAGATGTGCTGCGCACCCGAGCGCTTATTTTGGCCGCCAGGGAGCAACACTGCAGGAGGACCCATGGCGAATACGACGAGTCACCCGGTAATTGGCGGCACAAAGATCAGAATGTTTAGCGGCGGCGCGGGGCAGCCAATCGTCTTCCTGCACGGTGCGGCCGGGCTGAGCGTCTGGACGCCTTTCTTCCAGGCCCTGTCCGAGAGTTACGATCTGCGCGTGCCTGAGCATCCCGGATTTGGCCAGTCGGACAATCCTGCATGGTTGAATTCCGTCTCCGACCTGGCGCTCTTCTATCTCGATTTTCTAGAAGCCGAAAAACTCGAGGGCGTCCATTTGATCGGAAATTCGTTCGGCGGATGGATCGCCGCGGAGCTTGCTTCCAGGGATGCGAGCCGACTTGAGAGTCTGACACTCATCGGGCCAGCGGGGCTGAAACCTTCCGAGCCGTCACCCGATATCTTCCGCTGGAGCTATCAAGACAGCATCCGGAAGCTGTTTCATAATCCGGCGATTGCGGAGCGGATGCTGTCGCAGCCGCCCTCGTTGGAGCAGGTCGCCAGCCAGATGAAAAACCAGACGACGGTCACGAGGCTGGGCGCTAAGCCACATCTTCATAATCCGGATCTGTCGCGCTGGCTGAGCCGCATTCACAAGCCGACTCACATTGTGTGGGGCGCTCACGACCAGGTGCTATCTGCGTCGACCGCTGAGATCTGGAAGAAACATATCCCGGACGCCAAGGTTACGATCATCCAGGATGCGGGCCATCTGCCCCATGCTGAGCGTGCCGACGTCACCGCCGATGCGGTAAAGTCGTTTCTGTCCACGAAAAAATAACGCAGCATGATCGGAAAT
>DASZTN010000029.1:0-30590 GCA_035547995.1 Bradyrhizobium sp. | reverse complement strand
TTGCGGCGCCAGCGCAAGCGCGCTTTCAATGACGGAGATGGCCTCGCCCAACTGCCCATCCCTGGCAAGCTGTCCGGCCAGCTCCTGGAAGGCCGGCAGGAACGGCGGACGCCGTGCGGTGGTCTTGCGCAACAGTTCGATCGCCTCGCGGCGGCGCCGGGCGCCGCCCAGTGCCGCAGCAAGCAGGGTTTCAACACCGGGACCGCCGTCGCGGCGCAGCATCCGCTCCAGCGGCGCAATCGCTTCCTCAGCCCGGTTCTGCGCCAGCAGCGCCTGCGCCAGGATCGATACCGCGGCGGCGTCGGTCCGGCTCGCCTTCAGCACGTCGCCTGCAAGTTGTTCGGCCTCGGAGAACCGCCGCATCTGCAGCGCCAAAGCTGCACGTTCAAGCAGTTGTGAACGGGTCAGTCCGCGATTCATGAGCGAGACAAGGTTTTGAGCGGATCCATGTGACGAGGCGATAGCATGGCTGATGCCGGATGGCCAGAAACGGCGCGGGAGCCTTTATTTGCGCTTCGACCGCGATGCGCCGCCTGCCGAAGCATATTCGGCGCCGGCGCGCCGCTTCGGCTCGCGAAGGGCGTCGGCGGAGAATGCGACCAGCTCGGAAATCTGCAACAGCTGCCGCGCCAGCGGGCTGGTCTTGCGCCAGACCATGCCGATGGTCCGCGACGGCTGCGGGTTCTTGAAGCGCGCGACCGAGACCGGCGCCGAGCGCGTCTCCACCGCGACCGCCATCTCCGGAATCAAGGTGACGCCGATGCCGGCGCCGACCATTTGCACCAGCGTCGACAGCGAACTTGCTTCCAGCACTTCCCGCGGCGGCGACTGCATGTTGCAGAACGACAGCGCCTGCTCGCGGAAGCAGTGTCCCTCTTCGAGCAGGAGCAGCCGCATCTCGCGCAGCATTTCGCTGCTCGGCACCGGCGTGCCTTCGTCCGCGCCCGGCCGGACCAGCAGGAAGTTCTCCTTAAACAGCGCGACCTCGGTCAGCGACGGCTCCGACACCGGCAGCGCCACGATCGCGGTGTCGAGCCGGCCTTCGGCGAGCTCCTGGATCAGTTTCGGCGTCACCGTCTCGCGGACGTGGATGTCGAGTTCGGGATGCATGCGCGCCAGATTGTCGATCACCTTGGGCAGCAGATAGGGCGCGATGGTCGGAATCATGCCGATCCGCAGATGGCCGACCAGCCGGTCGCGCGAGGCGCGGGCGAAGTCGCCGAGCTCATCGACCGAGCGCAGGATGTCGCGGACGCGCTGGGCCAATTCCTCGCCGAATTTCGTCAGTACCACCTGCCGCGCATTGCGTTCGAGCAGAATGCCGCCGAGCTCTTCCTCGAGCTCCTTGATCTGCATCGACATCGCCGGCTGCGAGATCGCGCAGGCTTCAGCGGCGCGCCCGAAATGGCCATGCCGGGCCAGCGCATCGAAATAGCGCAGTTGCCGCAGTGTCACGTTTATCATCAGAAAATCCTATCGCAGCGATCATTAAAGTCAATTTTACCTGATGAAATGGGTCGCTTAGAGTCGCTCTTGGAAGGCTTCCAGCACATTCCAAATTCCAAACTCGACCGGGAGAAGAAACATGGACGCCAAGACCGACGAAGGCTCGGGCAAGTGCCCATTCACGGCCAGCCCACGCGCACGGACCAATCGTGACTGGTGGCCCAATACGCTCGACATCCAGATGCTGCATCGCAATTCCAACCTGTCGGATCCGATGGGCAAGGATTTCGATTATGCCAAGGAGTTCAAAAGCCTCGACCTGAACGCGGTGATCAAGGACCTGCATGCCTTGATGACGGACTCGCAGGAATGGTGGCCGGCCGATTTCGGCCATTATGGCGGCCTCCTGATCCGCATGGCCTGGCACAGCGCCGGCACCTATCGCATCACCGACGGCCGCGGCGGCGCCGGAGCCGGCCAGCAGCGCTTCGCACCGCTCAACAGCTGGCCCGATAACGCCAACCTCGACAAGGCGCGCCGGCTGCTCTGGCCGATCAAGCAGAAATATGGCCGCAAGATCTCCTGGGCCGACCTGATGGTTCTCGCCGGCAACGTCGCGCTGGAATCGATGGGCTTCAAGACGTTCGGATTCGCGGGCGGCCGCGCCGATGTCTGGGAGCCGGAAGAGCTATACTGGGGCCCTGAAGGCACCTGGCTCGGTGATGAGCGCTATAGCGGCGAGCGCCAGCTTTCCGAACCGCTCGGCGCGGTGCAGATGGGCCTGATCTATGTCAATCCGGAAGGGCCGAACGGCAATCCCGACCCGGTCGCGGCGGCCAAGGACATCCGCGAGACCTTCTTCCGCATGGCGATGAACGACGAGGAGACCGTCGCGCTGATCGCCGGCGGCCACACCTTTGGCAAGACCCATGGCGCGGGTGATCCGTCCTTCATCGGGCCGGAGCCGGAAGCCGGCGCCATCGAGGATCAGGGCCTCGGTTGGAAGAGCAAATACGGCACCGGCGTCGGCGCCGATGCGATCACCGGCGGGCCGGAAGTGATCTGGTCGCAGACCCCGACCAAGTGGAGCAATCACTTCTTCGACAACCTGTTCAAATATGAATGGGAGCTGACCAAGAGCCCGGCGGGCGCGCAGCAATGGCAGGCCAAGGGAGCGGAAGCGAGCGTTCCGGACCCCTTCGACAAGTCGAAGAAGCGCGTGCCGACCATGCTGACCACCGACCTTTCGCTGCGCTTCGATCCGGCTTACGAGAAGATCTCGCGCCGCTTCTACGAGCATCCCGACCAGTTCGCGGACGCCTTTGCCCGCGCCTGGTTCAAGCTTACGCATCGCGACATGGGTCCGATTGCGCGCTATCTCGGTCCGCTGGTGCCGAAGGAGACGCTGATCTGGCAGGACCCGATTCCGGCCGTCGATCACGAACTGGTCTCCGAGCAGGACATTGCCGCGCTGAAGTCGAAAATCCTCGGCTCCGGCCTGTCGGTGTCCGAGCTGGTCTCGACCGCCTGGGCCTCGGCCTCGACTTTCCGCGGCTCCGACAAGCGCGGCGGTGCCAACGGCGCCCGCATTCGCCTCAGCCCGCAGAAGGACTGGGAGGTCAACCAGCCGGCGCAACTCGGCAAGGTGCTCGGCAAGCTCGAAGCGATCCAGAAGGAGTTCAACGGCGCTCAGAAGGGCGGCAAGAAGATCTCGCTCGCCGATCTGATCGTTCTCGCCGGCTCTGCGGCGGTCGAGAAGGCCGCAAAGGACGGCGGCACCGACGTCAAGGTCCCGTTCACGCCCGGCCGCATGGATGCATCTCAGGACCAGACCGATGCGGCCTCGTTTGCGCCGCTTGAGCCGCGAGCCGACGGCTTCCGCAACTATATCAGCAGCAAGCATCAGTTCATGATGCCGGAGGAAGCCCTGGTGGACCGCGCCCAATTGCTGCGGCTCACCGGGCCGGAGATGACGGCTCTGGTCGGCGGACTGCGCGTGCTCGGTGCCAATGCCGGCAAATCCAAGCACGGCGTCTTCACCGGCAAGCCGGAGACGCTGACCAACGACTTCTTCCTCAACCTGCTCGACATGCATACGCAGTGGAGCCATGTCGGCGAAGGCGTCTATGAGGGCCGCGACCGCAAGACCAACGCGGTCAAATGGACCGGCACCCGGGTCGACCTGATCTTCGGTTCGCACTCGCAGCTTCGCGCGTTTGCGGAAGTCTATGCCGCCGCCGACTCCAAGGAGAAGTTCGTCAAGGACTTCGTGGCGGCGTGGACCAAGGTGATGAACGCCGATCGGTTCGATCTCGCTGCCTAAACTCCGCGGAAGCGCTTGGCGGCAGGCCAAGGCGTAGACCGACAATCATCAAGCGGCGCCGGAGCAATCCGGCGCCGCTTTTGCATGATGCCGTGCGCCGCAAATGGTGGCCCATTAATTTTGTCGGAGCGCCAGCGTTACGCCTGACAATGTAATTGCCGTGCTCAGCACTTCCTTCCAGCCCAAGGGCTCACCGAGCAGAAGCGCAGCCGAAACGATGCCGACCACCGGCACCAGCAGCATGCCGGTCGATGCCGTTTGCGCCGGCAGGTAGCGCAGCGTGGCGAACCACGAAAGATAGCAGATGCACATCGATACCAGCGCCATGTAGATCAGCACGGCGAAGCCGCCTGCCGTCAGCGCCTCGAATTTGGGATGCTCCCAGAGCAGGCCGAGAATCACCATTGGCACGCAGCCGAGACCCACCTGCCACATCACGGCGGCGAGCGGCGGTATCGGCAGCGGCGTGCGGTTCAGGATCGACCCCAGCGCGAACAGGATCGCCGCCGCCAGCGACAACATGATGCCGGTGATCTCGCCCGATCCGGCCGAGAAGGTCGAGCCGCCGAGAAGCACGGCAACGCCGATGAAGCCGAGCACGACGGCCGCAATGCCCCGTTGATTGGGCCGTGCGCCAAGAATCGGCCAGGCCAACATGATCGCCCAGATCGGCATGGTGTAAACCAGGATCGCGGCTTCGCTGACATTCAGCGACTTCATCGCCAGCGTCGAAAATCCCATCCACGCGAAGACATTCGTAAATGACGAGAACAGCAGGCGTGGCAGCGCCGAGCGCGGAAAGCTCAACTTCTCTCCGTATCTCAGCGCGATCGGCAGCAGGATGCAGGCGGCGATCACGCCGGCAACGCCGCGCGAAAACAACGGCGGCCATTCGCGCAGCAATATCTTGATTGCCGTCCAATTCGAGCCCCAGCCGAAAGCCGTGACCAGCAGGAACAGGATGCCTTTTAGTCTTAAGCTCGCTTGTCGTCTTTGGCCCGCTTGGAAATTCTGCATGCCTCGTCTGCTTCTGAAAGCATGCTCCGATGCGCCGGCAACCAGTATTAATCCGGGACAATCGTCGCGAGATTCCGCAGGGAATCGCGTGACTCCTCAGGGGGCGCTTGGCCAACGCTCAGGCGACCAGGAGGTCGGAGCAATAACCCATTTCCGATACTTGTCAAACCGATGCATCGCAGCGCTGCAAGGAGCTGAGCGCATTGCTGATGCGGCGTCCATGCTTTTCAGCACCGGTCACGAAGTTCGGCGTTGTAAGCAAACGAGGCCGGCGTTTAGATTTGCCGCGTCTCCTTGTTGCGACTGCACCCGGCCATGATTGAAGCATTGCGAACGCTGACCTGGCGCGAGGTCGTCTTCTCGCTCAAGAGCTTCGCTGCGGCGATGCTGGCGCTGTACGTCGCGTTCCGGCTCGACCTTTCGGAGCCGATGTGGGCGGTCACCACGGTCTATGTAGTGTCGCAGCCGCTCGCCGGCATGGTGCTGTCGAAATCGATCTATCGCGTGGTCGGCACCATGATCGGCGCCGCTGCATCGCTGGTTTTCATCGCGCTGTTTTCCGACAGCCGCGAGCTGTTCTGCCTGGCGCTGGCGTTGTGGATGGGGCTGGGGACGGCGGTCACGGTCTACTTGCGCGATGCGCCGCAAGCCTATCTCGGCATGCTCTCCGGCTACTCGGCGGCGATCATCGGGCTTGCGGTGGCGCTGCAACCGGAATCGGCATTCGACATCGCGGTGGCCCGCTGCCTCGAAATCACGCTCGGCATCGTTTGCGCGACGCTGGTGCATCATCTCGTCTTTCCCCAGCGCGCGGGTGATGCCTTGCGCAAGGCGCTGCAGGACGTGCTGCCGACCATGGCGCGCTGGGCCGGCGATGCCTTGCGCGGGCAGCAGAGCGAAGCCCAGGGCCTGATCGACCGGCGCCGCATTCTCGGCGCCGTGGTGTCGCTCGACCGGCTTCGCCTGTTTGCGATGTTCGACACGCCGCCGCTGAAGGTGTTCGATCCGGCGATCCGCCAGATCGAGGGCAAGCTGCTCTCGCTGCTGGCGATGCTGATGTCGGTGTATGACCGCTTCGCCGTGCTGACGCGGGAGCGCCCGGCGATCGCAGCCGAACTCCGTCTGTTGCTGGAGCGCGCTGCCGTGCACATGGCTGACACGGCGGGCGCCAGCACTCCCGATGACGCCGGCGCCGAGAGCGCCAGCGAGGCGGCGCTGCGGGCCGAAATCGCCGCACGCGTTCCAGGGGCTGAGGAGTTGCGGCGCGACCGCGTTGCGTTTCTGGTCCGCAGCATCCTGCTCCGCCTCACCGACGTCATCGATCTCTGGCGCGATTCGGTCTGGCTGCGGGCCCATGTCATCAGCGGCACGCGTCCGCCGGACAATCTGGCCGCTCCGGCGTTCCAGCCCTATCGCGATCTTGCCGCCGCCCTGATCGACGGCGCGGTGACCGTCATCGCCGTGATCGTCGCCAGCGCGTTCTGGATCCTGTCGGCATGGCCGAGCGGGCCGACCGCGGTGACCTTTACCGCGATCATCTGCGCGATCACCGGGGGCCGCGACGATCCCGGCGTGGTCTCGATCAATTTCCTGCGCATGAGCCTGCTTGGAACGCTGGTCGCCGCCGGCTATCTGTTTGCGATTTTTCCGCCGCTGACGGGTTTTGTTCCACTGGTGGCGGCGCTCGCGCCATTTTACCTGTTCTGCGGCCTGCTGCTCGCCAAGCCGGCTACCGTTCAGGTGGTGATGCCGATGATCTTCACCGGCGGCGGGCTGATGGCGATCACGAACCGGATGGTCTATGATTTCGAGGCGTTCATCAACAACGCGCTCGGCTATATCGTCGGCATCGGCATGGGAGTCGTCGCGCTTCATTTGCTGCGGCCGCACGGTACCCGGCGTGCGGTCGAGCGCCTGTTGCGCGGCCTGTTCCGCGATCTGGCCAATGTCTGCCAGGCGGATTACCTCGACCGCGCCGCGTTCGAAAGCCGGATGTTCGACCGGATCAACGCCCTGTTCGCCCGGCTCGATCCGATGCTCGCGGAAGACCGCGCCATCATTCAGGGCGGTCTTGCCAGCTTACGGATCGGCCTCAATGCCATTGCGCTTCGCAACTGGCTGCCGGAGTTGCCATCGGCGGCGTCTGCGCCTATCCAGAACGGGCTGACGTCGTTGGCGAGCCATTTCGCGGAAATCGCGCGCCGTCGCAACGTGCCGGTGCCGTCGGATGTGCTGGATCAGATCAGCCAGCAACTGCTCGCTCTGGACGAAAGCGCCCCGACCGTGCGGGCGGCCGAATCGATCTTCGCGATCGGCATGACCATGCGCCAGCATTCGCAGTTTTTCGGTGAGCCGTGGGACTTTGGCACGGCGGACAGAGTGGTAGCGGTGACGGCGTGATCAAGGAAATCAATATCGGCGGCGTCCTGTTTGCGCCTATGCTGGGCTATGCGGTGGTCGCGGCGCTGATATGGGTCGTGCTGCGCTATGCGCTGATGCGCCTCAATTTCTATCGCTTCGTCGCGCACCCGCCTTTGTTCAACGCGGCGCTCTATGTGATCCTGCTGAGCGGCCTCGTGGTCGCCACGCTCTAACGACACGAATTGGATTCTTACAGGGATGTCTGATCGTTCCAGCTTTGTCCGCGTCCTGGTTACACTCGTGGTCGTGATCGCGGCCGGCGTGGCCGGCTGGTTCCTCTGGCAGGTCTACGAGAACAGCCCGTGGACCCGCGACGCGCGGGTGCGCGCCAATGTCGTGATGGTGACGCCGGATGTCTCCGGCGCGGTGGTCGATCTGCGGGTGGTCGACAACCAGGAGGTCAAGGTCGGCGACGTGCTGTTCGTGATCGACCCGGCAAGGTTCCAGCTGGCGCTGTCCCAGGCCGAGGCGGCGCTGGCCGGCGCCAGGAGCCTGCGCGATCAGCGGCAGCAGGAATATGAGCGGCGGCAGAAGCTCACCTCGGTAGCGATTTCCGACGAAGCGTTGATGCAGGCGCGCAGCGCCGCGCTTGCGGCGCAGGCGGAGTATGATCAGGCGAACGTGGCGGTCAGCGTGGCCAAGCTCAACCTCGCGCGCACCGAGGTGCGCTCGCCGGTCAACGGCCACGTCACCAATCTCCTGCTGGACAAGGGCGACTACGCCACCGCAGGCCATGCGATGATGGCCGTGGTCGACAGCGATTCCTTTTACGTTGCCGGCTATTTCGAGGAAACCAAGCTGCAGCGCATCAAGATCGGCGATCGCGTTTCCATCCGCCTGCTCGGGACCGGCACCGAGCTGCAGGGCCATGTGCAGAGCGTTGCGCATGCGATCACCGACCGCGACAATGCGCTTGCGAGCGACCTGATCGCCAATGTCAATCCAACCTTCAACTGGGTGCGGCTGGCGCAGCGCATCCCGGTGCGAATCGCGATCGATCACGTGCCCGACGGTTTCACCTTGAGCGCCGGCATGACCGCGACGGTCGTCGTGACCGGACCAAGCGGGCCGATGGAGGCGACCTCGCCAACGCCCTGACCGCTGCATCAGCTTTTTGTTTTGACGCGTTTTCTTCGCGCGAACCGGCCTCCACCCCCACTCAGGTCCGGGCAGGCTTTCGCTCGAAAACGCTTCCGATATCCCGTTAATATTACGTCTTAACTGTCAGTTAAGTATCGGTTTGCCGGCGCCCTTGGACCAGCCTAGCCTGATGGAGCGGATTTGACGTTCGCTACCCGGTTTGCCGCGAGTTCGTAACGCGAACGTCAAATCCAAAGGCTCCACTGGAATCCAGAATTTGCTGGCGGGTCCTTTGGTTCTAACCTTCGCAAGAGGGCCTGCCGCGACGGAATGCGAATGTTAGAATTGGGCCCTTAGCCGGCAGCTCATCAACCAAACGAAGGACGTGCCATGATGTATCGCGTATCCGGGGCGTTTGTCGCCTCCATCGGCGCAGTCATGCTTCTGCTCGTGGCGAACGCGGCATTCGCCAGATCCGGCGCAACGGCGCATGCCACTTTCGCGCCGATCCATTCACAGCCGATGCATCCACATTCGACCCGCCCGCCGGTTGCCCATGCGCCGAGGCATCACCGCGGAAATGGCATCGATGGTTTCTGGCCGGGCTGGGGCGACTATTCCTATGGACCGGTTGGCGAGCCGGAGCCCGACCTCTCGGCACCGGGATCGACGGAGATCCGCACCACCTGCACTCTGGATATTCCCTGGGACTGGGTCCATCGCTGCCCGCCGGCCGTCGCACCTTCCGATCGAGCCTATGCGCCAAGCTGCTCCAGCGAAGCCGTGACCGTTCCGGGACGCGACGGCAAGGAGAGCACCATCAACGTCACGCGCTGCTATTGATTTGGCGGTAGCCGATCTCAACGAATCGAAGGGACGTGCGCCAAACCTCCGGCGTCATGCGAGCGTAAGCGAAGCAATCCAAGACCTTCTCCGCCGGATGGAGTCTGATGGATTGCTTCGTCGCTTTCGCGCCTCGCAATGACGGGCGCAGCCGGTTTTGCAGCTTGATCGGCGGATGAGGTTCACGGTTTTTGAGCGGGAAGAGTTTCCCGCCTGCAAGCGGCAGGGGTGAAGAAATCAAAAAAGCCGCTGAACGGGATGCGCTTTCTCAACGCCAACGGCTTTTCTGAGCCCCACTATTTCCGTTTCGCCTTCGGCTTGGCCTTGAACGACTGGATGATGCTGCGCGCGGTATGCATGAATTCGGCGCTCGGCCCCTTGCGGCCGGCGGTCATGCGGCAGACGCGGGCGCCTTCGAGCAGCAGCGTCAGCGCATCGGCAAGCTCTTCGGATTGCGCGACGCCGGCGGCATGGCACAGCGCGGCCAGGCGATTGCGGTGGTCGGTCTTTAACTGCTCGATCAGCCGCCGGGCCGGATGATCGGCCTCGGTCAATTCGACCGCGGCGTTGGCGAGATCGCAGCCGCGTCCATCCTCGCTGACACATCCTTCCGCACGCGCCAGCCAGTCTTCGAGCTGGGCTTGCGGATCGGCGGGGTGATCGCGCGCGATCTCCTGCCACATCACCTCGCCCTCGGCGGCGATGGTCTTCACATAGGCGAGAATCAGATCGTCCTTGGAGCCGAAATGCCGGTAGAGCGTCATCTTGTTGGTGCCGGCCGCATCGGCGATGGTGTCGACGCCGACCCCGCGAATGCCATGCCGATGAAACAGCTCACGTGCGGCGGCAATGATGCGCTCGCGCGGCCGGATGCCGGCGACACTCGGCGTTTCACGTCCCATCGGGGCTTTTCATCGCACCACTACTTGACCTCAATGTTACCGATCGGTAACATGCGTTGTTACCGATAGGTAACATCGCTGCGCATTCAGCGTCAAGCTTGGAACGTCAAGGTCGGAAGCTCTCATGGTTGGTTTCTTCATTCACCGTCCGATCTTTGCCTCTTCCATCGCCGTGATCATGGTGCTGGCCGGCGCGATTTGTTACTTCCTGCTGCCGGTTTCGCAATTCCCCGATATCACGCCGCCACAGGTCGTGGTCAGCGCGACCTATCCCGGCGCCAGCGCGCAGGTGGTCGCCGATACCGTCACCACGCCGCTCGAGCAGCAGATCAACGGCGTGCAGGGGATGACGTATATGTCGTCCTCCAGTTCCAATGACGGCTCGTCCACCATCACCATCACCTTCGATGTCGGCTATCCGCTCGCCATTGCCGCAGTGGACGTGCAGAACCGCGTGGCGCAGGCCTCGGCGGCGCTGCCGGCGATCGTCAACCAGGCCGGCGTCATCATCAAGAAGCAGAATCCGAATTTCGTGCTGATCGTGAACCTGACCTCGCCGGACCGCTCGGTCGATCCGGTCACGCTCAGCAATTACGCTTATCTGCAGGTGGTCGACCCCTTGAAACGCGTGCCGGGCGTCGGCGACGTGCAGATCTTCGGCGAGCGGCGCTACTCGATGCGGCTCTGGCTCGATCCGGACAAGCTCGCCAAGCTTGGCATCACCGCCGTCGACGTGCAGCAGGCGGTCGCCGAACAGAACATCCAGGTCGCCGCCGGCAAGATCGGCGAATCGCCGGCGCCGCCGGGCACGCCGTTCGAGATGCAGGTCAACGCCACCGGCCGTCTCTCCGATCCCGAACAGTTCAAGGACATCATCGTCCGCTCCGATCCCACGACCGGCGCCGTGGTGCGGGTGCGCGATGTCGCCCGCGTCGAGCTTGGCGCCTTGCAATACACCTCGACCGGCGTGTTCGGTAACGACCCGACCGTGGTGCTCGGCGTGTTCCAGATGCCCGGCTCGAATGCGCTCGACCTGCAGCAGCACGTCAAGGACAAGATGGAGGAACTGTCCAAGCGGTTCCCCAAGGGCATCGCCTATGCGATGCATTACGACACCACGCGCTTCGTTTCTGCCGCAAAGCGCGACGTCATCATCACGCTGGTCGAAGCGCTGATCCTGGTGGTGCTGGTGGTCTTCATCTTCCTGCAGAACTGGCGCACCACGCTGATCCCGACCATCGCGATTCCGGTGTCGCTGATCGCGACGCTGGCGGTGATGGAGGTGATGGGATTTTCGCTGAACATGCTGAGCCTGCTCGGCATGGTGCTGGCGATCGGTCTCGTGGTCGACGATGCCATCGTGGTGGTCGAGAATGTCGAGCGGCAGCTCGAAAACGGCCTGCCGCCCTTGCGCGCCGCGCAGGCGGCGATGGCCGAAGTAACCGGACCGATCATCGCCACGACAGCGGTGCTGATGGCGGTGTTCGTGCCGGTCGCGTTCATCCCGGGGGTTGCCGGGCGGCTCTATAATCAATTCGCGCTGACGGTTGCGATCTCGGTCGGCATCTCCGCCTTCAACTCGCTGACGCTCAGTCCGGCCTTGAGCGCGGCGTTCCTGCGGCACCGGCCGCCGCCCGATTTTGCGCCGTTCCGCCTGTTCAACAGGAGCTTCGACTGGCTCTCGCACACCTATGCCGGCATGGTGCGCGGACTGATCCGGATGCGCTGGGCGATCCTCGCCATGTTCGTGGTGGTGCTGGGCGCAACCTATTACCTGTCGCAGCGGATTCCCTCGAGCTTCCTGCCGGTCGAGGATCAGGGCTACTTCTTCGTGGTGATCCAGCTTCCGGACGGTGCCTCGCTGCAGCGGACCGACGCGGTGGCCAAGAAGGTCCGCGACGTGCTGCAGAGCACGCCGGGCGTCGACATCGTCGGCTCGATCACCGGGCTCAACTTCCTCACCAACGCAGCGCAGTCGAACTCGGCGGTCGAGTTCGCGATCCTGAAGCCGTGGGACGAGCGTCCGCCGGAGCAGAGCGCGATGCGTCTGGTCGCGCAGGTCAGGCCCAAGCTGCTTGCGATTCCGGATGCGGTGGCGCTCAGTTTCGATCCGCCTTCGATTCCGGGTCTCGGCACCATGGGCGGATTCGAATTCGAGGTCGAGGACCTGACCGGCCGCGGCAGCGTCGCACTCAATGAGGCGACGCAGGCGCTGATCGCGGAGGCGCGCAAGCAGCCCGAGATCAATCCGATGCAGCTGTTCACGTCGTTCTCGACCTCGACGCCGCAATACAATTACGATCTCGACCGTACCAAGGCGAAGCTGCTCGGCCTCAACATTCCCGACGTCTTCAACACGCTGCAGATTTTCCTCGGCTCGCTCTATGTCAACGACTTCAACCTGTTCGGCCGCACCTTCCGCGTCACCCTGCAGGCGGATACCGACAAGCGCGCCAAGCCAGGCGACCTGTCGCGGCTCTATGTCCGCAACGCCACCGGCGGCATGGTGCCGCTCTCGACGCTCGGCCTGCTCAAGCCGATCGTCGGTCCGGAGACCGTGCCGCATTACAACAACTACGCCTCGGCCCTGATCAATGGCGGCCCGGCGCCGGGCTACAGTTCCGGCCAGGCCGTCGCGGCGATGGAGCGTGCCGCGGCGATCGCGCTGCCGCGTGATTTCGCCTTCGAATGGACCGGCATCACCTTCCAGGAGCTGAAGGCCGGATCGATCGCCACGATCGTGTTCATCCTGGCGATCGTGTTCGTGTTCCTGATCCTCGCCGCGCAATATGAGAGCTGGGCGATGCCGTTCATGGTGCTGTTCGCGGTACCGCTGGCGCTGTTCGGCGCGTTCCTGGCGCTGTTCCTGCGCGGCATGCAGACCGACGTCTATTCGCAGATCGGTTTCGTGATGCTGATCGGGCTGTCGGCCAAGAACGCGATTCTGATCGTCGAATTCGCCAAGCGCCGCCGCCTGGAAGGGCTCGGCATCGTCGAAGCGGCGATGGAGGCCGCACGGCTCCGGCTCCGTCCGATCCTGATGACGGCGTTCGCGTTCATCCTCGGCGTGGTGCCGCTGATGGTCGCAACCGGCGCCGGCGCGGCCAGCCGGCAGTCGATCGGCACCACCGTGTTCGGCGGCATGCTCGCCGCCACCGTCCTTACCCTTCTGTTCGTTCCCGTCTTCTATGCCGTGATCGAAGGCCTGCGCGAGCGCGGCCATAGCGGCGAGCACGAGCATGCGGTCGACCATTCCACGGTCCCCGAAGCCGCCGAATAAGAACAGGAAGAAGTCGATGCGAAACTGGAAAATTCTGCTTGGCAGCGCGGCGCTCCTCGGCGTCGCGGCAATTGCCGTCTTTACATTCCGCCAGAATGGTCCTGCGACCGCCTCCGCCGCGGCACCATCAGGGCCTCCGGCGATGCCGGTGCCGGTGACCGCGGTCGAGCAGCGGACGCTGCCGGTCTATCTCGATTACGCGGCGCGCACCGAATCGATTCGCGAGGTCTCGCTGCAGGCCAAGGTCTCCGGCTACATCCAGTCGCAGCCGGCGCCCGACGGCGCCGACGTCAAGGAAGGCGATCTGCTCTACAAGATCGACGATCGCGACTACCGCGCCGCGCTCGACCAGGCCAAGGCGCAGGCGCAGCGCGATGACGCGGCGCTCGCCTATGCCCGCTCCAATTTCAAGCGTGGCGATGACCTGGTCAAAACCGGATTCCTCGCCAAGGACAGTTACGACCAGCGCGTCTCTACGCTTGGCCAGAGCGAGGCTTCGGTGGCCCAGGATGGCGCCGCGGTGCGCACAGCGGAGATCAACCTGGCCTATACCGAGATCCGCGCGCCGTTCTCCGGCCGGCTCGGCCGCAACCGGGCGCCGGTCGGCACGCTGGTCGGCGGCTCCGGCCTGACGCTCAACACGCTGGTGCAGCTCGATCCGATCTACGTCACCTTCAACCCGAGCGAACGTGAGCTCGCCACCATCGAGGCAGCGCGCCAGGCCGGCCCGGTCGCCACCGAGATTTCGCTGCCGGACGATCCGAAGGTCCGCTATTCCGGCACGCTCACCTTCATCGATAATGCGGTCGACCGTTCGACCGGCACCATCACCGCGCGTGCCACCGTGGCCAATCCAAAGTTCACGCTGCTGCCCGGACAATATGTCCGCATCCGCGTGCATGTGCGCGATGAGCCCAACGCGATGCTGGTGCCGCAAATCGCGATCGGCTCGAGCCAGCTCGGAAAATATGTGTTCGTGGTGAGTGCGGACAGCAAGGCTGAACAGAAGCTGGTGACCCTCGGACCGAGCGAGGGCGACAAGGTCAGCGTCACCGGCCTTGCCGCAAACGACAAGGTGATCACCGGCAATCTGCAGAAGATCGGCCCCGGCTCGCCGGTGATGCCGCTGCCGCCTGCAAAAACTAAGAGTTGATTAGAGATTAGGTGCCGCAATAACGGTGCGGCCTCTCTCCTTGTCGGAGAGGCCGGATTGCATCGAAGATGCGATCCGGGTGAGGGGCATGTCTCCACGCGCGAGCATTCCTCACTTTATATTCGCCGTATCTGCTGTTCACTATGTCCGCGGATAGAATCCCTGATCCGGCGCGAGCTTTGTTCGCGCCACCTGCTCCCACAAGGGCAGAAGGAGGTCCGCGACTTCGGCCCGGACAAACTCGCTGCGCCTTAGCTGTTGTATTCGGTGAACGGCTTGTAGATCCAGCGCCGTCCGTCATGGCGGCGCCAGACCTGGCCCCTCAACAGCCGCCCGGTGATCGAACGGCGCGGAATGATCACCTTCCAGAGATGCCAGACCTCGGCCCAGGCCGGCATCGGGCTCAAGCCCAGCATTCGAGACCATTCCTGGTTGTCGACCGACATCGTTCGTTCATTTCCCTCAGCGACCCGCCGTGAAATGGCTGATGGCTTGTTTGAAATTTGCAATGAATATCCGGCGCACGATAGCGCGCGGACTCTGGCGGGCAATCGAAGTCGCGCTTTAACCTAACCGGTCAACCTTACCGAAGGGCGCTTCACGATCGCCTGGCGTCAGCCGCCGGTCCGCGCCCTGCGGCCCTCGATCGGATAGGCCGGATCGTTGAATCCGGGCGTCGACGGATGGCCGCTGACGACGAGGCGATCGATCAGCGCCTCGTCCTCCGCGGTGAAGCGATAGTCGAGCGCGCGCAGATAATCGTCCCACTGCGCCTCGGTGCGGGGACCTGCGATCACGCCGTTGACGAATGACGAGTTCAACACCCATGCCACCGCGAACTGTCCGGCGGTGATGCCCCTGGTCTCGGCGTAGAGCTTGATCTCCTGCGCAAGCTTGAGCGATTCCGGACGCCATTCGGTCTGCATCATGCGGGTATCGTGACGGCCGGCCCGCGTGTCCTTGTCGGGCGCGGCATCCGGCTTGTACTTGCCGGTCAGCACGCCGCGCGCCAAGGGGCTATAGGGCACGATACCGAGGCCGTAATAGCCGCAGGCCGGGAAGTGCTCGACTTCGGGCATGCGATTCATGGCGTTGTAATAGGGCTGGCTGACGATCGGCCGGTCGATGCCGAGCCGGTCGCAGATGTTGCAGATTTCGGCAACGCGCCAGCCGCGGTAATTCGAGACGCCGAAATAACGGATCTTGCCCTGCCGCATCAGTTCGCCGATCGCTCGCACGGTCTCATCCAGCGGCGTCGAATGGTCTTCCTTGTGCAGATAATAGATGTCGATGTAGTCGGTGCCGAGCCGCCTCAGGCTTTCCTCGGCGGCCTGCAATACCCAGCGCCGCGACAGCCCGCCGCGGTTGGGATCGTCGCCCATCTGATTGGCGAGCTTGGTTGCGAGAATCCAGCCCTGCCGGTTATCGGCAATGGCGCGGCCGACCACCTGCTCGGAATTGCCGCCATTATAGGCGTCCGCGGTGTCGATGAAATTGACGCCGGCCTCGCGCGCCTTGGCAATGATCCGGAACGAGGTCGCTTCATCGGTGGGGCCGCCGAACATCATGGTGCCCAGGCAAACCGGCGAGATCTTCAGGCCGCTGCGGCCGAGTTGACGATATTGCATCGGTTGGTCCTTTGAGGTGGGGGCCGGAGGGAGCTTCGTCATTCCGGGGCGATGCGAACAGCATCGAACCTGCATCTGAGGTCTGGTGCTAACGCACCATCCCGGAATGACGGGGAATAAATTGCCTCGCTTTGTGACGGCGAACAACCCGTACGACCGTCACGAATCCTTCTTCAAGATCTTGAACACGCCGTTCGCCATGACGAGGGTGCGGTTGCCGGCGGTTATCTCTGATGTCATGAAAATCAGGCTGCGGGTGGTGCGGACCACGCGCGGCCGGGCGATCAGGATCTCGCCGATCTTGCCGCTGTCGACGAAATGCACGTCGAGCTGAACGGTCGCCAGCGTCGGATGTCCCGACACGTAACGCGCGGTCATGCCGCAGGCCCGGTCGGCGAAGGTCATCAACAGCCCGCCCTGCACCAGGCCGCGGCGGTTATGGTGCTTGTCCAGCGTGATCAGCGCATATTCATGCTCGCCATTGACCTTTCGCTCCCACAGCGGCCCGATCAGGCTGATGAAGCCGGTGGTGTCGACGATCGACCAGCCATCGGATTTGAGCTGCTCCGCGGCTTTGTCTGTCATGTCGGGATTTCCAGCTTCGAGAAGAGGATATGGAGGGGGTTTCGGCCATTTCTTCAGACGCCGGCGTGTTGTAGTCAAGCAGGATGGTCCGGCCATTCGACGATACCACCCGGCGGAATATTGCAGAGCTGTGCGCAGCGTTCCTGCGCGCCACGGCGGCCGAGCCCGCGCCGGCGCTGAAGCGCGCGGCGGTCGCGATCACGCTGGTCGAGACGGCCGATCCGGCGGGCGGCACGGCGTTCGTGCTGACCCGTCGTGCCGCAAGCCTGCGCGCCCATAGCGCACAATGGGCATTACCGGGCGGACGCTGCGATACGGGCGAGACGTCGGTCGACGCTGCGTTGCGTGAATTGCATGAAGAACTCGGCCTCGAACTTGGCCCTGCCGACGTGCTCGGTGAGCTCGACGATTATCCGACCCGCTCGGGCTATCTGATCACGCCGGTGGTGCTGTGGGCCGGCAAGGGCGCCGCGTTTAAGCCCAATCCCGACGAGGTCGCCTCCGTGCATCGCATTGCACTTACCGAGGTCGAACGGGCCGACGCCTTCGACTTCGTCGCCATTCCGCAAAGCGCGCGCCGCGTGATCCGGTTTCACCGCGCCGGCCAGTTCATCCATGCGCCGACCGCGGCCTTGATCTATCAATTCCGCGAGGTGCTGGCGGGGCGGATGACCCGCGTCGCCGAGCTGGAGCAGCCGGTCTTCGCCTGGAAATAGCGATTTTCCCGCCTTTGGTGTCCCGAATCCGACCCTTGCACGGTTTCGAAGCCGGTTGCGTATCCGCCGGCTTTCGACCACGATGGCTTACCCAAAACAAAAAATCTTTCGGGAGGTCTTCGAATGCGGCTTGGAATCCGCCCTGGCAGGATCGCGCTTTGCGCTGCCGTTCTCGTCTTCATGTCATCGATCAGCCTGATGCCGGCCAGTGCGCAGACCTATCCGGACCGGCCGATCACGCTGGTGATCCCGTTTGCGCCGGGCGGCAGCACCTCGATCGTCGGGCGCATCATCGCCGACAAGATGGCGCAACTGCTCGGCCAGGGCATCGTGGTCGACAATCGCCCCGGCGCTGGTGGCACCGTCGGCACCAAATATGTCGCCAAGAGCGAGCCCGACGGCTACACCCTTCTGCTCGGTTACACCGGCACCCTCGCGATCGGGCCGTCGCTCTACAAGGATGCCGGCTACGATCCGCGCAAGGATTTCGTGCCGATCGGCATGATCGGCAATGCGCCGAGCGCAGTGGTGGTGCATCCCTCCTTTCCGGTGAAGTCGATTGCGGAACTGATTGCCTATGCCAAGGCCAATCCCGGCAAGGTCAATTTCGGCTCCGCCGGAGTCGGCTCGGTCAATCATATCACCGGCGAATATTTCGCCCGCGAGGCCGGCATCACGCTGGTGCATGTCCCCTACAAGGGCACCGGTCCGGCGCTGACCGATCTGCTCGGCGGCCATATCCCGATGGCGCTGGCGCCGATCCCCGCCGTGCACGCCAATGTCTCGGCAGGTTTGCTGCGCGCGCTCGCCACCACCGGCAAGACCCGCAACCATCTGATGCCCGACGTGCCGACGATCGCCGAGACCGGGCTGCCGGGCTTCGAGGCCTCGCTCTATTACGGCCTGGTCGCGCCGGCCGGCACGCCGCGCCCGGTCATCGACCGGCTGAACAAGGAATTGCGCGCCGCGCTCGCCTCCGACGAGGTGAAGAAGCAGTTGTCGGCCGATGGCACCGAGATCACGCCCTCGACGCCCGAGGCCTATGGCGAGTTCATCGACAAGGACGAGAAGAAGTGGTCGGAACTGGTCAAGGCCAGCGGTGTCGAGCCGGAGTGAGACGAAAGGACGTAACCCTCCGCGCGGTTCCGGGGCTGACTTGCGCGCCGCGCTTGCTACAACGGCGGCATGCCCATCCCCCCGATTCGTGTTGTTCCCGGATTGCCGGAGCGTTTTCGAGCGAAGTGGATACCGGTTCGCGTAAAGAAAACGCATCAGAACAAATGTCCAGAGCCCGGAATCAGAGCCGGGGCTCTGGCGCTTGCGCTGGTGCTGATCCCACCACAGGCGGAGGCGCTTGACCGCACCCCGTTGCCCGAGGGCGCGGCCAATGCGATGGCGCAGGCGGTATCGCCTGAAGCGATCGCCGATTATCGCCGCAAGCTGCGCGAATATCAGGAAGCGCGCGCCGCTTTCGAGCAGCAGGCCGGGGCCTATTGGAACGCGATCGCCGAGAAGCGGCGGCGGCGCTTCGCCAAATGGCGCGAACATCTGCCGATCGAGCTCGACGACTATGTCCTGACCCAACCGCCGGTCTATACCGGACCGAAACGGCCGATCAATCCGGCGCCCGAAGAAGTGCCGGAACAGCCGCCGCGCCAGCGCAAATATATTCCCGTGGTCGCCGATCTCCTGAAGGCTGCGGCCGAGCAATTCCAGTTCGTACCGGAGCAGCCGGCCAATGAAATGGAATTCAAGCGTGCCTATGCCCGCTACGCGCAGGCCGCGGGGCTGACCCGCGAGCAGGCGGTACGGGTCTATTCGTTCGAAACCGGCGGCACCGGCGATCACGCCGTGCAGTCCGGAATCGAGCACGGCGGCACGCGCGCGATCTCCACCGCGATCGGCTACAACCAGCTGCTCACCACCAACAGCGTCGAGCTGATGGCCGAGCAGGGGCCCGAATTCATCCGGGCGCTGCGGACGAAGGACGCGCAATTATCGGGCTCGGCACGCCGCTCGATGGATGACAAGCTTGCCGCGCTGAAGCGGATGGTGGCGGTGGCGCGCTCGGTGCCGGACGACTGGTCGGCGCATGAACGGCTGGCGGATACCCGGCAGGGCTGGGCCATCCATGCGATGGTGCTCGACATCGATGTCGGGCCGATGCTGCAGACCTACAAGCTCCTGACCTCGGTGTTCTTCGCGCGGGCCAAGGGCTACACCCGCCCGCTCACCGCGGCCGAACTGGAGATGATGAACCTGACCGGCGACGGCACCGGCTTCGACATGGTGACGATGCCGCAAAGCTTTCGCGAGCAGGTGCCGACCTCGAATTTCTTCCAGCGCTCGGGTTACGAGCGCAATCCGGTGGCGATCCGCCACAATACGGTGGCGAAACTGCTCGCGGTCACCGATGCGCGGATGGACGCCAACAGCAATCTGCCGGGCGCCAAGCAGCTCGCCGCGGCCTTCCAGAACTAGGTTCTTGCGAAGGATGGCGGAGCGCTACTGGTCCGAGCCGAACATGAAGCTGCCGTCGCCCTCGAGATACGGTCCGCTCCGCATATAGAGCTGTCCGTTATGGCCAAGGAAGAACAGCGTCCCCTTCGGCACCTTCTTGGCTCCCTTGAACAGCAGGCCTGCATTGTTGGTTCCCATCTTGTAGGTCGCGGTCTTGCCATCCTTGCCATAGGCGTAGGCCATATCCTGGCTGAGATGCCAGGGCGTCGGCGGCGTGGCCTGCGCAAAGGCCGGGCTCGTCAATGCGGTCACCGCGGCCGCGATCCAAAAGGTTTTGCAAAGCGTCTTGGTCGTCCATCTCATGGATGCATCCTCCAGCAGCCAATTTGAAAATCGAAACGGCGGTTGCCTCATTGCTTGAACAAATCACGAACGTAAATTCGCCGTCAATGTCACAATCCGTCCCTGCCGCATCACGTTTTTCCCTGCGACTTTTGATTTCCCGCCTCCGGCTTCGCGACTATGTTCCGGTTTCAGTTTAGAAACGTGTAGACAAAAACAGGTCGTGGGGATGATTCGAATGAGCGTCGTCGGCAAAATTTATTCGGCCGTTATGCTGTTATTTGTGACATTGGGGTTTGCGGCATTGGCGCTTGCAGCATCGGCGCCCGCCGCTCATGCCGACGAATTCCAGCTCAGCCACAATCAGCGGATCGCCTGCAGCCGCGGGCTGATGGCCGGCAAGCTCAACACCGCGACCTGCAGATCCTACACCTATGTCTTCAACACCACGACCTCGGAATATTTCCGCTGTCAGGTCAGCCTGGCGCTGACGCGCGACAACAAGGAAGTGATCAACGTGCAGGCCGATGGCGGTTGCGTCAAGAAGCCCCGCGTCTTCGACAATGACTCGCACTATTCGTTCGATGCGACCGAGACCGAGGCGCCGAACACCAATTCGTTCTTCGGTCCGGGCGGCTACTCGATCTGGGTGAGCGACGACACCCAGCGCAAGGTCCGCGGCTGCATCACCATCTCTTCGGGACTCGGCTCCGACATTTCGAAATGCGTGGACATGACATTCCAGTGATCGGCGTAATGCCGCTGATCCGTCTCACCGGCGTCTGTGGCTACCCCCACCCCTGATCCCTTCCCGCAAGGGGAGGGGAAACGCATATGGCAAAAGAACCTGTTCGGCGGCTTCCTTGCCGTGCATCCTTCGAGACGCCCGCCTGCGGCGGGCTCCTCAGGATGAGGACCTTTTTCGCGGCGAAATCTTAGAACCTCATGGTGAGGGCGCGGCAAAGCCGCGCGTCTCGAACCATGAGGCCCGACACTATCACGGCCAAAGAGAACCATATGCGAATGGCCCTGCCCGCAAGGGGGAATCAACCATCGCGGCTCAAGATCAGCGCTGCAACTGATCGATCCCGTCACCGGCTCATTCGCGCCGAGGCCGGATGGCCCGGCACCTTGAAGCGCTTGCCGGTGTCGGTGACCCTGGTGCCGTTGACCTTCAGGATCGAGAAATCCTGGTCGAGGAAATTTCCGACCAGGATGTATTTGCCGTCCGGCGTGAACTGCGCAGCCTCGGGCAGACCGCCGACCTCGACGTCCTGGGTTTTGGTCACCTTCTTGCCATCGATCTTCAGCACCGAGACGCTGCCGTTCTTATGATAGAAATAGGCGTTCTTCATGTTGGAGCCGCGCAGGATCACGGACACCGCGAGGTCGCCTTTTGGTGACATTGCCAATCCCTCGGGGCCGTCGCCGACCACGACGCGATCGATGATGCGCGGCGGCTTTGCCTCGAGATCGATCACGCTGGAGGTGTCGACGCTGCCGTCGGACGAGCCGGCGCCGCCATTGTCGGAAGTGAGCGCGATCTTGCCGTTCGGCGTCGCCACCACATTGTAGGGCCACACGCCGGTCGGCAGGTCGACCTTGTCATAGCTCACCTTGCCGTCGTTGACGTCGAGCATCGAGACCTTGTTGCCGGGAAACCGGACCGCCATCGCATGTTTGCCGTCGGGCGTGAACATGACATGCGCGACGCTGTCCGGCATCTGGATGGTGTCGGTGATCTTGACGTCGGTGCCGTTGATCGAGAGCACGCTGATCGAATTATCGCCGCGATTGGCAACCAGCGCCATCTTGCCGTCGGGGCTGATATTCAAGCCCGACGGCTGCTTGCCGCCGGTGAGCGTGGCCGCAAGCTTGGGTGGATTGGCCTTGAGGTCGATGACGTAGATCTTGTTGTCAGGAACCTGCTTCAACGCATCGCCGTCTTTGACGACGTCGACGGAATCGGCGACCAGCGCGATCGAGCCGGTCGGGTCGATGTCGACATTGACGGGCGGCCCGACCACCGAATTCTTCAGCGGCAGCGAGGCTGTGATCTTCGGGCTTTCCGGATTGGCGAGATCGACGATCAGGACCTGATCCTTGCCGTCAGGGGCGAGGACGGCCTTGCCGTCGGCATCCCATGTCGTCTTCTCGTCGAGCCCGACGATCATGAACGGCTTGGCATAAGCGAGACTGAGGCTGGAAGTGGCGAGCAGGATGGCGGCTGCGAGGGTTGGTCCGGCCGCGCGACTAGGCATCAACATTGTGAACTTCTCCCGGATAAGACCGGCCTCTGACGGGCCGGTTCACATCCCCACGTTACGCGTTCGGGCGCCGCTCTGCCAGAGCCGGAATGCGCTTCCTGCAGATCGGGAGCGCCGGCGGATGGCGAATATGCCATGATAGAAATTGCCGGATGCCACCGGATATTCTAGGCCATCCGGCGGGCCGCGCATGTCACGATCATGCGCACCCGCCAGCGAGATAAATCAAAATGAACAAGGGATGAGGGAGACGCCGATGGATCGGCTCAAGGGAAAAATCGCCATGGTGGTCGGTGCCGGCTCGATCGGGCCGGGCTGGGGCAATGGCAAGGCGACCGCGGTGACTTTTGCCCGCGAAGGCGCCAAGGTGTTCTGTGTCGATCGCAAGATTGAAGCCGCCGAAGAGACGGCTCGGATCATCGCTTCCGAAGGCGGCGACGCCGCGGCCTTTACCGCCGACGTATCGCGCGCCGCGGAGGTCGAGGCCATGGTCGCCGCCTGCCTGAAAGCTTACGGCCGCGTCGATGTGCTCGACAACAATGTCGGCATCGCCGAGATGGGAAGCGTGGTCGACGTTTCCGAAGAGAAATGGGATCGCGTGTTCGCGATCAATCTCAAGAGCGCGTATCTGGCGATGAAACACGTCGTTCCGGTGATGCAGCGGCAGGGCGGCGGCTCGATCATCAACATCTCCTCGATCGCCTCGATCCGCGATCTCGGCATCTCCTACGTGACCTACGCCACCACCAAGGCGGCGATGAACCAGATGACGCGCACCACCGCCGTGCAATTCGCGCGCGACCATGTTCGGGTGAATGCGATCCTTCCCGGCCTGATGAAGACGCCGATGGTCGAGCATTCGGCGGGGCTGGCCGCCAGCTATGCCAAGGGCGATGTCGAGGCGATGTGGCGCGCCCGCGATGCGCAGGTGCCGATGGGCCATATGGGCGAAGCCTGGGATGTCGCCAATGCGGCGCTGTTCCTGGCCTCGGACGAATCGAAATATGTCACCGGCATCGAACTGGTGGTCGATGGCGGCATCACCTGCAAGGTGAGCTAAAACGTGATGAGTTTTGGCTGAACGATTTGGCCGAGATCTCTTTCCGTCTCCCCTTGGATAAGGTGGCGCCGAGCCTTGCTCCGCGCCGGGTGAGGGGGCTATCCATAGATGCGGTGGGCGCAAGATGGAAGATATTGGCCCGCGGAGACAAACCTCTCACCCGGATCGCATCTTTCGATGCGCTCCGCCCCGGCCTCTCCCACAAGGGAAGTGGCGCATTATCACCCCTGGGCGCTGAGCTCGGCGCGGTCGAGCTCTTCCTCGAGCTGGTGAAAGGCATCGTCGCCGATCTCCTCGGACCGGCGCAGCGACAGCAGCGAACGCCGTGCTGCGGCGAGCGCGCGGCGCCGCAGCGGATCGGCGGGCAATTCGCCGCTGCGGACGCCGCCATCCGGATCGCATTCGGCGCGCAACAACAGCGCGCGATATTCCAGCCGCAGGATTTCCGCTTCCTCCGACGGATCGCCATCGATCTCGTCCAGTGCCGCGCGATAGGCGATGCCGCGGGCTCGCGCGACCTCCGTCGCCACCACATTGTCCTCTTTGAGCTGCAGCGCCAGGATCAATGGCCGCAGCGTCAGGCCCTGGATCACCAGCGTTCCCAGCACGACGGCGAATGCCGTCAGCAGGATCAGGTCGCGGTACGGAAAATCTTCCGGCAGGGCGAACGCGGCTGCGAGCGTGACGATGCCGCGCATGCCGCACCAGCTGATGACGACGCCGCCCTTCAGCGTCGGCACTCCCGTCGAGTTCCTGGCATGGATCAGCCCGCGCGCGATCAGGAAACGGAAGATGGCTCCGTAGGTCATGACCCAGGCGATGCGCGCCAGGATCACGGCGGCGAGGATGCTGGCCGCCACCGTGCAATATTGCAGCCGCAGCTCCGGGCCGAACCGGGTCCAGATCGGCCGCAGCTGCATCCCGATCAGGATGAAGGCCAGCACGTTGAGAACGAATACCGCGGTGTCCCAGACCGCATAGGACGGCACCCGCAGCCGCGCCGGCGTGCGTGCCGGTGCGGTGCGGGCGATAGTGACGGCATAGGCGACGATGGTGAGAATTCCCGAGAGGCCGAGACGATCGGCCAGGATCCAGACCACGAAGGTGCCGGAAAATTGCAGGATGATGGCGCTCGGCGCTTCATCGACGCGGGCGGTCAGCCGCAGCCAGATTTGCGCGAACAGGAAGCCTGCCAGCAGGCTGCCGATCACCGCGAGCAGGATCGAGGGCGCGAACTCGCTCCATTTCAGATGGGTGACCGCAGCACCAACGGCGACACGATAGATCAACAGCGCGCTGGCGTCATTGAGCAGGCTTTCGCCCTCGAGGATCTTCAGTATTCGATAGGGCAGGTTGAGCTGGCGCAGGATCGCGGTGGCCGCGGCCGCATCCGGCGGTGCGACGATGGCGCCGAGCGCAACGGCCGCCGCCCAGGGCATGTCGGGCCGCAGCCAATGCGCCAGCCAGGCGACCGCCGCGGTGGTGATGCCGACCGCGATGAACACCAGCGTCGAGATCGGCAGCCAGTAATTGCGCAGATCACGCAGCGAAGTGTCGTAGGCGGCGTCGAGCAGCACCGGGGCGACGAACAGCGCCAGCGCCAATCCCGGCTCCAGCGTCCATGCCGGACTCGCAGGCACAAAGGCCAGCAAGGCGCCGCCAATGGCCAGAAAGGTCGGATAGGGAACCTTGACGCACCGCGCCAGCGCCGACAGCACGACCGCACTGAGCAACAGGCCGATCAGCCATTCAAACGTGGTCAACCCTGAAGTCCTCGCCGTCTGTTGAACGCGCCGCAATCTAGCAGCAAAAAATCCGCCGTCATTAGCGGGCTAATTTTGCGGCGGGAGCGTTTTCGAGCGAAAGCCTGTCCCGGACTTGACCCGGCGTGGAAACCGGTTCGCGTGAAGAAAACGCGTCAAAACAAAAAGCTCTAGGCTCGAGATGGGACAATTTGAAGCGATCATAGTGGGTAATCGATGACGCGGCGTTGTGCAGGACTGATTTACCATGCAGCCGTCGTCGCCCTGCTGTGGAATGTGTGGCTGCACGGCGCGCTCGCTGCCGATCCGGCACCGGCCGCGGAGCAGCCACCCGACCCTGCAGCTTGCGTCGCCGCAGCGGCCGCCGGCGATGACGACAGGATCATCGCCGTATGCGCCGCCCTGATCGACAACGACAAGACCGCGCCAGCCGATCGCATCAAGGCGCTGATCGCGCGTGCCGCCGCCTATCGGCGCAAGGATATGGCCGATGCTGCGATCGGCGATTATACGGCCGTGCTGCGGCTCGATCCGACGCTCGTCGATATCTATAATGCGCGCGGCGAGCTATGGCGCAACAAGGGCAATCGCCCCGACGCGGTGCGCGATTTCGGCGCCGCGCTCAAGCTCGATCCGGATAATGCCGTAGCCAGGTCGAATTACAGATCACTGGCGCAGGAGCTCGAGCGGATCGGTGCGCAGATGGCGCTTTCCGGCAAGCCGAGCTTTGATTGTGCGGCCGCAAGGCGTCCGGTCGAGAAGGCGATCTGCGCCAGTCCCGCGCTTGCCGATCTCGACCGCGAGATCAATGCCGCCAATGCCAGGGCAGTGAGGACAGCTGCGCGCGATAACCCGCGTGCCGCCCGCGCCCTGCAGCACGAGCAGGATGATTTCATCGTCCACCGCGATGCCGGTTTCGGCCGGCCGGATTACGACCTGGAAAAGGCGATGCGCGAGCGGCTGGATCATCTGCAGGCACTCGAACAGCAATAGCACTCGTGTGTGAGCGTTGTGCATGCCGTTGCTGCGCACTCCGACCTCTCTTCCCTTGCGGGGGAGGGGCAGGGGGAGCTGCATACCGACGTTTGGCGCTTCCCCTCTGCCTGAGCAATCGTCGCGACAGTTCAGCTCTCTCCGCTGCGAATTATTCTGGCTGCGCCCCCGATCTTTCCGGCTTGAATCCCGGCCTGTTCCCGTGACAATGGCGGCAAAGGGAGAGACGCCATGAACATCCAAGGCAAAAGCCGCTATCACGAGGTCTATGCGCGCTCGCTCGCGGACCCCGAAGGTTTCTGGGGCGAGGCGGCGCGCGAGATCGACTGGATCGAGCCGGCGAAGAAAGTCTTCGATGCCACGATGGGAGCCTACGGCCGCTGGTTCGAAGGCGCCGTGGTCAATACCTGCTACAACGCGCTCGACCGCCATGTCGCCGGCGGCCGCGCCGATCAGCTGGCGCTGATCCACGATTCGCCGCTCACCGGCCGCATCACCAAATTCACCTATGCCGAACTCTTGAGGGAAGTGCAGACGCTCGCCGCGGTCATGCAGGATTTCGGCGTGACCAGGGGCGACCGCGTCATCCTCTATATGCCGATGGTCGCCGAGGCCGTGGTGGCGATGCTGGCCTGTGCGCGGATCGGCGCCGTGCACAGCGTGGTGTTCGGCGGCTTTGCGGCGAGGGAGCTGGCCACCCGCATCGATGATGCGCGGCCGAAGCTGATCTTCTCGGCAAGCTGCGGCCTCGAGCCCGGACGCATCGTGCACTACAAGCCGCTGCTCGACGAGGCGATCAGGCTGTCCGGCGCCAAACCCGAAGCCTGCATCATCCTGCAGCGGCCGCAGCACGCCTGCGAACTGACGGCCGGGCGCGATCATGATTGGGCCACGCTGCGAAGTGCGGCGATGCAGGCCGGCAAGTCTGCCGCTTGCGTGCCGGTGCTGGCGACCGATCCGCTCTATATCCTCTACACCTCAGGCACCACAGGACAGCCGAAAGGCGTGGTGCGCGACAATGGCGGCCACCTGGTCGCGCTGAAATGGTCGATGTTCAATCTCTATGGCGTCAAGCCGGGCGAGGTCTGGTGGTGCGGCTCCGACATCGGCTGGGTGGTCGGCCACAGCTATATCGTCTACGCGCCGCTGTTTCACGGTGCGACCTCGGTCATGTATGAGGGCAAGCCGGTCGGTACGCCCGATGCAGGCGCATTCTGGCGCGTGATAAGCGAGCACAAGGCGGTCGCCTTCTTCACCGCGCCGACCGCGTTCCGCGCCATCAGGAAGGAAGATCCGGACGGCAAATTCATCCGGCAATACGACCTGTCGCAATTCCGCACCCTGTTTCTCGCCGGCGAGCGCGCCGATCCGCCGACGGTGGAATGGGCGGAAAAACAGCTCAAGCTGCCTGTCATCGATCATTGGTGGCAGACCGAGACCGGCTGGTGCATCGCCGGCAATCCGGTCGGCCTCGGCATGCTGCCGGTCAAGCACGGCTCGCCGACCGTGCCGATGCCCGGCTACCAGGTCGACATCGTCGACGAGGCTGCAAAGCCCGTGCCGGCAGGCCAGATGGGCTCGATCGTGATCAAGCTGCCGATGCCGCCGGCCTGCCTGCCGACCCTGTGGCAGCAGGACGAGCGCTTCAGGGAAGCCTATCTCAGCGAATTCCCCGGCTATTACAAAACCTCTGACGCCGGCTACAAGGACGAGGACGGCTATGTCTATGTGATGGGCCGCACCGACGACATCATCAATGTCGCCGGCCACCGGCTTTCCACCGGCGGCATGGAAGAGATTCTGGCCTCCCATCCCGACGTCGCCGAATGCGCGGTGCTTGGCATCAAGGATGCGATCAAGGGCGAGGTGCCCTGCGGCTTCCTGGTGCTGAAGGCGGGCGTGGCGCGCAGCCCCGCCGAGATCGAGAAAGAGGTGGTGGCGCTGGTGCGGGAAAAGCTCGGGCCGGTCGCGGCCTTCAAGCTTGCGATCACCGTCGGCCGGCTGCCGAAAACACGTTCGGGCAAGATCCTGCGCGGCACCATCAAGAAGATCGCCGACGGCGATCCCTGGACCATGCCGGCCACGATCGAGGACCCCAAGGTGCTCGACGAGATCGGCGCTGCATTGCAGGGCAGGGAGTGAGCATCGCCCCCGGAACGACGGCAGGCCACCCGGTATGTCCGGGCTTGACCCGGGCATCCATTATCACTCAAAAGCCTTGTTCTTGATGGATTGGCGGGTCATCTGGCGCGAAGACGAGCTTCGCGCTTTCGCCAGGCAACGACGAAAGCTTCTTAAGGAGCGGAAGCGATATGCAGCCTATTACCGCGCGCCGTCCGCTGGTCCTGTTGTTCGCAGCACTCGCGCTGGCCGCCTGTGCGTCTTCGCGCAACGAACCGCCGGCGTCGGCGGGGCTCGCCCAGGACGATGATTCCTATTGCCAGGCCGGCGGCAAGAATGCGGTCGGCTCGCCTGACTATGTCTATTGCCGCAAGGAACGCGACGCGGCGCGCAATGTCGCCACCTCGCGCGCCGACCAGCGGCAGCGCGACCTCGCCGACTTCATGATGAACCACCCGTATCAGCCCTGATCCTCAGTCGGGAACGAGACTCCCTACCGTCGGCCTTGTGCCGGGCATCCACGTCTTTGCAGCCGCGAGCCAAGAAAGACGTGGATGGCCGGGATAGGCAAGGGGACGCGACGCCGTTCTTCGAACGGCTATGCCGGCCATGGCGAAGGGGATGAGCCCCCAAAGATAAAAAACGCGGCGAATGGATTCGCCGCGTTTTCCTCAAATCGCAGGTCTCGCAGGAGAGAAGCTTATTCCTCGTCCGGCTTCTTGCCGCCGATCGTCTTCAGCTTGGCGAACACGGCGTCGACATTGAGGTCGTCACCCTGATGTTCGGCGTGTTCGTCCTCATGCTCTTTCCCGGTGGTCTCGGAGGCCGGCAGCAGGGTGGCGCCGCCATAGGTCGCCGTGACCGGCTTCTCCTTGGCCGCGCGCTGCACTTCGAAATCGAGCTCGATCTGCGAGCACAGGCCGAGCGTCACCGGGTCCATCGGCGTCAGGGTGGAGGCGTTCCAGTGGGTGCGGTCACGCACGCTGGCGATGGTGCTCTTGGTGGTGCCGACCAACCGCATGATCTGGGCGTCCTTCAGCTCGGGGTGGTTGCGCACCAGCCACAGGATCGCGCTCGGCCGCTCATGGCGGCGCGACACCGGGGTATAGCGCGGGCCCTTTTTCTTGGCGGCCGGCGGCAGCGTCACCTTGCTCTCTTCCAGCTTGAGCCGGTAATCCGGGTCTTTCTCACCCTTTTCGATCTCGTCCCGGGTGAGCTGGCCGGTCGAAATCGGGTCCATCCCCTTGATGCCCTGGGCGGCATCGCCGTCGGCGATGGCCTGGATCTCCAGCGGGTGCATTTTGGTGAAATCGGCGACCTGGTCGAAGGTCAGAGCGGTATTGTCGAGCAACCAGACGGCGGTCGCCTTGGGCATCAGCGGTGCGTTGCTCATGGCAAATCTCCTTTACGCTTCGCCCACCCCTTGGGGGGCGAAACCGGTAGTCATCAGCGATGACGGGGAATTAGGCCCTATATAAGCCTTCCGGCTGCCGGGGCGCAATGGTTTCCAAAAGTGCCTTGACAGCGCTCGAAACCAGTCCCAAGTCCTAGTCGCAACTGACCGACCCCGGCCCGGCGGCAAGGGGTGATTCGGCACCAGATTTTTTCCCGAGATTTTCCCGATGGCAGCCAAACCAGACCTCAAAGTCGTGCTTTGTTCCCCGCGGGGCTTCTGTGCCGGGGTGGTGCGGGCCATCGATACCGTGGAACGGGCGCTGGCGATCTACGGCGCCCCGGTCTATGTCCGGCACGAAATCGTCCATAACCGCTATGTGGTGGACAGTCTGAAGACCAAGGGCGCGATCTTCGTCGAGGAACTCGCCGAAATCCCCGATGATACCAACGCTCCGGTGGTGTTCTCGGCCCACGGGGTTCCCAAATCGGTGCCGGCCGAGGCCAATTCGCGCAATTTCTTCTCGCTCGACGCCACCTGCCCGCTGGTCACCAAGGTCCATCGCGAGGCGGCGATCCATTTCAAGCGCGGCCGCGAGATTCTGCTGATCGGGCATTCCCATCATCCGGAGGTCGTCGGCACCCTGGGCCAGCTGCCGCAGGGCGCGGTAACCCTGATCGAGACCCCCGAGGACGCCAAGACCTTCGTGCCGAAGAATCCGGACAATCTGGCCTTCGTGACCCAGACCACGCTGTCGATCGACGACACCGCCGAGATCGTCGCGCTCCTGAAGGAGC
>DASZTN010000028.1:0-10161 GCA_035547995.1 Bradyrhizobium sp. | reverse complement strand
CGGCGGCCGCAACGAAGACCGCGGCGCGAACCTGCCGGATCAGGCTCCTCGGCGTGTGCTTCTGAAGCCGCCTGAAGCCTTTCCGGTTCTGATGGAATCAGGACCGGGCGCCGTTTCGTTTTGACCCGCTTTGTCCATCCGAACCAGTATCTGTTTGAAAACGCCACCGGCCGAAACCGCGAAAGTCGGCCTTGTCGTTAACCGTTCATTAACAATGTTGGGCGAGCCTTTCCTTATGCGACGGGACCGGCAGTCGTATGAGAAAGCCGCACGGCGTAGCGCCCGGGCGGCTTTTTTCCGGCTCGCGCAATCGTGATCTCGGGGGCCGTGACGCCCGGCATCCGCCTCGCGCCATGCCCGTGAGACTGCGGTCATGCTCCTGTCGTGTTGCAATTGAGCCGCGCAACCGAGGAAAACGAAAGCCGGCGGAGCGTCTTCTGTTGCGGACGCGAATGCCAGGATTATACGTCCGCTAGGCGTTGTGGCTGGCACGCCCTTTGCGAGGAAGTCATGAAATCACATAAAGGTAACATGGTGCTTTTTGGCAGGTTCTCATTCCTGTCGGCATCGTGGTCGGGTTCGCTCAGAGCTGCGGCAATTGCGATGTTTCTGGTTGGGCTGCAGCTCAATCCGAGCGCGGCACATCCCGGGTCCGCACAGATTGGCCCGGCACGGGCTCACGTCTTCCTGATCCGCGGCGTTCTCAACATCTTCTCACTCGGCATGGACCAGATGGCGAGCGAACTGCAGCAACAGGGCATCACCGCCACCGTCCACAACCATTTGTTCTGGGCCTCGATCGCGGACGAGGCCGCCGCCGAATACAAGAGCGGCCGCATCAACACCGTCATCCTGGTCGGACATTCCTCCGGCGCCACCGTGTTGCCAGACATCGTCGCGCGGCTGGATCATGAAGGCGTTCCGGTCAAACTGGCGGTTGGTCTTGATTCCGTATTTCACACCAGCCTTAGCGGCCGTGTCGGACGCTATATCAACTACTACGTCGGTAACGGCGCCGGCACCCGGGTCGCGGAGGCGAAGGGCTTCAGCGGCAAGCTCGAGAACGTCGACGTCGAATCGATACCCGGCATCTCGCATCTGACGATCGACAAGAACGCGCTGATCCAGCAGAAGGTGATTGCGGAGATCGATGCGGCCGTTCGCAGCGGGCCCGGCCCGGTGCGCGTGGTTCGGAAGCCGCGCCCCGTCGTAGCGGTGCCCCGTTCCAGCGCGAGCCACTCCGCCGCAGCCAACTGATCGAGTCCCCGAACGCCGGTACCCCACGACCGGCGTTCGGTAATGCCTCAAATTCCGCTCATTTCCTATTCATTCAACTCTTCGATTTGCGACAGGCGGCGCGTCCTGGCGCGATCGATGCCAACATCGGCGAATGGGCGGGCAGTGGAAACCAGACGCTTTTGTCTCCGGCAAGTCGCGGCTTTTCTGGCCGCGGGTTTGATTGCGATCTGTCTCGGCTGCGCGATCCCCTCGCTGGCGATCGCTGGCCCGACTGCAGCCATGAGGCAGGCGGCGGCGCAAGTTTCGGACCGACCGGCCCAGAGAAGCCGCACTTCGCCGCACCTGTCCGTCGCCACGGCACCGCCAGCAGGCACCGAACAGCCTGCACCCGTCGTACCGCGCGGTCGCGCTTACGTGTTTCGGGGAGCGCTCGGCCCGATTTTCTCCACCGGCATGGACAGGCTGACGGAGAAAATCCAGCGCGCCGGCATCACCGCCAAGACTTATGAATTCACGCTATGCGAACTGGTGGCCTCATGGGCCGCCGACGACTACAAGAAAGATCCTCAGCCGATTATCGTGATCGGCCACTCGATGGGCGGCCGTTGCGCGGTGCTGTTCTCGCAGAAGCTTCAGGAACAGGGCATTCCGGTCAGCCTCGCCATCAGCATCGATCCGGCGCACATGACCCCCGACGTCCCGCCCAATGTCGAGCGCTACATCAACATCTTCCTGGCGAAGACCGTTCTCGGTGGCGGCGACATCAAGCCGACGCCGGGCTTCCCCGGCCATTACGCCAGCTATGATCTGTCGCAACATGATGACATCTTCCACATCACCATCGACAAGATGGATGTTATCCATCAGCAGATCGTTGCCAAGATTCTGCAGCTCTCCGCGACGCCGGCAAAGGTCGACGGCGAGATATATCCGCTACGCTACGTGGTGCCTCCGAAAGAACCGATCGAGCTGTGGGACAGCGGCACCGCCATCACCGCGCGTTCAGGCGACACCCTGCAAACGCTGGCGCAGCAATATGGCCTGCCGCTCTGGTCGCTGACGCAAATCAACCAGCAAGTACCGGAAGACGCACCGCTCACCGCCGACCAGCGCGTGATCATCCCGCGGCATCTGTTGCCGGTCGCCGATATTGCCGAACCGGCTTCGGCAAGCCGCTGAAGATCGACGACACAAACGCGCATTCCAGCGCCTGCTGGCGTCAAGTTACGCCTGCAGCGTCAAAGCCAATCAGCAGGTTAGAAGCGAAGAAACGGCACGATCATCGGTACGCGGCGGCAATACGGCCCGTAGTTCTCGGGGCCAAGCTCCGCAGTGAGGAACACTTCCTCCATCCGCGCCTTCTGCCATTCGCCGAATGAGACGAAAATCGCACCGAGCAGCGCGGTCCAGGTCCCGACCGCGATGCCGGTCGCCAAAATGGCGAGGATCAAACCGGTATAGATCGGGTGACGCACCAGCCCATAAGGCCCGGTATCGATGATGCGATGATCTTCCTTGTGGGTGATGGCGTTGGACCAATAGCGCCCGAGATGAATGCGGCCCCACCAGGTGAAGGAGATGCCCATCAACACGATGACAGCCATCACGTAGGTGCCTGCCTCACCCAAGTCGTAGAACGGCTTCACGCCCAGCGTCGCGGCGAGCCAGGGAGAGAGCAGGACCGCGCCGATGAGAATGGGCAGGCGATAGACCCAGGAATCCAGCGTCGGCACATGCGACTTGGTACGCCCGGACCAGAAAGCCGCGACTACCCAGCTCACCACCCAGGCAAGCCAGATCAGCGCCAACAATTTCGTCGGCCAGGTGACGATCCAGCCGCTCAGGATCGCGTGATAGATTTCGCCGGCACTAAGCATGTTTCAGAATCCGGCTCACAGGGACATCCATCATATGGGCAATCGTTTCTTGTAACACGGAATCGACCGGCCGCGGAGCGTAGCCAAGTTCACGCTGGGCCTTCTCGATCGAAAGCGCCGATGCACGCCGTGCAATCCGTACGCCCTCCACGGTCGCTGAGGGTGTGCGGCGGGTGACGTAATCGGCCTTGAGCTCGATGAACAAAGCCGCCAATTGCGCAAGCAGCCCGGGGATCGGAATGAACAGCTTGCGGCGGCCACTCATCGCCGCCATCAGCTCCAGGATACGGCGGAGCGGCACGCAGTCGCCGCCGAGCAGGTAACGCTGGCCGACCCGTCCTCTTTCCATCGCCAGGATAAGACCGACCGCCACGTCGCGCACATCGACCAGGTTGACGATGAAGTCGAGATACATCTGAAGGCGCCCATCGCCAAGAAAATGCTGAAGCATGGCGGTGGGCGGGGTGAGATTGCGATCATGCGGCCCGATCGGCATGGTCGGACAGCCGACGATCACAGGAAAGCCGCTCTCGGCCGCCTGCAGCGCCAGCCGATCCGCAAGCATTTTCGAGCGCGTATATGGGCCCGGCATTTCCTTGACCGTCAGTGCAGCGTCTTCGGCAGCAACATCCTCCGGTTGGGAGGCGCGAAAGAGGATGGACTCGGTCGAGCAATGCATGAACTTGGCGACGCCGCGGCGCCGCGCTTCGCTCAGAACATTTTCGGTGCCGGTGAAATTGACGGCGTGAAAATCCGCTTTGTCCGCTTTCCACATGCCGGGCAATCCGGCCAGGTGATAGACCTGATCGACGTCAGTCATCACTTCCTGGACCAGACGATTGTCGAGTACCGAGCCCTGGACGTAGTCCACATCGGATAAAGCGCGGGTCGGAAGCAGGACATCGAGAACGCGGACCTTGAGCCCCCGAGCTATCAGCTCGGATACCAGATGCTGCCCGATAAAACCGCTGCCGCCCGTAACGAGTGCGCGTGTCATGAAGTGCTACAGCTTGCTTAGCGATCGTCAGCGTAGAGTGAACCGCCGCGTCCCGCGACCGACGCGGTAGGCCCGATAATTGCGGCAAGATCGCGCCGGAATCCGAATGCGATAAAGAGTTTGGCCATCACGAAAATCGGTCCTAGCAATAGGTGCGAGGGGTTGTCCACCAGCGCCGGCTGTCGCTGCTCGAATACCTGATGCCCGACGATTTGCGAGGTCACGCCGGTAACGATCAGGACTGCCGTCGTGATCCATACGCCGGTAACGCTCGCATGGTCCACGACCATCGTCGCGGTCGACAGTAGCAAAACGGCAACACCCGCAATAGCCAATCCCACCGTAAAGTCGAGGACAAGCCAATAGATCAGGACCGGCAAGGCCAGCAGTGTCGCCATGGTGGTTTGGACGCCGAACAGCGAAATCGTCCACATCGACAGCGGCAGGGTGGCTCCGAGGAACAGCAGGAGGATCCCAAGCACGTGCATGGCACAGTTCCGGGAATCGCGGTGATATTCCACGTAATCCGTGAGCTGGCGCTGCAAATAAGCGGTCATCGGGGGTCCTTTCCCTCTTTTTCGGTGTACTGGAACATCCTAAGGTAGTCGGTCACGGCAATATGGAACTTCCGGGTTGCGCCCATTTCCGCCTCTAATCGGCTTCTACTTAAACTGCCGGTCTGGCCCGAGTCAAAATGCGGTTTGGGAACCGGGATGTCAAAAACGTAACTTGAAGAGGCGCTTGGCGCATGATCGGGCCGATGCCGAATCAGCTGTGCCAACAGACTTTCCGACGATCCCGGCGCTGTGATCAATGCCCTCCCCCCGCCACAAGGATCTGGTAGAAGGCGATTACGACCTCGAATGCGATCAAGGCGATGATGATCAATTCGAGACGCAGAGAGCGCTGCGTATCGATGATGTCGCCCAGCGTGTTCGCGGTCTCCGAAATCACAGCCAGCTTCCGGTTAAGCGCCTCGACACGCTCGCGCAGCTCGTACTCGTCTTCGAGGCGGGCGTATAGCCGCTCGAGGTCCGGCCGGTCCCACAGCGCATCCGGCTTCTCGGCGATGGCCACCCGGCCGGAAACCCGGTGCTGCACCCATAGCGCATTGCCGATCAGCTTGAGAATTCCTGTCCGGTCAAGCCGGGCTTTTCCATGCATCGCCAATTCCCGGGCAAAGGGCTCGATGACCTCGAACACGCTGGCGACTTGCCGCTCGTCATGGGCGAGCACGACGCTTTTCGCCAGGACGTCCGAAATGACCAGCAGCCGCTCATGCGACATCGACTTGACCTGGATCGGTCCGCCGACCGGCACCTGATCCTCGTCTGCATCGGTGAGCCGAATCGTCGCAGTCTCTTCCTCGTGCCGATCGAATTTGCCGGATACGTAAGTGGAAAGCTTTTCGAGAAAGTCGCGTTCCTGCTGCGGCGACAGATCGATCAGAACCACGACGCCATAGCGAAACAGCACCGCAACTCCGCTTGCCGAAATGCGCAGCGAAAGCGGCGTGTTCGATAATATCTCGCCCTCGAATCCGGTCGTGTTGATGCGGTCTCCGACCTGAATGGCATGAGCCGTCATCACCTGGCTATGTGGTACAAAAGCTCGCATTCCCGAACCCTGAACATCTGCAGCGAAGAACGCCGGGCCGCCTGAGAAAACGCTTCAAGACCGAAAAGGATAGCTCAGTTTTCCGATCGATCGATCAGGCCCCTATAGCAAAATCTCGATAGATCACGAACACCGCGCGAGACGCTTGCAAATTGAGAAAGGTCAATTGCGTTTCCATTTTCGCGATCGAACCTTGAAGCCTGATCGGTTCTGATTGAATCAAAACCGGCCTTTAGTTGTTTTGAGGCGTTTTCTTCACCCGAATGTTTCCATCCCGCTATCCAGGTCCGGGCAGGCTTTCGCTTGAAAAGGCGATCGGGTCGAAACAAGACAAAATTAGAATTGTGTTATCTGGATCACATCCGAATCATGCGCCCAGGCGTATGAAAGCGGCGTATGGCCGCAAACAAGGTAACGGCGGTACACGGGCTTGGCTTCCTCCCGACGCCAAGAATCGACTGGAGCCGCCTCATCGGCGGCTCGCTTGTTTTGATATCTCCGCGCAATCATCCCTTCGTATCCACCTCGCGTACATTGAGGTCGACGCCTCTGGGGTCGCGGATCGTGGAGACGGCGGCAAGCGAGATCACCGAAAGCACCATGATGTAAGCGCCTACCCGCCAGGACTGGCCGTAGCTTCCGATGATCCATTGTGCGATTGCGGGTGCAAATGCGCCTCCCAAAATCGCGCCGAGCGCATATGAGATCGAGACGCCTGAATAACGGATCTTGGCCGGGAACAATTCGGCATACAGAGCCGCCTGCGGTCCATAAGAGAGGCCAAGCCCGGCGGTCAGGCCGAGCGCTGCGACAAAGAACAGCACCACGCTTCTGGTGTCGATCAGGAACCACATCGGCACCGACCACACGACCATGATGAGGTAGCCGATCTGGAATGTGCGTACACGGCCGATCCAGTCTCCGATCAGACCCCCAAGGAGCGTGAAAGCGAACCAGCCAAAAGCCGCCAGCGTGCTGACCAGCAGGACTTGTTCGCTCGGCAGCTTGAGCGTGGTCAGGCCATAGCTGATCATGAAGGCGATCAGGATATAGCCGGCCGCATTGTTCGCCATGAACGTCAGGGCCGTACGCAGGATATCCGTGGTTTGCCCGCGAAACAGCTCGCGCAGCGGCGCCGAAGACTCCCGATGACGCTGCTGCATTGCCCTGAACACCGGCGACTCTTCGACCGTGCGCCGGACTACCGCGCCGACGACGATCAGCACGATCGAGAACAGAAACGGCACCCGCCATCCCCATTCGACCATGGCTTGCTTGCCGAGCATTGTGGTCAATCCCCACAGCATCCCCGTCGCCAGGATCATGCCCAAGGGGGTGCCGATCTGCGGGAATGAACCAAACAGGCTGCGCCTGTCGGTCGGGGCAAATTCGACCGCCATCAGCGCCGCCCCGCCCCACTCACCGCCGGCCGAGAAGCCCTGCAGGATTCGTAGCATCATCAGCAAAGCCGGCGCCCAGGCCCCGATCTGCGCATAGGTCGGCATCACGCCCACCAGCGCCGTCGCAGCCCCCATCAGGATGAGTGTCATCACCAGCACACCACGGCGCCCGAAACGATCGCCCATGTAGCCGCAAACGACCGCTCCGAGCGGCCGGAACAGAAAGGAAAGCCCGATGGTCGCGAATGACACGATCTGGGCGAGCAGCGGATTGTTCTGCGTCAGCGGCCCGAAGAACAATGGCCCGAAAACCAGTCCGGCTGCCTGGGCGTAGACGAAGAAATCGTACCATTCGATGGTCGTGCCGACCAGGGTGGCCGCCAGAACCTTCCTTTCATCCCAGCCGATGCCCACACCGGAGCTGCGCGCAGCCGCAACTGGCGTCGATGTAATCGTCATAAGGCCTCCCCGTTACCTTTTCTTGTCTGGCGAATTCTTTTCTGGCGCAGCTTTGCCGGGTCCGGACCCGAGCGGCCACGTTAGCGCAAACTGTGAAGCGGCTGTCCCTTCGCGACAAACACGAAAACGCGTTTGCGCGGAAAGATCATGCTCCAGCGTGCCTTCTCGGCAGCACTTGACGTCGGATACCAATATTCACCGCCGGTTTCAGCAGCCATTTTCGCCAATGTCGGAAGCAAAGGGACCGCCAGCAGCCTGGCCGGCGCGCTTTCGATGAAGTGCAGGCTATGAGGTTTGGGGTGCCGGCTCACGCGCTCGGATAAAGTCATATCCCATGACGGCACTGATGCCCGGATCGGAAGCCGGCGAGGCTCGACCAGATCATGATCTCATCTCTTGTTTGGATATGAGCTTCTCGCGACAACGCATTCGCCGCGCGGGGAAAACCGGTGCCCCACTTTGCGCACGAATGAGGCCTCGGCCCGGATCAAGCTCCAGCGTCTCGGGCTTACGCCGGACGGAATCGAGGGCCCACAAATACGCTGCCGCTCGCGTCGCGCTTGATCTCTCCGATCGCCAGCATCACACGAGCACCCTTCTGAAGCTCGGCCTTCCCCCAGTCCACAAGCGGTGCGGTCAGCACGGGACCGGCATCGAGCTTGATCAATCCGATCGCAAACGAGTTGTTGAGACCGGGAACACCGCGCAGCACGCGGGTGAAGTCAAGCAGCGTCCCGGCGCCTTCGATCTCAATCCGTTCGTCAGCATCGGAATTTGAGCTTCGCCGCGGATACGAAATCTCTCCGGTGTGGCAAGATCTGCTGCCCACCAGGCGCGGCGGCATCCCTTCGACAAGAAAATCGTCCCGCAGAGCAGTCCGTCGTCTCATAATCGCAGTGTCCCCTCGTTCACGTGATGACGAAGCATCGTTTTCAGCGAACGCGGTCAGGCTTTGAGGTCATAAGCTCCGCCTCATCAGTCTTTCCCAGGAAGGTTTTGTTATTATTTTTGTTTTTGGTCCGCGGCGTTGAGGAATTTTGCGACCTCAAGTCGCTTCTCAACGCCGCTGATTCATTTCGACAAGCCCAAGGCCAACAGGCCCGATCATCATCGGAAGTCTGCATGCCCCGGTGCGATTCGGGTCAGCTTATCGTGCCGATCAACTTTTCGCGACTAGACTTTGGCACAGTCATCCCATTCCTGAAAGGGGCTAGGGGGCTGAGAGTGCCCCCTCCAACGACTAAATGTCGAGCAGGCTTGCGCATCTGCTCGGCACCGGCGCGCAGCGAGCGTCCAGTACTTCGCAAAGCAAAAAGCCCGATAGCTGCAATGCTAAATCTCGGCCGCCAGTCTGAGGGAGGCTTTCTCCAATCGAACGCGGAGCATCGTCAGCGTCTCGGTCAGCAGCTCCAGCTCCTCGTCGCTCAAATCGCCGAATATGTAGTCTTCCACGCTTTCCTGCCGCGTCGCCAGACTGGCAAGCCCTTTGTAGGTCTTGTCGGTGAGGGACAACAGCACGACCCGCGCGTCTTCGGACGATGGCTTCCGCCGCATGAAGCCATTCTTTTCGAGGGCTTTGGTCTGGGTCGTCACGAATGACGGATCGACGTGAAGCTTGGCCGAGACCTCCCTCACCGGGACGCCATTGCCGTGGTCAAGATCGTGGACCGCCATGACGATCAGCCATTGCGGTCCGGTAATCTGCAAGACGCCGGCCCAGAAATACCGGATGTCTTCCATATGACTGTTAATCGATAAAATATTCCAGACCAGGGTCCGAACCAGCTCCCGACCTGCCCGGCCGGATGCCCGCTGGGCTTCCGTTTCGTTCGCGGTGTCCGTTCCGGCGGGACTAATTTTTTTTTTGCGCCGCGGCGCCATTGCTCCAAGCTCCTCGAGAATCTCGCGGATAATCTAGGAAGCCGGCCACGACGAGAACTCACGTTTTGCGGATGTGGGGTGTCCGAAATTGGGGGGCTTTCGAGTCAAAAAAGTGTTGCAGAGAAAGCACTGTCCCACGGCTAAATAGATGACTGTGTAACTCAATTATTGTGCTCACCTGACTTTTACATCAAATCTAGCCTCCGGGGCGGGGTAGATTCTTACTGGCGTCCTTGGCCTGAGGCGCCGTCGTGGGCGCCCGAAGGTGTTAGCGGGGGCTTTAGGACTTCGGCCCTTTTCGACGGAAGCAACTTGGAGGTTTAATATGAAGATGTTTAAGAGCCTTGTCCTCGGCTCTGCGGCGGGCTTGCTCGCCATAGGCGGGGCACAGGCGGCTGATCTTCCCGTGAAGGCCAAAGCGGTCGAATACGTGAGGGTCTGCTCGCTCTACGGCGCCGGGTTCTACTACATTCCGGGCACCGACACCTGCATCAAGCTCGGCGGCTACATGCGCGTCGACATGGGCGTCAACACCAACAGCGTTTTCACTGGCAACACGTCCGGTGCCGGTGGCGCCAACAACCGCTTCACGAACGCCTTCACCTGGCGCTCGCGTGCAGACTTCAATCTCGACACCCGCACCGCGACCGAATACGGCGTGGTTCGCACGTTCATGGATGTGGTCTTCACC
>DASZTN010000027.1:0-30343 GCA_035547995.1 Bradyrhizobium sp. | reverse complement strand
GGTGCCGGTCAGCGACAGCCGGGTCTTGGTCGGATAGTTCGACAGCGTCGCCAGGATGTCCTTCATCGGCTGGTTGAGGTCAATCTTGACCACCTCGCCGCCGAGCGACTGCTCCATTGCGGGCAGATATTGCGCCGGGTTGTGCTCGAGCTCCTCGAGATAGACGCCGTCGCGAGTGATCTTGCCGAGCACCTGGCGGTCCGCCGAGCAGGACACGCCGAGCCCGATCGGGAGCGATGCGCCGTGGCGCGGCATCCGGATCACGCGCACGTCGTGGCAGAAATACTTGCCGCCGAACTGCGCGCCGACGCCGAGGCTTTGCGTCATCTTGTGGATTTCCTGCTCCATCTCGACGTCGCGGAACGCATTGCCGTCGGCCGAGCCGTGGGTCGGCAGCGCATCGAGATAGCGCGCCGAGGCAAGCTTCACCGTCTTCATGCACAGCTCGGCCGAAGTGCCACCAATCACGATCGCGAGGTGGTACGGCGGACAGGCCGCGGTGCCCAGCGTGAGGATCTTCTCCTTCAGGAACGCCAGCAGGCGATCTTTCGTCAGCACCGACGGCGTCGCCTGGAACAGGAAGCTCTTGTTGGCGCTGCCGCCGCCCTTGGCCATGAACATGAACTTGTAGGCCGAGTCTATTTCAGAAGAGCCGCCCTCGGCGTAGATCTCGCACTGCGCCGGCATGTTGTTGGCGGTGTTCTTCTCCTCATACATCGACAGCGGCGCCACCTGCGAATAGCGCAAATTTCGGCGCAGATAAGCGTCGCGCGCGCCCTCGGAAAGCGCCGCCTCGTCCTCGCCGTCGGTGATGACGTTGCAGCCCTTCTTGCCCATGATGATCGCGGTGCCGGTGTCCTGGCACATCGGCAGCACGCCGCCGGCGGCGATGTTGGCGTTCTTCAGGAAGTCGAAGGCGACGAACTTGTCGTTGGCGCTGGCCTCCTTGTCGTCGAGGATCGAGCGAAGCTGCTTGAGGTGCCCCGGCCGCAGATAATGGTTGATCTCGCCGAAGGCGGCCTCCGACAAGGCCCGCAGCGCCTCGCGCGACACCACCAGCATGTCCTTGCCCAGCACCTTCTCGACCCGCACGCCCTCGGCCGTGATCTTCTTGTAGGGCGTGGTGTCCGGCCCGAGCGGAAACAGCGGGGTGTGCTTGTAGGGCGGAACGGGCTTCTGCTGGTCGGGAAAGGCGGTGGGGGCGTTCATGGGCTGCTCTTGTGGTTGGGGCCGGAAACGTCCGTCTGGGCGGCCGGCGATAGAAGCGTTCTAAGCATTTTGGGCGGAAAAGGAAGGGAATGCAGGAATACCGGCTCACCGTTTCCGGGGTGCCCCGCCTCATGATCACCCTGCCTCCTCCTGCCGTCATTGCGATCACCAGCGGAGCAAATCCAGTATCCGTCATTCCGGGGCGATGCGTTGCATCGAACCATGGTGCGCAATTGCGCACCCGAGAATCCCAAGATTCCGGATCGCCGCTTCGCGTCGTCCGGAATGGCGAGCGAGACGGCATAGGTCGCCGCATTGCTCCTCGCAATGACGGCGTTGGCACCGTCCGCCCCCGCATTTTGGGCCGGTGGGCCTTGCCTGAAACCGGCGGGGACGGTTGTATGCTGCGGGGGATAACATCATGAGAGCAATACTTGCATCACGTCTTCATAGCGCAACGTTCGCCGCCGGTTTGGCTGTTCTCTCGGTTGTTCTGTCCGCTCTCACCGCCTCGCCGGCGCGGGCCGACCATTGCGACGACATTGCCAGGCAGCTGACCGAGGCGATCGACGGACTCAAGGTCAATTTCAAGGCCGCCAACATCATCTACCTGACGCATCCGGCCGCGACCGAGCTGTCGCTCGGCTGCCGCGGCAACCAATATGCCAACGAGCTCTATGCCAAGACCGATCGCAAGATCAAACCGGCGTTCTACGACCTGGTCGGCTCGGCCGCGGCCGTCATCTTCACGCTGCCCAGGAACGACACCATGACCGGCACCTCGCGCTGCCTGAAACGCATGGGCTTCCTGCGCGGCAACAGGATCACCATGCGCTATCGCCGGCTCGACATGCAATGCACCCGCAGCAAAACCGAGGCGTCGATCGTGGTGCGGCGCGGACTGGACCAGTGAGCCGCCCCCGGCTCGGCCCTGAAGTGGAGACCGAACAGGGAAGTGGAGACCGAACGGATCGCGCGCATTTTAACGACCGGATTCACGGGCCGTTGATCGGCCTGTCGGCATAGTCGATGCGGGGAGCAAGGATTTACGTCCATGAGCGTTTCAAGCGTTTCCACTTCCGTTCCGCCGCAGCCGGCCTATCCCGCCAACCAGCAGAACCAGCCGAGCCCGCCCGACAACAGCAACGACAACAGTTCCAGCGACGACGGTTCGGCGCAGGCCTCGGGCCAGGGTCCGCTGCCGCCCGGACAGGGCACCCGGATCGACCAGCTGGTCTGATCGTTCCGGCTTCCGCCGCAACTTCGGCCGAAAAATACGCGAGCATGACGGCGCGCAAGGCAGGCGCGTCGCATGAACGCGAAATGGATATGGCAAGGCCTGATCTGGCTGGTCGCGATGGGCGCGCTCCTGTTCGTGCCCGCGGGTACGCTGCATTGGCCGGCGGCCTGGGTGTTCCTCGCCACCATGGTCGTCATCAACATCGCCACCGGATGGTGGCTGGCCCGGACCGATCCCGGGCTGCTCGCCGAGCGCATGCGGGTGACCGGGCAGCAGGACCAGCCGGTCGCCGACAAGATCTTCATGCTGGCGCTCGGCACCATCCTTTTGATCTGGCTGGCTGCGATGGGGCTGGAATACCGCCTGCGAGGTTCCGCCTTTCCGCTATCGCTGCAGCTCATCGGATTTGCGCTGCTCGTGCTTTCCACCCTCTTCATCACCTGGGTGATGCACGAGAACTCGTTCGCGGCCCCGGTGGTGAAGGTGCAGCGCGAACGCGGCCACCGCGTCGTCAGCACCGGCCCCTATGCCTGGGTGCGGCATCCGATGTACACCGGCGCCAGCCTGTTCTGCATCGGCATCCCGTTGCTGCTCGGCTCGTGGTGGGGCCTTGTGATATCGCCGGTCTTCGCCGTGCTGTTCGCGATCCGCTCCCGCATCGAGGAACGTGAATTGATCGCCGGCCTGCCCGGCTACAGCGACTACGCGGCGCAAGTGCGCTATCGCCTGTTTCCCGGCATCTGGTAAAACCATCGGCGCATAGGGAGAGACCGGGATGCCTGAGAGCAGGACCTATACCGGCGGCTGTCATTGCGGCCAGGTGCGGTTCGAATGCACCACCGACCTTGCGATGGTGACCGCCTGCAACTGTTCGATCTGCACCAAGAAGGGACTGCACCTCACCTTCCTGCCGCCGAGGAGTTTCCAACTTCGCGCCGGAGACGACAATCTGAAGGAATATCTGTTCAACAAGCACGCGATCCGGCATCAGCTCTGCAGCGAGTGCGGCGTCGACGTGTTCGCGCGCGGCAGCAGGCCTGATGGCACCGAAGTGGTGGCGCTGAACGTGAGCTGCATCGATGGCATCGATCTTGCGAAAGTCACGATGACGCCGGTCGATGGACGGAGCAAGTAATAGGAGACAAAGCAGGTAATTAAAGAACGTCATTGTAAGACGCGGGGCAAGTCCTCGCGCCCTGATCGTGCATCGTTCTCAACAAAACCTTAACTGGTAGATGATAGGAGTCGGCTATTTCCATCACGAAGGCGTTCATCATGCGACATCTTACCGTCTACAATCGCTTTGCAATGATCATCGCGGTTCTGACCGTTGTCTTTGTCGCCGCACTCGCCGCTCAGGTGATGGTCCTTCGCGATACCGTCATCGAGGAACGCCGGACCAAGGTGTTCGACCTGGTCGAGGCAGCAAAGAAAATCCTGGCGAATTACGATGAAAAAGCCAAAGCCGGCAAACTCCCGGCGGAACAAGCACGGCAGCTTGCTTTCGATGCGATCGGCGCAATGCGCTGGGGCAAATTCGATGATTATCTCGGAATCTACGGCGCCGGCAGCACCGATGCCGGCGTTACCTATGTGCATGCCAATCCCAAATACATCAATGTCAATCGCTGGAATTATAAGGATCATCAGGGCCAGCTGCTGATCCAGAATATCGTCGCCAAAGCTCGCACCGGCGGCGGTTTCCTCGAATACCAGGTGCCGAAGGCGACCGGCGGACCGGAATTGCCCAAGCTCACCTATGCCGACGGATATGGCGAAGGCGACAACCTGCTTGCAATCCAGGCAGGCGTCTATACCGACGATATCGACGCGGTGGTGTTCAACCGCGCCATGTGGATCGTCGCGGGCGGCCTCGCCGGGCTGCTCGTCGCGGGATTTGCCGCTTTCGCTCTCGGTCGCGGCCTGGTTCGTCCACTCGGTACGATATGCGACGTGATGGACAGCCTGGCGAAGGGAGACTTGAACGTCGATGTCCCGTTCGTTGAGCATCGCAACGAGATCGGTCACATCTCGCGCAGCCTGGCCGTTTTCAAGGATCGGCTGATTGACGCCGAGCATCTCCGCACCGAGCGCGAAGAGGCGACGGCGCGCGCAGTGGCGGAACGGAAATCGGTTATGAACCGGATCGCCGAGGAGTTCGAGAAAAGCGTCGGCGGAATCGTCGCTGGGGCGGCGTCAGCCGCTACCGAAATGCAACGCTCGGCGCAATCGCTGTCCGCAATCGCCAAGGAAACGGCGCGGCAGAGCACGACCGTTGCCGCCGCCGCGCAGCAGACCACCGCGAATGTACAGACCGTGGCTGCCGCGGCGGAGGAACTTTCAACCTCAGGCCAGGAAATCTCCCGCCAGATCGCCCATTCGGCATCGATAGCGCAAAGCGCCGTTGCCCAGGCCGACCGAACCAATTCAATGGTGGAGGGATTGCTGCAGGCCACGCAAAAGATCGGCGAGGTGATGGGGCTCATCCAAAATATCGCCGCCCAAACCAACCTCCTGGCCTTGAACGCGACGATCGAAGCCGCGCGAGCCGGCGAGGCAGGCAAGGGCTTTGCCGTCGTTGCAGGCGAAGTGAAGGCGCTGGCGACCCAGACCGCGAAAGCGACGGAGGAGATCACCGATCAGATACAGGCGATCCGCGATGCCACCGGTACGACCGCCGGCGCAATTCGTGATATCGGCGCCACCATCGGGCAGATCGACGAGATCGCCACGACGATCGCCTCCGCGGTGGAGGAGCAAGGTGGATCGACCAAGGAAATTGCCCGCAATGTGCAGCAGGCCGCGCAAGGCACCCAGGGGGTCATGCAAAACATTGCGGGGGTGACGCAGGCCTCGGGTCAAGTCGGCGCGGCCGCCGAATTGGTTCTCGGCTCCGCCGGCGATCTCGCAAGGCAATCCGAGCGCCTGAAGGAAGAGGTCGAGAGCTTCCTTGCAACGGTCCGGGCGGCGTAGCCTCGCTACGCCCGCGAACAACCCCGGGCGAGGTGGTTCAAGGCTTCCGCGCCCTGATCATCCGAAAGCGTGATGCCGCTCGGGAGTACGGCTCAGCCGGCGAATTGCTGCGCGAGCCGCCACATCTCCTCGGCCTTCGGCGTCAGCCGCATCTGCGGCCTGAACAGCTGCACGGTGACCGGCACCTCCCAGGACGCGTCTGCAAACGGCAGCAGCCGGCCGGATTTCAGATCTTCCTCGACCAGCGTTGCCGGCAGCCAGGCCACGCCACGCCCGTCCAGACATAAGGCCCGCAGCGAACCGGCCAGATCCGCGGTCAGGGCCGGAGCGGCCAGCAGCCGGGGCAGCCGTGCGCCGATCACGCCACGCAGAATTCGTCCAAGACCCGAGCCACCGCCATAGGCGAGCAGCGGCGCTTCCGTCAGTGAAGCCGCCCGGCCCGCCATCAAGCCCGGCGCGGCGCAGGGGATCAACCGGTCGTTTGCGACTGGAACGGAGTCGAATTCGGTCGGAGGCAAACGCAGCGCCACCTCTTCATGCACGTGGCACAGCACGAAATGCGCGCGCCCGTCCAGGAGCAGTGTCTCGACCGCATTCAGCGTGTCGGAAACCAGCTGCACGCAGCAGATCAGTCCCGCCGCCTCCAGCCGCTTCAGCCAACCTGGAAAAAAGATCAGCGACAGCGCATGCGTTGCTGCAATGCGGATCGTCGCCGCCTCCGCTCCCGCGACCTCGCGTATGTGGGCCCGCGCGTCGGCGATGCGCCGGATCAGCATCGCTGCCAGCGGCTGAAATTCACGCCCCGCCGCCGTCAACTGCACAGGCTGGGTTGCGCGATCGAACAACATGACTCCGGCCCACTCCTCCAGCGCGCGGATACGGCGGCTGAAGGCTGGCTGCGTGAGATTTCGGGCCTCGGCGGCGCGTGAGAAATTCCCGGTACGGCACAGCTCGAGGTAATCCTCAAGCCAGATCAGCTCCATGGTCCGTTTCCAAGCACGTGACAAAACCCATGCCGTTTATGCCTTGAATGATACGAAATCGGCATTGGCCTCATTTACGGATCGGATGCCACATCCGCCTCCAAAATCAGGAGGATCATTCTTTGCGTATCGTTGAAATCCGTGAACGCACCTACCCCATCGCCTCGCCCATCGCCAATGCCTACATCGATTTCAGCAAGATGACGCTGAGTCTGGTGGCCATCATCACGGATGTGATCCGGGATGGCAAGCCGGTAGTGGGATACGGCTTCAACTCCAACGGTCGCTACGGCCAGGGCGCGCTGATGCGCGAGCGCTTCATTCCCCGCTTGATGGAAGCCGAGCCTGCCAGCCTTCTCAACGATGCCGGCGACAATCTCGACCCGCACAAGATCTGGGCGACGATGTTCCGCAACGAGAAACCGGGCGGTCATGGCGAGCGTTCGGTGGCGATCGGCACCATCGACATGGCGGTGTGGGATGCGACCGCCAAGATCGCCGGCAAGCCGCTGTTCCAGTATCTGGCAGACAACCATGGCCGTACCGCCAATCCCAAGGTCTTCGTCTACGCCGCCGGCGGCTACTATTATCCCGGCAAGGACAACACCAAGCTCAAGGACGAGATGAAGGGTTATCTCGACCGCGGCTATACGGTGGTGAAAATGAAGATCGGCGGCGTGCCGCTGAAGGACGATCTTGGCCGCATCGAAGCCGTGCTCGGCATGCTGCCCGCCGGCTGCAAGCTGGCGGTGGACGCCAACGGCCGGTTCGACACCAAGACCGCCATCGACTATGCCAAGGCGCTCTCGGCCTACGACCTGTTCTGGTACGAGGAGGCCGGCGATCCGCTCGATTACGAATTGCAGGCCGAACTCGCCAAGCATTACGCCAAGCCGATGGCCACCGGCGAGAACCTGTTCAGCCATCAGGATGCCCGCAACCTGATCCGCTACGGCGGCATGCGCAAGGACATCGACTGGCTGCAGTTCGATTGCGCGCTGAGCTACGGGCTGGTCGAATATCTGCGCACGCTCAAGATGCTCGATTCCTATGGCTGGTCGGCCTCGCGCTGCATCCCGCATGGCGGACACCAGATGTCGCTCGCCATCGCCGCCGGCCTCGGCCTCGGCGGCAACGAATCCTATCCCGACCTGTTCCAGCCGTTCGGCGGCTTCCCGGATAGCGTGCGGGTGGAGAACGGCCACGTCACCCTGCCGCTGCTGCCCGGCATCGGCTTCGAAGGCAAGGCCGACCTCTACAAGGTGATGTCCGAGCTCAGCGCCTGAAACGGCTCGCCTGCCTATCCCGGCGCCGCATTCCGCGGCGCCGGTTCTCATATCCGATAAAATACCAAAGGAAGGAAATGCCATGTCGGCGATATCAGTTGAAACCACGGTCGCGCGGAAACCCGTGCTGGGTCCGCTCTGGCTGCAGGTTCTCGTCGGCGCAATTCTCGGTATCGCGTTCGGCGTCGTTGCTCCTCATGCCGCCGCACAAACCGCGGTGCTCGCCGAGGGCTTCGTCAAGCTGATCCGGATGCTGCTGGCACCGGTCATCTTCCTCACCGTCGTCGTCGGCATCGCCCGCATGGGCAATCTGCGCGAGGTCGGGCGCGTCGGTATCAAGGCGATCATCTATTTCGAGGTGCTGTCGACGGTCTCGCTCATCATCGGCGTGCTCGCAGCCGAGATCGTCAAGCCGGGGTCCGGAATGCATGTCGACCCGAGTTCGCTCAATGCCGACCTGGTTGCGGGCTATGCACATTCGGCGCAGCAGATGACGGTGCAGAACTTTCTGCTCAACCTGATCCCCGCCAGCATCACCCAGGCCTTCGCGCAGAACAACATGCTGCAGATCATCCTGTTCGCGGTGCTGTTCGGCGTGGTCCTGTCGCAGCTGCAGCAGAAGGTGCAGCCGCTGCTGAACATCTTCGACCAGCTCATGGCCGCGCTGTTCGGCGTGGTGCGCGTCGTCATGTATCTGGCGCCGCTCGCGGCTTTCGGCGGCATGGCCTTCACCATCGGCAAATACGGTCTCGGCAGCGTCGTGGCGCTCGGCGAGTTCGTGCTGTGCTGCTATGTGGCATCAGCTCTGTTCATCATCGTCGTGCTCGGCCTGGTGGCGCGTGCCGTCGGCATCCGCCTGTTCGCGCTGCTGCGTTATTTGCGTGAGGAATTGCTGGTCGTGTTCAGCACCTCCTCGTCCGAGGCGGTACTGCCGCAGGTCATGGAGAAGCTCGAGGCGATCGGATGCCCGCGCTCCATCGTCGGGCTCGTCGTTCCGGCGGGCATCACCTTCAACGCCGACGGCACGGCGATCTATCTTTCGCTCGCCGCGCTGTTCATCGCGCAGGCCACCGGCACGCCGCTGACCTATACGCAGGAGTTCGTCATCCTGCTGGTGCTGATGCTCACCTCCAAGGGCTCGGCCGGGGTCGCCGGCGCCGGCTTCGTCACCCTGGCGGCGACGCTGGCGGCCATGAACACGATCCCGCTCGCCGGCATCGTCCTGCTGCTTGGCGTCGACCGTTTCGTCAATCCGCCCCGCGCCCTCATCAACGTGATCGGCAACAGCCTCGGTACCATCGTCGTCGCGCGTTGGGAGAAGGATTTCGATCGCGCCAAGGCCGGAGACATCGTCCGTTAGGCGCGGTGAATTTTAATTCGGTCTGTCTGAAGGACGCCTCCCCTTATGGGGAGGTCGGTTTGCGCTGCAAGCGCAAACCGGGAGGGGATCTTATCTCAATAAATTCCTCTGCTAGAGCGTTTTCGAGCGAAGTGGATACCGGTTCGCGTGAAGAAAACGCGTCAAACCAAAAACCTGGAGCCCGGCTCCGATTCCATCAGAACCGGAAAAGCTCACATCTAGTGGCTGACCCGACCCTCGCCCCTTCAGGAGGAGGGAGTTCGTCCAACATTTTTTCGTGATACGGTACAGCTAACCGTCCAGCTCCCTGTAGTGGCGGAAGATGCCGTCTTCGTTGAAAGCGATGCGGCGGTCGCTGGTGAGATAGGCCTTGATGTTCGGCCGCGTGGCCACGCGGTCGTGCAGATCGACCAGGCCCGGAATTTTGCGCTCGAAGCCCTTCATCCGGTTCGGAAAGGCATAGCGCAGGCCGTCGACGATCTGGAACAGCGAGAGGTCGACATAGCTGATCCTGCGGCCGGTGATCCAGGAGCCGCTGCTGTTCTCGAGCAGGTGCTCGAAATAGCCCAGAAATTTCGGCACCCGCTCGTTCCAGAATTCCTCGGTGCGCTTTTTCGCCGGGCTCTTCTGGTCCTCGTAATAGAGCGTCGGCCCGAGCGGATGATGGGTGTCATGAATTTCCACCACCAGGTCGGTGATCGTGAGCTGCAGCTGATGCACCCAGAGCCGGCCGGCTTCGGTCTTCGGCGCAAGGCCGTGGCGCGATCCCAGATAGAACAGGATGTTGGCGGTCTGGCCGATCACCAGCCTGCCGGCTTTCAGAAAGGGCGGCGCGAAGGGCGGCGTTGCGCCTTCGTCCATCAGCGTCATCATCGCGGCCGTCCCCTTCGCGCCGCGCGCGACGTCGACATAATCGGCGCCGGCATCCTCCAGCGCCAGCCGGACATATTCGCCGCGGCCCTGAATGCCGGGCCAGTAATAGAGTTCATAGCGCATCATGAATTCCCTTCTGTGCCAGCTTTGAAAATGCAATGGCTTTTAGTTGGAGCCGTCATTGCCTGCGACAAACGCGAAGCATTTGCGCAAGGGAGCAGAACGACGAAGCAATCCAGACCTGCTTGGCGGAAAGATTCTGGATTGCTTCACTGTCGCTCGCAATGACGTCCTATGGTGCAGGCTAAAATACATCATGCCTTAAAACAAAAGGCGCCGCGGTGAGCCGAGGCGCCTTTTTCAGTAATGTCGTTTTGGCGGATGATCAGCTGGTCTGCTGGATCGCCGACAGCTCCCAATTGGCGCCCCGCGGCCGCAGGAAGGTCCAGATCTCGGTCGCCTCCTGCGGATATTCGTTGCCTTCGACCAGCCGGCCGGTGGTGCGGTCGACGGTCTTGTCGATCAGCGAGAACCGCATTGCCACGGTGGCATAGTCGGTGGAGCCCTCGCGCCAGGCCTCGGCAAGATCGCCCTGCAGCAGCTTGGTGCCGGAGACCTTGTTGATGACGTTGCGCGCCTTGTTGGCCTCGATGTCGCGGGTGAAATACGACACCATTTCCGGCGTCGCCAGCGTGTGCAGCCGCGCGATGTCCTCGTTCGACCAGGCCTCCTGGATCTCGATCAGCAGGCGCTCGAAGGCTTCATAATCGGAGCCGACGATCTGCAGCGGCTCGCTGCCCGACCCCATGCCGAAACCGCCTCCGGGGCGGAAGCTCGACGGGCCGGCATATCCTGCTCCACTGCCGGGGCCGGCATAGGCGGAGGCCATCCCGTTGCGGCGCTGCCACCACGACATCGCCCAGCGGACCAGGAGGACGATCAGGCCGATCTGCAGGATCAGGCCGAACAGCGAGGACAGACCGCCCAGGCCGCCGAACATGCCGCCGCCGAACAACAGGCCGAGCAGCCCGGCGCCGAGGAAACCGGCGGCGAAGCCGCGAAGCATTCCGCCGCCCGGACGGTTGAACATGCCGCCGGTATTGGCGCCGTAGCCCGGCATGCCCCGCTGGCCATAGCTGCGGCTGAACGGCATGGCCGAGCCCGGCGCGGTCGAAGTGCTCGGCGGCATCGAGAAACTGCGCGATCCCCGCGAGCCTGAGCTAAATCCGCCGCCAATGCGGGCGTCGGCCGGCGACACGCTGGCCGCCAGCGGCAGCGCCAGGGTGAGTGCGACGGCGAGCGCTCTGACGACACCGCGCGCGCGGTAGGTGAACTTCATGATCTTCCTCCATCCCCGGTTGGGGAACCCCATTCAGATGGGCAGGAATGGCCGAAAGTGAAGCCATCACCGGGAACCGGCTCTGCGGCCCTCGGTCGCGGGGATTGGGCAATCTACGTGGCCCGTAACCCGTTGAGGAAAAATGAGTATCGTCATTCCGGGATGGCCCGGAAGGGCCAGGCGCGGAATCCATCGCCCTGCAGAACTTCCGGCGTGATGGCTACCGGGTTCGACGCTGCGCATCGCGCCGGAATGACGGCAATGCGATACATTGGGTAAGATTAAGAGGGCGCCATGGTTTCCTTGACCTTGGCAACCAGCGCGCTGAGCGCAAAGGGCTTGGCCAGGAAATCGAAGCTCTCGTTCTCGCCGAGGCTCTTGGCAAAGGCGTCTTCGGCATAACCGGAGACGAAGATGATCTTCAGGTCCGGATTGACCGCGCGCATCTTTCGCAGCAGCGTCGGCCCGTCCATTTCCGGCATCACCACGTCGGAGACGACGAGATCGATCGCACCCTCCATCTCTTCCATCGCCTCCAGCGCCTCGATGCCGTTGGAGGCCTCGATCACGGTATAGCCGCGCGAACGCAGACCGCGCGCGTTCAGCGAGCGCAGGCCTTCCTCGTCTTCGACCAGGAGGATGGTGCCCTGCCCGGTGAGATCGGCCTTCGGCTTCTCGGCCGCCGCTTCCTTCCCGTTGCCATTGACCGCATGCAGTTCGGTCTGGGCCTCCTGCTCGGCAACATGGCGCGGCAGGAAGATGTGGAACGTGGTGCCCTGGCCTTCGACGGAATCGACATAGACGAAGCCGCCGGTCTGCTTGACGATGCCGTAGACGGTCGACAATCCGAGCCCGGTGCCCTTGCCGACTTCCTTGGTCGAGAAGAACGGCTCGAAGATCTTGTCGATGATATCAGGCGGAATGCCGGTGCCGGTATCGGTGACGTCGATCCGCACATAGTCGGCCGCCGGCATGCCCTTGTAGGAGAGCTTCTCGGCTTGCTGCGCCGAGACATTGGCCGTGCTGATGGCGAGCTTGCCGCCATTCGGCATGGCATCGCGGGCGTTGACCGCGAGATTGACGATCACCTGCTCGAATTGCGAGACGTCGACCTTGACCGGCCAGAGATCGCGGCTGTGCACGAGATCGAACTTGACCTTCTCGCCGATCAGGCGGCGCAGCAGCAGGGTCAGGTCTGACAAGGCATCGCCGATATCGAGCACCTGCGGCCGCAGGGTCTGCTTGCGCGAGAACGCCAGCAACTGCCGCACCAATGTCGCAGCACGCGTGGCGTTCTGCTTGATCTGCATGATGTCCTGGAACGACGGATCGGTCGGCTTGTGCGCATTGAGCAGGAAGTCGTTCGCCATCATGATGGCGGAGAGCACATTATTGAAGTCATGCGCAATGCCGCCGGCGAGTTGGCCGACCATGTCCATCTTCTGGGTCTGGTTGATCTGGTTCTCGAGCGTGCGCCGCTCGGTGGTCTCCAGCAAATAGACGATCGCCGCTTCGGTCTCGCGCTCGTCGGGTTCGACCGCGGTAACGAAGAACTGGCCCCAGCGCTCCTTGGCGCTGTCGAGCATCACTTCGACCGGCGCGATATCGCCCTGCCCTTCGGCGGCCTGGTTGATGGCCGAGATCAGCGCGCCGCGGTCGCGGGCGTTGACGGCGCGGAAGATCGACTTGTTGGCGGCCGCTTCCAGCCCCAGGCTTTGGGTCAGCTTGGCGAAACGGGCGTTGGCGCGCACCACCGCGCCGGCGCGGTCCACGGTCGCGATCGCCATCGGGGTATGGTCGAAGAAGCGCATGAAGCGCACTTCGGCGGCGCGCTGCGGATCGGCGCGCTCGTCGCGCGCCCGGCTGATGACCAGCGTGCGCGAGGCTCCCGGCGTGCCGTCGGCGCCAAAGGCGAGCTTATGATACAGCCGCGCCGGCATGGTCTTGCCGCCGCGCATGCGCAGGTCGATATCGAATACTTCGGTTCTGACCTCGCCCGGCACCGCCACGATCGAGGTCAGCAGCGAGGCGCCGTCGCCCGAGACGATGTCGGTCAGCTTCAGGCCGCCCGAGCCGATCTCCGCCAGATCGTAATCGAGCCAGTTCGACAGCGTCGCATTGACGTAAACCAGTTCGCCGGCCGGATTGACCGAGAAGAAGCCGCAGGGCGCGTGGTCGAGATATTCGATCGCATGCTGCAATTCCTGGAACACGTCCTCCTGCCGCTCGCGATCGCGGGTGATGTCGGCGATCGACCACACGGTATAGCGGGCGTCCCGCTTGCCGTGGCCGAGCGGCCGGACCCGCATCCGCAGCCAGCGGCCATGGCTGCCGCCGCTGCCGGCAAGACGCACCTCTTCCTGCAGCCGCTTGCCCTCGCGCGCGGCCTTGAGCAGGCGGAACACCGCTTCCGACACATCCGGATTGCCGATGAAGACCCGTTCCACCGGCCGCACATCCTGCGGGCCCGATGCGCCGGTGAGCGCCAGATAGGACGCGTTGGAGTAGACGACATGGCCGCGCGGATCGGTGACGGCGAGGCCGTCGAAAGCCTGATCGGCGATCCGGCTCATCACCGGATCGTCGGCGGTCCGGTCGGCGAAGCGGACGATGCCGGCGGCAAAGGCGAATAGGTTGAACAGCCCAACCATCGCGAGCAGCGCCAGCAGGCCCATGATGTAAGGCTGTGCCTGGGCCCGGCCGATCGTGGTCAGCGCCACCGCCGCGGCGACGATGCCAGCGGCCACCAGCAGAACCAGCACGATGCTACCGCCGCGCCGCACCGGCTCGTGGGCGGCGATCGGCTGATGGCTCGGATCGTGGTCGATATCGACGGTCATTGAAGTCGGCGCGGCCTGTCAGCGTGGACACGACGCGCTTGACGCGCGCAGGTTCCTGAGTGCCTGAATCGGACCGGGATGCGCAAGTCCATCCAGCGGCTATTTCGTGGTTTGCAACCGTTTCCGGCGGGTTTTCCCAGCATTCTGTTTCCGGTTCTACAACCGCCGGCTGGAAACCCCGCGCTTGAGGCCCATCACGTAACCGATGACCTCGGCGACCGCGTGATAATGTTCCACCGGGATCTCGTCGTCGATCTCGACGCTCGCATGCAGCGCCCGCGCCAGCGGCACGTTCTCCACGATCGGGATGTCATGCTTGGTGGCGATCTCCCTGATCTTCAGCGCGATCATGTCGGTGCCCTTGGCGACGCAGACCGGCGCCTTCATGCCGCGCTCGTAGGACAGCGCCACCGCATAGTGGGTCGGGTTGGTGATGACCACGGACGCCTTCGGAACCGCCGCCATCATGCGCTTCTTCATCTTGGCGTTGCGCAGCTGTCTGATCCGGCCCTTGACGTGCGGGTCGCCTTCCGACTGCTTGAACTCTTCCTTGATTTCCTGCAGCGACATCTTCTGCCGCTCGAACCATTGCCGGTACTGGAAGAAGTAATCGGCGATTGCCACGATCGCGAGCATCGCGACCACCGACCCCAGCAGATGCGTCGTCAACGTCAGGATCGCGCTGATCATCGTCTGCGGATCAAACTGCAACATCGATTCCAGGCGGAAACGATCCTTCCACAGGATCATGCCCATCACCGTGCCCAGCACGACCAGCTTGAAGATGCCTTTGGCGAAATTGGCGACCGCCTGCTTGCCGAAGATGCGCTTGGCGCCTGAAGCCGGAGAAATCCTGCCGAAGTTCGGCATCAGCGGTTCGGCAGACCACACCAGGCGATGCTGCAGCATATTGCCGGCAATCGCCGCGATGACCAGCAGCAGGAACGGCACGCCGAGCGCACCGATCAGCATGTATTCGAGCCGCTGTGCCAGCACCAGTAATCCGGGTCCGGACACCTGGATCGTCCCTGAATTGGCGATCAGGTTGCGCAGCGGCATGCTGATGCGGCCGATCGATCCGGAAAAGGACGACAGCACCAGCGTCGCAGCGGCGATCATGAACCAGGTATTGACCTCCTGGCTCTTGGCGACGTCGCCGCGCTCCAGTGCCTGGTCGAGACGCTTTTGTGTCGGGTCTTCTGTCTTGTCGTCGCTGTCCTCGGCCATCGATCCGCCTTCAGTTCAGCGGCGTCAGATCGTGCATGACGCCGTTAAAGTAGCTGAGGAACGCGCCCATCATCGCAACCAGGACAAAGGCGAAGATGACAAAGCCGATCATGATCGACAGCGGCACGCCGATGAAATAGACCTGCATCTGCGGCATCAGCCGCGCCAGCACGCCGAGGCCGACATTGAACACCAGTCCGAACACCAGGAACGGCGCTGACAGCTGGATTCCAATTTTGAAGGCCGCGGTGAAAGCGCGCGTCGCAAGCGCGGCGATGTCGCCGCTCGGCGTGAGGTCGCCCGGCGAAAAGATCGCATAGCTGTCGTTGAGCGCGGCGATGACGAGATAGTGGCTGTCGGTCGCGAACACCAACGTCACGCCGAGCATGGTGAGGAAATTTCCAACCAGGACGCCCTGCTCGCCCTGGGTCGGGTCGACCGAGGTGACGAAGCCGAGTCCCATCTGCTGGGCGATGACGGAGCCTCCGACCTGGAGAGCCGAGAACGTCACCTTCGCGGTGGCGCCGAGCACGATGCCGACGATGATCTCGTGCAGCATCAGCACCAGCACCGGATTCATCGAATCAAGGTCGACCTTATAGGCCGAACGATGCAGCGGCAGAATGATCAGCGTCAGCATCACCGCGATCGCGATCTTGATATTGACGGGAATATTGGTTTCACCCAGCGCGGGCATCAGCATCACCATCGAGCCGACGCGGGCGAACACCAGCATGAAGGTGACGGCAAGCCCAGGCAGCAGGGAGACATTGATGTGCATAGGTTGGCGTCCCGAATCCGCAGTTCGGATCGTTTCCCAGCACCTTCCTTCGAACTGCGGATTCGAAGGACACTAACAAAGCCGGCGCCGCCTCCCGATCTGAAGCTCCTGTTGCGGCCTCGCGGCATCCCATACAGGAACTTCAAATCAGCGGCACGGCGCATAGTGCCTCAGCCAGCTACGATTCGCGACGAAATCCGCATCATCTCGCTGTGCAGCGCATCCGCCATGAACGGCAGCGCCAGCAACAGCGTGACGAATATCGCCAGGATCTTCGGCACCGAGACCAGCGTCTGCTCCTGGATCGAGGTCAGCGCCTGGAACAGCGAGATCACCACGCCGACAACGAGGCCGACCACCATCATCGGCGCCGACACTATAACGATAGTCCAGATCGCCTCACGTGCGACGTCGAGAGTTTCAGCACCGGTCATTCGTTTTCCCTTTTTCTCCTCATGGTGAGGAGCGCATCATCACGCGTCTTCCGGACGATGCTTCGTATCGCCGAGAGAACCATGAAGCCCGTGGGCCTGTCCTTCGAGACGCTCGCTGCCGCGGGCTGCTCGGGACGAGGTCAGATCGTCATCTTCATGACGTCCTGATAGGCCGAGATGACCTTGTCGCGCACCGCCACCAGCGTCGAGAGCTTGACGTCGGTCTCGGCGACCGCGGTCACCACGTCCATGATATTGGCCTTGCCGGCCGCCATCGCGGCAGTCTGCTGGTCGGCCTGCCGGCCGCCCTCGACCACGCTGCCCAGCGCATCCTTGAGCAGGTCGCCGAACGAGGGGCCGCTGGAGCTTGATGCGGAGTCGTAACTCTTGCCGGCACCGCCCTGCTCCAACAGGCGTGCGAGGCTCGAATAGGCACTGGCAGCAACGGACGGTGAAGCCATGGGTCAGACTTTCGCTTTTTAGGATTTGAGGATGTCGAGCGTGCGCTGGATCATCGTGCGCGTCGCGTGGATGACGTTGAGGTTCGCTTCGTAGGACCGCTGGGCGTCGCGCATGTCGGTCATTTCGATCAGCGGATTGACGTTGGGATATTTGACGTTGCCTTCGGCGTCGGCAGCGGGATTGCCGGGCTCATGCTTGATGCGAAAATCCGAATTGTCGGTCATGACCCGGCCGAGGCTGACGACGTTGGCCTCCAGCGTGCGATCGAGCTCGGAGGAGAAGGTCGGTATCTTGCGGCGATAGGGATCGCCGCCCGGCGTCGACGCGGTGGAATCGGCGTTGGCGATGTTTTCCGAAATCACCCGCATGCGGCCGGCTTGGGCGCGCAGGCCTGACGTCGCGATCCCCATCGATCTTGCGAAATCCGCGATAACTTGACGATCTGGCATGTCATTGTTCTCCTGCTACGGCCGTCAGGCTTGGCCAATTGCGGTCTTCAGAAGGTGCAGGCTGCGGCTGTAGAGCCCGGTCACGGCCTCGTAGTCCATCTGATTTTGTGAAAGCTTGAGCATCTCGTCTTCGAGATTGACGGAGTTGCCGGCGGGCCGGGTCTCGAAGCCTCCCTTGCGGGTTTCATCGAAATTCTCGGGCGCGCCCGGCGGCGCCATATGTTCGGCACTGGTGCGGACCATCGCCAGCGGCACATTGGCCGCGGTGCCGGACGAATCGAATTTCGGTTCCACCAGATCGCGCGGCTTGAAATTTGGCGTATCGGAATTGGCGACGTTTTCGGCCAGGATGCGCTGGCGTTCCTGGTGCCACTGCATCCGGGTGCGAAGCGCGGTCAGGATTGGAAGATCGCTCGTGGACATTGGCAGCCGCTCCGCTTCTGGTCAGACCGGACGCCCAGACGATCGGTTAAGGATCAGGTAAGCATCGGGTAGGCAGAATTTGCCGCTCTTATGGTTAATGATGGGTTAAAAGGCCTCCGGTCAGACGATACGACTTTGTGCCACCCTGGCCGGGCCGGCGCCCCCAAGAGCGCATTTTCGCCACGAAAGCTCCGTTAACCAGCCGGGTTAACGAAAATGCCCTGGTGCAAGAAGTCATTTTGGCCCGGCCGATTCATGGGTTATTAAGGCTTCAGGACGGCAGTTCTTGCCTTGGGGAATTAAGAGATTGGGCTGATCTCGAACTTCATTCACCGTTCGTCTCGCCTTCGATCAAGGTCCGGCGGGCGGAAATCATGAAGAAAGTGCGATTTGGCGGGGACCAGGTATGCAGGCGTTGACATTCATTTTTGCATTCGTGGCCGTCTTGGCCCTGATCGCCGCCGTTGCCTGGGCGGTCCGCCGATTCGCCGGCAACCGTCTCGGCGCCAATGCCAATCGCAGCCGGATGCCGCGCCTGGCGGTGATCGATGCCGCTGCGGTCGATGGCCGCCGCCGCCTGGTGCTGGTACGGCGCGACAATGTCGAGCATCTGCTGATGATCGGCGGTCCGACCGACATCGTCGTCGAGCCCAACATCGTGCGCGCCTCGGCGCGGGATCAGGCCTCGCAACGCCCGATCGCCAGCAACGAGCCGCCGCCGCGAATCGCTCCGCTGCCGGATGCCGGCTGGATGGACAGCGAAACCGCAAAGCCCGAGGCGTTCGATCAGGTCGAGCCGCAATTGCCTGAACTGCCGGCGCGGCCGGCACGCCCCTCCTTCGGCGACGAGATGCGGCGCGCGCCCCTGCCGGAACGCCGCAGCGATCCGATGACCGGTTTCACGGCGGAACCGTCGCTTGGGAGCCGTCCCGAGCCGCGCCCCGAACCGATGCAGCCCCGCATCGTGCGCGGCGAGACCGTACGCAATGAGGCCTTACGCAGCGAGGCCGTCCGCGGTGATCCGCTGGCGCCGCGCCCGTCGCGTTCCACCGAAGCCCCCAAGGCGGCGCCGCCGGTCCGGACCGAACGCACAGTTGCACCGCCTCCGCCACCACCGCCGTCCCCACCCGTGATGACCCCGCAGGCCTTGTCGGACGCAGATCAAAATCTCGCCGAGATGGCGCAGCGGCTGGAGGCGGCGCTGCGCCGGCCCACCACCGAAGCCGGCGAACCGCGCGTCGGCGCCCCGTCCGTGGCTCCGGAGCCGCCGCCCCCCGGCCGTCCTGCCGCTCGCAACAACGAGCCGCCGGCTGCTCCGCCCGCCAACCCGCCCTCGCCAAAGAGCGGCTTTGAAAATCTGGAAGACGAGATGGCATCACTGCTCGGCCGTCCGAAGACGCCTACGTGAGGATCGGGGCCCTTCCGCGTAGAGTTTTATTTTTTGCCGTACTGATCGCCACCGCCGGATTTCTGGCGGAGCCCGCCGGCGCGCAGGACATCAGCATCAATCTCGGCCAGGGCGGCGGCGTCACCGAGCGTTCGCTGCAGCTGATCGCGCTGCTCACGGTGCTGTCGGTTGCGCCGTCGATCCTGATCATGATGACGTCGTTCACGCGGATCGTCGTCGTGCTGTCGCTGCTGCGTACCGCGATGGGCACCTCCACCGCGCCGCCGAACTACGTGATGATTTCGCTCGCTGTCTTCCTCACCGCCTTCGTGATGGGGCCGGTGCTGCAGAAATCCTATGACGACGGCATCAAGCCGTTGGTCGCCAACCAGATCAGCGTCGAGGAAGCGCTGCAGCGCGCCTCGGTGCCGCTGCGCGGATTCATGCTGAAGAATGTCCGTGAAAAGGACCTGAAACTGTTCATGGACCTGTCCGGCGAACCGCCGCCTGCCACTCCCGACGACACCTCGCTGCGGATCCTGATTCCGGCCTTCATGATCTCCGAGCTCAAGCGCGCCTTCGAGATCGGCTTCCTGCTGTTCCTGCCCTTCCTGATCATCGACCTCGTGGTGGCCTCGGTGCTGATGTCGATGGGCATGATGATGCTGCCGCCGGCGGTGGTCTCGCTGCCGTTCAAGCTGATCTTCTTCGTGCTGGTCGACGGCTGGTCGCTGGTCGCCGGCAGCCTGGTGCAGAGCTACGGGAGCTAGCGCGCTTTCGAGCGAAGTGGGCGCCGGTTCGCGTGAAGAAAACGCGTCAAAACAAGAACCTGGAGCCGGTTCTGATTCCATCAGAACCGGGCTCTAGGTGTGAGGCATGAGCTTTTACGTCCCCTCCCCTTTGCGGCGAGAGGTCGGGGAAGCCACAGGCACGGCACTTGCGGGGGGAGCCCCTACCCCTTCAGATCGTACTGCAAACTGAGGTGGTCGCCGATCTGCACCAGCATTGCGACGCATTCGGGATAGCCGGGCTTTGCCGCGGTCGCCGCATCCGCCCGGGCACGAAACTCCCAGGAATCGCCCGAGCGCAAAACCGAGATGTCGATTTCATCCGGACAGTCGGCATGGACCTTCAATTCGGCCCTGGCCATCGCAACGAGTTCGGCTTCGGTCTTGGTCGGCTTGCTCATGGGCCCCCCGCTTCCTTTGATCGCCTGACAGCCTTTTGCTTTGACGCGTTTTCTTCACGCGAAAAGGAATCCACCCTGCCCTCCAAATTTCCGGACAGGCTTTCGCTCGAAAACGATCTAGCGACGCAAATTGCCGGTTTGACGCGCGCCTGTCGAGGGCAAGAAATCTATCTCGCCGCGGTCTGCGCCGGTTTGACGCCAACGATCGCCGGCAGTGAGCCGGTCGGGGACGAATCGGCTTTGTCGGGGTCGGGCGAAGACGCCCGTGACGTAGCGTCGGGGAATCGCGCCTTCATGTCGCGAATGAAGCCGTCGAGCGTATCGACGCTTCCCGCCATCTTGGCGATCTGTACGAATTCGGCGCTGGAGGCCGCCGTCGGCCGGCTCGCCGTCTCGAAAGCGGCCCGATCAGCATCGCCGCTCATCAGCGGCGCGTATTTCTCGCGGAAGCGCGCCAGGCCGATGGCGTCTTCCGCCAGCGAATATCCGACCACGGCGCGGATGATGTCGCCCTTCTCGGCCGTATTCAGCGGTTTGAAGTCCTTCCAGCGGTCGCCGTAATACAGCTCGATCTGTTCGGCGGATTCGCGCCAGCGCCGCGCCGCCCAATAGATGTCGGAGCGCAGGCGGATCGCCTCGCGGCCGGGAATGTTCGAGATGATATCGAGCGCGAGGTCATGGCGGCCGACATCGCTTTCCGCGCGCGCTTCCAACAGCAGCCGCTGCTGGCGCAGTTCGCCCGAGAGATCGGCGATGCGCGTGGTACGAAGCGCGGCAAGCGCACGGTCGGGCTTGCGGTTGATAAGGTAGATCATGGCAAGGCGTGCCGCGACCTGCGCCCGCGCGGCGCCTTCAAGCCGGTGATCGACCTGGTATTGCAGCAGCTCGCTCGCCTGATCCAGCAGATCGACGGCGACCAGCCGGTCAGCAAGACGGCGGATCATCTCGTCGCCGCGGCGTCCAATCGGCGTCAAATCGCGATATTGATAGAACAGCGCGAGCGCATCGATCGGCGAAAGCTTGTCGCCCTTGTTGCCCAGGAAGACGTCCGAAAACAGCTCGGATGCCATATCCTGGCCCTGGCGCGACAATTCGGAATTGGGATCGAGCCTGTTGGCGGTGCGCACCGCGGCGAGCGCTTCGCCGTAGCGTCCGGTCTCGGAATAGAGCCGCGCCATCATTTCCAGCGCCCTGACATCGAGTTCGCCGCCGCGCCAGGTCACCTCAACCGTTTCGAGCTCACGCAAGGCATCGGCCTGGCTGATCTCGCCACGCTTTTGCAGCAGCGCGATTTCGTCGAGCTTGCCCTCCGCCGCTGCGGCGCGATCGGGAGAATCGATCGCGATCCTGTAATCGCCCAGCGCATCCTTGTCGTGCCCGAAGGCTTCGGCGAGGCGGCCGCGCATCACCGAAATCTCCGGTCTCATCTCCGGCGTCAGGCCGATGGTGTCGAGATCGGTGGAGCGCTTGTCGGCGTCGGAATAGTCCTTGACCTCGAGCGAAGCGCGCATCGCGTCCGAGATCACGATCCGCTGCAGATCCATCGGCAGGGCGGCGATGGCGAACTCGGAATTCTTGAACTTCTCGCGCGCATCGGCCCATTTGTGCATCGAGGCGTAAGCCAACCCCTTCCATAGTTGCGAGTCATATTTGTTCCCGACCGCCGGACTGTCGAGATCCTTGAGCGCCAGTTCGGGACGCCCCATCAGGCTGCTCGCGACCGAATGCACCACCAGCGCAATCGGGTCCTCGGCACCGGGCTTGGCTCCGGCGAGCACGTTGTCGAGGACCGCCTTTGCCTCCGGATATAGTTTGTTAGCCAGATAGAAGCGGGCAAGATCGATCCGCGCCGGCGTGCGCTGACCGGCTTCCGTCGCCGCCTCGGCTTTCACCAGCTCGTTCTGCCGCAGGGTGAAATTGCCTTCCAGATTCCTGCGCCATTCCTCGACGTCGAAGATCGGCCGGACCGCCGTCGGAGCCCGGTCGGCCTTGATGTCCACCGGCGACAAAGTGAGGCCGCCGGGCCGGCTCAGCGTGATCTTGTCGGGCGCCGTCTCGACGGCGATGTCATCCGAATTGGGACGAACCGCGATGCCGTGAATTGATTCGAGCAGCGACATCTCGACGAAATCCTGCCGCTTGATGAAGCCGCGAACCGGCGGCGTCGCCGTGATCACCAGCAGCGTGTCGCCGGCCTCGGGATCGACGATCCGATGTACGCGTCCGGGCGCCACCAGCGGCACGGTGATGCTGGAATGGCCGGGGTCGGAAATGTTGCGCACCACCGACAAGGGTTGCGTCGGCGTTTGCATCGTATCGGAGAATGTCAGCGTCCAGTTCGCGTTGCCGTCGCGGCTGTCGCTGGTCAGCGACGGCATTTGCGGACGGTTGAGCCGGATCCGGATCGCCTGCCCGTTGTCGAGCGGCACCTGCCTCACCTGCGCGATGACGGCGCCGCCATTGTTCCGGATCGGCGTGACGTCGATCGGCGTTGAGGAATCGAATACCAGCCACACCGTATCGGCGCGCCGGAACAGCGCCGCCGGCGTGGCGCTGGCAAAGGCAAATGTCACATGCAGGCCTTCGGCGTCACGGAAGGCATTCACCGGCGGCGTCCCATCCACAGGCACAGCCTGGGGCGCCGGAGCAGCAGCGACCGGCGGGGTTTTTGTCGCCGCCACCTGCGGCGGAGTTTCGCTCGCCGGGGTCGGAGGGCTTGTGGGCGCAGCGGCGGCAGAGCCGTTATTGGCCGCAGGTGCCGCCAGTGCGGCGGCATTGGCCGGAGCTGCTGCGCCCTGCGATGCCGCAGATGCCGGCGCAGTTGCTGCCTGCAGCGCGGTGCCCGGCTTGATCTCGATGCCTGCCTCCTTGGCGAATTTCTCCGAGGTCGGTGGCGCCGGCTGATCGGTCTGCGGCGATGAAGCGGTCTTTTCGGCCGGCTTTACCGGCGCAGCCGCCGCGGCAACCGGCGCTGCCGGCGGCACTGATGGCTGTGATGCCGGAGCCGCCGCGGCCGCTGGAGTTACGGCCTTCGCTGGCGGGTTGACAGCCCGCAGGGCGTCGGCGGCTGCCTGCAGCTGCGAGGCCGATTTCGGAGCGGGCTGATACGCCACATCGACGATGAAATTCTTGTCGTCGTGAAATGAGTGCACATCGACATCGCCGATCAGCGCAATCTCCACCGTGGAGGTGTTCGATCCCGACTTCTGGCTGATCGAGGCGACGTTCGGGGGGGCCGCGACCTTGGCGTCGGCGAGGTCGAAATTCAGCACGGCATTGAACGACAGCGTGAGCTTCTGGTCATTCAGCATCGAGGAGACGCTGACGCCATCCGGCATCTCGAACACGAAGCGGACAAAGGTCGGCTGCACCAGCGCACGGACCCGAACCGGCGGACGCTTTTTCGCCGCCTCCTCCGCACGCTGCGCCCGCAACGCGCGCTCAGCCGCGCGCGCCCGCTCGGCGAGTTCACGGATCACTTCCTGGGGGAGGCTCGGCGGCGGACCGGTCCATGTATCCGGCAGCAGGTCGATGAAGATCTTCTCGCCAGCCGACATCGTGTTGACGCTGACCTTGCGCGACAGCGACAGCCGGATCGCCATGCCATCGGGATCACGGCGCGCCGATGAAACATAATCCGGCGCGGCGTCGGCAAGGTCGTCGACGGGAATGTCGACCGGATGCTTGAAGTTGATGATGAGAATGGTGCCGGCCGTGGTGACATCGATATCGACGTCGTCGGCCATGGTCAGAAGCAGCCGGGCAAAGCCGTCGGTTGCCGAGAGTGTCGCCTCGCCCTTGATCGGATCGGCCTGGCCGAGGCTCGGTGCGACTGATCCCGACAGGATCAGGGCCACCGCAAGCCAGGCACGCCCGTTCAGAACCTTTCCGATTCCGATGCCAGAGCCGGGCTCCAGCCTCTTGTTTTGACGCGTTTTCTTTATGTGAACCGGTGTCCACTTCGCTCGAAAACGCTCCAGACAGCCGCAAACGCTCCGCGAAGATGCGCGGATGAGCGACCAGAATCCAGCGGCAGCGGTTCGCGCCATCTCCGAAGGGTCTCTCGGTTCACCGAACTGACCGGGTTGCGGGACGGCCTCGCCCGCGCTGCCGAATCTAGATTTGGCGGTTTAAGGACTTGTTAATATCCCGGCCAAAGCCCGGTTTTCGTGGAGTTAGAACCGGGCTCTGGTTTTTCGTTTTGACGCGTTTCTTCACGCGAACCGGTACCCACTTCGCTCTCTCTAGTTTTGCTGCTGCTGCGGCGGCACGACCTTGCCTTCGATCTTGGGCAGATCGCCATCGGAAGAGGTGTCATTGCCGCCCGCGCGGCGCGCCATTTCGGTTGTAAGCCGCTCGGCGACATCGGGCGACATCTGGCCGAGAATGTCGGACATCTTGCGCGGCGCGATCTTCGAGGCGATCTCGAACAGCACCGGCATTTCGAGCCGGTCGAATACCTTGGCGGCATCCTTCGGCTTCATGTTCTCGTACATGGTGACGATACCCTTGAAACGCGCTGCATCGGCTTCGCTTTTCTGTTCGTTGGCCGCAGCGATCCGCGATTCCGTGGCCTTCAGATCCTGGACTTGCGATTCAACTTTTTTCTCAGCGGCCTTGAGCAGGCTTTCGCGAATGTCCATCTCTCGCGCGCGGGCATCCAATTCCTGGCGCCGAGACTGCAGCCGCTCGAGCACGGCACGCTCGGCCGACGATACCGGCTGGTCCGAGGGCGGGAATCCGTCGCCATTGGCGTTCGGCGCCTCCGCCTGCGGCGCGGCGGGCTTGGGCGCATCGTTCTTCGGCTTGTCGTCCTTGGGCTTGTCGTCTTTCTTCTCGTCGACCGAGCCGGTGATATCGGCAGCATCGGACCTGGCCGTTCCGGGGAAATTGAAGTTTTCCTGGGCCCAGGACCGCTGGGTCGATTGCGGGTCGTAATCGAACACGTAGCCGCCATCCAGCACAATGCCGGCGATCTTCACCACGGCAAAGCCGAAGATCGCGACCACGACCACCGGCATGATGCGAATGTCACGAAAGGCGTTCATGCGGCGAGGCCGTCGGTCCTTCTGCGTTCGGAAAACGCTTGAGCCGCGGCCGCCAGCGCCTTGGCGTTCGGCGGGTTTGGCGCCGCCGCCGGCGCGGCGGCCGCTTCCGACGAGGGCCGCGCCGCAAGCGCAATCTTGGAGATGCGGCGGATCACGCCGTCGCCTTCGGCAAGCTGCTTTTTCAGCTGCAGCGACATCTGGGTCGCCGCGGTCAGCTGGGTGCCGAGATTTTCGTTGACGTCGCGAACCGTGTGCTTGAGGCCGGCGATCGCGCGCTCGGCGATTTCGGTCGCCGTAATCAGCTCGGCAATCGTCGCCTTCAGCGAGCTCTCATCGGCTTTCAGGCGCTTCAGCCGCTTGTTCAAGAGCATGCAGTAACCGACTGTGAGCATTAGCAACGCAGCCACCAGGCTCTCGATTGCGATACCTAATGAGTGATTCATCATTGAGCCTCCATCATCTTGGTTTGCTCGTCGGCTTTCTCGAACATGGCGAATGTGGTTTTCGGTTTGCGCAGTTGCTTGGCGACGCGGATCGCGACGCGGTCGCCGACCCTGCCCATTCGTCCTTCGGTCAGGGTGACATTGCCACAGCGCACCGCGACCAGTGCATCGGCGCGGATTTCCAACGGCAGCGTGTCGCCGACCTTCAGCGCCATGAGCTGCTTCAAGGGAATGTCGGCTTCGTAAAGCACGGCGTCGACGGCGATCTCGGCCTGCGCGACCTCGGTGGCGAAATGGCCCTCCCAGATCGGATCGCGGCCGAATTTTTCGCCCATGAACATCTGCAACAGCACGTTGCGGATCGGTTCGATGGTCGCGTAAGGCAGCAACAGCTCGACATTGCCGCCGCGATCTTCCATGTCGATGCGCAGCCGCACCAGGATGGCGGCGTTGGCCGGACGGCTGATTGCGGCAAAGCGCGGATTGGTCTCGAGCCGGTCGATCTTGAAGGTCACCGGCGACAGCGGCCGGAACGCCTGTTCCGCGTCGGCCAGCACGACCTCGATCAGCCGCTTGACCAGATTGGTCTCGATGGTCGTGTATGGCCGTCCCTCGATCCGCAGCGCGGTCTGGCCGCGGCGGCCGCCGAGCAGCACGTCGATCATCGAATAGATCAGGCTGGAATCGACGGTGGCGAGCCCGAAATTTTCCCACTCCTCGGCCTTGAACACGCTTAGCACCGCCGGCAGCGGGATCGAGTTCATGTAGTCGCCGAACCTCACCGAGGTGATGCGGTCGAGCGAGACTTCGACGTTGTCGGAGGTGAAGTTGCGCAGCGAGGTCGTCATCAGCCGCACCAGGCGGTCGAAGACGATTTCGAGCATCGGCAGGCGCTCATAGGAGACCATCGCCGAATCGATGATCGCGCGGATGCCGGAATTGTTGTCGACATGGACATCGCCGACGCTGAAGCCGAGCAGGTTGTCGATTTCCTCCTGCGACAGAACCCGCTCGCCGCCTTTATTGTTGCCGAAGTCGCGGCCGCCATCCTCGACCATGGCGGCCCATTGCAGCGCCATGGTCTCCGACAGCTCATTGGCGCTGGCTGCCGCCGCAGCCTCCGCGGGATCCTCTGAATCCAGCGAGGCTTCCCATTGGGCTGCGATTTCGTCCTGGTCGACTGGACCGTTTCCTGCCATGGCTCTATATCCGCCCCGTCACTGAACCATGACTTCCTTGAACAGCACCGCGCTGACTTCGCTCGGTGCCAGCGCCAGATTGACCCGCCGGGTCAGCTCTTCCTTGAGGCGGAACAGGCCGGCGGAGCCGTTGAGGTCGCTCGGCCGCAGCTCGCGCAAATAGGTTTGGAAAATATCGGTGACGCGCGGCAAATTCGGCTTGATCGCCTCGGCCTGCTTCTCTCCCTTCACCTCGAGCGTCAGCTTCACCTTGAGGAATTGCTGACGGTCGCCCGGATTGCCGGCAAGATTGACCAGCATGTCCGGCAGTTCGATATAGGCCGGCGGCTTTGGCGGCGGCGCCGCTTCGGCGTGCATCTCACCGCCATGATGACGGAAGAAGAAGAACCAGCCGGCGCCGCCGCCGACAATGGCGAGCACGCCAACAGCTGCAATGATCAGCTTGAGCTTGCCTTTGGGCTTTGCAGCGGCTTCGCCTTCGCCGCCTTCTGCCTGTTCGGTCTCTGCCATGGGCTCCGCCCGGTCCGGTTTCGCAAATCAGTTCGATGCCGCCGGACAGGCTTCACGACGCAATACAATGCCGCCAGCGCATGCGCGCTTTCTGGATGCGGACGCTAAGGTAATAATGGTTAACGGATTGTTTCCTTTGCCCGGGCACTAGGAAAAAACTGCCGGGCAAACATGGTCAACAAGACCTTTCTGCCGACCTTTCCCGTCCCTCCTCACGGCCTAACTTATTAAAAAACAACGATTTTCCGAATTGGCACGGCTTTCGCTGAACAGTTCGGCGAACCGCGGTTTGGGAGAGCCAAGGTTCGACAGCATCCGCCACCGGCCTGGGAGGGCCGTTAACGGATCATCGTAAGGGGAGAACCATCGATGGAGAATGCACTTCTCATCGGCCTGTCACGGCAAACGGTGCTCGAGCGCCAGCTCGACGTCGTCGCCAACAACATCGCCAACGTCAGCACCACGGGTTTCAAGGCCGATCAGTCGCTATTCCAAGAATATCTGATGCCGGTCGCGCAGGAAAACAATTTCGTCGGCCGCGACCGCCGCCTGAGCTATGTCGAGGACCGCGGCACCTATCGTGATTTTTCTCAAGGCGCCGCCCAGCAGACCAGCAATCCGCTCGATGTCGCCATCCAGGGCAACGGCTTCCTGGTGGTGCAGACCGCGGCCGGCGAACGCTACACCCGCGACGGCGGTCTCCAGCTCAACAATCAGGGCCAGCTGGTGACGGCCGAGGGCGACCAGGTTCTCGGCACCAGCGGACCAATCACCTTCCAGCAGACCGATCACGACATCAACATCGCCTCCGACGGCACCATCACGGTGCAGGAAGGCACCAACCGCACCGACTCGCTGCGCGGCAAGCTCCGTCTCGTCAGCTTCGCCAATGCCCAGACCCTCTTGAAGGAAGGCTCGAACCTCTACGCGGCTGGCGAAGGCGTGGCTCCCCAGGCCGATCTCAAGTCGACGGTGGAACAAGGCTACCTCGAAAAGTCCAACGTCAATGCCGTCGCCGAAATGAGCCACATGATCGAAGTGACGCGCGCCTATACGCAGATTGCGACGATGCTGAACCAGGAGAGCGACCTGCACAAGACCGCGATCGAACAACTTGCCAACGTACCATCCTAAGTAAAGGCCATTCGGGAGAACTGACATGCAAGCGCTTCAAACTGCTGCGACCGGAATGGCGGCCCAGGAACTCAGCGTCCAGGTCATCGCGAACAACATCGCGAACATGCAGACCACCGGCTACAAGAAACAGACCGCGGCGTTCCAGGATCTGATTTACCAGCACGTCCGCCGCATCGGCGCGCAGTCCTCGGACCAGGGCACCATCCTGCCGATCGGCATCGACATCGGCGGCGGCGTGAAAACCGTCGGCACGCCGCGTTCGATGACGCAGGGAACGTTGTCGCAGACCGGCAACGACCTCGACCTTGCGATCACCGGCAATGGCTTCTTCAAGATCCTGATGCCGGACGGCACCTTTCAATATACCCGCGACGGCACCTTCCAGATGGACAATCAGGGCCGCATCGTCAACGCCCAGGGCAACCTGGTGCAACCTACCATCACGATTCCGCAGAACGCCTCAGGCCTGACGGTCAACCAGCAGGGCCAGGTATCGGTGACGCTGCCGGGTCAAACGAACTCGACCATCATCGGCCAGATCAACCTTACCCGCTTCGTCAACCAGGCTGGCCTCTTGCCGGTCGGCAACAATCTCTATCAGGAGACGCCGGCCTCCGGCCCCCCGCAGGACGGTCTCGCCAACGCCGAAGGCTACGGCACCATCACCCAAGGCAGCCTCGAACAGGCCAATGTCGACGTCGTCTCCGAGATGTCCAACATGATCGCCGCACAGCGCGCCTACGAAATGAACGCCAAGGTGATCAGCGCGGCCGACGAAATGCTGCAAACCACTGCCGGCCTGTTCCGGTAAGGGAGCTGATCATGATCGTTCGCCGCATCCTGCTCGCCGCCGCCCTGCTCGCAGCCGCCACCGCAAGCGCGTTCGCCCAGACCAGCGGCGATACGATCGCCGTTCCGGTGCTGCGCGCCGACGTCAGTGTGACCAGCGACATCGTGCGGATCGGCGACGTCATCGACAATGCCGGACCGGCAGCGCAGATCCCGATCTACCGCGCGCCCGATCTCGGTACCACGGGCTCGCTGCCGACGGCACAGGTGATCGCCGCGCTGCAGGCGCACCAGGTGATCGGCGTCGATACCAAGGACATCAAGACGGTGACGGTGACCCGGCTGTCGCGCGCAATCGATGCCAAGGAAATCCAGTCGGATGTCGCCCATGCGCTGGAACATCGCGGCGGACTCGGCGATGCCGCCAACTTGACGCTGACGTTCGATCGCGACCTGCAGGATATCCAGCTCGACTCCTGCTACACCGGCACCATCCAGCCGATCGCGACGCGGGTCGATCCACGCAACGGCCGCTTCGACGTCACGTTCGAGATCGGCAGCGACAACAATTCGCCGTCGGTCAAATTGCGCTTCACCGGTGTTGCGATCGAAACCGTCGAGGCCGCCATACTGACGCGCGACGTGCAGCGGGCCGACGTGCTGAAGGCTTCCGACGTGATCGTCGAACGCCGTCCGAAATCGGAGATCGGCGGCGACGCCGCCGCACGCTCCACCGCCATCGGCATGCAGATGCGGCGGCCG
>DASZTN010000026.1:0-16616 GCA_035547995.1 Bradyrhizobium sp. | reverse complement strand
CTGGGAGAGCGCGAAGTAAGCCGTAAACCATCGCGCAGGGAAAGCCGGCGCGCTCCGGTTCACCTGTGGTCCTACCCCCGTGCTTTTTTATTTGCACGGGGCCCATGGGTGCGATCGGCACCCGGCTTTCCCCGCGCCCTCATTTGAGGGTCGCGCCGCGCCCTCTCGTTGATGAGGGCAAGAATAGTGCAAAGCTCGGGCACGTCGTGCCGCGAGGATGCCGGTTTGTGTTTTCACCGCTGTTTGAAATGTGAATCGAAGATGTCGCCAACGGCCGTCTCACGACACCGTCCGCTTCAACAGCGGCTGGTCGGCTTTCACGTCGAATGAGCATTCCGCTTCCCAGGGAAATCGCCGGTTGCGATCCTGCCAGATGATCTGAAGGCAGGGGAATGGACCCGACTCCCAGTAGAACCAGGCCCCGATGCCGAGATAATCCGGATAGGCCATCGGCGGCACATCCCAGAAGGCGATCTTGTAACCGTTCTGCAGGAAGTCGTCGGAGATATCGCCGTCGGCGAATTTGTGACCGCCCGCGACGCGGTCGCGAACATCATTGATGATCGACTGCGCATAGTCCGGGCGCATGCCGAAGATGATGACTTCAGCATGGTCATAGTTGAGATACAGGCCGATCGAATACGCGAAGGATGGATTGCCATCGCCGACGCTGACGATGTGGCAGCCGTGCTCGCGGACGTTACGGAAAATAGCCTCGTCGGCTTTGTGCTCGGTTTTGGGCCATTTGAAATTGTCGAGCATTCGTTATCCCCCGAGATGGTCGAGTACGACACTAAATTAGTGTTGTGACGATTGGTCATTCCGGGGCCCGATTATAGCGAGCGAGCCCGGAATCCATAATCACCGGCCGTGGTTATGGATTCCGGGGCTCGCCGCATTGCGGCGCCCCGGAATGACGGGGAGTGGATCGTAACATCACAAGGCCATGTCAGCGGCCTTCAGCCGTTGAGCAGCTTCGCGATCCAATCAAAAGCCATCACGCTATGGAGCGGCAGGAAATTCGACCGAATCGTCATGCCCGCGCTTGTCGCAGGCATCCACGTCTTAAGCCCTGGACAATACGAAGACATGGATGGCCGGGACATAGGCGAGCGGAAGCGACGCCGTTCTTCGAACGTCTATGCCCGGCCATGACGGGCGTGGGTAGTTCTGTCCGAACGCATGATCCTCCAGCACGTCCGTCGCTTGAGCCCTACCGCATCGTAATCGCAAGCCCACTCAGATCCGCATTCGCCATCAGGCCCACTTGCGTGCCGGAAAGTTCGAGCACCGCGCCCTTCTGGTTGGTCAGCACGATCGCGCGTGCGCCGGCCCCGACGGCAAGGCCCGCGCCCGCCGCGCCATAGACGCCGGCGACATCAGAGGGACGGAAGATGTTGCGCACGCGGCCGCGCAGGATCGTCTTCGATCCGCCGAACACCAGACCATAGTCGATGCCACCGGTTGCCAGCGCGTAGGTGCGTCCATGGAAGTGGAGCACGCCGCGGCCGCCGGAGCCGCCGATGATCCATCCGGCCTTATAGATCACGAGCGAGATCGTGCCCTCGTCGGCGCGGGCTGTGGCGGTGAGGCCGGCGAAAGCCACGAAAGCAACCAGTGCGGCGCGAATGGCGGATGACATCTTCATAGGGCTGGTCTCCCGGAAATATTGAGAAAAATCCGCCGGACGGCGGCTCGAATCGAAGCGGCTTGAGCCTATAGCGTTTTCACGCGAAGTGGATACCGGCTCGCTCGGAGAAACCCGCCACGCCAAAAGCCGGAGCCGCTGATCCCGGAACCAGGCTCCAACTAGGCACAACGAAGCGACCGGAGCGTTCAGCCGATTGACTTGCCGCCGCCTTCGGCGACAGTCTCCCGCGCAAAACCGGCTGGCGCCGGCCGAATGAGCGAGGCACGACGGCAATGCACAACCTGACACCTGTTTCCGGGCTTCTCGGCGGCGCGCTGATCGGGCTCGCCGCCTCCATGCTGATGATCCTGACCGGCCGGCTTGCCGGCATCAGCGGCATCCTTGGCGGGCTGTTCACGCCGCGGACCGGCGACCGCATCTGGCGGATCGCGTTCATCGCCGGGCTGATCGCAGCCCCGCTGATCGCCGCCCTTGCGGGCGCACCGCTGCCGGCGCCTGCGATGACCTCGAACATCGCGCTGATCGCGGTGGCCGGGCTGCTGGTCGGCTTCGGCACCCGCCTCGGCAATGGCTGCACCTCCGGCCATGGCGTCTGCGGCATCGTCCGGCTGTCGACCCGCTCGATCGCAGCCACACTCGTCTTCATGGTCACCGCGATCATAACCGTTGCGGTCGCGCGCCACGGCTTTGGGGGCTGACGCCATGCCCGTGATCATCGCGAGTTTCCTTTCGGGGCTGGTCTTCGGCGCCGGCCTGCTGATTTCAGGCATGACGGAGCCGGAGAAAGTGCTCGGCTTCCTCGACATCTTCGGCGCCTGGGATGCGACGCTGGCCTTCGTGATGGGGGGAGCGGTCGCGGTGACTGCGACCGGCTTCGCGCTGGCACGGCGCCGCGGCGCGCCTTTGCTGGCAACGACGTACAACTGGCCGACGTGCAACGACCTTGATGCGCCGCTGGTCGCCGGCGCGGTGCTGTTTGGCATCGGCTGGGGCCTGGTCGGGATCTGCCCGGGGCCGGCGATCGTCAATCTCGCCGGGCTGAGCCTGCCGATCATTGTGTTTGTCGCGGCGATGATCTTCGGCATGATCGGCTTCGAACTGTGGCGCGCGCAACGCGCCGCAGCGGACGCTCCGGAAAGTCCGGCCATCGTTTCGCGTGCGGACGGGTAATCCTCAAGCAGCGGTCCAGCACTTCGCCGCCTCCGGCCGGGCTGAAAAAGCCGCCATTGTCATTCGCCACCCGCCGCGGCGACCTTCCGTTCCTGCCGGGCATTTCCGGCTTCGACGATCACGCCGATCGAGATCGAAGGCGCGGCGGCGCTCGTGCCGCGGAAGGGCCGGCTGCTTAATTCACAGCCCCTGTGAATTCACGTTCTTGCGATTTGAAACCGGGATTATTTGCTGCATCACTTGCGCGCCCTTCATCACCGGAGACGGGCACGCCTTCCGCACAGCACCCGCCAGCGAGGCCGGATCACCCTTTTCCAACAGGAGATATTCTTCATGCGTCGCGTTACTGCCCTCTCGGCCGCCGCAGGCCTTGTCGCTTCGGCTTTTGCCATCATCAGCCCCGCGCACGCGGCCAACGACTACTATCTGATCCGCTGGGACAACACCGGAGCCTGCCAGATCTGGAATGAGGGCCTGACCCCGCCGATCAAGTGGCCGTCGGACTACAAGGTGATGAGCCGGCCGATCCCGACGCTCGCCGATGCGCTGACGCTGAAAGAAAAGCTGCGGGAAAAGGGCAACTGCAAATATTGACGTCTGAGGCTGAATTCGAGAGCAGGATTGCCGCCAGCGTAATCCGCCGCGACCTTTCAAAGCCGTCGCGCCCTTTCAAAAGGGTGGGTTGCTTCGCTTACCCACCCCTCGCCCTTGGAGCGAACGCGCTTGCTGCGCATCAGCGAAATGACAAGATGGTCCCCAGATCGGTCTGTTGAAAATAAAATCCCGACAGCCACTTCAGCCAAAGCTCATTCCGCTTTGGGAGACATGCGAAAGAGCTGGCGCGCGAACAGGCCGCCAAAGGCAAGAAACCAAAGATATCGCGCATATTGCGGGGCCAACCACGCAACTACGGTGCCGGGCAGAAACACCAGAATGGCGAAAACCGCTCCCGCAAAGGCGGGATCACGCCAGTCGCCGCGATTGACCAGCCACCAAAGTCCGGCATTGAGCATGGCGATCACGGTGAGATGCAGGCCATAGAGCGCAGCAACCGTGTTGTGCAGACCGTAACTGCCATACAGACCGTTGGTCACGGGCAGCAAGATGATCGAGAGCAGGAACAACAGGTTGAGGAACACGACGTTACGGCTGCCATAAGGCTGCCGGGCCAGCCGGCGCTGATGGCCGAGCCAGAATATCCCGGCGATGATGAAGCTGAGGATGAGCCCCGACAGCCGTCCGGCATAGAGCCGGTAGAGATCGGACCAGTCCGGCGCGTTCTGGAATTGGCTCGCCTTGGGCAGATCGTAGGCAAGCAGGGTCATCGCCACGCCGAAGATCGTATTGCTCAGCGATTCCAGCCGGCGCATCTCGAAATGGTCGGGGTTCGGCTCGCTCATCGGTAGTGCCCTCTTGAAATTCCAGGGCGGCTCGTCGCCGGTCTCCGGGCCATAATTTGACTGTGCCCCGGAGCAGCTGTCCAGCCGATTCGAAAGCTGCTGTTCCGACCTTGAGAGATACCTATCGATGGCTTGGGATCGAGCCTGCCGGCCGCTTACGAAAATGCGTTGCCGTTGCGCAGGCCGAGTTTCTTGAACACGATCGCGGCTGGACAGAATCCGGTGAACGATGCCTGGATCATGTTGAGCCCGGCAAAGGCCGTCAGCAAAAACCAGTAAGGACTGACCCAATAGCCGAGCGCCAGCCCGAGCAGGACGACAAATCCTGCAAAGCTGAGGACGGCTTTATCGACATTCATGACCATGCTCCTGTTCGGTTGTCTTAATCGGTTTCACGTGTGGGCGAGCCTGTCCAATGTCCATCCGACGATGGCCTTGGCATCCATTGCGCCGGCCCGGCGGGCAATCTCCTTTTCGCCGCGCACCAGGAGCAGCGTCGGGATCGCCGTGACCGAAAAGCGCGCCGATACTGCCGGAGCCTCGTCGGCATTGAGCTTCAATAGACGCACCTTCGGCTCGAGCTCCTTTGCCGCACGCTCGAACATCGGCGCCATTGCGCGGCACGGGCCACACCATGGCGCCCAGATGTCGATGAGGAGAGGAATATCGCTGTGAGCCGCTTGCCGCGCGAAACCTTGCTCGTCGACCTCGATCGGGTGACCGTCGAATAGCGGCTTATGGCAGGATCCGCAGCGGGCGGCCGTCGCCGGCCGATCTTTCGGCAGCCGGTTGATCTGCCCGCAACTGCCACAGACGATTTGGCTATCTCCGCTCATGTTCCGGTCCTGATGTCCTTGAGTTTGGCGATATTGAGCCTGTCGAGCAGGAAGCGTTCATAGAACGGTTCGGTCTCGCCGCGCCTGATCTTGCGCAGGAAGTATTTCTCGAAGGCAACCTTGGCGTAATGCACCCATTCGCCTTTCGAGGACCAGTTGACGTTACGCGGTGGAATCTGCGGCTGCGCAACGAACGCGACGCCGGAATCGCCGAAATCGGCGAGGCAGATGGCGTTCCAGGTAGGCTCCGTCACCGCGGGGCGACCGCGCAGCAGCGCACCGATATTGAGCGCGGCCGCCGTCACCATCGATTCGATCATGAAGCCGGTCTTCGGTACGCCGACGGGCACGGCAGTAGGCCCGGTCGGGGCGATCGCTACGCAAACACCGACCGCAAACACGTTCGGAAATGCCGGATTGCGCTGGTGCTTGTCGACGATGACAAAGCCGCGTGGATTGGTGAGCTTGTCGATGCCGCGCACGGCATCGACGCCGCGAAAGGCCGGCAGCATCATCGAATAGACGAATGGCAGGTCGTGCGTTTTGTGGACCGAACCGTCCTCGTTCAGCTCCTCGACCGACATCCTGTCCGGCGCGATGCCCTTGATACGGGCGTTGGTGATCCATTTGACATGCTTTTCGCGCATTTCGCTCTCGAGCAGACCCTTGGTATCGCCGACGCCATCAAGTCCGAGGTGGCCGATATAGGGTTCGGACGTGACGAAGGTCATTGGCACGCGATCGCGCAGCTTGCGGCGGCGCAGTTCGGTTTCGAGAATGAAGAGAAATTCGTAGGCCGGGCCGAAGCAGGAGGCTCCCTGCACGGCTCCGATCACCACCGGCCCTGGATTGGCGGCGAGCTTGTCGAAAGCCTCCCTGGCACGGGTTGCATGGTCGACATGGCAGACGGACTGCGTAAAGCCTTCTGGTCCGAGCCCGGGAATTTCATCGAATGCAAGCTCCGGGCCGGTCGCGATGACGAGATAGTCGTAATCGATCGAGGTGCCGTCGCCGAGTTCGATCCGGTTCTCAGAAGGCCACACGCGCTGCGCACCTTGCGTGAAGAGGCGGATCCCCTTGCGTTTCATGACATCGGCGAGATCGACCTCGATGTCGCCTTGCTGGCGCCAGCCGACCGCCACCCACGGATTCGAAGGAACGAAGTGATAGACCGCGCCTTGCGAAACGACGGTCAGGCGATCGCCCTTTCCAAGCTGCGGCAACAGTTCATAGGCCATCAGCGTTCCGCTTAAACCTGCTCCAATAACGACCACTTCCGCCACGAGAATCTCCTACCAATGATGCTGCCCGGTTCGTTCAGGCTTGTCGTTTCGCTTGACTATATATTCGTAAATTCGTATATACGCAACTATGAAAATAGAAATCGAAGTCATGGAGCAGGCAGCCGACCAGGCAAGCGAGCTCTTGAAGGCACTCGCGAGCCGCCATCGGCTCTTGATCATCTGCCAGTTGATCGACGGTGAACGCTCGGTCGGCGAATTGGCCGAATTCCTGAATCTGCGGGATTCGACCGTGTCGCAGCACCTCGCGCTCCTACGAAAGGACGGTCTGGTCTCGGCACGACGCGAGGCGCAGACCATCTACTATTCGATCGTCAGCAATCCGGCACGCGAAGTTCTGAAGACGCTTTATCAGGTCTTTTGTACGTCACAGAAACCAATGCCAAAACGAAAATAAAATAGAAGCCCGCACGCGGCGCGCCTTGATCGAGGTCAAAGTTCGTCACGACGATTCCGGCGAGATGCCAACAGGTATCGAATTCAGACAGATACATCAGACAGAGATACAAATGAGCCGGTCCATTCAGGGATTGCGATTATTGAGCGCTGTCGGAGCACTGCTGATATCTGTCGCAATGGTGAACGCAGAGACGCTCACGGTGGCTCAGCGCATGGTCGCCGACGAGAAGGCCGTATTCGCCACCGTCGAAAGCATCAGCGTGGTCCCGGCGCGGAGCCGGATCGGCGGAACCGTGGTCCAGCTTCATGTCAAGGAAGGCGACGCAGTGACGCGCGGCCAGGCCATTGCCGTGGTCGGGGACGAGAAGCTCGTCCTCCAGATGAAATCTCTCGACGCACAGATCCAGGCGCTGCAGGCGCAGGCCGATCAGGCACAGATCGATTTCGACCGCATTGAAGGCTTGGTCGAGCGCGGTACGCTGCCGCGCACTAATTTGGACCAGGCGCGGACCGCGCTCAATGTCGCGCAAAACAACCTGCGATCAAAGACCGCCGAGCGCGGCGTCGTCCAGCAACAGCAGACCGAAGGCCAGGTGCTGGCCCCGCAGGACGGACGCGTCTTGACGAGGGTTGTCGCCGTCGGCTCCGTGGTGCTGGCGGGCGATCCCGTCGCCACGATCGCGCAGCAGGATTTCAAGTTGCGCCTGCGCATTCCCGAACGCCATGCCCGTTTCCTGAAAGCGGGTGACAGGATTCGCGTCGGCGGTTCCGAGGCCAGCGAAGAAGGCGCGCGATGGGGCGTCATCGATCTCGTCTACCCGCAGATCGAAGAAGGGCGCGTGATTGCCGACGCCAAGGTCGACGGGCTCGGCGAATATTTTGTGGGCGATCGCTTACGGGTATGGATCTCGGGCGGCGAGCGGCCGGCCTTCGTGATCCCGTCGAGCTATGTAAAGACCCGCTTCGGGATCGATTACGTCGAGCTTCGCCAGGGCGACGGCACCATCGACGTTCCCGTGCAACGCGGCCGCGACAGGCCGACACCCGATCTGCCTGACGGGCTTGAAATCCTCTCCGGCATTCGCGCAGGGGACCAGTTGGTGCAGCCATGAATCTTGGATTGTCCGGGCGGCTCACCAGGGCGACGATCGCCTCGCCGCTGACGCCATTGTTTCTGCTCGCGGCTCTTATTGTCGGCCTCATCGCCCTTGCGGTGATCCCGCGTGAGGAGGAGCCGCAGATCAGCGTGCCGATGGTCGACATCCTCGTCAACGCCGACGGGCTGCGCGGACCGGATGCGGTCGAGCTCGTCACAAAGCCGCTCGAGGAAATCGTCAAGGGCATCGACGGAGTGGAGCACGTCTACAGCCAGACGGAAGACGACCGCGTGATGGTGACCGCACGGTTTCTGGTCGGCACCAAATTCGATGATGCGATCCTGCGGGTGCACGAAAAGATCCGCGCCAATCTCGACCGTATCCCGATCGGCATTCCTGAACCCCTGATCGTCGGCCGCGGCATCAACGATGTCGCCGTGACGGTACTCACCTTGTCGCCCAAGCCGGAAGCCTCGGCCCGCTGGTCCGATAAGGATCTCTACCAGCTTGCCGAGAAGCTGCGTGCCGAACTCACCAAGGTCGACAATATCGGATTGACTTACGTCTCCGGCGGCAGCCCGCAGCAGATCAGGGTCGAGCCCGATCCGGAAAAGCTCTCGCTTTACGGCGTCACGCTGCAACAGCTGGTCGCCAAGGTGAAGGATGCCAATCGCTCTTTTCTGGCCGGCAACGTCCGCGATGATGGAATTAGCCGCAACGTCGCCGCCGGACAGACGCTGAGCGGCATCCCCGACATCGGGCTGCTGCTGATCTCGACCCGCGACGGCCGGCCGGTCTATGTCAAGGACGTGGCCTCGGTGGTGATCGATCCCAATGTCGTCGAGCATCGCGTCTGGAACGATGCGCGCGATGCGAAGGGCAAGTGGCAGCGCGTTCCGGCCGTCAGTGTCGCCCTCGCCAAGCGCGCCGGCGCCAATGCGGTTGTGGTCGCTCATGACATCGCGGCCCGGCTGGAAACCCTGAAAGGGCGCCTGATCCCCGACGATATCCAGATCACGGTCACCCGAGACTATGGCGCGACCGCCAACGAAAAGGCCAATGAGCTGCTGTTTCATCTCGGCCTCGCCACCGTTTCGATCGTGGTCCTGATCGCGATTGCGATCGGTTGGCGCGAGGCGGTGGTGACCCTGGTCGTGATCCCAACGACCATCCTGCTGACGCTGTTTGCGGCGAACCTGATGGGCTACACGATCAACCGCGTCAGCCTGTTTGCGCTGATCTTTTCGATCGGCATTCTGGTCGATGATGCCATCGTGGTGGTCGAGAACATCGCCCGGCATTGGGCAATGCGGGACGGACGGCCGCGGTTGCAGGCGACGATCGAAGCGGTTGCCGAAGTCGGCAATCCAACCGTCGTGGCGACGCTGACGGTGATCGCGGCGCTGTTGCCGATGCTGTTCGTGTCCGGCCTGATGGGGCCTTATATGGCCCCGATCCCGGCCAACGCCTCGGCTGCGATGCTGTTCTCGTTTTTTGTCGCCGTCGTGGTGGCGCCATGGCTGATGCTGCGCCTCGCGCCCAAGAAGGGAACAGCGGCAACTGCTCACGCGCATCATGAGGAAGGCACGCTTGGCCGGCTGTACCGGCGCTTCGCAACGCCGATCGTGTCCAGCAAGCGCGCGGCCTGGACCTTTCTCATTACAGTCGGCGCTGCCACGCTGCTCTCGATGCTGTTGTTCGTGACCAAGTCGGTCACGGTGAAATTGCTGCCGTTCGACAACAAGTCCGAGATCGCGGTCATGGTGGACCTGCCTGAAGGCGCGAGTCTCGAAGACACCGAGCGAACGCTGTTCGCCGCGGCCGACGTCGCACGGCAATTGCCGGAGATCACGTCGGTGCAGGCCTATGCCGGGACGCCGGCGCCCTTCAATTTCAACGGCCTGGTACGGCACTATTACTTGCGAGAGCACCCCGAACTCGGCGAATTGCAGGTCAACCTGACCGAGCGGGGAGATCGCAAGCGGCCGAGCCATGAGATCGCGCTGGACCTGCGCCAGCGTCTCAAGGCGCTGAACATTCCAGCGGGCACCAGCATCAAAGTGGTCGAGGTACCGCCCGGACCGCCGGTGCTCGCCACCCTGCTCGCGGAAATTTACGGTCCTGACGCCGCCACGCGGCGGGCGGTGGCGCGCGAGGTGAAGAAAATTTTCGCCGAGGTGCCGTTCATCGTCGATATCGACGATTCCATCGGCGAAAGGCGGCCGCGGCTGCGGTTGTCGATCGATCAGGATCGCCTCGAATTTTTTGGCGTCGAGCAGAAGGATGTCTACGATACCATTCAGATGCTGTTCGGCGGCGTCTCCGTCGGCTATTCGCATCGCGGTGAAGACCGCAACCCGATTGAGATCGCGGTCGGGCTGCCGAAACGGGATCTGGTCTGGGATGAAGCGGTCGCCTCCACGCCGGTGCCGGCCAATACGCTGCCGGGCAGCAAGACGGTTGTCGAATTAGGGCAAGTGGTCAAGGCTACCGTTGAACAGGGCAGCCCGGTGATCTTCCGCCGCGACGGCCGCTTTGCCGACATGGTGATGGCTGAGCTTGCCGGCCGCTTCGAGGCGCCGCTCTATGGCATGCTGGAAGTCGACCGCCGTATCGACAGCCATGATTGGGGCACGCTGCCCAAGCCCGTGGTGAGATTTCACGGCCAACCCGCCGACGAATCGCATCCGACACTGCTGTGGGACGGCGAATGGGAAATCACCTGGGTGACATTCCGCGACATGGGCGCCGCCTTCGGGGCCGCGATCCTCGGCATCTACGTTCTGGTGGTGGCGCAGTTCCGCAGTTTCCGGCTGCCGCTCGTCATCCTGACGCCGATCCCGCTGACGCTGATCGGAATTTTGATCGGTCACTGGCTGCTGGGAGCGCCATTTACCGCGACCTCGATGATCGGATTCATTGCGCTCGCCGGCATCATCGTGCGCAATTCGATTCTGCTGGTCGACTTCAGTCGCCACAGCGGCGGCGAGGGCAAATCGCTGAGGGATGTCGTGCTCGAGGCCGGCGCCGTGCGCTTCAAGCCGATCCTGCTCACCGCGCTTGCGGCAATGATCGGGGCCGCGACCATTCTGCTCGATCCGATCTTTCAGGGGCTCGCGATCTCGCTTCTGTTCGGACTCGCTTCGTCGACGCTGCTCACGGTTCTCGTCATCCCCGCAATCTACATCGCGCTGCGTGAACCGTCGCGAGCCGCCCCGTCCGACACCAAGCCCGGCTAGGAGTTCGGATTCAGCGAGGGATGATCATCCCGGCGACAAAAGCCTCCCAGCGCTGCAATCTCTGCCGCGCCAGTTCGCCATGGAGCTCGCCGATCTTCTTCGTCTCGGTGGCGAATCCCTCGCAGGCCTGCCTGGTGAACTCGGCCTGGAGTTCCAGCATCTTGTCGAGCGACCGCACACCTGCAAGCTTCTCGAAAAAGGCCCTGGTATGATCGAGCGATTGCAGGGTGTAGTTGCAATAGGCGGTCGCGATGGTCTGATAGCTGACCGGGATGGTTTTCGCCGATGTGATCGGAATGGCCGGAGAGCTATCAGTGAAGGAGATGTCCGCCGGGACAATCTCGGTCGAAGGGATCGGTGCACTGACCACCCCCCGCGGGTCCTTATCCTGCTGCGGGTCCCGTTGTTGAGCGGACTTCCGTCGGCGCGGCTCGGCCTTATTGCCCTCCTGCTTCTTGTTCCGTTTGCGCTGGCCTGACTTCCCAATCGGCTTGTTTTCGTCGGCACTCAACATGGCTGAAGCGCTCCATGGCTCCATTCGGAATCCAGCTGCAAGCCTTTGCCGCGATTGCGCCAGAATCAGGGTTGCCGCCTGTTCCGGTCGCGGCGGCGCTGTGTTCGCATTTAGGAAGCTGGCGCGATTGCGGCGGCTCCGCCTGCACACCAGATAACAAACGGATGGGCTGACTGGAGCCGACGCGATGCGTTGTGTCTTGGCCCGTTCTGTCTTGGCCCTAGGCCTTTTCGCAGCCCTTTGTGCTGTCACCGCCAGCGCCGCGACGATGCATCGTCTCGAAAGAGCACATCGCTCCAAACCCCGCCATGTCATCGTTCACCGAAGCCCGGCCGGGGACCCGCTGTTTCGGTCTCTGGATCCACGCTTTCCGCCTGTCATCGAAGACCAGACTCCGAGCTACAACGATCCGTCGAAATTCGGCAGCGGCTGACCTTTGGTGCACGGGTTTGCAGGAGCCGGAATATTCCTCTTCATCACTCCACCCCGGCAACTTGGAAGCGCGATCGGGATTGATCACCGACGCTGGCGGTCCGGGGGCCTCATCTGACGGCTGCGATGAGGGCTGCGCATTTCGGCGTGAGCATTCCTCGTTGCCTGCGATGGCGCCGCCTGTGCGGGAACTGTCCCATGCGGTCCAGGGCGCGTTATCAGCCCTTGGGTGAAGGGATCACGATTCGGATATTCGGCGCATTCCGCGCATTGCGCGGACGCAGAGGTCATTGGCGCTGCGGTTGCCAGCGACGTTGCAGCAAGCACAAGAGAGGCTGCAGCCAGGCGCTTTTTGCGATTGATCATCATTGTTTCCTCTTTGCTTGGTTTTCCTCCTTCCCCTCCCTCCATCTGCAGTTGGCGCGTTTTTCCCGGAGGAACAGCCCTCTTCTGTTGAAGCTGGTATGCGCGGACGGCAGCCGAGGGTGCGCCGGCGAATATCCGAAAGACGCCTTGGCAGCTTCACGAAAACATCCGTCACCCGGGCGAGGCGCGCGGCAATCCGCATTACGCCAACCTGCCGGTGACACCAGCAGTCTGGCTTCGACGAGCCCGACGATTTAATGTTGCTATCTCAATTCTTTTCAGCGGGATTTCCGATGCTCACGCTCTATTCCTACCCAACTTTGTTTGGCGTCGCCGACAACAATGGCTACGGGCTGAAGGTGTTCGCCTTCCTTCGGCTCGCCGGCATAGCTTTCAATCATGAACATATTTTCGATGCCTCGAAGGCGCCGCGCGGCCAGTTGCCCTATATCGTCGATGACGAGAACACCATCGGCGACAGCGAGACCATCCTTCGGTTCGTCACCGGGAAATACAAGGTGATGCTCGACGCCAAGCTGACGCCGGCGCAGCGCGTCACCAGCCTGTTGGTGACGCGCATGCTCGACGATCTCTATTGGGTGATGTCGTATTCGCGCTGGAAGGACGAGCGCTACTGGCAGCAATTCCGCGATGCGCTGATGCGCGAGCATCCGAGCCTCACCGAGGAAGGCCTCAACAAGGCCAAGGAGTTTAACGCGCAGCGCTATTACTATCAGGGCATCGGCCGCTTCGATCCCGATGCGGCAATGGCGCGCGGCATCGCTGATCTCGGTGCGTTGGCCGAGCTGATCCCCGCAAATGGCTATGTGCATGGCGACAGGCCGACCAGCATCGATGCCGGCATCTACGGCTTCATCGCCAACATCTATTTCTACGACATCGACACACCGCTGAAGCAGTTCGTCAGCGCGCATGACAATATCGTGCGGCATTGCCGTGCGATCCACCAGGCGATCAGCGAACCAGCATGATCCCGTACATTTGGGTAAAATGCTTCAGCGATGCTTCATCAGCGCATCGCGCGCCGCGGCGAGTTCGTGAAACGCCGGCCCATTGCCGCCACGATCGGGATGCGCGTTCTTGGCGGCCTGCTTGTAGGCCTGGCGAATTTCGGCCGGCGCAAGCCGGCGGCCGAGCGGCAGGCCCAGTATCTGGCGGTAGCGTTCCTCCGGCGTCAGCGCCTTCGGCGCGAGGCCACGCTTGCCGAATTGAGGCGCGGTCAGCGTGTGCAAGGCGTCGTGAACCGGGCGGAGACGCCGGCGCGCGATCTCGTGCAGGGTGCGGTCGGACTTTTTCGCGACCGCATGACGCAGGCTCGGCAGCGCCTGCGTCGCCGCCTGGCGCAGCGCGATGTCGTCGTTCCCCGCCATCTCAGCGACCAGTTGCGCGATCTCCCGACAGTCGGCTGCGGGATCCTGCCAGAACCGTTCGATGGCGAGTTTCCATAATCTGAATTTCTGATCCATTTTCTTGCCTGTTGCCGAATGCCGAAAATGGAATGGCTGCAACGCGCGGAGCGGCTTGGCGTTTCAGATTTGGTCAGTTTGAATTAGCTTGTCACAAACGTTCATAAGCCAACGAATGAGGGAAACGCCATGCCGCTCCTGCAAAACCATATCGCCGTCATCACCGGTTCCGCATCAGGCATCGGCCGCGCGATTGCGTCGGGCTTCGCCCGCGAGGGCGCCCAGGTGGTGCTGCTCGATATCGACGAGAAGGCGGCGGCCGAGGCGGCGCAGCAGATCCGCGACGCCGGCGGCAAGGCGATGAGTTTTGCGCTCGATGTCACCCGCCGGGAAGATTGCATTGCGGTAGCGAAAAAGGTCTCCGACGCGGCCGGCCAGGTCTCGATCCTCGTCAACAATGCCGGCATCAACCGCCGCAACGCTTTCACTGCCGCTCCCGAAGCGGTGCTGAAGGACTGGCAGGACATCATGGCGATCAACCTGAACGGCACCTTCAACGTGACCCATGCGTTCCTGGAGCCGCTGTGCGCGAGCAAGGGCCGCATCATCAATATCGGCTCGATCCAGTCTTTCGTGCATGTGCGCACCCCGAACTCGCCGGCCTATACGACCTCCAAACATGGCGTGCTCGGTTTTACCAAGGCCCTTGCCGCCGAGCTCGGCCGGCACGGCGTGCGCGTCAATGCGATTGGTCCCGGCCTGATCGAAACGCCGCTGAACGCGCAGGTCCGCGCCAACAATCCGGAACTGGTGAAGATATTCCTCGACCACACCCCGCTCGGCCGCGCCGGCAAGCCGGAAGATATCGTCGGGCCGGCGCTCTTCCTCGCCTCGGATCTGTCGGCTTACGTCACCGGCTCGATGGTGATGGCCGATGGCGGTTATCGGACGATTTGACCAGGCGGGCCTGGTAAGGCGCGCAACCCATGGGCAGCGGTGGCGGAGATTTGGCGATTCGGTGTCGTATACAGGGCATTTCAATGGGTTAGGAGTTCGTTAAGGTTTTGTTAACCGACTCCGCACACCGTCGAATTGGCTGGGGGTTGTTCTCGATGTTTCCGCTCTTGTGCAGAGCGAGCGTTGATCGGGAGGTGTTGATGGCTTACGCGTTCGCTGTTCCTGCGCCGGAATTGCCGGCGTCTACACTGGCCCCAAATGAAATCGTGCCGCTCCTGATCGGGTCCACGGTCGACGAGGTCGAGCGGGAGCTGGTGCTGCAGACCCTCGCACGCTGCGACGGCAACCGGACCCGCGCCGCCCGGGTGCTCGGCGTATCGGTCCGCACCTTGCGCAACAAGATCCGGCTCTATACCGCAGGCGGAATCGAAGTACCCGCGCATACGGATTAGCGGGAGGCCGGACTCGGCATGGAAATGTCTGAAGCTGCGCGTCAATGCGCGCGGCGCAGCTTTGTCCTTGCCCAGGCGCCAAATGCGACGACGAGCGCAATGGCCGCAACCCATGCGGTCGTCAGTTCGATCGCCCGCAGCACGAAGGCGACCATCACCGACCATGAGGATTGCGGCTCATCGGCATAGCCGATCGGCACGACATCCGGCACCAGCAGCTGCTGAGCCGCGAAAGCGACGACGAAAGTAATGACGGCAATCCAGAGCACCTTCAAGCCCGCCTTCATCGGACGCTCCCGCTGAACATCACCTTTCTTCATTTGCCACGGCCGGTTTCGGCGTCGATTGACGCCGATCAATCCACAGGCACCGCGTGCCGAATTGCTGGCGCAGTCGAACGTCTGCTAAGAAACCCGCCGAAAAAATAAACGGGAGTGCGGGCGTGGCCGACGATTCATCCACTCGACAGGGAAGACAGGGCCTGCGCGGGCCACAGGGCCAACCTGGGCGTCCTGGACCGCAAGGCCATCCCGGACGGCGCGGAGCGGACGGCGCCCGCGGCAAGCCGGGCCCGCAAGGCAAAGCCGGTCCACAAGGCAAGCCCGGCATCCAGGGCAAGGCCGGACCGGACGGCAAAGCGGGGCCGCAAGGCAAGCCGGGCCCGCAGGGGCTACGCGGCGAACAGGGTCCGCGCGGTGAGCCAGGCCTTCGCGGTGAACAGGGTCCGCGCGGCGAAATGGGACCGCGCGGCGAGGCCGGGCCGCCCGGCCAACTGCCCTCGATCGATCAGATGATGCCGTGGCTGCACATGATTTTCGATGCCTGGGAGGACTACAAGCGCACGCGCGAGCGTGAGGCGCGCGAGGCCGCCGAGCAGGAGGCCGCCCATCAGGAGGCACTCGCCGCCTTTACCGATGCCGACCTTGGCGATCTCGATGACGAGGATCGCAGAAATAAAAAAGACGAGAAGAAAAAGAAGAAGCACAAGGACAAGAAGAAGGACAAGAAATAGCCGCCTTCGAAGGGCTCGACCGCGGCTCGCATGGTATGCGGTCGCACGGCATCTGCCAGCGCAGGCGGCACCAAACATGGGCTTGCGCGTCGCTAACCGAACCGTAGCCGCGACCGCTCCTTTGCCTTCTCGGCCTCGATCTCACGGTCGCGTGTCGGCGCATGGGTATGCAGCGAGGTTAATAGCCGGCGCGCAGCGTCCGCGACCTCGGCAACAGCGCGCTCGAACACGGCTTCATTGGCCTGCGACGGCTTGTTGAAACCCGACAGCTTGCGCACGAATTGCAACGCCGAGGCACGGATCTCCTCTTCCGTTGCCGGCGGTTCGAAATTGAACAGCGTCTTGATGTTGCGGCACATGGTC
>DASZTN010000025.1:0-62678 GCA_035547995.1 Bradyrhizobium sp. | reverse complement strand
TTCGCTGACGTTCGCCACCACCGGCGACGTCAGGGTGCAGCCCGGGGCGCAACTTTCAGCGAAGAATTTCTCCGCCATCAGCAGCAGCATCACCTTCCTCGGCTCCGGGACCGATCCCGGCACCGGACTGGTGATCGATTCCGGTTTCCTTGCGATGCTCGAGCAGGCCGCGACCGTCAACCTGCAGAGCTACAGCGCCATTACGTTCCTGGGCGATGTAACCATCGCGATGGCGAATGCGCAGGGCTCGCTCACGCTCGGCGCCGGCTCGCTGTCGGGCTATGGCGGGCAAGTGAATATCTCGGCGCCGCTGCTGGTGCTGGACAATGAGTTGAACGCCGCGGTGCCGGGCACGTTGACGACCGGCAGCGGATCGCTCTCGATCAATGCCGGCGAGCTCGTGTTCGGCGCCGGCGCGAAGTCGCTGACCGGCTTCGGCAGTGTCGGCATGGTTGCCCAGCAGGGCATGCTCGGGCAGGGCAGCGGCACCATCGACTTCGGTTCGCTGCCGGTGACGTTGCAGACGCCGATCATGATCGCCGACACCGGCTCCGATCAGACGCTGACGACGACCGGAGCGCTATCGGTGGTTTCCTCCGCCGGCGCGCCCTTGGCATCGGACGGGCTCGGCGGCGCGATCACGCTGCAGGGCGGCTCGGTCACGGTGTCGGTGCCGATCCAGGCGCTGGCCGGCAACATCACGCTGCAATCGAGCGCCGGCGACATCACCATCGCCGGCAGCGGCGCGCTGATCGCCCACGGCGTCGCCAAGCCATTCTTCGACACCGTCGAATATGCCAGCGCCGGTTCGATCATGCTCGCCGCTGATCAGGGCACCGTGAATGTCCAGTCCGGCGCGGTGATCGATTTCGCCGGCGCGGCAGGCGGCGGCAATGGCGGCAGCCTCACCATCACCACCAACAACAGCACGAGCCCGGTTGCGCTGAACGGCACGCTGCTCGGCGCGACGGCCCAGGGCTTCAGTGGCAGCAACTTCAGCCTGAATACCGCCGGCGCGGTGTGGCTCGATGATCTCGCGCAGAAGCTGACCAGCGCCGGCGTCACCGGCAGCGTCATCGTCGAGACCGGGCAGGGCGATCTGTCGTTGAGCAACATGTTCACCGCTTCCCATGTCAGCCTGAGCGCCGATGGCGGGGCGGTGAGCGTCACCGGCGGCATCGTCGCCAATGGCACTGCCACCACATCCGGCGAGATAGATCTTTATGGTGCGACCGGCGTCGGCGTTGAAGGTTCGCTGCTTGCCACCGGTTCGCCCAACAGCCAGAAACCAGGCGGCCTCATCGATATCGGCACCACGGGAACGCCGGCCAAGGACAGCAACGGCAACGTTCTGCTCAACGCCACCTACGGCTACGAGAATATCGATCCGTCCGGGTCCGGCATCATCACGATCGGTCCCGACGCTGTGATCGACGCCTCCGGCGGCGCAATCACCTTCCGCGCGCCATTGCTGACCACTGGGAATGTCAAGGTCTCGCTCGATCCCAATGCCCAGATCAAAGGTGGGGCTGTCAGTCTCGAAGCCTATGCAGTCTGGAGTACCGCTGACAGCGGCACCACGCCTGCACAGCAGGCCGGCGGCAGCCAGCATTTCGACGGCATCGTCGATCCCGCCGGCTGGTATGACAGCAACGGCAATCTGGTTTCCGGGACGTTCTATGGCGCGAACGGCACCACCATCGTTGCCACATGGGACAGCGCGACCAACACCCTGGTCAGTCAGGACGGCAAGGGAACGACGCTCGCCTATTATCTCACCAACGACTATTTCACACCATCGACCTACAACACCAATCACGAGACGTTCTACGGCTATGACAATGGCGATGTGACAGCGGCACAGCCCGGCACGCTGATGGGCTTTATTGAGACCTTGAATGTCTCAGTGCCAAATAGCGATAGGATCACTAACTTCCGGGTGACGCCGGGCATCGATCTCGTCAATCCAGCGAGCGGCCCCGGTGGCGGCACCATCTCGGTGCTGAGTAACTGGAACCTGGGTGCTCGCGACGCCAACGGCAACGCTCTATTCCGCACGGCTTCCGGTATTGCACCGGTCATTACCCTGCGCGCGGGCGGCGATATCAAGATCAACGCCTCCGTGACCGATGGCTTCGCGCAGATTGGCCAAACAATTTACACGAATGTTCCGGCCTCGAGTCCCGATCCAAACATCTACTCGACATATACCATTGCTGACACCGCATTCAGTACAGACGCGTCCACCTACAATGTCGGAAGTCTGGCTTATCTCACGACGAATTTGCTAAACGCAAATGGCGTCACGCTCGGCGACTTGGCGTTCAGCGCACCGCTTGCGTATGCCGCTCTTGGACTTTCCGGCGGCGATTCCTACGATCAGTATTACAAGCTTTGGACCAGCTATGACGCCGCTTACCGGTCCTTCTACAGCGCTATTAGTGGTTCCTACAGTTCGGACTACGGGGCCACAGGCATAACGCTGAGCACAACGAAAGCGCAATTGCAGTCGCTCGGACTCAGCGTCGGTCTAGCCACTCAATTATTCAACCGCTCCACGTCCGCCCTCAGCGCTTTGAATGGGCTGGCGGCCGCCGCCAACTTTACCGATGCGGCAGGGTACAACAATTACCTTTCCCTATATTCTGCCTTCGCAAGCGCATACAGCAGCTGGGCCCAGACTGCCGCGATTACAGACCACCTTACCATCCAGCAGTTGCCCCCCTCTCTGTTGGCGCCGACCATAACGCTGGCACAAGCATTTATTGCCCCATCGACCACTTATCCGACCTATGCCGCGGCGAACAGCCCGAACGTCATGGCGGCCGACAACAATCAGGCGGCCATCGCCGGTATGGCTCTGGTGTCCGATGCCAGCAGTGCGTCCTATCGTATCGTGGCCGGTGCCAATTTGCAGAGCGCCGATCCGCTGGCGGTGAACACGACGCAATCGGGCGGCGTCTCCATCGACGGACACACCCAATTCAACGACCAAGCTGGACCGTCCACCGTAATTGCGATGCCAACCATCGTACGCACCGGCACCGGCTCGATCGATATCGCGGCGGCGGGCGATTTCACTCTGCTCGATCCGTTGGTGCCGGGCGTGGTCTACACCGCTGGAACTGTCGCTCAGGCTCCAACCGACGCGACGAGCGTGGCGTTGGGTTTTGGCGCTTTTAGAAGCCCGAATAGCGCAGGCACAGGCATCGGCACGCTGGAGACGCCGGAGGTCAATCCTGACGCTGCCGGCAATATCACGTTGACCGTGCTCGGCAGTATCATCGGCCTCGAAAACGTTCGCGACACTTTGGCCGACAGCACTTCCAGCCCGTCGGGGTTGACCAGCAGCGCCGGCAGCTTCATCGGCCAGTTCTGGAGTCCGTGGCTGCTGACCAATCCGGCCAATCCCAGCGTGCCCTGGTATGTCAATTTCGGTAGCTTCGATCAGGGGATCATGAGCATCGGCGGCAACGTGACCATCAAGGCCGGCGGTGACATCCACGATCTCGCGGTGTCGCTGCCGACCACCGCGTATCTCGATAGCTCGAACGCGCTCCACATTACCGGTGGCGGCGACCTGTCCGTGATCGCCGGCGGCAACATTTACAGCGGCGATTTCTACGTCGGCCAAGGTGCAGGCACGATCAAAGCCGGAGGCGCCATCGCCCCGGACTTCACCTATGGCGGTACGCAGGCCTTTCCGGTGCAGACTTTGCTCGCGGTCCAGTACGGCACCATCACTGTCGATGCACGGCAGTCGGCAGATATCGGCGGCGTCTACGATCCCACCTATCTGTGGGCGCCGGACATGTTCTACTCATTAAGTGAACCACCGGTGGCTTCGTACCAACTGGTGGGGGGAACGCCAACCCTGACCGCTATCCTGACGCCCTACGTCACCAGTATGAGTCCGGACAGCGGCGTCTCCGTGCAGGCGAGCGGCGGGCCCCTGACATTCAATTCGCTGCTCGTCCAGGCGGGCCTGTTCAGTCTGGGACAGCCGACCGGCGCGGTCGGCAATGGGACCGTCGATGAAGCTGCCGGCATCACCAGTCTGCTGCTGCCGGCATCGCTCAATCTGGTGGCGCTGGATGGCAGCATCACCATCGATCATGGCGGCGGCCTCTATCCCTCCGCGACCGGCACTCTGTCGATCGTTGCCGATCAGTCGATCACTCTGGCAATTCCCTTGATCCAGGCGGGCGGGAGCACCGGTGTGATGTCATTCACGACCGTGGGCAATGTATTCGGCAACATGCTCGGCAAGCTCGATTACCCCGTCGGCACCGGCATCCTGCCGACCGGCTCGAGCCCCGACCTCATCAGCGGCGGGGTCGGGCTGCTTCCGCCACTCCAGACCAACGATCCGTCGCTGATCCAGGACGGCCCGTCCGATCCGGTCCAGATCTATTCGCTCAATGGCAGCATCGTCGATGGTCTGCAGACGAAGGTCACGGCACACGATGTCAGCAGCAGCGCTTCGGTCAATGCGGGCAGCACGTTCGAGCAGATCAGCCTGATCCCCAACGCGCCGGCACAGATTGAGGCCGGTCTGGATATTCTCGATGTTCCGTTCTTCGGCGAGAATTTTTCTGCCGCCGATATCACCAGCCTGATCGCCGGCCGCGACATCCGCGCCAACATCTTTGGCAATGCGCAGCCCGCCACGATCGAGCTTGCCGGTCCCGGCACGCTGCTGGTCCAGGCCGGCCGCGATATAACGTTCCAGACTCAACGCGTCAGCGGAGCCAAGATTCAAACCGGCATCCGCACCATCGGCAATTCGATCGATATCGCCACCAATCCCTACAACGTCGCTACCACAGTACAGCCAATCGGATCGTTCCTGACCGATTTCGGCAATCCGTACCTGCCGACCGGCGGTGCTTCGGTGAGCGTGCTGTTCGGCGTTGGACCGGGCATGGACCAGGCGGCATTCATCAATCAATACATCAACCCTGCCAACGCCGGAGCACTTACGACATCCAGTTCGGCCGCGCTGATCACCTTCGTCGATCAATATGAAACGGCCGCCGGCAATGGCGTAAACGCGCCGCAGACGGTAGATCAGGCCTGGGCGATCTTCCGGACGCTGCCCGCCACGCAGCAGCAATTGCTGGTCGAGCAGGTCTTCACCTCGGTTCTGGATACGACAGGCAAGGATTACAACAATCCGGCCAGTCCGTTCTTTCATCAATACAGTCGCGGCTATCAGGCCATCAATACGCTGTTCCCGGCCAGCCTCGGCTACACGCAGAACGATCTGACCGGCGGCAGCAATGGCGCTAATGCTCTGGTCTCGACCGGCGATTTCGACATGCGCGGCTCGACGGTCCAGACCCAGCAGGGCGGTGACATCTCGATCCTCGGTCCGGGCGGCCGCATTCTGGTTGGCAGTTCGCTGGCGAGCCCGGCGACCAATCCATCCACCGAGGGCATCCTCACGCTCGAAAAGGGCAATATCGATATCTTCACGGATACGGATGTCCTGGTGGCGCAGAGCCGCGTCATGACCGAGCAAGGCGGCGATATCCTGATGTGGTCGTCGAACGGCAATCTCGATGCCGGCAAGGGCGCCAAAACCTCGGTGTCCGCGCCGCCGCCGCTCTATTCCTGCGACATTGACTGGATATGTTCCGCCGACATCAAAGGCGCGGTGTCAGGTGCCGGCATCGCCACGCTGCAATCACTGCCCGACGTGCCGGTCGGCAACGCCAACCTGATCGCGCCGCGCGGCACGGTCGATGCGGGTGCCGCCGGCATCCGTGTCTCCGGTAATCTCAACGTCGCAGCGCTTCTGGTGCTCAATACCTTCAACGTCCAGGTGCAGGGCGTGACCGCCGGCCTTCCGGTCGTACAGGGACCGCCGGTCGCCGCGCTGACCTCGGCCAACAACACCGCAGCGGCCACGCAGCAAGTCGCGCCAGCCGCGCCTGGCAACAACGACCGGCCGTCGATCATCATTGTTGAGGTGATCGGTTATGGCGGAGGCGATGATTCCGCCGGTCATCCGAACGACGAGAAGGACAAGGACCACAGAAGCGATAGCCAACCGAACTACGATCCCGACAGCGCCTTTCAAATCATTGGCAACGGCCAGTTGACGGAGAATCAGGCTGACGCTTTAACTCCGCAGGAGAGAGCGCAAAAAGCGCGCATCGAGGCGGGCAGCACTCCTTGACTGTCCCCGGAACTTCTAAGCGTCGGGATGGTGGAGGCGGGCGAGGCGGTAGGCCATAACGCAGCGATTTTCGTTAGCCGAGCCGGGTGCCTATTGTGCACCAGCTTTTCTTTAGGAGGCAGGCACGAGAAAAAGCCGTTGCGGACTATTGCGGGTTGCTGGTCGGCATGATTTTGCTTAACCTATGACAAGCAATGGCCAAACGACCGACCTTGCCGACTTGTGGGGAGAGTTCTCGGTGTTCTATCCAGGGCAGTCACCGCCGGAGAGTGCGGTGGCGCTCAATGCCGCGGTAGGCACGGGACGGCGAAAGCGTGCCCTCTTCGTTAAGCTCTATCCCGGACAAACTCCGCCCCAGAGCTTGGCTGCGTTGGATGGCGCGATCGGCCCCGCGCCGAACGCAAGCGCCCAACAAGCGTACAAGCCGAGGTCGCCTCTGAAATCGAGCTGAACGACCTACCCGGACCAAAACTGTAGTTCGAAATGCGTGATCGCAATTCCGATCCTTATTGGACGAATTTATAATTTCGTAGCGGCCATCTTCAGCAGTACTGGCGCTAGCCTAATCTGCCGTGCGGCCACCATCACCCCGATTATTTGTCCGATGCCGTCGAGAAGATCGCCATGCGCGACCCGCCGGTGAACGAAAAGCGCACGTATCTGATGCTGTGATCCCGCTGAAGCCAAAACAAACCTGATAAGCGATTGATTTCTGGTGGGCCCGGCAGGACTCGAACCTGCAACCAGACCGTTATGAGCGGCCGGCTCTAACCATTGAGCTACAGGCCCCGCCGCGGGCGGCCGCGAAAAAGCGGCTCGGCAACGGTGCGGGCCCTCGTTTACAGGCTCACTGGCGATCCGGCAATGCCGCCCTGCGGGCTCTGAGCCGGAGCGGCGGTATTGTGGATCAAGGGAAACTCTAATCCACCGAAACCCCGGCGAATTCGACCACCTTGCGCCATTTCTCGGTTTCATCCGCGATCAGCTTGCCGAATTCGGCCGGGCTCATCGGCTTGGGGATGCCGCCGACCTCGGTCAGTTTCGCGACCAGCTTGGGGTCGTGCAGGGCCTCGTTGACCGCCTTGTTGAGGGTATCGACGACCTCGGGCGGCGTGCCCTTGGGCGCGGAGATGCCGTAGAAGCCGACCGATTCGAATCCCGGCACGGTTTCGGCGATCGCCGGGATATCGGGAACGCCGGGCCAGCGCTGCGGCGAGGTGACGCCGAGCGCGCGGACATTGCCGGCGCGCGCCTGTTCGAGCGCGGTTGGCAGATTGTCGAAGATCAGCTGCACCTTGTTGGAGATGATGTCGGGGAAGGCGATCGCCGAGCCGCGATAAGGCACATGCACCATCTCGATATGGGTCATCGCCTTGAACAATTCAGCCGACATATGCACCGACGTGCCATAGCCCGACGATGCATAGGAAACCTTGCCGGGGTTGGCCTTGCAGTAATCGATGAATTCCTTGATGTTGTTGACCGGCATTGCCTTCGACACCACCAACATGTTGGCGAGCTGCATGATGCTGGCGACCGGCACGGTGTCACGGATGAAGTCGTAGGACAGATGCTTGTAAAGCGAAGCGCTGATGGCGTTGTTGGGTGCGACGAACAGGATGGTGTAGCCGTCCGGCGTTGAGTTGATGGCGGCTGCTGCTGCGATATTGCCGCCGGAGCCGGCGCGGTTTTCGACTACGAATTGCTGGCCGAGATGATCCGACAGCCATTGGCTCATGATCCGCGCCACCAGGTCGACCGGGCCGCCGGCGGCGAAGCCGACTAGCCAGTGCACCGGACGGCTCGGATAATCGCCAGCAGACGATGGCGTGATGCCGCCGGCGAGGCCGAGAACGCAAATCAGGCTGAACAGAGCGGAACGCGCAGATCCAATCATTCTTCCTCCCGATATTTTTTGTTGTCGTCGTTGCAACCTATGCTTTCATAAAATTTCGGGCTTGCCTACAACGTCGGCTGCGCGACCGTTCGTCGTTTCGGCAGGCTGACGGAGGCTGACATGAAGATTGCCCGTATTGTTTGCACTGCGGTATTTTTGGTGGTGGCCGGGAGCGCAGCTTACGACAGGGCTGCGGCGCAGCAGGGAGGCACGGCCATTTCGAAAACCACGATCCATCTGGCCACGGCGACACCGGGCGGCGGCTTTCCGCTCTATGGCAATGCCTTTGCCGCTGTCATGAACGAGGCCGATCCGAGCCTGTCGATCGAGCCGCGCAATACCAAGGGCAGCAACGAGAATATTCCGCTCCTGGAAGCGGGCGAAATCGATATCGCGACCGTTGCCGGCGAGCCGTCCTACGAAGCCTTCATGGGCATCGGCCGGCCGCGCACCCGTCTGAAAATCCTGACTGCGATGTATGCCAGTCCCGGCATGTTCGTGGTCCGCGCTGATAGCCCTTACAAGACCATTCGCGATCTCGTCGGCCGGCCGGTCGCGTTCGGGGCCAAAGGCTCCGGCCTGCCGATCCTGTCGCGCTATATTCTCGACGGGCTTGGCCTGAAGCAGGATGAGGACTTCAAATCGATCTATCTCGATCATGCCGGCGACGGACCGGCGATGGTGCTCGACGGCCGCGTCGCCGCGCTGTGGGGCGCCGGCATCGGCTGGCCCGGCTTTACGACGATTGCGAAAAGTCCTGGCGGGGCGCGCTTCATCGCGCCGGATGCCAACGAGATCAGCCGTATCCGCGCCAAGCACTCGTTCCTCAAGCCGATGACGGTCGCAGCCGGCAGCTATCCCGGCCAGAATGCACCGATCAATTCGGTCGGCTCCTGGAGCTTCATCCTGGCTCGCGAGACGTTGCCGGACGATGTCGCCTATCATCTGGCAAAGACGTTGCATGGCGCCGAGGCGACCTTCTGCAACAAGCTGGCGCAGGCATGCGAGACGACGGCGTCCAATACGGTTGCGGCCGCGCCGGACCAGACGCTGATCCATCCCGGGGTGCTGCGCTATTTCCGCGACATCGGCCTGGTGAAGTAGCTGGACCAAGAATTGCGGCCATGACGGTGGCCGTCACCCTCCATCCAGCGCCGCCAACCGCTCCGCTTCGGCGATGTCTTCGGCGGTGTTGGCGTTGAAGAAAGGATCGAGCGGGGTCGCCGGCCAGGTCACGGTTGCCAATCGATAGCGTGCGGTCCAGCGGCCGACCTTTCTGACATCTTCGACCACCAGCGCGTGACGAAGCTCGTCGCGCAGTGCGACGCTCCATAGTCCGATCACCGGATGCGACCGTCCAGCGGATGCCGCGACCGCAAGCTGCACGTTTTCGTCGACGAACGCCCGGTATAGGCGTGCAACGAGATCGGGCGGCAGGAACGGACAATCCGCTGCCGCGCTCAGCATCAGCGACGCCTCGGGCCGGTTCGCCGCAACCCAGTCCAGGGCCGCAAGGATGCCGGCGAGGGGACCCGGAAAATTGCCGACGGTGTCGGCGATGACCGGCAGGCCGAAGCGCGCGAAGCGCGCCGGATCGCCGTTGGCGTTGAGGATCAGGCCGTCGCATTGGGGACTGAGCCGCGCGATGACACGTTCGAGAATGGTGCGGCCGCCGATCTGCTGCATCGGCTTGTCGCCACCTCCCATCCGCCGCGCCAGGCCGCCGGCGAGCAGCACGCCGGGAATGCCCGGTGCGTCGTTTGACGTCGCCTGCGCGTCCTTTGACGTCGCCTGCGCGTCCTTCGTCACCTTATTCGTCACGTTCTTCGCCCTTGCCGATCATCATCCTGGTGACGATCTCCCGTGCATGGAGGTGGAGCATCAGCGGCCGTTTCATCGGGACCTTGATTTCCACAAGCTGCCCGTCTGGCCGATGCCGGGAGACCGGTCGCAGAGGAGCGGATCGTTCGGATTGGCATGGTCAGGGAACAGGGCGTTTTTCCATCTTCATCATGCCGGCGAGCTTAGCATGACATCGCATGTCAGCCGATATAAAGCTGTCGCCGGCACAAGGCAGCAATGGATTGGCCGTCATATGAGGGGCAAGCGGGTCGGCGCAAAGCGCTGCCTGGTGGCGGGCTCCGCGACGAGGCAACCAGCCTTTTTCGGATTGCGCGAATATGTGGAACGGTTGCCGGAGAATGCAATGGAAGTGATCGGCCTCTCGGGGTGGAGCGGTGCGGGCAAGACCACCTTGCTGGCGCGGCTGATCCCTTATTTCCTGAAGCGAGGCCTGCGCGTCTCCGTCATCAAGCACGCCCACCACGAATTCGACGTCGATGTGCCCGGCAAGGATTCCTGGGTGCACCGGCAGTCCGGCGCAACCGAGGTGCTGGTGTCCTCGACGCGGCGCTGGGCCTTGATGCATGAACTGCGCGGCGCGGGCGAGCCACGGCTGCCCGAACTGCTGGCGAAGATGTCGCCGGTCGATCTCGTCATCATCGAGGGGTTCAAGCGCGAGCCACACCGCAAGATCGAAGTGCATCGCCACGCGAACAACAAGCCGCTATTGTTTCCCGACGATCCCGGCATCGTCGGCATCGCCACTGATGTCGCCGTTGCAACCACGCTGCCGACCGCCCATCTCGACGACGTCGAGGCCGTCGCCGCTTTGCTGCAGCGTGCCGCGATACCGGTCGAGGAACTGCCGGCGAAAGGCGCGACCGGGCTCTGAAGAGGCAGAGATGGTGCAGTTGTCCGACGATTGCTTTGGCTCTGGTGGCCCGACGATGTCGGTCGACGAGGCCGTTGGAATCATCGCGTCGCGGGTTTCGGCGGTGCAAGACGTCGAAAGAGTCGCGCTCACGCAAGGCGATGGACGCATCCTCGCCCATGACCTCGTCGCGCCGCTGCCGCTGCCGCCGTTCACCAATTCGGCGGTCGATGGTTACGCGGTCCGCGGCGAAGATCTTCCGAAACACGAAGCGAAGGTCTTTCCGGTCTGCGGGCGAATTCAGGCCGGCGCCTCGGCAAGTGAGGCGATCGAGCCTGGCCATGCGGTGCGGATCTTTACCGGCGCGCCGATGCCGCCAGGCGCGGATACCGTGTTCATGCAGGAGGACGTGCGGATCGAAGCCGACGGCACCGTGCTGTTGCCCGCAGGATTGCAGCCGGGCGCCAATGTGCGCCCTGCCGGGGAGGACATCGCGGTCGGGTGCGCAGCGCTGACCGCGGGCCGGCGTTTGCGGCCGCAGGATATCGCGCTGGCGGCGGCGTTCGGGCTGACCGGGCTGACGGTACGCCGCCGTATTCGCGTTGCGGTGTTTTCGACCGGGAACGAATTGGTGTCGCCGGGCGAAAGCCGCGGCGGCGCACGGCTATTCGATTCCAACCGCTTCATGCTGATGGCGATGCTGGGCCGGCTTGGCTGCGAGGTCAACGATCTCGGCATCCTCCAGGATCAACGCGCTTCGCTGGCGGATGCGCTGAAAAAGGCGGCCGGCGCCCATGACCTGATCCTCACCACCGGCGGGGTTTCCACCGGCGAGGAGGATCACGTCAAGGCCGGTGTCGAGAGTATCGGCAAGCTCGTGCTGTGGCGGATGGCGATCAAGCCGGGACGGCCGGTCACGATGGGCATCATCGCAGGTACGCCGTTCATCGGCTTGCCGGGCAATCCGGTCGCGAGCTTTGTCACTTTCGTCCATGTGGTGCGGCCGACTGTTCTGGCGCTGTCGGGGGCACAGCAGCAACCATTGATCCCGATGCCGGTTCGCGCGGCTTTCACTTACAGGAAGAAGATCGCGCGCCGGGAATATGTCCGCGCCAATTTGCGCCGCGGCGCAGATGGCGTGCTCGAAGTGGTCAAGTTCCCGCGCGATGGCGCAGGACTGCTTTCATCGCTCGCCGACACCGACGGCCTGGTCGAGCTTGGCGAGCAGACCACCACGGTCGAGCCGGGCGACAATGTCGGGTTTCTCAGCTATGCCAGCCTGCTTTGAGCATTCACGCCTCTGGCTTAGAAAATTCCTGGCGTTGACGATGTCGTTTCCCTTCGCCATGTTCCGCGCATGGCCACCAGGAAACTCGATCTCAGCGGGCTGAAGTGCCCATTGCCGGCGTTGAAGACGCGCAAGGCGCTCAAGACCGTTCCATCAGGCGATTTCCTTGAGGTGATCTGCACCGATCCGCTCTCGGTCATCGATATTCCCAATCTGATCCGCGAGACCGGCGACAAGGTCGAGATCACCGAGCATATGGAACAGCGGATCACGTTCCTGATTGAGAAGCTGGCGAGCGCCAGGGCATGATCCAGGAAAGTGGAAACCGGCTTTCCCTCGCGACAGACACGCGTTTGTGCGGAGATCATGCTCAAACAAAGAGATGAGATCATGCCCCGATTTCGTCTAATCGGATCATGATCCAAGTAGCCGGCAGGCTTGGCGATACCGCACTGCGGTAGGTTGCTAAATTTGTGGCTTGCTACCTTTTCTCTATCGACTTGAGAGCCGGCTTCTGTCCCAATTAACGTGTTCTCTGCGACGAAGCAGAGATTGAGCTGCGCCTTTGGTGGGAGGTCGTAGTTCTTAAGATCAGGTCCGCCGGCGACGGCGGGCATAACGCGTCGCACCAGGTGTTATGAATTTCGAGGGCGCCAGCGATCCCCGGCGCATTTCGGCAATTGTGCGAAGCAGCAACGAAAACTGGTGACGGCGATGGGCTGAGGATGGGATCGTAGAAGGCAGACCGGTCCAGCAAGGACGGCTGTCGGGGAGGATAAAGATGGGCGTATTATCGTTTCTTGACCGCGATCATACGGTCGCGAGACCGGGATACAGTCGGTGGATGGTGCCCCCGGCTGCACTGTGCGTGCATCTGTGCATCGGCCAAGCCTATGCGTTCAGCGTTTTCAATCTGCCGATGACCAAACTGATCGGCATTACGCAATCGGCGCCGGATGACTGGAAGCTCACCGAGCTCGGCTGGATATTCTCGCTCGCGATCTTCTTTCTCGGCGCCTCATCCGCCGTGTTCGGCCGCTGGGTCGAGGAGGGCGGCCCGCGCAAGGCGATGTTCACCGCGGCGTGCTGCTGGGCCGGCGGATTTTTCATCTCCGCCATCGGCGTCTATGCCCACATGCTGTGGCTGATCTATCTCGGCTATGGCGTGCTGGGCGGTGTCGCGCTGGGCATCGGCTACATCTCGCCGGTCTCGACCTTGATCAAATGGTTCCCGGATCGTCCGGGAATGGCGACCGGCATGGCCATCATGGGCTTCGGCGGCGGCGCCTTCATTGCCTCGCCGCTCTCGGTGTGGCTGATGAACAAATTCACGACCGCAACCCATATCGGCGTTGCCGAAACCTTCATCGTGCTCGGCGTCGTCTATTTTCTGTTCATGCTGGTAGGCTCGATCATTGTACGCATACCGGCGCCAGGCTGGAAGCCGGCCGGCTATGTCGCGCCGACCCAAGCGAAGAAGCTTGTTTCACAAAACGACGTCTATGTTTATGACGCATTGAAGACGCCGCAATTCTGGCTGATCTGGTGGGTTCTTTGCCTCAACGTGACCGCCGGTATCGGCGTGCTCGGACAGGCATCGGCGATGAGCCAGGAAATGTTCCCCGGCCGTATCACGCCGGTCGCCGCGGCGGGCTTCGTCGGCCTGCTCAGTCTGTTCAACATGGCCGGACGGTTCATCTGGGCGTCCACATCAGACCTGATCGGCCGCAAGAACACCTATTTCTGCTTCTTCGTGATCGGCACGGTGCTCTACATTCTGGTGCCCTGGACCGGATCGATCGGCAGCGTTGCGCTGTTCGTGCTGTGCTTCATCGTCATCATCAGCATGTATGGCGGGGGATTCGCCACTGTACCCGCCTACCTCAAGGACATGTTTGGCACCCGTTACGTCGGCGCCATCCATGGCTGGCTGATTACGGCCTGGTCGATGGCCGGCATATTCGGACCCGTGCTTGTCAACTACATCCGCGAGTACAATGTCACGCATGGCGTCCCGAAGGCACAGGCTTACAACACCACGATGTACATCATGGCCGCGTTGCTGGTGATCGGATTCATCTGCAACTTCTTCGTCAAGGCGGTCGATGCCCGCTATCACATGAGGGCTGACGACGAGAGCGGGACCGAGCCCGGCGCAAATGCAACAGCACCGGCCGCGGCTCGGGCATAAGGGGAACGACCATGGACACTGAAAATCAGGAAACCACCACGACGCTGCAACTCGTACTGGCATGGGGTTTTGTCGGCATCCCGCTCATCTTCGGCGTGGTGCAGACCCTCATCAACTCGATGAAGCTGTTCCAATAGGCCCGGCTTCGCCATGAGGCGGAGCGAGTTCCCGGAGTTGCAGGTTTAGTTGCTGTTCTACAACGCCCGATGGGGTGTGACTTCAGGCAGTCACGCCCCTTCGCTGCTTTATCGGGAGCATTCCAAAGTTACCTGGCGCGGGATCCTGTCGTCCCGCAACGGTGCGTCGGCACCAGACCCTGAATCTCGCGCAAAGAGCCTTGGAAACAAAGGTCTTGTAAAATCATATCAGGCTCTGGAACGCGAGGGCAGCGGAGCGAGCCCGCGCCAGAGGTCGTCGTTGCGCCGCGTCGATTTCCTCACCGGCCGCTTTCCCGGCCAGTGATATCCTATCGCGGCGGCAAAGCTGCGCTTCAACCGTTCATCATCGATCTGCATCAGATATTGATGCAGGCGGTGCGAGCCGGTGTCGCCGGGATCTGCAATTGACGTGCACAGCTCGGCGCTGGTCCTGCGAAAGAAGCTGAAATCGGATTCGTCATCGCCGTTCGGGCTGAACCTGTCGAGCTCGCGCGCGATGGCGAGGACGGCGAGCCTGTCGTTATTGTCCAGCGTCACCGCAAAGCGCAGCAGCGCGAGCTGCCAGGCCAGCAACGTCCTGGTTTGCCGTTCCGCTCCGAATGGTTCTGAATTCATCATCGCACTCCAGCAATCCCTCCGATGACGAGGACAAGCAGATGTTGCTTTTCAGCGCGACCGTCCCGGCAAACGCGAGGATGACTCGTCGTGGCGCGCGAGCCAGTTCCTGGCATTGTCCAGCCAGGAGATCAGCGGATTGCCGGTATTTTCGATATCGAGTTCGAAGCGCTCTTGTGGAAGGATGGTCGCACAACCTTCCGGCCAGACGTTGCTCGCAAAGCGCAGCGCGGCTTCCCTCGACCAGAACAGGCCGCCGGACTTTCCGCCGGCATCACGCGCGACCCAGAAGCCATTCTGATTGCGCCCGATGAAAAAGGCGGGGATCGCCTCGCTGAGAACGTCAGGGCCAGGTCGTTGAAACGGCGCGGGCGCCGAATGCTCAACCTCTGCAGTCACGCCAAAGGGCATCGATTCGCCGGACCGCTTCAGTTCGGAGACTGTGCCGGAAACCTCGCTATGGCAATTCATCGCATTCATGAGCGTTATGATCCAAAGGGCCGCCTCCGCCGGCGCTCCCGCAGCACGACCTCCACTAGGCCTGAACCGGATGTAAATTCGAGACGGCCCGGTGCCCGGCCATATAGGCGCGGCATAAGAACGAAGGGTCTGCGGACCGGCCTTGTCATCACCAGAAAGCGCTATGCGCACTTATGAAGGAGAACGCCGGCCTGCGGCGGCTGCGAGCGGGTTCGACCCGTCGCTTCGGCAATTCTCGCCGACAGCCATGATGGCCGATGCCACGGCTTGCCTGGATGTTTCATCGAGCTCGACCAGTGGGAGCCTGACCGCAGGACGCATGAAGCCCAAAAGGCTCATGCCATATTTCAACGCTGCGACCGGCGAGTCGCCCGCCAGGAATGTGCCAAGCGCGGCAAGTCGGCTGGTTGGGCTGCATGCAACCCGCAGATTGCCGGTCTGGCAGCAATCATAGCTGCGGCGGCACGAATCGGGAAACAGATTGGCGACCATCGAAATGCAGCCGTCCCCGCCGCAGGCGAGGTAAGCCATCGCGTTGGCATCATTTCCGCAAAGCAGCCGAAATCCCGCAGGCAGCATCGATCGCAGACGGAACAAGCGCGGTATGCTTCCCGTAGCGTCGTTAAGGCCCACGAAGCGCGGTGTTTCCGATAGCTGCAATATGATCTCGTCGGAGATCTCGCGCAGCGTGCGCGCCGGGTTGTCATGCAGGATGATCGGAAGTCCGGTCGAAGCTGCGATGGCCTGGAAATGAGCCAGCATGCCCGACGGCATCGGCTTATTGTAATAGGGCATGACCGACATCACGGCATCGGCGCCTTCGGCGTCCGCCATGGCGGTCCACTCCACCGCCTGGTCGGTGGAATTCGAGCCGGCTCCGGCGATCACGGCCGTCCTGCCGCTGGTGATCCTTACTGCGCTGCGGATGATCTGACGCTGCTCCTGCTCGCTCAAGGTCGAGGCCTCGCCCATGGTTTCGTTGACGAGGATGGCGGTCGCGCCGGATCTGATCTGGTGCTCGCACAACGTTTCGAACGCCGGCCAATCGATCCGGCCGCGGTCACCGAACGGCGTCGGAAGATCGGCAATGAAACCGCCGAGCCACGGTGGTGGTTTGGCTCTGCTCATGGCGTAATCACGCTACCTTGCAGACGATATCAACGGTGCCGGCCGTTACGGGCAGCAGCAATATCCCGCGGTGCATGTCGAGTTCGATGATGCCCGAGGCGAGGACTATCGTTTCGGGATGATGTCCGTTCTCGAACAATGCGTATTTCATGGCCTGATCGCGGTTGACGAATAATCCGCCAAACAGCCCGTTCTGCTCCTGGGCAACCCAGTTGCCTTTGCTGTTACGTCCGATGAGGACGATGTTGGACGTGCAGGATGGCGGTTCTTCAGGGCTCTTCATGATCCTCTCCCAATGGTTGCTGCGGCGCCTCACGAGGCGCGCGATGGATCTCTTTGACGATCGAGATATCGAAGAGAGCGCATATGAATTCGAGAGCGGCCCGATTCCGATTTCATAAGAGAGATGTGGGGATTGGCGCGCATTGAATATTGGGATCAGAACGCGACGCCCTGATTGATCGTGGCGGTCAGCGCACAGAGCAGGCCATAGGCGGCGGCTTCGTCCCAGTTGGTCAGAGTGCCATCAAGCGGCCGCTCTCCGCGCATGATGGCAGTGACGATACAGACGATCACCGATAGCAACAGCAATGCAGCGAGGCTGTGACCGAATCCAACCCTGGCGAACGCCGATAATATGCACAGGACCAGCATGCGCAGGCCGAACCGCGAGATGACGTAAAGCGTTTTGCCGTCGGATGTCATGGCGGATCAACCGGGGAGGATTGGCAAGGTCAGGAGTCTTCGGTCAGATGAAATCGTCGCAGCAGAGCGCTTGATAGAATGAGCTACGCTCGTGCGGCACCACGGGCACGCTGGGCCGGACGAGCGGCGCACTGACCGATTGTGCCTCGACGAAGGCTCTCAAGATCGCCAGCGCCATGTCGGCGTGCCGGGCCTCGATCGAATGATCGAGCCATTCCGGAAGCTCGCGTTCGCGCGACAGCGCGCAATGCCATTCGCCCTCGTCATAGGCAAGACGACGTAGCTGCCAATGCGGTAGTTCCAGGTCGATCAGTGCCAGCGCCGCGTCGATCCAGGCCGCGGATCCGATGAGTTGCCCGATCCGCGCTGTCTTTGCGCTTTGTCCAACGGACGGAAAGCGCCGGCAGGCTTGCCCGATGATCTCGGACATGAGCGCTGCCGTCACGGCATGTTCGCCGTGAAGTTTCTCATCGAGCGCAGCCGGATCGCGATGTTCCGAAAATATTGACATTGGCCCATCTCAGCGCGGCCAACGATCCGCTGTCGCCGCGCTTCGCAAGATGGCCAAATCCGCATTTGAAAACGAGATGACCCCGGAGGAGAAAATATAAGGATTTCATAAATGTCTGGGAAGGAATTGGAGGCCGCCGCCAGCCTGGCCTCGCGGCGGCGTCTTTATAAGATTCCTATAACGTCGGCGGTGGCTCCGTCTCGAAAACCTATGCGGTGAGTGGCACTTCACTGCCACTTGAAAGCAGGGTTCTGCGATCCCGGTCCCGCCCGTGATTGATCTATCGCAAGGAACCTTGCCGAAATGCGCCGACCGTTACTTACAGTATATGCCGGCGGAGCAAGGAGCATTCCATGATGGACGTCTTGATGCTGGCTCTCGGGTTCGCCTTCTTCGCGCTCGCGATCGCCTACACCTACGCCTGCGAACGGCTTTGAGGAGAATAGGTCATGATCTTTGACTATTCGCTCGCCGCGATCGTTTCCTTCGGCCTTCTGATTTACCTGACCTACGCGCTGCTGCGTCCCGAGCGGTTCTGATCCGCTTCGACTTCGCGCAACTGTTAGTTAAAGGCTTAATTCCCATGACCGTCATCGGCTGGCTTCAAATCATCCTGTATTGCGTGATCATCGCCGCGCTGGTCAAACCGCTGGGCGGGTACATGACCCGCGTCTTCAACGGCGAGCGGACCTTCTTGTCGCCGGTGCTGGAGCCGGTCGAGGCTGGTATTTACCGGCTTGGCGGCGTCGATGCCAGGCGAGAGCAGCACTGGCTGACCTATACGGTCTCGATGCTGCTGTTCCACGTCGGCGGCTTCCTGATCATCTACGCATTGATGCGACTGCAGGCGTTTCTGCCGTTCAATCCGGCCGGACAATCCGCCGTCGCCCAGGATCTTTCCTTCAACACCGCGATCAGCTTCATCACCAACACCAACTGGCAGAATTACGGCGGCGAAAGTACGCTGTCCTATCTGGTGCAGATGCTTGGGCTGACGCATCAGAATTTCCTGTCGGCGGCAACCGGTATTGTCCTGGCGATTGCGCTGATCCGCGGCTTTGCCCGCGCTTCGATGCGCACCGTCGGAAATTTCTGGGTCGATGTCACCCGCTGCACGCTTTACGTGCTGCTGCCGATCTGCATCGTCTATGCGCTGTTTCTGGTCTGGCAGGGTATGCCGCAGACGCTCGGCGCCTACGTCGATGCCACGACGCTGGAAGGGGCCAAGCAGACTATCGCGCTCGGGCCAGTAGCGTCGCAGGTCGCGATCAAGATGCTCGGCACCAATGGCGGCGGCTTCTTCAATGCCAACGCGGCGCATCCATTCGAGAATCCGACCGCGCTGTCGAACTTCGTGCAGATGATCTCAATCTTCGCGCTGGGTGCTGCGCTGACCAACGTGTTCGGCCGCATGGTCGGTAACCAGAAACAGGGCTGGGCGATCCTCGCGGTGATGGGCGTGCTCTTCATCGCCGGCGTGACGGTCACCTATTGGGCGGAAGCCCACGGCACCACCATGCTTTCGTCGCTGGGGCTCACCGGCGGCAATATGGAGGGTAAGGAAGTCCGCTTTGGCATTGTTGCGTCTTCGCTGTTTGCCGTGATCACGACGGCGGCCTCCTGTGGCGCGGTCAATGCCATGCATGACAGCTTCACCGCGCTTGGCGGCATGATCCCGCTGATCAACATCCAGCTTGGCGAGATTATCGTCGGCGGCGTGGGTGCCGGTATGTACGGCATGCTGCTGTTCGTCGTGCTTGCGATCTTCGTTGCCGGCCTGATGGTCGGCCGCACGCCGGAATATGTCGGCAAGAAGATCGAGGCGCGTGAGGTCAAGATGGCGATGCTCGCCATTTTGATACTGCCCCTGATGATCCTCGGCTGGACCGCTGTCGCCGTAGTGCTGCCGGGGCCGGTGGCCGCAATGAACAATGCGGGTCCGCACGGCTTCACCGAAGCGCTGTATGCCTATTCTTCGCAAACCGGCAACAACGGATCTGCGTTTGCAGGCCTTGGCGGCAATATTCCATTCTACAACATCACTGGTGCCATCGCCATGTTCGTCGGTCGCTTCTTCATGATCGTGCCGGCGATGGCGATCGCCGGTTCGCTCGTGGAGAAGAAATCGATTCCGCCGTCAAGCGGCACCCTCCCGACCACCGGCGGATTGTTCGTCGGACTTGTGGTCGGCGTGATCCTGATCATCGGCGGCCTGACCTTCTTCCCGGCGCTGGCGCTCGGGCCGATCGCCGAGCAGCTCGCGATGACCGCCAATGCGCTGTTTTGATCGAATTCGTCAGGAGTGACCCATGGAAACAAAAAAATTGGAAACCATGAAATTGCAGAAGCGGGTAGCAGTCTCGGCGATGCTCGATCCGAAGATCATCGTGCCTGCGCTGGTCTCGTCCGTCACCAAGCTCGATCCGCGGCTGATGATCAAAAATCCCGTGATGTTCGTGGTCGAGATCGTCGCGGCGCTCACGACAATCATCTTCGTTCGCGATCTGGCCGCGGGCGACGGGAATATCGGCTTCACCTTTCAGATCATCCTGTGGCTCTGGTTCACGGTGCTGTTTGCCAATTTCGCCGAAGCCGTTGCCGAAGGCCGCGGCAAGGCCCAGGCCGATTCGCTGCGGAAGACGCGCACCGAAGCTCAGGCCAAGCTGCTGGCCGGCTCCGATGGGAGCTATCGTCTGGTGCCCGGCACCAGCCTCAAGGTCGGCGACATCGTGCTGGTCGAGGCCGGCGATGTCATTCCGTCCGATGGTGAGGTGGTCGAGGGCGTAGCTTCCGTCAACGAAGCCGCGATCACCGGTGAGTCTGCTCCCGTGATCCGTGAATCCGGCGGCGACCGCTCGGCGGTGACCGGCGGCACCCAGGTGCTGTCGGACTGGGTCCGCGTCCGCATCACCGCGGCGCAAGGCTCGACCTTCATCGACCGCATGATCAAGCTGGTGGAAGGCGCCGAGCGGCAGAAGACGCCGAACGAGATCGCGCTCAACATCCTGCTCGCGGGCCTCACCATCATCTTCGTGTTCGCAACGGTGACCATCCCGAGCTATGCGACCTATGCCGGCGGCTCGATCTCGGTGGTGGTTCTGGTCGCGTTGTTCGTGACGCTGATTCCGACCACGATCGGCGCGCTGCTGTCGGCGATCGGTATCGCCGGCATGGACCGCCTGGTGCGGTTCAATGTGCTTGCGATGTCGGGCCGCGCGGTCGAAGCTGCCGGCGATGTCGATACGCTGCTGCTCGACAAGACCGGCACCATCACGCTCGGCAACCGGCAGGCGACGGCTTTCCGCCCGGTATCGGGCGTGACCGAGCAAGAACTGGCCGATGCGGCGCAGCTCGCCTCGCTCGCCGACGAGACGCCCGAGGGCCGTTCGATCGTCGTGCTTGCCAAGGAGAAATACGGCATCCGCAGCCGTGACATGGCGGAGCTGGCGGCGACCTTCATTCCGTTCACGGCGCAGACCCGGATGAGCGGTGTCGATGCCGGTGCTTCGTCGGTGCGGAAGGGCGCGGTCGACGCCATCCTGAATTACATCAACGGCGGCGATGCGCGCGCGGTGGCGTCCGGCAACAATGTCCGGGCGCTGCAACCCTCGCTCAATTCGGAAGTGGCGCGGGAAATCCAGACGATCGCGGATGACGTTGCCAAGACTGGCGGCACGCCGCTTGCCGTCGCCAAGGATGGTCGCCTGCTCGGAATCGTGCAGCTCAAGGATATCGTCAAGGGCGGCATCCGCGAGCGCTTCGCCGAGCTGCGCCGCATGGGTATCCGCACGATCATGATCACTGGCGACAACCCGATGACCGCGGCAGCGATTGCCGCGGAAGCCGGCGTCGACGACTTCCTCGCGCAAGCCACGCCCGAGGACAAGCTGCGGCTGATCCGCGACGAGCAGGCCAAGGGCAAGCTGGTGGCGATGTGCGGCGACGGCACCAACGACGCCCCGGCGCTGGCGCAGGCCGACGTCGGGGTCGCCATGAACACCGGCACGCAGGCTGCACGCGAAGCCGGCAACATGGTCGATCTCGATTCCAACCCGACCAAGCTGATCGAGGTGGTCGAGATCGGCAAGCAGCTATTGATGACGCGCGGTGCGCTGACCACGTTCTCGATCGCCAATGACGTTGCGAAATATTTCGCCATCATCCCGGCGATGTTCCTGACATTCTATCCGCAGCTCGGCGTGCTCAACATCATGCATTTGGCGAGCCCGCAGAGCGCGATCCTGTCGGCGATCATCTTCAATGCGCTGATCATTATCGCGCTGATTCCCTTGGCGCTGAAGGGTGTCGCCTATCGCGCCATCGGCGCCGGCGCGCTGCTGCGCCGTAACCTGATGATCTACGGCCTCGGCGGCATCATCATTCCCTTCATCGGCATCAAGGCCATCGACCTGGTCATCGCGGCCCTGAATCTGGCCTGACCGTCATTGCGAGGAGCGTAAGCGATGAGGCAATCCAGTGCAGTAGCCATGAGATGGATTGCTTCATTGTGCTCGCAATGACGGAAGGCATTTAGGAGAACTCATCATGTTGAGAGAAATTCGTCCAGCCATCATCGTTCTGCTCCTGCTGACGTTGATCACGGGCCTTGCCTATCCGCTGGCGATCACCGCGATCGCCGGCGTGATCTTCCCGAAACAGGCGGCAGGCAGCCTGATCGAACGGAACGGCCAAATGGTCGGATCGGCGCTGATCGGGCAGGAATTCAAGAGCGATAAATATTTCCATGGCCGCCCCTCGGCGACCGTGGCGCCCGATCCGAACGATCCCAGCAAGACGGTACCGGCACCCTATAATGCAGCCAATTCGGGCGGCTCCAATCTTGGCCCGACCAGCAAGGCGCTGAGCGACCGTCTCAAGGAGGACGTTGACAGGCTCAAAGCCGAAAATCCTTCCCAACCGGTGCCGGTCGACCTCGTCACCACTTCGGCCAGTGGTCTCGACCCGGACATCTCGCCGGAAGCGGCGCAGTTCCAGGTGCCGCGGGTTGCGAAAGCCCGGAATATGCCGGAGGACCGCCTGCGCGCGTTGGTGGCGGAGAATACGCAAGACCGGCTTGGCGGGCTGCTCGGCGAACCCCGCGTTAACGTCCTCGAACTGAACCTGGCGCTTGACGCCGCCGCCTCAAAATAGGGTGATCGTATTTTGGAGTGGCGAAAGCGCCTCGCGTAGCATGAACGGAAAACTAAGGACCGGCTCCGATTTGGACGGAGCTGGTGCGGCCTCAGCTAGGCTCATCACCCTACGAGGACTATAATGCCTTATGGCAAATCAGAGCCGCGATCTCGATAAACGACCCTCGCCGGAAGCCCTGCTGGAGACGGCGCGGCGGGAGCATGATCAGTCCGGCCGGCTCAAGATCTTCGTCGGTGCCGCGCCCGGTGTCGGCAAGACCTATGAGATGCTGCAGAACGCGCATGCCAAGCTGAAGGCCGGCGTCGATGTCGTGGTTGGCGTGGTCGAGACCCATGGCCGCGCCGAGACCGAGGCGCTTTTGAAGGGCCTCGAAATCATTCCGCGGAAGCGAATCAGCTATCGCGATCAGATCATCGAAGAGATGGATATCGACGCGCTGATCGCGCGCCGCCCGCAGCTCGCGCTGGTCGACGAACTGGCCCATACCAATGCGCCGGGCAGCCGCCATCCGAAGCGCTATCTTGATGTCGAGGAGCTGCTTTCACGCGGCATCGACGTCTATACCGCGGTCAATATCCAGCATATCGAGAGCCTCAACGACGTCGTCGCGCAAATCACCCATGTCCGGGTGCGCGAGACCGTGCCGGATTCAGTGTTCGACCGCGCCGACGCCATCGAGCTGATCGATCTCACGCCCGACGATCTGATCGCGCGGCTGAAGGAAGGCAAGGTCTACGTCCCCAAGCAGGCCGAGCGGGCGCTTGAGCATTATTTCTCGCCAGGCAATCTCACCGCGCTGCGCGAGCTGGCGTTGCGGCGCACCGCCGAGCGGGTCGACGAACAATTGCTCACCCACATGCAGGCCAACGCGATCGCCGGTCCCTGGGCCGCGGGCGAGCGCATCCTGGTCTGCCTCAACGAGGATTCGCGCGGGGCGGGCCTCGTCCGCTATACCAAGCGGCTGGCCGACCGGCTGCATGCGCCATGGACCGCCATCACCATCGAGACGCGGCGCAGCCTGCAATTGACCGACGAGCAGCGCGATCGTCTCGCCGATACGCTGCGGCTGGCGGAAGCGCTCGGCGGCGAGGCGGTGACCATTCCCGGCGTCGGCCGGCGCATTGCGGATGATCTGATCGGCTTTGCCCAGGCCAACAACGTGACCCAGATCATCATCGGCAAGACGACACGATCCCGCTGGTTCGAGCTCACCCACGGCTCAGTGGTGCACGATCTGGTGCGCCGCGCAGGCAATATCAGCGTCAACGTCATCGCCGGAGACGAACTGCAGGCCGGAGCCATCGCCAAACCGGCGGTTCAGACCGCGGCGCGCTCTGAGCCGTTCGACCCGCGACCCTATCTGATGGCGCTGGCGATCGTTGCAGTCGGTCTTGTTGCCGCGAAACTGATTCAACCGGTGTTCAGCATCGAGAACGTCGATCTGGTGTTTCTCACCGCTGTGGTGAGCGTGGCGGTGCGGTTCGGGCTGTTGCCGTCGCTGCTCGCCAGCGTGGCTGCCTCGCTATGCTATAATTTCTTCTTCCTGCCGCCGGTCTATACTTTCACGATCACCGATCCGACCAACGTTGCGGCGTTCTTTTTCTTCATGCTGATCGCGGTCCTGGTTTCGAACGTGGCGGCGCGCGTGCGAACCCAGGCCATGACCGCGAACAGCAGGATCCGCACCACGGAATCGCTTTATGCCTTCAGCCGCAAGCTTGCAGGCACCGCCACGCTCGATGACGTGCTGTGGGCGACCGCCTATCAGATCGCGCTGATGCTGAGGGTGACGGTGGTGCTGCTGTTGCCCGAAGACCATATCCTGACCGTCAAGGCCGGCTATCCGCCGGAAGATCAGCTCGACGATGCGGATCTCGCCGCCGCCAACTGGGCCTGGGGCAATGATCGCCCCGCCGGTCGCGGCTCGGATACCTTGCCCGGTGCCAAGCGCCTGTTCCTGCCGATGCGAACCGGCCGCGGACCGATCGGCGTGATCGGTATCGACGACGACAGGACCGGGCCGCTGCTGACGCCGGACCAGCGCCGTTTGCTCGATGCGCTCGTCGACCAGGGCGCCCTGGCGATCGAACGCGTGCTGTTGGTGGAAGACATGGACCGCGTCAAGCGGACGGTCGAATCCGAGCGCTTGCGTTCGGCGCTGTTGACCTCGATCTCGCACGATCTCAAGACGCCGCTGGCCTCCGTGCTCGGCGCCGCCAGCACGATGCGTGATCTCGCAAGCGGGCTTTCGGAGACCGAGAAGAACGATCTCCTGGCCACCATCATCGACGAATCGGAGCGGCTCAACCGTTTCATCGCCAATCTGCTCGATATGACCAAGCTGGAATCCGGTGCGATCGTGCCGAATACGGCGCGGCAGGACATCGGGGAGATCGTCGGCAGCGTGCTGCGCCGCGCCAGCAAGATCCTGGCACGTCACAAGATCTCGCTCGAACTCGCCGCCGACATGCCGATGCTGGAGCTGGACGCGGTGTTGTTCGAGCAGGTGCTGTTCAATCTGCTCGACAATGCGGCGAAATATTCGGCCGCCGGTACCACGATATCGATCAGGAGCCAGCGCGATAGGGATTCGATGATGCTGCAGATCCTCGACGAGGGCGAGGGGATCCCACCGACCGAGCTGGAAAGCGTGTTCGACAAGTTCTACCGCGTCCAGAAGGGCGACCATGTTCGGCCCGGCACCGGCCTGGGGCTTGCGATTTCCCGCGGCTTTGTCGAGGCGATGCACGGCACCATCACGGCGGCCAACCGCCTCGATCGGCGCGGGGCGATGCTGACCATCCGCCTGCCGATCCCGTCGGATGCCGCGGCATTCTCAAACGAAGCGGATGCCGCTGCATGAGCGCAACCCCGGTCAAAGTCCTGGTCATCGACGATGAGCCGCCGATCCGCAAGCTGCTGCGGATGGGGCTGAGCACGCAGGGCTATGAAATCCTGGAAGCGTCGAACGGCAAGACCGCGCTTGAATTACTGGCGCAGAACCCCGCTCTCATCATTCTCGATCTCGGTTTGCCGGACATTCAGGGCCACGAATTGTTGCGCATGATCCGCGCTCGCAATGACAGCGTGCCGATCGTGGTGCTGTCGAGCCGCGGCGATGAAGCCGGCAAGGTCCAGGCGCTCGATCTCGGCGCCGATGACTACCTCACCAAGCCGTTCGGGATGGATGAATTGCTGGCCCGCATGCGCGCGGCGCTGCGGCACCAGCTGCAGGTTCACGGCGAGCGGCCGGTGTTCCGCTCAGGCGATCTCTCCGTCGATCTGGTCCGCCGTATCGTCAAGGTCGGCGACAGGGAGGTCAAGCTGTCGCCCAAGGAGTACGAGCTGCTGCGCGTACTGGTGCAGCACGCCGGCAAGGTATTGACCCACCGGTTTCTCTTGAACGAGTTGTGGGATGAACTGACCGATGCGCAATATCTTCGCGTCTATGTGCGCCAGCTCCGGCAGAAGATCGAGATCGATCCGGAGCGCCCGCAATTCGTGCTGACCGAGACCGGCATCGGTTATCGGCTGCGCGCTGCAGATTGATACGATCCGCGGTTCGCATTCGTCGAACGCGATCGGAAGTTTCGAAACTGGAACCTTTGTCGGTTGCGACGATTAGTTTCCTGTGTGGTGGTTCAGAAGTTCTCTTCACCTTTGCTGCGAAACCTTCAAGAGAACTTCTGAACCAAAACCACACTAAAACTATCGTCTTCTAGTGCCCTTTCAAATCCGAACCTTGCTTCCTGCGGTCGCCGCACAGATTGTGAATTTCGGATTCGGACACTAGCCACGGGAGGTTCATCATGGCACGCAAATATTCAAGGAAAGCGTCCGCCAAAGTCGGGCGCGCGATGAAGAAGCGCAAGTCTGGCACCTTGAAGAGTGGCCGTTCAGGCCGGAAGGTGAAGAGCCGCAAGCAGGCGATCGCGATCGGCCTTTCTGAAGCACGAGCTGCCGGTGCCAAGGTGCCGAAGAAGCGCAAGGCCGCCAAGAAAAGCAAAAAAAAGAAGACGACAAAGAAGCGGAAAAGCTAGCCTCTTCCCATCACGGCAAGCGACGCGATCCAGCCGGTCTTGTGACGGGTTGGAGGTATCGTTGTTTGCCTGCCGCGGGCGTCGTCAGCTTTTTGTTCGATGCGTTTTCTTTGCGCAGGCCGGTATCCGTCCCGGATCAGGTCTGGGACAGGCTTTCACGCGAAAACGCGTCCAGAGCGTTTTCGAGCGAAGTGGGCGCCGGTTCGCGTGAAGAAAACGCGTCAAAACAAAAACCCAGAGCCCGGTTCTGATTCCATCAGAGCCGGAAAAGCTCTAGCCCGCCTTGCGGTGCCGTGCCGCCGATCGGTGCGGCCGTTTTGCCGTGCGGCGTTGTGGCGATCGCCGGGCGGTAGGGCGGCTCGTACGCTTTGCCGATGCCTTGCCTTTCAGGCTCTGCTTGAGCGCATCCATCAGGCTGATGACATTGCTTGGCTTTTCCTCGGGCTCGGCGGCCTTGACCGGCTTGCCGGCGGCCTTGCGTCTGACCAGCGCCTTCAGCGCGTCTTCATATTCATCCCTGAATTTCGAGGGATCGAAATGTGCAGCCTTGCTGCGCAGGATATGCCCGGCGAGTTCGATCATATCCTTCGTGATCTTCGGGTTCTTGATGCCGTCGAAATACTGGCCTTCGTCGCGCAGCTCATAGGGGTATCGCAGTGTCGTTCCGAGCAGGCCCTTGCCAAGCGGCTCGATGGCGATGACATGCTCGCGGTTGGTGAGGACGATGCGGGCCAGGGCGACCCGGTCCTGGTCCTTCATGGCATCCCGGATCACTGCGAAAGCGTCAATGCCGGCCTTGCCGTCAGGCGCGATGTAATAGGGGTGGTTGAGGTAGCGCTCATCGATTTCGTCCTTCGGGACGAAGCTGTCGATATCGATGGTATGGTTGCTTTCGATCTGAACCGCCTCGAGCTCGTCCCGGTCGATCTCGACATACCGGCCTTTCCTCAGCTCGTAGCCCCGGACTTTCTGGTCGGCTTCGACCACCTCGCCGGTCTCGGCATCGACCATCTGCTGCTTCAGCCGGTGGCCGGTCTCCTTGTTGATCATGTGAAAGCGCGTCTTCTCGACCGAGGTCGAGGCCGGATAGAGCAGCACCGGGCACGATACCAGGGAAAGCTTGAGGGACCCTTTCCAATAGGCGCGAGCGGCCATTTACAATTCTCCGGCTTGCCATGTGTTGGGAAATGCTGGAACTTTCAACGGAACGTAAGGGTTTTCGTTCCGGATCTGGCTGTCAAGCCGTCAGTACAATAGGCCGTTTCATGGAGTGCGTCAGTGTCGCCCGGAAGCCTGTCCACCTATCGAAAAAAGCGTGATTTCGAAAAGACCGCCGAGCCGAGCGGCAGGATCAGGGTCGCACCGGCGTCGCAGCGGCGTTTCGTGATCCAGAAGCACGATGCGACGCGGCTGCATTACGACCTGCGGCTGGAGCTTGATGGCGTCTTCAAGTCCTGGGCCGTGACCAAGGGCCCCTCGCTCGATCCGCATGACAAGCGCCTGGCGGTCGAAGTCGAAGACCATCCGCTCGATTACGGGGATTTCGAAGGCACCATTCCCGAAGGGCAGTATGGCGGCGGCACGGTTCAGCTCTGGGACCGCGGCTATTGGGAATCCGACGATCCCGAGCGCGGCTTCAAGAAGGGCGACCTGAAATTCACGCTTCACGGCGAGAAATTGCACGGAAGCTGGGTGCTGGTGCGCATGCGCAACGATCGCTATGGCGGCGGCAAGCGTACCAACTGGCTCCTGATCAAGCACCGCGACGAATATGCCCGCGAAGGCAGCGATAACGACATCCTGGACGAGGACCGGTCGGTCGCTTCGGGCCGTTCGATGGAGCAGATCGCCGAAGGCAAGGGGCGGGCACCAAAACCTTTCATGCTGGCCAAGAACGGCCAGGCCAGAGCCGATGCGGTCTGGCATTCGAACCGCGGCGAGGCGGCGGAAGCCCGCGCGAAGGGCAAAGCGGCGCCAAAGGCCGCGAAGGCGTCGATCAAAGCAAGAGCAAAAAAGGTCGACGCGATGCCCGATTTTGTTGCCCCCGAGCTCTGCGTTTCGGTCGATCGGCCGCCAAACGAGGAAGGCTGGGGCCATGAAATCAAGTTCGACGGCTACCGGGTGCAGTTGCGCGTCGAGAACGGCAAAGCCGTGCTCAAGACACGCAAAGGGCTGGACTGGACCGGGAAGTTCGCCACCATCGCCAAGGAGGCAAGCTCCTTGCCTGACGCGCTGATCGACGGCGAGATCATTGCCCTCGATCATAACGGTGCGCCGGACTTTTCCACCTTGCAGGCCGCGCTTTCGGAAGGCGAGACCGACAAGCTGATTTTCTTTGCGTTCGATCTGTTGTTCGCCGATGGCGAGGATATTCGCCGGCTGCCGCTTTCCGAGCGTAAAGCGCGGCTGAAGCAGTTGCTGGAGGCGCGGCCGAAGGCGAAAGCTCGTCAGATCCGCTATGTCGAGCATTTCGAGAGCGGTGGTGATGCCATCCTGCAATCGGCCTGCAAGCTGTCGCTGGAAGGCATCATCTCGAAAAAGCTCGATTCGCCCTATCGCTCCGGCCGTTCCGGCAACTGGACCAAGGCCAAATGCCGGGCAGGGCAGGAAGTCGTGCTCGGCGGCTGGAAAACCACCAATGGCAAATTCCGCTCGCTGATGGCGGGGGTCTATCGCGACGGTCATCTCGCCTTCGTCGGCATCGTCGGTACTGGCTTCGGACAGGACAAGGTTCGGCGGCTGATGCCGGCACTGAAGGCGGCAGAGTCGGACAAAAGCCCGTTCAGCGGCGCCAATGCACCGCGCAAGACGCGCGATGTGCATTGGCTGAAGCCCGAACTCGTCGCCGAGATCGAATTCGCCGGCTTCACCGAGGGGGGCAATATCCGCCAGGCCGCGTTCAAGGCGCTGCGTCAGGACAAACCGGCCGAGGAGGTTGAGGCGGAAGATCCCTCCATGGGGGCTGTTGCCGAGCCATCGGCCGGCAAGACACCGGCGCGGACAGGCCGATCCTCCGACGGCAAATCCGCCGAGGTGATGGGCGTGGTGATCTCCAGGCCCGATAAGGAGCTGTGGCCGGATGCCGGAGACGGCAAGGGCGTCACCAAGCTCGATCTCGCCCGCTATTTCGAACAGGTCGGCGAATGGATGATCGGCCATTTGAAGGGGCGGCCCTGCTCGATCGTCCGCGCACCGGATGGAATAGAAGGCGAGAAGTTCTTCCAGCGCCACGCCATGGCAGGCGCCTCGAACCTGCTGGAGCTGGTGAAAGTCTTCGGCGACCGGAAGCCCTATCTGCAGATCGACCGCGTCGAAGGTCTCGCCGCGGTGGCGCAGATCGGCGGTCTCGAGCTGCATCCCTGGAATTGCGCGCCGGACGAACCCGAGGTGCCGGGGCGGCTGGTGTTCGATCTCGATCCGGCGCCCGATGTCGAATTTGCCGAGGTCGTCGAGGCCGCCAAGGAAATGAAGCTGCGCCTCGCCGATGTCGGCCTGGAGAGTTTCTGCAAGACGACAGGCGGAAAGGGGATTCACGTGGTGGCGCCGCTCCTGCATGGCGCCAAGGACAAGGTGGCCTGGAAGGAAGCCAAGGCGTTCGCGCGGGAAATCTGCGAGTGGATGGCCGCTGACGATCCCGAGCGCTATTTGCTCAACATGTCGAAGCGGCTGCGCAAGGGAAAGATCTTCCTGGATTATCTACGCAACGACCGGATGTCGACGGCGGTCGCGGTGCTGTCGCCGCGCGCGCGCCCGGGCGCGACCGTGTCGATGCCGCTGAGCTGGGCGCAAGTGAAGAGCGATCTCGACCCGAAGCGCTATACGGTTCGCACCGTCCCCGGACTATTGGCCAGGACCAAGGCCTGGGCAGGCTACGACGATGCGGCGTCGTCGATCAAGGCAGCGATGAAAAAGCTGGCATCGCGAAGATAACGCCGGCTCTTCTTCACGGATGGAGCGAAGCGCTCCATATGGGATCACCCGCTTGCGCGGGTGATCGTGATTGTGTCGGTTGTGGATTATTTATTAGTTCAGAACAGCCGCCCTAAATTCTGCCGAGCAAGATAAGAATCAACAGAATGACGATGATGAGCCCGAGGCCGCCGCCGCCATAATATCCGGTACCGTAAAACGGTCCGCCGCCGATGCCGCTGAATCCGCCAAGCAGGGCGATAATCAGGATAATGAGAATAATCGTTCCAATAGACATGCAATAGCTCCTCCAGCCCGGCAGTGGGCACGTGTTGCGCTGCCTTCAGCCGAGGAAACTAACGGGAATCACGAAAGTTCCGGAGTTTTGCGCCGCGATATTGGCGGCGCGCTCTCTTCCTTTCAAATTGCACGGAATTACATGCTCTCCACTAAGAGAGGGATTCGCAAAATGTCGGCACCGCTTGTCGTTTCGATTCCGCACAGCCTGGGCCGCGAGGAGGCTGTTCGCCGTTTGAAGACGGGCCTGACGCGCGCCGCCACCAGCTTTCCGGTGCTGAAGGTCGACGAGGAGCGGTGGGAAGACAATCAAATGATCTTCCGTATCCGTGCACTCGGACAGGTGGCATCGGGCAATGTGCAGGTTGCGGAAGATCATGTCCGGCTTGAAGTCATGCTGCCGCTCTTGCTGCAGCGATTCGCCGGGATGGCGCAGGTCGCGATCAAAAACAGCGGCCGGCTCCTGCTGACGAAACGGAACTAAATCAATCGTTCAATCGCTGCTATTGCTTCGCAGCAACGAAGGTTGTGAAGAAGTGGCGCTCGGCTTTTGCCATCAGCTTGCGGCGCGCGCGGCCGTCGAATTATCCAGATCATGCGGGGAAGGGAACCGACTCAAGGTGTCGGCACGACGTCCGCGGGGCCGTCCGGCTCTCGATCCCGGACGGCCCTTCGCGTTTATCCGTGACGTTTGCGCCTGGCCTTGACGGAGCCTTCGGTCTTGGCCTTCAGCACGGCAACAGGCAGTTGCTGAAACAAATCGGAGAGCGGCAATTCGGAGGCGCCGCCGCCATCGATCGAATAGCCGGCCAAGTCAATTGCGCCGTCAAAGTTTTCGCCGCGAGGCCAGATGCGGCCGGCTTGCGACAGCGGGGCGAACAACTTCGCAACGGCGATAATCGCGGCCTCGCCACCCCGGCGGCGGGCAAAGGCGATGACATGATCGCGGTGTGGTCCGGTGACCGGCAATGGTCGGTAGTCGCCATGCGTGAATATGTCGGCGAGCCCGGTGCGAAGCTTCAACAGATGATGCGTCCAGGCCAGCTTCAGATGACCATTACGCCAGTTCTCCACCAGGGTCTCCCAATCGGGCGTTTGCAGCTTTTCCAGCGCAGTTGCGCGTTCGGCAAAATCGACCGGGCGACGATTGTCCGGATCGACCAGGGACAGGTCCCAGAACTCGGTTCCCTGATAAAAGTCGGGAACGCCCGGCATCGTCGCCTTCAGCGTGATCTGGCTTAGCGAGTTCAGCGCGCCGAGCAGCGACACGCGCCGCGCCAGTACGGTCATGGAATCGATGAATTCGGCGGAAACGGAGCGGTCCAGAATGCGTGCGATGAAGGTGTTCAGCCCCGTCTCATAGGCTGCATTGGGATTGAGCCAGCTCGTTTCCTGCTTGCCTTCACGGGCGCCTTTCAGCGCGTAGGCCTGGATCCGCTCGGTGAACGTTTCGTCTGGTCCGTCCTGCGGCCAGGCGCCGAGCAGCGTCTGATACAGCATATATTCGAACGTCGCCGACGGGGCACGCGTCTCGCCGCTGGTGACAAGATGCGGCGCGTTCAGAACTTTCCAGCGCGACACCGCGCTGGTCCATTCGCCCGGGATTTCGCTCAAAGCCATCAGCCGCGCCCGCGCATCTTCACCGCGCTTGGTGTCGTGTGTCGCGGTCGCGGTCATGCCATGCGGCCAGTTTTCGGCGCGCGCCGTCATGACCTCATGAAAGGCATCGATCGTAAGCGCATTGGCCTGCGGGTCGCCGCCGACCTCGTTCAGGGCAAGCAAGCGGTGATAGCGGTAGAAGGCGGTATCCTCCAGCGACTTCGCCATCAGCGGACCGGTGAACTGCTGAACCTTCATTGCAAAGCGGCGGACCCGCGGCATGCGGTGCGGCGGCCGGCCCGGCGCGACCAGATCCAGGGTCAGCGTGTCGCGCAGAAAATTGAAAATGCCCTCATCGGCGGCAAACCATTCGGCGCGGGCCCTTTCGATGGTCTGCGAGATCAGTGCGCGATCCGGGGCCGTCGGGCCGGCTGAGGTCAGATAGGTACGGTAGACCGGGAAGTGCAGCACATAGAGTTCGAGCGCCTGCCGCAGGCTGTCGGCGGAATAGTCCCGCGTCGAGTAATGACCGTTGGCGATGCGCGCCAGCAGCCGCGCCAGTACGGTGAACTCGCTGGTCAACAGAGTTTCGAGCACCCGGCGCTTGGCCTCCAGCAGCACCGGCTCGAGCCGCGGTGGCCGGTTGCTGAGCTGCCGCCAGATCTCGTTGAGTGGATCGAGGCCGCCAGCGTCCAGCAATGCCTGGGTGATGGTATTCAGCCATTCATAACCGGTAGTGCCGTGAATGCCGCTGAATCGCGGCAGTTCCTCACCTTCGCCGAGTATTTTCTCGATCACCATGTAGAACGGCTTGCCGTCGCTGCCCTGTGCTTCGCGGACGAGTCGCCGCAGTCGCTGGAAATATTGCGCGGGGTCGCGCAGGCCGTCGATGTGATCAAGCCGGAGCCCTTGCAGCCTGTCCTCCGCAATCAATCGCTTCACCAGCCGATGCATGGCATCGAAAGTGCCTGCGTCCTCGACACGCAGGCCGGCGAGCGTATTGACGTCAAAGAAGCGTCGATAGTTGATGTCGCTGGAAGCAAGCCGCCAATGGCCGAGTTTATAGTGCTGTCGCTCCAGCAGATAATGCAGCGCCATGATCTGCGCGCTGCGGCCGGGACCGGCGCGATAGGCCTCAAGGCCCCGTGCGATGATCCCGGCGCTCTCAGGAATATCCCGGAGGGCCTGTTTGAACGACGGCGCTTCGCTGCGATTGGGATGGCGCAATCCGCGGTAACGGGATGCGAGTTCAAGGATGCTCCGTCCACCCGGCTCGTTCTCGACACCGGCCTCCTTGACGATCGTGCGCAACACCTCCCTGTAGCGCTCGGGTGCGATCGGCAGGCGATGCTCGTAGTACCAGGCGGAAAAACTGCCTTCGGCATTCTCATAGCGAAGCTCGATTTCGCCCTTCTCCAGCGCTTCGCCATAGGAGGAGCCGAGAATCGGCAGCAGCACGCCGCCGCGTGCACGATAGGGCAACTGTTCCCAGTCGATGTCGAACGATGCCGCATGTGGCGAGGCCTGCCCCCATTCGAGCACATCGAGCCACCACGGATTATCGGCGAAATGTACGCCGACATGGTTCGGCACGAAATCGAGGATCAGCCCGAGATCGTGTTGCTTCAGCGTCCTGCTTAGTCGCTCGAAGCCGGCTTCGTCGCCGAGCTCGGGATTGAACTTGGCATGATCGACGATGTCGTAGCCGTGCGTACTTCCTTTGCGCGCTTTAAGGAAAGGCGACGCATAGACATGCGTGATGCCGAGGGCTTTCAGATAAGGAACGACGGCCGCCGCTGCATCAAAGCCAAAGTCCGGCGTCAGTTGCAGGCGGTAGGTTGCGATCGGAACCGGAGGCGGCATCAGCGCGGGTCCAGATGCCAAAACACCGACCACGGCGGCATTTTGCTGGATGACGCGCTGCCCCAGATGGCGGTGCCGGGCATCTCATTGCTGCGGTCGATCTGGCGGGCCGACAAATTGGCGGCGAGCCGCAAGTTGGTGCCGTCTCCCATCCGCCAGTCTGCCGTGAGCACGCCGTTTGCCGCGGTCTCTGCCTGGCCGAATGAACTGCCGGCAAGTCGCGGAATGATTTCCCGTCTCCGGACAGCGAGCAGATCCCGCACCAGCGCCAGGCGTTTACGGCCCGGCTCCTGGTCGAGCGAGGTCCAATCGAGCATCGCGGACTGAACGGTCGAGAGATCGAGCGGATCGGGAATCTCATCGCCATATTTGGCATAGGCGCCGGCGAATTCCTTGCGACGCCCATTGCGCACGGCTTCCGCAAGATCGCCGTGAAAATCACAGAAGAAGGGAAACGGCGCGCGCGAGCCCCATTCCTCGCCCATGAACAGCATGGGCACCATCGGCGCCAGCAGTGTGATCGCCAGCGCCGCTTCGATCGCCTTGGCATCGGCAATGGCCTCCAGCCGGTCGCCGAGCGGACGGTTGCCGATCTGGTCGTGGTTCTGCAGGAAATTGACAAAGCTGATCGGGGGCAGCGCGCCGCTCGACTCGCCGCGCGTCTGTCCGTCGCGATGCGCCGATGCTTCGCCCTGATAGGCGAAGCCCGAGCCGAGCGTGCGGGAAATATCGTTCAGCGGCGCAGACTGATAATCGCGATAATAGCCATGGTTCTCGCCGGTAAGCAGCACATGCCAGGCGTGATGGTAATCGTCATTCCACTGCGCGCGGTATCTGCCGCGTGGCGGATCTTCGTTGGCGTCGAGCAGGTGTGCGGCGTTGTCGTCGTTCTCCAGCACGAGGTGAATGTGCCGGCCGCTTTTCAGCGCAAATTCGCCGACCGCCTTGCTCAAGGAGTGCAGCATCGAGACCTCGCCGGGCTCGGCGATCGCATGCACCGCGTCCAGCCGCAGCCCGTCGAAGCGGTATTCGTCGAGCCAATAGAGCGCGTTCTCGATGGCGAAGTCGCGGACCTGCTTGACACGGTAGTCGATCGCGCTGCCCCATGGCGTCTGTGCGTCGGTGAAGAAGGACGGCGCATAGCGGCCGAGATAATTTCCCTCCGGGCCGAAATGATTGTAGACGACGTCGAGGAGCACCATGAGCCCGCGCAGATGGGCCTCATCGATCAAGGTCTTGAGATCGTCGGGCCGGCCATAGGCGCTATCCGGTGCGTACCATAGGACACCGTCATAGCCCCAATTGCGCTTCCCTGCGAAATCCGCCAGCGGCATCAGTTCGAGCGCGGTGATGCCGGTTGATGCGAGGTGATCGAGCTTGCCGATCATCGCGGAATAAGTGCCTTGCTGCGTGAAGGTGCCGACATGGGCCTCGATCACGACAGCCTCGTGCCACGGTCGGCCGCGCCAGTCCGCGGCGCGCCAGCGGTAGGCCGTGTGATCGACAATTTCGCTCGGTCCGGAGACATCACCCGGTTGAAAGGCGGAAGCCGGATCGGGCACATCGATCTCGTCATCAATGCGGAATTTGTAATGCGAACCGGCCCTGGCGCCGGCAATTTCCGCGGAAAACCAGCCGTCATCGCCGCGGCGGAGCGGCTGCGGATGTGGCAACAGCACTTCGACGTGGTTGGCCGCCGGCGCCCACAGACGAAAGCACGCGCCGTCCGGCGTCAGCTTTGGGCCAAATTGCCGCCCATTCATGCTGAACCCGCAAAGGCGAGCACGGAACGCGGCGGTGCCTTCAGGTCGGTGCCCGAGGCGAATTCGGCCGCCTTCTGCTCGTTTTCGGTGGTGTTCAGCACCTGGTGCCAGCCTTTGTAGTCGTGCATCTTGGGTAACGTGAAGGCAATCTCTTCGGGCGCGGCATTCAGGACAATAAAGATCGGTTCGTGTCCTGGTTCCATCGGCCCGAGCACATAAGCGAGGAACCGGCCTTCCGGAAAATTCCAGTCGGACTCCTGCATCTCCTCGGCGGCCGGCGTCAGCCACAGCACGCCATAGCTGCCATCCGCTCGCCGTCCGTCGAGCCAGCGCGGCGTGCGGATCTGCGGAAATCTTCGGCGCAGCGCTGTCATGTGACTGATGAAATCGACGAGGTCGTCGCCCTCGCGACCAAGGCCTTCCCAGCTGATCCAGCCGATCTCGTTGTCCTGGCAATAGGCGTTGTTGTTGCCGTTCTGCGAGTTGCCGACCTCATCACCGGCCAGGATCAGCGGCAGGCCTTGCGCGAGCAGCAGACAGGCAAGCTGGTTCTTGCGCAGCCGACGGCGCAGCGCGACGATGGCCGGATCATCGGTCGGGCCTTCATGGCCGCAATTGTTGCTGAGATTGTCGTTGGAGCCGTCGCGATTGTCCTCGCCATTGGCTTCGTTGTGCTTCTCGTTATAGCTGAACAGATCGGTCAGCGTGAATCCGTCGTGGACGGTGATGTGATTGATGCTGGCGCGATGCAGGCGGCCGTCATGATTGAACAGGTCCGACGAGCCGGTCATGCGGCTCGATACCTCGCCGATCAGGCTGCCTTCGCCGCTCCAGTAGCGCCGCATCGCGCTGCGATAGCGGTCGTTCCATTCCGACCATTGCGATGGGAATGCGCCGACCTGATAGCCGCCAAGTCCGACATCCCAGGGCTCGGCGACCAGTTTCACCGTGGCCAGCACCGGATCCTGCCGGACCGCGGTGAGAAAGGAACTGCCGCGATCGAAGCCGTTGGGCCCGCGCGCCAGCGTGGTGGCGAGATCGAACCGGAAACCGTCGACATGGCAGACCTCGACCCAATAGCGCAATGAATCCATCACCATCTGCAAAACGCGTGGATGGGTCAGGTTGACCGAGCTTCCGCAGCCGGTGAAATCGTCGTAGTAGCGCGGATTGTCCGGCATCAGCCAGTAATAGGAAGCATTGTCGATGCCTCGGAACGACAGCGTCGGGCCCATATGGTTGCCCTCCGCGGTGTGGTTATAGACCACGTCGAGCATCACCTCGATGCCGGCATCGTGCAGCCGCGCCACGGTGGTGCGGAAGGCATCGAGCGGATTGTCCTGGGCATAGCGCGGCTCCGGCGCGAAGAACGCCAGCGTGTTGTAACCCCAATAATTCACCAGCTTCTTTTCAACCAGCATGCGGTCGTCGACGAAAGCGTGGATCGGCAACAGCTCGATCGTGGTCACGCCGAGGCGTTTCAGGTGATCGATCATGACCGGCGACGACAGGCCGCCATACGTTCCGCGCAGGCCTGGCGGCACATCCTCGCGCTTCTGCGTCCATCCCTTGACGTGCGCTTCGTAGATGATGGTGTCTTCCCAGGCGATGTTGGGTCTTATCTCGCGGCGTCCCCAGTTGAAGGTCTCGTCGACGACGACAGCCTTGGGCACGCCGCGGGCATTGTCGCGCCGGTCGAACGAGAGATCCTCGCGCGGGCTGCCGGTGCGATAGCCGAAATGCGCATCGCTCCAGACCAGCCGTCCGGCCAGCCGCCTGGCGTAGGGATCGAGCAGCAGTTTGTTCGGATTGAAGCGGTGGCCGTGCTCGGGCGCGTAGGGGCCGTAGACGCGATAGCCGTAGAGCTGCCCCGGCGACACGTCGTTGAGATAACCGTGCCAGACGTCCTCGCTGCGTTCGGGCAGTTCGATCCGTTCGAGCTCGCGGCGTCCCTGATTGTCGAACAGGCAAAGCTCGACCTTTTGCGCGTTGGCGGAGAACAACGCGAAATTGGTGCCGCGGCCGTCCCAGCTTGCGCCGAGGCGCGACGGCGTTCCCGCGGACAATCGCATATCAGGTTTCCGGTACGAGAAATATCGCGGCCAGAGGCGGGATCGTGAGATGAAGTTCGGGGACGAGACCTTCCCGCGTCTGGACTTCGCCGGTATTTCCGACATTGCTGCCGCCGTAATGTTCCGAGTCCGAATTGAGCACCTCGCGCCACCTGCCGGCATATGGGACGCGGACACTGTAATCGTAATAGACGTTCGGTGAAAAGTTCACGACGACCAGGCACCGCGCATGGGCATCATTGCCCTTGCGCATCCAGGCGAACACGTTGCCATTGGCGTCGTCGGTGATGATCCATTCGAAGCCGGCTGGATCGCAATCGAGCTCATGCAGCGCCGGCAGAGCACGATAGAGCAAATTGAGGTCGCGGATCAGCGTCTGGATGCCCGAATAGCTCTTGTGATCGAGCAGATGCCAGTCGAGCGACTGATCGTGATTCCATTCGCGGTCCTGGGCGAATTCGCTGCCCATGAACATCAGCTTCTTGCCGGGATGTCCGAACATGAAGCTGTAATAGGCACGCAGATTGGCGAAGCGCTGCCATTGGTCGCCGGGCATGCGGCCGAGAATCGAGCGTTTGCCGTGCACGACCTCGTCATGCGACAGCGGCAGGATGAAGTTCTCCGAAAACGCGTAGTGCAGGCCGAACAGGATATCGCCGTGATGATATTTGCGGTGGATCGGATCCTTGCTGATGTAGTTCAGCGTGTCGTGCATCCAGCCCATGTTCCACTTGTAGCCGAAGCCGAGGCCGCCGAATTCGACCGGACGCGACACCTGGGGCCAGGCGGTCGACTCTTCCGCAACCGTCGTCGCCTGCGGGAAGCGGGCGAATACTTCGCTGTTGAAACGACGAATGAAATCGATGGCTTCGAGATTTTCGCGACCGCCATATTTGTTCGGTATCCAGCCGTCGGGAGGCCGGCTGTAATCGAGATAGAGCATGGATGCGACCGCATCGACCCGCAGGCCGTCGACGGCGTAGCGCTCCAGCCAGAACAGCGCGTTCGACACCAGGAAATTGGTAACTTCCGTGCGGCCGTAATTATAGATCAGCGTGCCCCAATCGAGATGGCGGCCCTGCATGGGGTTGGCGTGTTCATAAAGTGCGGTGCCGTCGAAATGGCCGAGGCCGTGCGGGTCGTCAGGGAAATGCCCGGGCACCCAGTCCAGCATCACGCCGAGGCCCTCGCGGTGACAGGCATCGACCAGCGCGGCGAAATCCTCGGGCGATCCGAACCGGCTGGTCGGCGCATACAGGCCGGTCGGCTGATAGCCCCAGGAGCCGTCGAACGGATGTTCGTTGACCGGCAGGAATTCGATATGGGTAAAGCCCATGTCGCGCGCATAGCGCGGAAGCTGTTCGGCGAGCTCGCGATAGGTCAGCCACTCGTTCTGCGCCTTGCGGCGCCATGAGCCGAGGTGAACCTCGTAGATCGACATCGGCGCGTTCAAGGCGTTGATGCCCGGCGGCGCCGGCTGCGGATGCGGAATCCGGGTCTCGTCGAAGACGATCGACGCGGTGCTCGGACGCAGCTCCGCGGCAAAGGCCAGCGGATCGGACTTGAGCGGCAGATGCTGCCCCTGCGGGCCGACGATATCGAACTTATAGCGGTCGCCGACGCGCGCACGCGGGATGAACAATTCCCAGTAGCCGACGCCGCGCACCCGCATCGGATGCCGCCGCGCATTCCAGTAGTTGAAATCGCCGACCACGCTGACGCGCCGAGCATTCGGCGCCAGCACCACGAAGGCGATGCCGTCGACGCCGTCGAGCGTCATCGGATGGGCGCCGAGCTTGTCGTAAAGCCGCTGATCGGTACCTTCGCCGAGCAGATAGAGATCGAAGCTGCTCAGGATCGGCGGAAACCGGTAGGGGTCTTCGAGGTCGACCACGTTATCCCCGAACCGGGCACGCAGCTGGTAGCGCTTCGAGCCGTTCGGCAGCGCGCCGACGAACAGGCCTGAATCGTGAATCCGCGCAAGCGGCGCGGTTTCGCCATGCTCGCCGACGGCTTCGACATTCGAAGCCTCGGGCAGAAACGCGCGCACGACATGCCGGCCATCCTCGTCATGGAGGCCGAGATAGTGAAACGGATCGGAGTGACGGCCTTCGATAATGGCGTAGGCCTCGGGGGACAATTCGGTCATGAGGTCTCGTTCATTTGCCGTGACAATATTCGCAGCACCCCGGTGAGCGGGACCCGCAGCCAATCCGGCCGATGCGACAATTCATATTCGATTTCGTAGAATGCCTTCTCGAGCAGGAAGAAGTTCAGCATCCGATCGGCGGCGCGGCGATCGGCGGGCCATAATTCCGCGTTGGTCATGGCCTCCCGATAGGCGGCCAGAAAAGCCTCGGCGGCGCGATCGCGCCACTCTGCCAGAGCGGTGGCGAGCTTGCCATTTTCATCCGGCGCTACTTTGAGGGCGCGCTCCAGCGCGGCCGTCGCCGAATAGTCGATCGAGCGGATCAGGCCGGCGACGTCGCGCGCCGCCGGCGCCTTGCGCCGACGTTCGGCAATAGAACGGCGCGGCTCGCCCTCGAAGTCGATGATATAGATGTCGTCCTTGACGATCAGCATCTGCCCGAGATGAAAATCGCCGTGGTGGCGGATGTTCAGGCCGCTGCCTTCATCCGGCAGCAGCGCCTTCAATCGGCCAGGTAATGCTTCGCGCTGCGCGAGCAGCTCGTCGACCAGCGGACGATCGGTCTCCTTCAGGGAGTCGCGGCGCTGCATCAGGGTATCGAACACGCGGGCGGCGCGGGCCATGACATCGTCGATCCAGCGCTGGCCGTCTTCGGCCTTGATCGGCTCGGGCGCGAAATCGGCAAGCTCGTTATTGCTGGCAAGCGCGACATGCATCTCGGCAACGCGGCGGCCGGTCTGCGACATGTAGCGCAGATAGGGCGTCTGTTGCTCGCTTTCGTTTCGATGCTCGCTGGTCCCGATCAGCCGCTGTTCGTCAACAAAGCGATCGAGATAGGCCGCCGTCACCGTCCAGCCGTCGCCCTGATTTTCGACAAAGGAGTGGATGATCGCGATCGCGCTTCTTTTCTCGCCGGGCTCGACCAGCTCGACGCTGCCCAGCAGCGCCGGCGTATTGGCAAAGCCCGCGACATCAGTCAGGAAGCGGCCCATCTCGATCTCCGGGTTGATGCCGGCTTCCAGCTTGCGATAGACCTTGACGACATAATCATGGTCGACCAGCGCGGTGCTGTTGGATTGTTCGGTCTCCACCGCGCGAACATGGTCCGGCTGTCGGACCATCCGGTGGGAGAATTTCGAGGTCGGTTTGAACTCCAGCCGCAGGCCGTTCTCCTCGACTACCAGGGACTCATGCAGGTTGCGCAACAACAGACCGATGAAAATCTGGTTGGTCGCGACGTCCAGCAGGGTGCCTTCGCGTGCCCCCTGGCGCACTGCAGCCAGTGCATGGGGATTGAAGCGTTCACGGTCGAAACGCACCCACTCGATCTGCATCGGCACGACGTAACGCGTGGTGACGTTACGGTTCGTGGCCTCGAAGAAGGCCAGCCATGGCCGGTTGTCGCCGATGTCGCAGAAGGGAATCGCCGAAGTCACGATCGGCCTGATCGCGTCCGGCGAGCGCTCCGGATACCAGCGGGTGCGCGCCAGATGTCCCGGCAGCACGTCGCGTTCGAACACGCTGCGGGTACGGGCGAGCGACACCCAGGTCGAATTGACCGGCACTACCAGCGTCTCGAATTCGGGGACGGCGTTCGGCCTCGCCGGCTCTGTCTTGCTCGGCTCCTGCAGTTCGAACCAGTAGAAGCCGTAGGGCCCGAGCGTGATCATGTAGGGCAGTTCGCCGATCGCCGGAAAGCACGAGCGGCCTAGCATTTCCAGCGGGATGCGGCCTTTCCACGGGGAAAGATCAAGCTCGGTGGCCTGCGCCGAGCGCGACAGGTTGGCGACGCAGAGGATCACCTCGTCCTCGTATTGCCTGATATAGCAGAGCACCGATCGGTTGAGCGGGCGGATAAAGGTCATGGTGCCGCGGCCGAACGCCAGCGTCGACTTGCGCACCGAGATCAGCCGCTTGGTCGCGCTGAGCAGCGACGACAGGCTGCGCGACTGCGCCTCGACATTGACGGACTCATAACCATAGACCGGGTCCATGATCGCCGGGGCATAAAGCCGGGCGGGATCGGCGCGCGAGAAGCCGCCATTGCGGTCCGGCGACCATTGCATCGGTGTGCGTACGCCATTGCGGTCGCCGAGATAGATGTTGTCGCCCATGCCGATCTCGTCGCCGTAATAGATGATCGGCGTGCCCGGAAACGACAGCAGCAGCGAATTCATCAGCTCGATCTTGCGCCGGTCGTTGTCCATCAGCGGCGCCAGGCGGCGGCGGATGCCGAGATTGATGCGGGCGCGCGGATCGTTGGCATAGGTCGACCACAGATAGTCGCGTTCGACGTCGGTGACCATTTCCAGCGTCAGCTCGTCATGGTTGCGCAGGAACAGCGCCCACTGGCAGTTGTTCGGAATGTCCGGTGTCTGGCGCAGGATGTCGGTGATGGGAAAGCGGTCTTCCTGCGCGATCGCCATGTAGATCCGCGGCATCAGCGGAAAATGATAGGCCATGTGGCATTCGTCGCCGCGGCCGAAATATTCCTGCACATCCTCGGGCCATTGATTGGCCTCGGCGAGCAGCACCTTGCCCTTGGAATATTTGTCGAGCTCGACGCGCAGCCGTTTGATGATGGCATGCGTTTCCGGCAGGTTCTCGTTGTTGGTGCCGTCGCGCTCGCACAGATAGGGAATGGCGTCGAGACGGAACCCGTCGACACCGGCGTCGAGCCAGCGCTTCATCACCTTGAGGATGGCGCTGACGACGCGCGGATTGTCGAAATTGAGGTCGGGCTGATGCGAGAAGAAACGATGCCAGTAGAACTGGCCGGCTTCCGGATCCCAGGTCCAGTTCGACTTCTCGGTATCGGTGAAGATGATCCGCGTGCCCAGATATTTCTGGTCGGTGTCGCTCCACACATACCAGTTGCGGGCGCTCGATTTCGGATCGCTGCGGCGGGCGCGCTTGAACCAGTCGTGCTGGTCGGAGGTGTGATTGATGACCAGCTCGGTGATGACCTTCAAGCCGCGCTTCTTGGCTTCCTGGATGAAACGCTTGAAATCCTTCATCGTCCCGAAATCGGGATTGATGTCGCCATAGTCGGAAATGTCGTAGCCGTCGTCGCGGCCCGGCGAAGGGTAGAACGGCAACAGCCACAGCGTGGTGACGCCGAGATCCTGCAGATAGGCGAGTTTTTCCGTCAGCCCGGCGAAATCGCCGATTCCGTCATTGTTGCTGTCGGCGAAGGCCTTGACGTGCAGCTGGTAGATGATGGCGTCCTTGTACCAGAGCTCGTCGATGGTCTCCGTAGACGGCAATTCCTTGGTTTCGATCGAGGACATCAGGTTCATGGCGCCGCCCTGTTACGCCAGACAGCGGAAGAGCAGGGCGGGGTCGCGCATCGGATCGATCCGCAGGTGAAGGCCGCCCCAGTCCAGCGCATGCCGTTCGCCGGTGACCAGATTCTCGACCGCGGCGATGTTGCGGCGGTCGTCAGGCGGGCCGATCTGGACGTCGCCAAGCGGCAGCCAGATTTCGTGCGGATCGCGTGACAGTGCAATGGCGACAACCACGGCGTTGGTCTGATCGAGCGATTCCTTGACGAAGCCGATGACGTTGTTGTCCTGAATGGGCAGGAAATGCAGGTTGCTGGTCTGCTGCAGCGCCTGGTTTTGCCGGCGGATGCGGTTGAGCTCGGCGATATAGGGCTTGATGTTGCCCGGCTTGTCCCAGTCCCGCACCTTGATCTCGTATTTCTCGGAATCCAGGTATTCCTCGCGGCCGGGGATCGGCTCGTGCTCCAGCAGCTCGAAGCCGTTATAGATGCCGTAGCTGCTCGACAGCGTCGCTGCCAGCGCAACGCGCGACTTGAACATCCAGGGCTCACCGCCCTGCAGATGATAGGGCAGGATATCCGGCGTATTGACGAAGAAGTTCGGACGATAGAAATCCCGCTCGGGATAGCCGGTCAGTTCGGTCAGATATTGCTCGAGTTCCCAGCGTTGCGTCCGCCAGGTGAAATAGGTGTAGGACTGCGTGAAGCCGAGCTTGGCAAGCCCCTTCATCAGTTTCGGCCGGGTAAAGGCTTCGGCGAGGAAGATCACGTCGGGGTGACGAAGCTGGATTTCATGGATCAGCCATTCCCAGAATGGAAACGGCTTGGTGTGCGGATTGTCGACCCGGAAGATCTTGACGCCTTGCTGGATCCAGAACAGCACCACGTCGCGCAGCGCGTTCCACAACGCGCCGGCATCTTCCGACATAAAGTCTGGATTGACGATATCCTCGTATTTCTTCGGCGGATTTTCCGCATAGCGCATCGATCCGTCGGGCCGCCGCTTGAACCATTGCGGATATTGCATCAGCCACGGGTGATCGGGAGAGCACTGAACGGCGAAATCAAGTGCGACTTCCATGTCGTGCGAGCGGCAGGCCACCACGAGATCCTGGAAATCCTCCAGCGTCCCCAGTTCCGGATGTACGGCATCGTGGCCGCCTTCGGCCGCACCGATCGCATAGGGGCTGCCCGGATCGCCCTCGGTAGCGGTGACCGCGTTGTTGCGGCCCTTGCGGTTGGTTGTCCCGATCGGGTGGATCGGGGTGAAATAGATCACGTCGAAACCCATTGCCGCAATGTCGGGCAATCGAGCGATACAATCCTTGAAGGTGCCGTGCTGGCCCGGGGTCCGGCTCTGGCTGCGCGGGATCATCTCGTACCAGGAGCCAAATCTGGCCCGCGGCCGGTCCGCCACGAAGGGAAACAGCTGCGATCGCGTCAGGTCCGGCCGCGGCTGGCTCTCGGCCATCGCATGCTGCAATTCGTCCGTGAGCAGCGGCGCCACCTCGCCGGTTTGCAGAAAGTGCTCGCATTGCTTCACGATCAGGGCCGATGCGGCTTCACCGCCGGATTGCGCCTTGGTGAGCAGGCCGGCGCCCTCGATCGCATCAAGCTCGGTATTGGTGCCGGCCTTCTGCTTCAGTTCAAAGCCGTGTTTCCAGGTGGCGAATTCATCGGTCCAGGCTTCGATGGCATAGACATAACGCCCGGCCTCGCCCGGGGTGAACGATCCGAACCAGCGATCGTTGCTGTGATGGGTCATTGGCGCGCGGTGCCATTCCCGGTCCCGCTCCAGCCGCCACACCAGCGCTGCGGCTGTCACGTCATGGCCGTCGCGGTAGATGTCGGCCCAGACCTCGACCGGCTCGCCGGCGATGCGTTTGACCGGAAAACGGCCGCCGTCGATCAACGGGTAAACATCTTCGATATGGAAGGTACCGCCCAAAGCGGCACTCTCGACAGTTTGAGCAGTTTTGTTCACGGTGATGCCACAGATATGGAAACAACGTCTCCTTCCTTGCACGGCAGGAGAAGAGACGTCTTGAACCTGTATAAGAAGCCATTCGTATGGCATTGGTTCCAGGGAACTCGGAGGCGCGATAGCGAGTTGAACATGGCTATCCTCTTCTCCTGCCTGGAAAATTTCTCGACATCCCGAAATCCTGCTACGTGCAAACGACGTGCCGAATGAATCTTTTTGCTAAGGCCGCCAGGCTCGGACTTCAGACCGAATTTATCGACGGGCAGGGTCACCGGCGTGTGACGGACGCCGCCGCCCTGAAAATCATCCTCGATGCGCTGCCGCCGGAGGCGCCGCACCGCTATCTCGGCGAACCGGTGGTCGTCCGGTCGAGCCTGCCGTCGCGGACTGCGCTGGGCGGGCAGGCCGAATTGCCGGTGCAGTGGAAAATCGCCGCCGGTCGAAAGATTGTTGCGGAAGGCACGACCAGTGACGGCATTGTCGCCTGGCCGGCCGATCTGCCGGTCGGGTCCTACCGGTTGCACCTGACCGATTCCGGCTCGTTTACGGAACAGGTGCCGCTGATCGTCGCCCCGCCGCGGGCCTTCAGCGGCGATTTTGACCGCTGCTGGCTGCTGGCGGTCCAGCTTTACAGCATCCGCTCGGCGCGCAACTGGGGCATCGGAGACTTTACCGATCTCCAAGATCTGATCCGGCTCGCCCTCGATCTGGGCGCCGACGGCGTCGGCCTCAATCCGCTGCATGCCTTGTTCGACGACCGTCCGGGGGATTGCAGCCCGTATTCGCCGAACAGCAGGCTGTTTCTCAACGCGCTCTATATCGATGTCGCCAAACTCGACGGCGTGCTCGCGGATAGCGATGGAATTGCAAAGTTGCGCCAGAGCGAGCTGGTCGACTACGCAGAGGTTGCCGCGCTGAAGTGGCGGGCGCTGCGATCAGCGTTCGAGCATTTCAGGACAGAACGCAAGGCCGGGCAGCAGCGGGACTTCGAAAAATACCGCGGTGAGCGCGGCTCGCTGTTGTCGCGCTTTGCCTGCTTCGAGGTGTTGCGGCACAAGTTTGGCACGGCCTGGTGGGAATGGCCGGAGCCGTGGCGGCAGCCGGATGATGCCGCCTGCGCCACCTTGCGCGAGGGACCGGACGCGGCCGAGGTCGAGTTCGTCGAATTCGTGCAATGGATTGCCGATCGCCAGTTGCAGGCCTGCCAGACGCTGGCGCAACAGCTTGGCCTCAAGGTCGGGCTTTACCTCGATGTCGCGGTGGGCGTGCAGGCCGGCGGCTTTGATGCCTGGAACGAACAGGCGGCGATCTCGCGCTATCTTTCCGTCGGTGCGCCGCCGGACCCGCTCAACACCGCCGGCCAGAATTGGGGCCTGGCCGGATTCAATGCCGCCGGTCTCAAGATCAAGTCGTTCGAGCCGTTCCGGGAAATGCTGCGGGCATCGATGCGCTATGCCGGCGCGATCCGGCTCGATCATGTGCTCGGTCTGAAGCGGCTTTATCTCGTGCCGCACGGATTTGCTGCCGATAACGGCGCCTATGTGCAGATGCCGTTCGAGGCGCTGCTGGCGGCAACGGCGCAGGAGAGCGTTGCGCACCGCTGCGTGGTGATCGGCGAGGATCTCGGCACCGTGCCGGAAGGCTTCCGCGAGCAGATGGCCGATTGGGGCATCTGGTCCTATCTGGTGATGATGTTCGAGCGCGACCCTCAGGGCCGGTTCTTCGGCATCGATCACTATCAGCCCAACGCGCTCGTCACCTTCAACACCCACGACCTCAGCACTTATGCCGGCTGGCGCTCATTCGCCGATCTCAAGCTGAAGCGTTCACTCGGGATCGATCCGGGAGAGACCGATGATGCGCGCTGGCACGCGCTGCACATGCTGTCCGAGCTGCTGCGTGAGAACGACATTGAGGGCCATGACCTCTATGCCGTCGTCAGATTTCTCGCGCGGACCCGCTCGCGTCTGCTCACGATCTCGCTGGAGGATCTGCTTGGCGTGATCGACCAACCGAACATTCCCGGCACCATCGATGAACATCCGAACTGGCGGCAGCGCTTGCCCGTACCGCTCGACGAGATCGTAGCCGAGCTCGACGTTTCCGCCCTTAAATTCGCGACACAGCGGCGGGCGAACACGAACGGCTGAAAGATGAGTATGGCAAACGGTGGCCCAAATTGCCCTGCAAGATTGAAGATTATGGACTGATCGGCGACTGTGAAACCGCGGCGCTGGTCGGCCGCGACGGCTCGATCGACTGGCTATGCTGGCCCGCGTTCGATTCCGATGCCTGTTTTGCAGCCCTTCTCGGCACACCGAGGAACGGACGGTGGCTGATTGCGCCCGCGGGCGAGATCAAGAATACGTCCCGCCGCTACTGGGACAACACCCTGATCCTGGAGACGTGCTTTACGACCGACAGCGGCACTGTCGCGGTGATCGATTTCATGCCGCCGCGCGGCAATGCATCCGATATCGTCCGCCTGGTACGCGGCGTCAGCGGCAGGGTGAAGCTCCGTATGGAGATGGTCATCCGCTTCGGCTTTGGCATCGATATTCCCTGGGTCAAGAAAAGCGAGGACGGCACTGCGCTGCTCGCGATCTGCGGTCAGGACATGACGGTGCTGCGCACCCCGGTCGAAACCCGCGGCGAGGATTTCACCACGGTTGCCGATTTCGAGGTCGGGGAAGGCGAGACCGTTCCGTTCGTTCTCACCTATGGTCCTTCCCATCTTGCGGTTCCTGAGCCGATCAATCCCGGGCAGGCCCTGCAGGATACCGAAGATTACTGGATTGAATGGTGCAGCCATTGTTCTTACGAAGGCGAGTGTCACGACTTGGTGTTGCGATCGCTGATCACGCTCAAGGCGCTGACTTTTGCGCCGACCGGCGGCATCGTCGCGGCGCCGACCACCTCGCTGCCGGAAAAGCTCGGCGGGGCGCGCAATTGGGATTATCGCTACTGCTGGCTGCGCGATGCCACCTTCACGCTGTTTGCGCTGATGAACAGCGGCTACACCGAAGAAGCCTTATGTTGGCACAACTGGCTGCTGCGTGCGGCCGCGGGTGCGCCGGCGCATATGCAGATCATGTATGGCATCTGGGGCCAGCGGCGCCTGCTGGAATGGGAGGCGGACTGGCTGCCCGGTTACGAGGGCGCGCGTCCGGTCCGGATCGGCAACGCCGCGCACGCCCAGCTGCAGCTCGATGTCTATGGCGAGCTGATGGACGCCTTCCATCAGGCACGAATGGCGAAGCTGAAGCTCGATGACGGGACGTGGGACCTCGAATGCAAGGTGCTCGAGCATTTGGCCGAAGTGTGGCATCACCCCGACAGCGGAATCTGGGAGCGTCGGGGCACCGGCCAGCATTATGTACTGTCGAAGGTGATGACCTGGGTGGCGTTCGACCGCGCCATCAAGAGCGCCGAAACCTTCGGTTTCGAGGCGCCGCTCGACAAGTGGCGGGCACTGCGCGACACCATCCATCGCGACGTCTGCGAAAAGGGCTTTGATCCGGCGCAGAACACCTTTGTCCAATATTACGGGTCGTCGCTGCTCGATGCCAGCGTGCTGCTGCTGCCGGCGGTCGGCTTCCTCCCGGCGTCGGACCCGCGCATTCTCGGCACCATCGAGGCCATCGAGAGATATATGATGCGCGACGGCTTCGTGCTGCGGCATGATCCGCGCGAAGTCACCGACGAGCAGCAGCCGATCGAAGGTGCATTTCTTGCCTGCAGCTTTTGGCTTGCCGACGCCTATGTGCTGTCAGGCCAGATCGACAAGGCGCAGGAGATGTTCGATCGCGTGGTCGCGCTTGCAAACGACCTCGGTCTGCTGGCGGAAGAGTTCGATCCGGGCCCCGGCCGGCAAACCGGCAATTTTCCGCAGGCGCTGACCCATATTGCGCTGATCTATACCGCCCACAATCTCAGCGCCGCCAGAAAGCCCGCCGTGCAGAGATCGCAGTAGCGTCGGCTGCAGCGGAGTGAGGTAGAGCATGATCCGGAAAAGTGGGCACCGGTTTTCCGAAGAGATCATGCTCAAACAAAAAAGATGAGATCATGATCTGGTTCAACTTAATCAGATCATGATCTAACTGACACAATGATGGTGCGCCTCTCCTGCAAGGGAAGAAGGTGGTAGGTCACGACCAAGCCTATGTCTGCGCCGTTTCGTTGTTCTTCATGATGATGTCGATCGCGCCGGCAAAGCCTTCGTCTTCATTCGAGGTCGTGACATGGGTTGCCTGCCGCTTGATGTCGTCGGTGGCGTTGCCCATCGCGATCGACATGCCGCTTACCCGGAACATCGCCAGATCATTCTGCATGTCGCCGATGGTGGCGATTGCGGCGGTGGAGATGCCGAGCCGTTTGGCCATCGCTTCGACGAAGGTGCCCTTGTCGTGGCCGGGCGGGGTGATGTCGAGATAATAGCTTTGCGAGCGCACCGCTGTCGCGGCGGCGCCCAACGCTTCCTGCATGGCGGTCTCGCAACGCCGCAGCAATTCCGGATCGGCGCTGGCACCGACGATCTTGCAGACAGAATCGAGGTAGGGCGTGAAATCATCGACTACCGTCGGATCGGATCTGATCGTGCGCTGCTCGAACGGAACATAGTCGCCGTCAGGATTTTGGATCAGCCAGCGCTCGTTGGTAAACAGCCAGATATCGACGCCGAATTGGTTCAGCACATCGAGGGTTCGCGTTGCCGCCGGTGGCGGGATCAGATGCAGCTCGATCGGATTCAGCTGCGGATCGCAGATCGAGCTGCCGTTGAACGAGCCGAACGGCAGCGTCAGCCGCAGCGGCTCGATCAAAAAGCGCATGCCGATCGTCGGCCGGCTCGACGTGATGGTGAAGCCGACGCCGCTGTCCTCCAGCTTTCTTGCGGCTGCAGCGGCTTTTTCGGTCAGCACCTTGTTCTTGGTGAGCAGGGTGCCGTCGACATCGGAAACCACCAGCGCGATCTTCGTCATGTGCGTTTCCACTTTCGTTAGGGCAGGTGGAGCTGACAGATGATGTCATCGACGATTTCATCCGGCGTTCTGTCAATCGAAACCGTCACCGGATGTTCGCTTTCGTCCGGCGGCTCCAGCGTCTTGAACTGGCTGTCGAGGAGGCCGGGCGGCATGAAATGGCCCTTTCGCCTGGCGAGCCGCTCCGCGATCAACTGCTTCGAGCCGTCGAGATAGACGATGCGGACGTCGCCGCGGCCATGCACCAGGATTTCCCGATAGGAACGCTTGAGCGCCGAACAGGCAATGACGGCCTTCTCGCCTGCCTTGCAGCTCCGGTCGATTTCCGTCGCGATGGCTTTCAGCCACGGCCAGCGGTCTTCATCGGTGAGCGGATGGCCGGCACTCATTTTAGCTATATTGCTGGCGGGGTGGAATTTGTCGCCATCCACGCTGCGCCAGCCGATCCGCTGCGCCAGTCTGTCGGCGATGGTGCTTTTGCCCGATCCGGAAACGCCCATCATGATCAGCGCGCACGGCGCCATATTCGCATCAGGCACGAACATTCTCCGGCAGCGCCGCCTGGTCCAAGAGCCAGACGGTCTCGCCTTGCGAGCGCGCACGGCCCGCCGGAAGATCCTCGCCGGCAAAGACGCGCGCCAGGATCGCGCGTTTGCCCGGGCCGCTGGCCTCGAACATCATCTCGCGGCAGGAGGCCAGCGCCGGCAAGGTCAGCGTCACGCGCGGCACGAACGGCTCGACATGGGCTTCGGGTACTTCGGTTACCCAGCATCCGGTTTGCTCGACCGCCGGATATCCTGGAAACAGCGAAGCGGTATGGCCGTCGGGACCGACGCCGAGCAGCACCAGATCGAACAGGGGCCGTGCCGGATCAAGCTGGTTTGTGCCATAGAATGACTGCAGCTCGCTCTGATAGCGGCGCGCCGCCTCCGCCGGAGTGGCGGTATCGGTTGCAATCGGATGCACGTTGGCAGGCGGCGCGCATCGGTCCAGGAAGGCCTGACGCGCCATTCGCATATTGTTGCGAGGGTCGTCCGCCGGCACGAAGCGCTCGTCGCCGATGAACCAGTGCACGCGCTCCCACGCAATCCGGCTGCGATAGGCGTCGGTTGCAAGTAGCTCGAACAGCTGTTTGGGACTCGATCCGCCGGAAAGACAAATCGCAACGCGTCCGCTGTTTGCGGCAATTCTCTTGATGATGCGTTCGGCGGCGGTTTGGGCTTGCGCCGCCGGATCGGCAACCGCGATGATCTGCCGGTCCGCCTCGCCAGTTTTACCCATTGGGACCCAACTTTCGCCAGCTCCGGCCGTCGCGGGCCAAAAGTTCGTCGGCTTGCGGCGGCCCTTCGCTGCCGGCCTTGTAGCTCTGCAGACCCTTGGCGCCGGCCTTCTTCCACGCGTCCAGGAACGGCTGCACCGCCTGCCAGCCGGCTTCGACGCTGTCTGCGCGCTGGAACAGGATGTTGTCGCCGATCATGCAGTCATAGATCAGCGTCTCATAGCCGGTGCTCGGCTCGGCCTTGAAGTAATCCTTGTAGCGGAATTTCATCTCGACGCCGTCGATCGTAATCGTCGGTCCCGGCACCTTGGTGTTGAACTGCAGCGAGATGCCTTCGGTCGGCTCGACGCCGATGACGAGATAGTTCCGCGACAGCCGGTCCACCGGCGTGCAGCTGAACATCGCAAACGGCGCCCGCTTGAACTGGATGGCGACCTCGGTGCGCTTCATGCCGAGTGCCTTGCCGGTGCGCAGGTAGAAGGGAACGCCGGCCCAGCGCCAGTTGTCGATGGTCAATTTCAGCGCGGCATAGGTTTCGGTGGTGCTGTCGGGCCTGACGTTCTCGGTCTTGCGGTAATCCCCGACCTGGGTGTCGCCGATCTGGCCCGCGAGATACTGGCCGCGCACCGAGTTCTGCAGGGCCTCTTCCTCGCTTTGGGTCTGGATCGCGGTGAGCACCTCGGCCTTTTCCGACCGCACCGCATAGGCGTCAAAGCGCGACGGCGGCTCCATCGCGACCAGCGAGAGCAGTTGGAACAGATGGTTCGGCACCATGTCGCGCAACGCGCCGGTCGAATCATAGAAGCTGCCGCGGTGGCCGACGCCGAGCTTTTCGTCGACGGTGATCTGGACGTGGTCGATATGGTTGCGATTCCAGATCGGCTCGAACATGCCGTTGGCAAAGCGCAGCACCAGGATGTTCTGCACCGTTTCCTTGCCGAGATAATGATCGATCCGGTAGATCTGGTGCTCTTCGGCGATCTTGAGCAGCTCGGCATTCAGCGCCTTGGCGGAAGCCAGGTCGGTGCCGAACGGTTTTTCCACCACCAGCCGCCGCCACGCGCCGTTTTCTTCCGCCAGCAGGCCGGTGCGGCCGAGCTCGCGGGCGATCGGCGCGAAGGCGCTCGGCGGCGTTGCCAGGTAGAACAACCGGTTGCCGACGGTCTGCCGCGCCGTCTCCAGCTTCTGCAGCTGGTCGCGCAACTTGTCGAACGAAGCAGGCTCCTTGGGATCGGCCTCGACGCAGGTGACGCATTCGAGCACCTTTTTGGCGATGGCTTCGTCGATCTTGCGGGTGGAGAACTGATGCAGGCCTTTCATCAGGCTATCGCGCAGCGCGTCATTCGACATGCCGTTGCGGGCGACGCCGACCACGCAGAAATTGTCGGGCAACAGGCCGGCTGCAGCCAGATTATAGAGCGATGGCACCACCAGCCGGTGCGCAAGGTCGCCGGTAGCGCCGAAAATCACGAAGGCGCAAGGGTCGGGTTTTCCCTGGTTTGAGGATAGTAGTTGATCTGTCACGGACGGCCGACCTCCGGCTTGATAATATCGTTTGAACTGGCGTTCGGCGGGACGGTCAGCTATTTCGGCTCCTTGTGACCACCGAAGCCGGCACGCATCGCCGAAAGGATCTTCTCGGCGAAGGTGTGATCCTTGCGCGACCGGAAGCGCGTGTATAACGCCGCTGTCAGCACCTCGGCCGGCACCGCCTCGTCGATCGCGGCGTTGACCGTCCAGCGGCCTTCGCCGGAATCTTCGACGAAGCCGGAATACTCATCGAGCGTGCCGTTCCTGGCGAGCGCGGCAGCGGTGAGGTCGAGCAGCCATGACGGGATGACGCTGCCGCGCCGCCAGACTTCGGCGACGTCGGCGATGTTGAGCTCGAAGCGGTGATCCTCGGGCAGCGCATCGATATTGGCGTTCTTCAGGATATCGAAGCCTTCGGCATAGGCCTGCATCAGGCCGTATTCGATGCCGTTATGAACCATCTTGACGAAGTGCCCGGCGCCGACCGGGCCGGCGTGGATATAGCCCTGTTCGATGCGCGGGTCGCGGCCTTCGCGTCCCGGCGTGCGCGGGATATCGCCGATTCCGGGCGCCAGCGTCTTGAAGATCGGGTCGAGACGATCGACCACCGCCTTGTCGCCGCCGATCATCATGCAATAGCCGCGCTCGATCCCCCAGATGCCGCCGGAGGTGCCGACATCGATATAGTGAATGCCGCGCTGTTTCAGCGCCTTGCCGCGGCGAACGTCGTCCTGCCAGAAGGTATTGCCGCCATCGATGATGACGTCGCCTTCCTGCATCAGCTTGGACAGGGTTTCGATGGTGGCCTCGGTGATCTTGCCGGCCGGCAGCATCACCCAGGCGGTGCGCGGCTTCTCCAGCTTGCTGACGAACTCCTCCAGCGCGCTTGCGCCGACCGCGCCGTCGGCGCCGAGCGCGGCCACGGCTTTGGGGTCCTTGTCGTAGACCACCGCGGTGTGTCCGTGCTTCATCAGCCGGCGGACGATATTGCCGCCCATCCGGCCTAGACCGATCATGCCGAGCTGCATCTGAGCTATCCTAACCTCTGGTTGATCCGAAACGCTTGCATCAGTTCAATGCGTTCTGGATGGCGCTGTCGAGCATCTTCAATCCCGATTCAAGATCGCCCTTGAGATGCACGCGGAGCGCGCGCCGGCCGCGCTCGGTCAGCACGCCGAAATCGCCGCGCGCCTGCGCCGCCTTGATGATGCCGAAGCTTGCCTTCTGACCGGGCACCAACAGGTCGATGGCGTCGTCGGCGGTGATCTGCAGAAATACGCCGCTGTCCGGGCCGCCCTTGTAGGCCTGGCCGGTGGAATGCAGGAAGCGCGGGCCGAATTCGGCGCAGGTCGCCACATGGCGCTTGTCGCGCACCGCCAGCCGCATGCGCTGCAGCTCCTTGATATGCGCCGGGTTGCGCTCGATATAGGCGAGCAGGGCGACGTAATCGTCCGAGCCGGAGCGGCCAAGATGCGCCTTCAGCCAGGAGCCGAGATCGCCATTGGCGCCAGCCTTGCGCAGATCGGCGGCGTTCTTCTCGTCGGTATAGATATCGACGCTGTCAGTCGACACCACCGGCTGTTCCTCCGGCAGTGAGCCGGTTTTCTCGAAGGCCGCGGTCAATTCTCGCGTCTTGATCTTGGCGGCTTCGACGTCGGGCTGGTTGAAGGGGTTGATGCCGAGCACCGAGCCCGCCACCGCAACCGCCATCTCGAAGCGGAAGAATTCCTGCCCGATATGCTCGATCGATTCCATCACGATGCGGACCACCGGATGCCCGGCCTTTTCCAGCGCCGAGAGCTTGGCGTCATGCGCCGAGTCATGCTCGTCCTTGGTGCGGATATCGATGAAGAAGCGGTCGTTGCCGTAGGCCGAGACATCGCCGAGCGCTTCACCGTCGATCGGGATCAGGCCCTTGCCGTCCTTGCCGGTGGATTCGGCGATCAATTGCTCGGCCCAGGCGCCAAAGTCGGCGATCCTGGCTGACGACAGGATGGTCACCTTGTCGCGGCCTTCGAGGCCGGCAAGACCCATCGCGAGCCCGAGCTGTACAGCGGGATTTTGCTCCGGCGGCACATCGGGTCCGCAGGAGCGCACCATCGTCATGGCATGCGTGAGCAGCGTGCGCAAATCGATGCCGGCGGCAGCCGCCGGCACCAGGCCGAACGGCGACAGCACCGAATAGCGTCCGCCGATCGCCGGATCGCCGTGGAAGGTACGGGCGAAGCGCTGCCTGGCTGCGACCTTCTGCAGCGACGAGCCGGGATCGGTGACCGCGATGAAGCGGTAGCCGGCTTTGTCGGCGCCGACCGTTTCCGAGACGCGCTCGAAGAAATAGTCCTTCATCACGTTGGGTTCGGTGGTGCTGCCGGACTTGCTGGAGACGATGAACAGTGTGTCGGCCAGATCGATCGAAGCCTGCATGGCACGGATCTGCGCCGGGTCGGTGGAATCGAGCACGTGCAGCTTCGGAAAGCCCGCCTTCTTCGGGAAGGTTTGCGCCAGCACCTCCGGCCCCAGGCTGGAGCCGCCCATGCCGAGCACCACCGCATCGGTGAAGCTCTGTCCCTTCACCCGGTGCGCGAAGTCCTCATAGTCGTTGACGTCGGCGGTCGCCGGGCTGGTGAGCCAGCCCAGCCACTTGTTCTCGTCCTCGCCGGTCCAGACCGACTTGTCGCGCTGCCACAGCCGCCGGATCTTGCCGGATGCGCGCCATTCCTCGGCGTTTTCCTCGACCGCCTTGCCAAGGTTCGACCCAAGCGCCAGTTGCTGCCGGCCGATGTCGGGTCCGAGCACGGTGGCACGCTTGTAGGCGACGGCGCCGTAAAGCTTATCGGCGGCATCGGCAAACAGCCTGACGCCGTCCTTGACCAGTTCGGCGGTGATCGCATCGAGCGAGATGCCGGATTTTTCCAGCTCGGCGAGCACGTGCTTCGCCTCCTCGACATTCTCTTCCAGGCTGTTGCGCAGCTTGCCGTGATCGCGGAAGGCGTCCAGCGTGGCCGGCGGCATGGTATTGACCGTATCGGGACCGATCAGCTCTTCGACGTAAAGCACGTCGCTGTAGTCCTTGTTCTTGGTGCCGGTGGAAGCCCACAGCAAGCGCTGCGGCTTGGCGCCCTTGGCTGCAAGCTTCTCCCAGCGCGCGCCGGTGAACAGGCGCTTGTATTCCTGATAGGCCAGCTTGGCGTTGGCGATCGCGACCTTGCCCTTCATTGCGGCCAACCGCTCCTTCTCGCTCGGATCGTTCGCCTGCGCGATCTTCTCGTCGAGCTGCTTGTCGACCGCGGTATCGATGCGGCTGACGAAGAAGCTGGCGACGCTGGCGATGTGCGAGGGATTGCCGCCCTTGGCGATGTATTTCTCCAGGCCGGAAAGATAGGCCTCGGCGACCTGGATGTAGACCTTCTGCGAGAACAGCAGCGTGATGTTGATGCTGATGCCTTCGCCGATCAATTGCTGGATCGCCGGCAGGCCGGGTGCCGTCGCCGGCACCTTGACCATCAGGTTTTCGCGGTCGACCGCTTTCCAGAGCCGCTCGGCCTCCGCGATCGTGGCCTTGGTGTCCATCGCCAGATATGGCGACACTTCCAGGCTGACAAAGCCGTCATGGCCGTGAAGATGTTCATAGACCGGATGCAGCACATCGGCGGCATGCTGGATGTCCTCGACGGCAAGACGCTCGAACAACTCCGCAACCGGGCGGTCGCCGCGCCGCAGGGTCTGGCCAATCGACGCGTCATATTCATCCGAACTGCCGATCGCCTTTTCGAAGATCGACGGATTCGAGGTGACGCCCTTGACGCCATCATTGTCGATCAGCTTCTTCAGATCGCCGTTGGCGACGAAGCCGCGGGCCAGGAAATCCAGCCAGACCGCCTGACCGTGGTTTTCGAGTGCTTTGACGGGATTCATGATGCCTGCTTCTGTCCGGGTTGGCCGCATTGCTGCGGTTTGATTTTGAATTTTTCTATCAAGAAGCCGAGACTTAACAATAACGTCCGGAAAGATGATGACAAAGGGAATATGAATATCCCTCTACCATAACGCCATTCACAAGATATCGATCCCGGAAATTGGCCCTTTGGCGGCGCGCTTCGTGCAATTTTTGCATATCTGCGGCTGCTGATGGCGCAGCCTTCGCCGGTCCGCCGGCGCGCTGATCAATGAAGCTTTTGAATGAAGTTCTCGTGACCGCGCCGGCCGTGCCCGAGGGTGAATGCCGGGCGATGGAATTCTCCTGCGATTGCAAAGGCTCGCCCGGCTAAATATGGTGGCGTTAACAAAAACGAGGAAACGAAAAAGGAAGAGGCCCAATGCGCCACCATTTCTCCGCCCGCCGCAATGTTCTGGCAAGCTCGCTCGTCGGCGCAGCGCTCTCGGTGATGTCGATCGGCGCTGCGCTGGCGGCCGATACCAGCATCAAGCTTGGCAACACCGCGCCCTATAGCGGACCGGCATCCGCCTATGGCACCATCGCGCGCGCCGAGGCTGCCTATTTCCAGATGCTGAACGATCAGGGCGGGATCAACGGCCGCAAGATCGATTTCCAGACTCTGGATGATGCTTACTCGCCATCGAAGACGGTCGAGCAGACGCGTAGACTGGTCGAGCAGGACGAAGTGCTGGCACTGTTCAGTTCGGTCGGCACGGCGCCGAACATCGCGGTCCAGAAATATCTGAATATCAAGAAGGTCCCGCAGCTCTTTGTCTCGTCAGGCGCAACCCGCTGGAATGATCCGAAGCACTTCCCGTGGACGGTCGGCTTCAACCCGACCTACGAACTGGAAGGCAAGCTTTACGCGCAGTATGTTTTGAAAACCAAGCCGGACGCGAAGATCGCGATCATCATTCCAGATGAAGATGCGGGCAAGGATTACCTGAAAGGATTCAAGGAAGGGCTCGGCGAGCATGTCGATCAGCTGGTGTCCTCGACCACCTATCTGACCTCGGACCCGACGATCGATTCCCAGATGGTGACGATGCGCGAATCCGGTGCGGATGTTTTCTTCGCCGAGGCGACGCCTAAATTCGCAGCGCAGGCGATCAAGAAAGCCGCAAGCATGGGCTGGAAGCCGCTGATCATCCTGCCATCGGTTTCCAATTCGGTCTCCGCAGTGCTCGAACCCGCAGGGCTCGACAACAGCGTCGGCGTCGTGACCGGACTCTATCTGAAGGATCCGACCGATGCGCGCTGGGCGAGCGATCCCGGCGTCAAGGATTTCCTTGCATGGATGAAGAAGTACCAGCCGAATGCGAATATCGGCGATCTCTTCAACGTGCAGGGTTACACCGTCGCCGAAGTGATGGAGACGGTGCTGCGCAATTGCAAGGACGATGTCAGTCGCGAGAACATCCTCAAGCAGGCGACGAACCTGAAGAGCCTTGCGTTGCCGATGCTGCTGCCCGGCATTACGATTCACAACGACCCGAACGACGTCACGCCCATCCACCAGATTCAGATGGCGCGGTTTGATGGCAAATCGTGGGTGCTGTTTGGCGATGTTTTGGGAGATAAATAGGATTGGATGACAACGTTCGGACGCGGAACGGAAATCGCGTCCGAACGTTAATTCTTTCCGGATTTTTACAGATTTTTGCCCCGGAAACGCAGTTCCGCGGCTGCCATAATTGCGCCAGGCCGTAAATGCCCGGATGTTGCGGCGCAGATACAAACTTCTTAAATCTATCCTAGCGGGGCGATTTCGCCCACAGAATAGGCGGACTGCCTGTTTATAACCCACGGGCTGCCCGCGTTGTGAATTGCGCTCAGGAACCGATCGCGTGTCCAATCGCTTCATGTGCTGAGTGTTGATTCGAAACTCGGGGCTAAGGCCTGCGAATTTCTGCGACCCAGTTTCGCAGCGGCGCCGCGGACATTAGGAGGAGAAGGGGTCATGTACAACGATTCTCTGTTCAACGCCTTCGCTCGGACCTTCGAAGCTCGAAGCCAAACCGACATGTCGATGGCGGAATATCTGGAATCGTGTCGAAGCGATCCGCTACGCTACGCCAACGCCGCCGAGCGACTACTAGCTGCGATCGGTGAACCTCAGATGGTGGACACGGCCAAGGACCCTCGCCTTGGCCGTATCTTTTTGAACCGTACCATCAGGATCTATCCGGCGTTCTCCGGCTTCCATGGCATGGAGGAGACGATCGAGCGCATCGTCGGCTTCTTCCGGCACGCGGCGCAGGGGCTCGAGGAGCGCAAGCAGATCCTCTATCTGCTCGGACCGGTGGGTGGCGGCAAATCGTCGCTGGCCGAACGGCTCAAGTCGCTGATGGAAGTCCATCCGATCTATGTGCTGAAGGCCGGTGACGAACTGAGCCCGGTATTCGAAAGTCCGCTCAGCCTGTTCGATCCCGAACAGCTCGGGCCGATGATCGAAGAGAAGTACGGCATTCCGCGCCGGCGTCTCAGCGGGCTGATGAGCCCGTGGTGCTACAAGCGGCTCGAGGCATTCGGCGGCGACATCTCGCAATTCCGCGTCGCGCGCATCCAGCCGTCGCGGCTGCGCCAGATCGCGATCGCCAAGACCGAACCCGGCGATGAGAACAACCAGGACATCTCCTCGCTGGTCGGCAAGGTCGATATCCGCAAGCTCGAGACCTTCGCCCAGAACGATCCGGATGCTTACAGCTATTCGGGCGGCCTCAATCGCGCCAACCAGGGCATTCTCGAATTCGTCGAGATGTTCAAGGCGCCGATCAAGATGCTGCATCCGCTGCTGACGGCCACGCAGGAAGGCAATTACATCGGTACCGAGAACATCGGTGCCATTCCCTTCACCGGCATCATCCTGGCGCATTCGAACGAAGCCGAGTGGCAGAGCTTCAAGACCAACAAGAACAACGAGGCCTTCATCGATCGCATTTGCGTGATCAAGGTGCCGTACTGCTTGCGGGTGACCGAGGAGCAGAAGATCTATGAGAAACTGATCCAGGGATCGGAGCTCGCCGCGGCTCCTTGCGCACCCGCGACGCTGGAGACGCTGGCGCGCTTTTCGGTGATGTCGCGCCTGCGCAAGCATGAGAACTCCACTCTGTTTGCCAAGATGCGCGTCTATGACGGTGAGAGCCTCAAGGAGTCCGATCCGAAGGCCCGCAGCGTCCAGGAATACAAGGACGCCGCCGGTGTTGACGAAGGTATGGACGGCATCTCGACGCGCTTTGCCTTCAAGGTGCTCGCCGCGACCTACAACCACGATACGTCGGAGGTCGGCGCGGACGCGGTGCATCTGATGTATGCGCTGGAGCAGGCCATCCGGCGCGAGCAATTGCCGGACGAGGTCGAAAAGCGCTACCTTGAATTCATCAAGGCCGAGCTGGCGCCGCGCTATGCCGAGTTCATCGGCCATGAGATCCAGAAGGCTTATCTCGAATCCTATGCGGATTACGGCCAAAATCTGTTCGACCGTTACGTGGATTACGCCGACGCCTGGATCGAAGACCAGGACTTCAAGGACCCCGATACCGGGCAGTTGCTCGATCGTGACCTGCTCAATCAGGAACTGACCAAGATCGAAAAGCCGGCGGGCATCGCAAATCCGAAGGATTTTCGCAACGAAGTCGTCAAATTCTCGCTGCGGTCGCGGGCACAGAATGGCGGCAAGAACCCGAACTGGACCAGCTACGAGAAGATCCGCGAAGTCATCGAGAAGCGGATATTCTCCCAGGTCGAGGACCTGCTGCCGGTGATCTCGTTCGGTTCGAAGAAGGACGGTGAGACCGAAAAGAAGCACGGCGAATTTGTCGCGCGCATGGTGGAACGCGGCTACACCGAGCGCCAGGTTCGCCGGCTGGTCGAATGGTACATGCGCGTGAAACAAGCCGGCTGAGGCGGATGCAGCAGTGGTCATTCATATTGTCGATCGGCGCCTGAATCCGGGTGGCAAGAGCCTGGAGAACCGGCAACGGTTCCTGCGCCGTGCCAAGGCCCTGGTTCAGGGGGCGGTCAAGAAGTCGTCGCAGGATCGCGACATCAAGGATGTGCTGGAAGGCGGCGAGGTCTCTATTCCCCTCGACGGGATGAACGAGCCGCGATTCCGTCGCGAAGGCGGCACGCGCGACATGGTGCTGCCCGGCAACAAGAAGTTCATCGAGGGCGACATCCTGCCGCGCTCGGGCGGTGAGGGGCGCGGCAAGGCCTCCGATCCCGGCGAGGGCGAGGGCGAAGACGCCTTCCGCTTCGTGCTGAGCCGCGACGAGTTCGTGGACCTCTTCCTCGATGATCTGGAATTGCCTGACCTCGCCAAGCGGAAGCTGGCGGAGGCGGAAAGCGAAGGCATCCAGCGCGCCGGTTATGCCACCACCGGCTCGCCGGCGAATATCTCGGTGAGCCGCACCGTGAGCCGGGCGCTGGCGCGGCGGGTCGCATTGCGGCGGCCGCGGCCGGAAGAGATCGCCCAGCTCGAAGCTGAACTTGCCGGTTGCGAGGACGAGACGCGCCGCACCGAGTTGATCGCGCAGATCGAAGCCTTGAAGGCGAAAGCTCGCCGGATTCCGTTCATCGATCCGCTCGATATCCGCTACCGGCGTTTCGAGACCGTGCCGAAGCCGGTGGCCCAGGCGGTGATGTTCTGCCTGATGGACGTGTCGGGCTCGATGACCGAGCACATGAAGGACCTGGCCAAGCGTTTCTACATGCTGCTCTACGTGTTCCTGAAGCGGCGCTATCGTCACGTCGAGATCGTCTTCATCCGCCACACCGACCGCGCCGAGGAAGTCGACGAAGAGACGTTCTTTCATGGTCCGGCAACCGGTGGCACGCTGGTGTCGAGCGCCTTGCAGGCGATGCACGATATCGTCCGCTCGCGCTTCCGCCCCGCCGACTGGAACATTTATGCAGCGCAGGCTTCCGACGGCGACAATTCCTATTCGGACGGCGAGATCGCCGGCCGCCTG
>DASZTN010000024.1:0-23485 GCA_035547995.1 Bradyrhizobium sp. | reverse complement strand
CCAGGAAAGTCAACACAACAAACATAATTATCAGACCCAGTCCGGCCACAAACCGCAGAAATCCCGAATGACCGGGAACCGGTAGGCAACGACGAGGGGGATGACGAAGGGCGCCGCCGTGCGCATCGTCACTCGGCGCTGCGATTGCGCCGGAATGCGAAGCCCGCCAACGATTATCAGATCGTGCGGGCTTTCGCGGACTTCACGTTCATGGAAAATTCACGTTCATGGAAAAAGAGGCGCCACAAACGCCATCAATCCGGGCCGACGCTGAATCCCGGACCGTACACGCCAACGCCCGGCCCGCGATAGTAGCCGCGGTCATAGTCTTCGTCGTAACCGTACCGTCGTGGCCGATAATTGGTGCCGCCGCGTTCGATTATCACGCGACCGGTCCGGCTATGCCAACACCGTCCCGCCTCGTTGCAGATCAGCCGGGTCTGGTGAAGCAAGGGGGAACCGGTTCCGACTTGAAATTCGTCGGCCGCCGCATAGGCGCCGGAGGCTATGAGGACGCCGGCGCCGGCGAGTGCTGTTAACGTCAGTCTTCTCATATCCCGTCTCCTTCGAATGCAAGCCCCGGCGGACGAACGCCCTGGTCTTGACGCCGTTCCTTTTGTTCGCATTTTGCCAAACTCATCGTAAGGCTGGGTTCCTTCGACCCAGGGGGTATTTCGAGCGAACAACTCAGTTGCTCGGCCAGCTATCGGCTCCGGCGTGAGCCGTTCGCCATGCTTTTCTCTTGCATCGACCGCAGATAATGTTCGGCATGCTGGAGATAGTTTTCAGCCGCGACGAGGTCGCCATTCAGGGCTTCGGCCCGAGCCAGTTCCAGATAGCGTTCATAGTTCTTCTGCGCATTCTTGGGCTGCGTCGGGAGGCGCATTCTGGAGGCTTTGCTTTTCCGTGATCGTGTTGTTCTCGGCATTGTAATCGCTGCAAGGTTGACATTCGGCGCCAGATTAGCCCCGCCTCCCCTTAGCAGAGCGGCGGCGCTTGCGAACTTGGCCGCAGGAGCGGACACGGCCCAAAGGATATCCGCCCGCAGCTTCGACACTACCGCGCTATTGCCGATGACGTGCCCTGGTCCGGGCTGCCTTTTTGGCTGCTGCGGCGCGGCCGGTCGCCCCCTTGGTTTTTGCCGCCTTGCGGGCTGCCGCCGAACGGGCGGAGGCTGAGCGGTGCGAAGCGGCACGTCGTGATTGTTTCGACAGCGCCGCAGGTGACGCCGTGCTATGTGGCTCACGCTCGAGGGCTCGCGACACCGCGCGCGAAACGCGTGGCCGCCGGCGCGTCTTTCGCTTGCCCTGGCCTGCCTCATAGGCGTACTCGGCGCTTCTACGGGTCTTTGCCTTCGCCTTGCTTTTCCGCGGCGGACGGAGCGGAACGCCCGCACGCCTTGCCTCGGACAGGCCGATGGCAATCGCCTGCTGCGGCGATCTCGCTCCATGTTTGCCGCGCCTGACTTTCCGAATCTCCTCGTGGACAAATTCGCCCGCCTGGGTGGTTGGCGATTTGCCAGCACGTCTATCCTGCCTGGCTTTCTGCACGGTTCTTCGTTCCGGCATGATCGTTCTCCAGTTCGTGGCAGCCCGCCCCGCGAAATGGCTTCGCCCACTGGCCGTTTCCCCGGACATCAACGTCCGACCCAGGGAAATGGTCCCCCAAACCTCGCCTCCTTGCCGCAATCTGTTGGCCGGTCGCACACCATCCAGCTAGAACACGGATCGCGCTGCAAGGCTATTGGTCGGACTTGTCACGCCAGACGCTGAGACGTCGGGGTTTCATCCGACGTTGGTTTGTCGTGCGCAGCCGCATGGCCGGGACAACAGCCAGCGCATTTCCGAGCCGTCCCGGACTTGATCCGGGATGAACACCGTTTGCGTGAAGAAAATGCGTCGCGGAAAGCCAGAGCCGGTTCTGATTCCATCAGAGCCGGAAAGCTCACATCTAGTGGGAGGCCCTTCCGAGACTCGCTTCTAGCCACCGGCTCCCGGCATCGTTCACCCCAAACCATGCTGCGGCATCCTGAGATATGTCGATAATCAGCAACTGGTCGTCACTACCGACACATTCCTTAAGGAGATCGCGAATTTGCTGGGGAGTCCGATAGGTCTTGACCAGCCACGTCGACTCGAGGTGATGCCACCATTCGCCGAGCGATCGGATTGCATCCGTGACTCGCTCGTAAGCGTCTCCCGTGGAAGGATGAATATCATACGCGATGAGGATTGTCGCCATTCGTTGATGGGATGGTGTTTTACACCGAAAGTCCAGTTGGCTTTTGGGCGAATAGAGGCCTCCCCGGCCCGGCCGCAGGCATCGGCGCCCGAGGCTGGAAGTTACAAAGTGTAAACATTGCGCGTCGCGCAATTTGGGAACGAGGTCTATTTCTGAAATGGAGGTGACCGACGGTCATCCTTTGGAACGTCCAGCATCTCTCTCGATTAGGGTTCGCATCCTCGTCACGACCAAGGAGATCAAGATGCGAAGGACAATTTACATGGCGGCTCTTGCGGGTCTCGTTGCTATAGGCTCGATCAATGCCTCCTACGCGGCAGGCGGAGGTGGAGCCGGAGGCGGTGCTGGCGGAGCTGCCGGGGGCGCGGCCGGCGGCAGCGCCGGAGTAGGGACCGGTTCGACGGGAGGATCGTCGACCACCGGTATGGGCGCCGGGAATAACGGTATGGGTAACAGCGCGGGTGGCGCGAATGCCGGCGCCAACAGCACCTCAAACCCTTCCGGCAACAGCCTCCTACCCAACTCGCCCGGTGGGACCGGGCCAGCCGCGCCGCGATCGGGAACTGGCCGGTAGGTTGTAGCATTCCAAGCGAAGTGGATATCGGTTCACGTGAGGAAAACGCCTCAAACCAACAATCCAGAACCCGGTTCTGATTCGATCAGAACCGAAAGGGCTTGGCTTGAGCTTGGCTCATCGTCGACAGGCCTCCCGTCGACGATGAGCGGCTCCGAATGTCGTTGATGGCGCCGGGGCTTCGGGGCGGCGCAGCCGACAGCAAACAGAAGCACCAGGTATGCTGCCGCGGGTCATTCGCTGGCTGATAGGCTTCCCAGCTACTTCTTCAATGCGGGTGGACGATGTCCTCCAGCGTGACCGTCTTGGTTTCGGCCGTGCCGAGGATCGCGATGATCGCGAGCGCCGCGTATAACATGACCATCAGGCCGATGTAGAGATAAGCGCGGTGGATGCCGTATGCGTTGAGGATGAGGCCGGCAAGGATCGGAATGAGGCCGCCACCATAGACCTGCGATATCTGATAGCCGGCGCTGGCGCCAGAAGCACGATAACGGGTCGGAAAATTTTCCGTATAGAAGGCCGGAAGTGCGCCATAACCAAATCCAAATACAAAACCGAACCCGAGGATTTCGCCGGTCGCGGCAAGCCAGAAATTGCCGGTATTGACGAGATAGAAATAGGGGATCGCGAAAACAAAGAGAACGGTTGCTGCGGTCAACAGAACCGCGCGCCGGCTGATCAGATCGGCAAGCAGCGAGCCAATGATCATGAACACCAGCATGAACGCCGCCGCGATCAGCCCTATCGCTTCCGGCGTCGATCCGGTAAAGCCCACCGCCTTCATATAGCTGGTGCCGAACACGAAATATAAGAAGAAGGCGCCACCGAACATCGCATTTACAAGCGAGGTGCGCAGGATGGTGAGCGGCATTTCGCGCCACACCTGCGTGGCCGGATATTCAAGCACGCTCTGTTCTGACCGGTGCTGCTCGAATACGAAGCTATCCTCGGTGCGAGTCCGGATAAGGATGCCGACGATGGCAACCAGAAAGCCGAAGATGAAGGGAATGCGCCAGCCCCAGCTGGTGAAGGCCTCTGGCGACATCAGTGACTTCACCAATATCACCGAGCCAAATCCGAGCAGCAATCCGATCGGTATGGCAAAGCCGACCCATGCGCTCCAGAACGCCCGATGTTTCGAGCGGGCGGCCTGCTCGATCACCCAGGTCGAGGCGGTTCCGAATTCGGCTCCGAAGCTGATTCCCTGTGCGAGGCGAAACAGGATAAGAAGCACCGGTGCAGCGACCCCGATCCGGTCGTAGGTCGGCGTGAGCCCGATCAGCAGGGTGCTCACGCCCATGAGCACCAAGGCGCCGACAAGCGCATCTTTTCGACCGTAGCGGTCGGCAAGATGACCGAAAATATAGGCGCCGACGGGGCGGATGATGATGCCAAGGCCGTAGACGCCGATGGCAGCTGCAACGGCGGCAAGACCGGGCAGCTTGAAAAAGACTTGCCCCCAGACCGTAGCCGCGATCACGCCGGTAATGAGAAAATCATATTGCTCGATCACGGAGCCGACAATGCTTGCCAGAGCCACCTGGTAGATCTGACGATTGGTAGGGCCAACGCCTTCAGTCACAACTAATCCTCTTCATCGGCAGGCGTGAATGTCTGGCAAACCGGAGCGACGCTGGACATGACCAGCCTGCAGCCGAGTGCATATCCCAAGTTAGCGCTCGCAGTTGCGAGATACGCCTTTGCAGGCGACACTCGACATTAGTATGATTCCACCATTCGACGGCAATCCACAATTTGGATAAGCCGTGGCGGATTCCGCTAATCTCGTTTGGAGAATATCTCGCCAAGCGAGGCGGCGTCCGCGGGATGGGCTTGTGACCAGGCCTGGCTGTCTGCGAGATGCACGTAGTGATCGGCCATTCGCTGCAGTCGGGCGCGGATAGCCTCATCCGGTTCACGTTCCGCCTGCTGCCTGAGCTCATTGGCTTGACTCAGGAAATCGTGACGATCGGCCATGTTGTGCCTCCTTTTGCAACGTGCCCGCTCTGTTGGCTAGCGACAGGTAAGGTCTCATCGGTCAGCTTTTTGTACCCGACGTTCTTCGGGGACCGCATCCAAGGTCAGCGGAGATAGTGGATCGAACTGGAAGATGAACAACACTCCGTTCGAATATACTGCCGAGCATGAACGTCGATAAACCTCGATGCTCTTGCTCATCTCTGGCGACCACGTCACCCCAAACAAACCAGAACCGGCCCTCGTTCCAGGCGCATAGGAACGAGGGCCGGCAGCCCCCGTTGGGTAAGAAGCCGAGGAGGGCTTCATGACCAGGTTTGTGCGGTTTCACCACTTTGGGGGCAGCGACGTCCTGACTACGGAAGACCTCGAAATCTCGCAGCCCGATGCCGGGGAAGTGCTGGTTTCAGTGCGGTCGGCGAGCGTCAACCCGGTCGATTTCAAGATCCGCTCCGGAAGATATCCCGCCGTGAAAGAGGACCGGCTGCCCTATACGCCGGGGCGTGACGTCTCCGGAATCGTGGAGAAATGCGGAGCTCAGGCGACCCGGTTCGGAGTCGGCGATGAAGTATTCGGCATGGTCGGTATTCATGGTGGCGGCTACGCTGAACGGGCTGTCGTTGACCAGAAAGCCATCGCAGCAAAGCCTTCCGGTCTCGATCATGTGCATGCGGCCGCCATTCCGCTAGCGGGGCAAACGGCGTGGCAGGGATTGTTCAGATATGGCCGGCTGAAAAAGGGACAGTCTGTGCTGATCCACGGCGGATCGGGCGGGGTTGGCCATTTTGCCGTACAATTCGCCAAGGCCATAGGCGCTCGCGTGTTGACGACCGTCGCGACGGATAAAGTCAAATTCGCACAGGAGCTGGGAGCCGATGTGGTCATCGACTATCGAACTCAGCGATTTGAGGATCATGCATCGGATCTCGACATGGTGTTCGACCTGATCGATGGCGAGACGCGCGAACGTTCCTGGAAGCTTATCAGGAACGGTGGCGTGTTGGTCTCCACGTTGACCGAGCCGTCTCAGCAGGTAGCAGAAAGATCCGGCATCCGGGCCATGCGCTATACAGTCGAAGCGGATGGAGGTGAACTCGCCGAGATCGCGGCACTGGTCGAGGCAGGGAAGGTCAAGCCGCATGTCGAAAGAACATTTCCCTTAAGCTCAGCGGCCGAAGCGCTATCGTTCGTCGAACAGGGACATTCAACAGGGAAAATCGTGCTGGTCGCGGACTGATCGGCATGAACCGTAAACCTCGTGAAGCCGGAGGACGTCAATATGGGACTCGCGCAATATGCCATTGTTGCCATCGAGGAAGGCCAATGGGGTGTCCTGCACGATGGAGAAGTCAGAGGTGAATACCGCACGAAAGAGGCTGCGTTCGAATCGGCGGTTGCCGCTGCTTCCTTGGCCATTCGGGAGGGGCATGAGGTGCATGTCAGCGTGCCGGGCCAGGATCAACACTAAACCGAGACGGCCAAGTCTCCAGAAATCATTGCCCGGCGCCAGGAAACGGACTCAATCTCGCCAAGCCGCGCTTTGTTCCGGCTTTCCGGTCTTTATTTGCTGGCGGCGGGTAACATACGTTAACGACGCAAGCTTGGTCCCGCGCGAAGTTCGTCTGGTCTTGAGTGGGAGAGGCGAACATGACAGTTAAAAGAAACCGGCGGAAGAACACCGTTCCGTTCGACAAGCGCCTGCAGCGCGCCGCCGAGGAGGCGCGTGAAGCCGCTCGAAAATTGCCGCAGGGACGCGAACGTGATGCACTTCTGAAACGTGCGCGGCAGACGGAAACGGCGGCACACATCAACGAATGGCTGTCGTCGCCTGGGCTCCAATCTCCGAAATAAGCATGGTGGCTCCTTCGTCGGCCTCAAAGCCCGGTGCGTTGGCAAGGCGAACGCTCGATCGCCCGCCAATCACGGGGCGTAATAAGACTGACAGTTGTAATGTCGGCGCCGCCTGGAATTGGAGAGAGCGTGATCAGGGCCATGATTGAGGACTTGTCTAACCCGGCTCCGGCAGTGGACTAGCGAAGGCGCAGGGCAATCCGCGGCGATCCGCGCCCGGGCTTACAGCTAGCCGACAGCATAGCTAAAAGTCTTAAAGCCAGGGCCGCGCGCAATATCATTGGTCCGGGAACATCTCATCAGGCCATCTGTTCTTCCCGCATGCTCCAGCGGTGGGAGGTCTGCGTGAGACAAAGGGTAAAGGTCGAAAAATACGACGCCCCCGCGGGGGGCTGGGGTTCCCTCAAGGCGGTCGCCAGCATTCTGACGAAAGAAGAAGTCGCGCTTCTCGGCAGCGAAATCCTTCTCAAGCAGAACAAGCCTGACGGCTTCATGTGCGTGAGCTGCTCCTGGGCAAAGCCCGCGAAGCCTCATCCGTTCGAGTTCTGCGAGAACGGGGCCAAGGCGACGGCGTGGGAAATCACCGGGAAAAAGGTGGCGCCGGAGTTCTTCGCGGAGCATACGTTGAGCGAACTGCGCTCCTGGTCCGACCATGCGCTGGAAGAATTGGGACGGCTGACCACGCCGATGCGCTACGATCATTCCACTGACAAATACGTACCGGTTCAGTGGAGCGAGGCGTTTCGTGAAATCGGCCTCGAATTGAACAAGCTCGATCCGCGTTCGGTCGTGATGTACACTTCGGGCCGTGCCTCGCTGGAAGCCAGCTACATGTATCAACTGTTCGGCCGCATGTACGGGACCAATAATTTCCCTGACAGTTCCAACATGTGCCACGAGACCACCTCGGTGGCATTGCCGGAAGTGATCGGCGTTCCGGTCGGCACAGTACTGTTGACGGACTTCGAACGCACCGATTGCATCTTCTTTTTTGGTCACAACACGACGACCAATGCGCCGCGGATGCTGCATCCGTTGCAGGAAGCGGCCCAGCGCGGCGTTCCCATCATCACCTTCAATCCACTCCGGGAACGCGGCCTCGAGCGTTTCACCAACCCGCAAAATCCGATCCAGATGATTGCAGGCGGAACGCGTATCAGCACGCAATACCATCAGGTCCGCGTCGGCGGCGATGCCGCCGCGATTGCTGGAATCTGCAAGGTCGTGATCGAGACTGACGACGCCGCCCGGAAGTCCGGCCTGCCTCGTGTCATCGATACCGGCTTTATCGATCAGCACACGACGGGATTCGAGGAGTTTGCGGCATTCTGCCGGCAGTGTTCATGGAACGAATTGGAGCGCGCATCCGGACTGACCCGGGCGGCCATGACTGATGCGGCCCGCGTTTACATAGCCTCTCACGCCGTTATCGCCAATTACGGCATGGGAGTAACCCAGCACAAGCACGGCGTCGAAACCGTAAAGATGATCGTCAATCTGCTGTTGCTGCGCGGAAATATCGGCAAGCCCGGCGCGGGCATTTCGCCGATTCGCGGCCACTCCAATGTCCAGGGGCAGCGCACCGTCGGCATCTCCGAGAAAACGAAGCTGGTGCCGCTCGACAAGCTCGCCGAGCTCTATGAATTTGAGCCGCCGCGATGGGATGGCTTGTCCACTGTTGATGCCTGCAAGGCAATCCTGAAGGGCGATGTGCGCGGCTTCGTCAGTCTCGGTGGCAACTTCCTGCGGGCGGTGCCGGAACATTCGCTGATGGAGCCGGCCTGGGCGAAGCTCAGGCTCTCGGTGCAGATCGCCACCAAGCTTAATCGCAGCCATATCGTGCCTGGCGAAATCACCTATCTGCTGCCCTGTCTCGGCCGCATCGAGATCGACGAACAGGCGACGGGACCGCAGGCGATCTCGATGGAGGATTCCACAGCGTGCATTCATGGCTCCCGTGGACAGCGCAAGCCGGTCTCTGAGAACCTGCTGTCGGAGCCTCGGATCGTCGCGGAGCTTGCGAAAGCGACGTTGCCTCCGAATCCGAAGCTTAATTGGGAAGCCTGGGTATCCGACTATTCGCTGGTGCGTGATGCGATCGAGCGCACCTATCCCGACCAGTTCAAGGACATCAACCGGCGCATGTTCGAACCTGGCGGTTTTCCGCGACCGCTCGGAGCGCGCGAACGAAAATGGAAGACGCCGAGCGGAAAGGCGAACTTTACGACTCCAAAGGCCGCATTGAAGCCGCCGCCGGAGGATGACGGTGTCTTCGAATTGATGACGATGCGCGCCGATGGCCAGTTCAATACGACCATATATAACGAGGATGATCGCTTCCGCGGCATCCAGGGCGGCCGATATGTCGTTTTCATCAACCCCGCGGACATGGCGGATATGGACCTGAAGCAGGGAGATCTTGTCACCTTGTCGACTGATGTGGACGATGGCGTCGAGCGTAAGCTCACCGAGCTTCAGGTCGTGCCCTATGACATTCCGCGAAAGAGCATCGCGGGCTACTACCCGGAGTGCAATGGGCTGATTCCGCTGTGGCATTTTGCCGAAGGCAGCAAAGTTCCGGCGGCGAAGTCGGTGCCGGTACGAATCTCGAAAGATCTTCCGCCGGAATATGCCGGCGCTGATGAGATTCCTATCTCGGCGAAGTGAAAAGTCCTCGCGCCGCAACAACTCCGGCGCAAAGGGCGGACGGTCCAGACCAGGGAAATCTGCGTCCCGCGCGGCCCGCAAGCTTCCAAACTGACGATCGGAAATCTCGATGAAATCCAAATCGATCAATGATGACCTCGAACGGACCTTTATTCTGGTTCTCGACCAGGGCGAAGAGGCGTTCAAGATGATCGCCAAATTTGCCGACGAGGAGCGGATAAGCGGTGCTTCGGTATCGGCGATCGGCGCCTTCGCGCGGGCGCACCTTGGCTGGTTCGATCTTGCGGAGAAGAAATATAGACCGATCGATGTCAACGAGCAGTGCGAGGTCTTAAGCTTGATGGGGGACATCGCTCAGGGCGACGACGGCAAATCGAGCCTTCATTTGCATGCGGTGCTTGGCCTGCAGGACGGCACGCTTCGCGGCGGCCACTTCCTGTCCGGCCTGGTGCAGCCGACCCTCGAAGTAACCATTCGCGAGACCGTGGTTAATCTCCGCCGCAAGAAGCGCCCCGATCTCGGCATTGCGCTCATCAGCATCTAGCGTGCGACTCCTGAGGAACGGGCAGGAACGATGTGCAAGCCTCCGGATTGAAAACGAACCAACATTGCTGGAGGCTTGAATGAAGAAATTTGCTATCTCGATTGCAGCAACGATGCTGTTGCTGCAATCGCCGGTGTTTGCGCAATCCGTCGGCGAAAAGACCGGGATCAATTCTGCACTCGACATCAGTCCGACCACAGCGGATTTCGTCAAGGAGGCTGCGACCAGCGACATGCTGGAAATCGCCGCCGCCAAAATCGCCGAGCAAAAAGGCAATGCAGACGAAAAGAAATTTGCAGCGCAAATGATCACCGATCACACCAAGACGAGCTCGGATCTGAAGGAATTGGTGAGCAGCGGGGCGGTCAAGGCCGATATTCCGACCAAGCTGGACGATTCCTCGGAGAAGAAGTTGGACAAGCTTCGCAACGCCAAGCCGGACGATTTTGCCTCGGAATACGATCCGATGCAGGTCAGCGCCCACAAGGACGCCGTCTCGCTGTTCGAGCGCTATTCGAAATCCGGCGAGAATGCGAAGCTGAAGGATTGGGCGGGAAAGACGCTGCCGACGCTGCAGCACCATCTCGAAATGGCGCAAGCAATGAACAAAAGCCGTAAGTAAGAATTTTTCGGGAAGGGCTGAGGTTATCGGGCCATCCAATGACGAGAGCGGCACCTGGCAATCAACCCGCCAGGCGCCGCTTTTTTGGACGAACTCATCGGATCACTGCGCTGGCTCACCGTTCAGGGCTGTCCGGATCCGCCGGCTGCGCCGTATACTTGGCCGTTCGCAAAGCTGGCATCGGCTGCAGCGAGCTGCACATAGATCGAGCCCAGCTCCGCGGGCTGGCCGGGACGCCCGAGAGGCGTATAGCCGCCAAATTTTTCGAGCTTTTCCATCGATGCGCCGCCGGAGACCTGAAGCGGCGTCCAGATCGGTCCGGGCGCCACGCCGTTGACCCGGATGCCTTTCGGGCCCAACTGCTTGGCCAGCGATTTCACGTAATTCATGGTTGCCGCTTTGGTCTGAGCATAATCGTAAAGCTCGGGCGAGGGATCATAGGCCTGCTCGGAAGTCGTGCCGATGATGCAGGAGCCCGGCTTCAAATGAGGAAGCACTGCCTTGATGATCCAGAACGGTGCGTAGATGTTGGTTTTCATCGTCGCATCGAAGTCTTCCGACGAAATATCGAGAACGGATTCTCTTGCTTGCTGCCGGGCAGCATTGCTGACGAGGATGTCGATGCCGCCCAATCCTTTGACGGCGCGTTCGACCAGCTCCTGACAGAAGCGCTCCTCGCGGAGATCTCCGGGAATTGCGAGCCCAACCCGCCCTTCGGCCTTGATCAGGGCGATGACCTGTTGCGCGTCGGGTTCTTCGGTCGGGAAATAATTGATCGCGACGTCCGCGCCTTCTCGCGCGAAAGCGATTGCGCAGGCGCGGCCCATGCCGGAATCACCGCCGGTGATCAGGGCTCTGCGTCCGGCAAGCCGGCCCGAGCCGCGATAGCTGTTCTCGCCGTGATCCGGCGGCGGGTCCATCCGGCTCGCAAGACCCGGCCATGGCTGCGATTGCTTTGTAAACGGTGGTTTGGGATAGGCCTTGGTTGGATCTTTAAGTTGTTCAGCAGCCATTACTCGCTTCCTCTCCTGTTTCGCCATACCAACGAGCGAAAAGAAGCGCGGTTTCTACGAATATCTTTGTGAGTGCCCCGGCACGGCACCATGCAATCGGAGCCCGAAGGTGTCTCGTTGCGAGCGGGCTCAAATACCGTCCAAAAGTCTCAGGCCGACATTATCGGCAGTTCGGAACCAATTTAGCCGGATGACGTTTTTGCGGGCAGGGTGAGTTCATGATCCACCGCCGTAAATTGCTGATGTCGGCCGCGCTCTGGCTTGCCGGGACGACGTCGCTCAGTCGCGCATCTGTAATCCGCGACCACATGCCGTGGTCGCCATTTCCTTCGTCCCCGCCTGAATTCGAACGACCAGGCCCTTGGCAATTCTTCACCGCCGACGAAGCCGGCGCGATGGAAGCGATCGTGGATCGGATCATTCCGCCCGACCCGGACACTCCCGGAGGAAAAGAGGCCGGCTGTGCGGTCTTCATCGACCGTCAATTGAAAGGGCCCTACGGCTCGGGAGCGGGGCTGTATAATAGTGGTCCTTTCATCAAGGGCACCAAAGAGCAGGGGCCGCAGTCGCCGCTCACGCCGGCCGGGCTTTATCGCAAAGGGCTTGCTGGCCTGGATAAGTATTGCAAGGCAAATCTCGGCGGCAAGGCATTCGCACAGCTCTCTTCCGAGCAGCAGGACGACGTTCTCAAGAAGATCGAGCAAGGTGAAGCCAAATTTGACGGGGTCGATGCGAAAGGCTTTTTCTCGGCGCTGCTGAAGGACGTACCGGAAGGATTCTTTTCCGATCCAATTCATGGCGGCAATCGAAACATGGTCGGCTGGTCAATGATCGGCTTTCCCGGCATTCGCTATGACTACCGCGACTGGATCCATCGCCATAATGAACGCTACCCTCATCCGCCTGTCAGCATCGCCGGGCGCGCTGATTGGACGCCACGCAAATCCTGAGGAGCAAAGATGGCGCGCAAATTGCCGGCGAAGGACGTCGTCATTATCGGTCTTGGCTGGACCGGATCGATCCTCGCCCATGAGCTTGCCGATGCAGGTCTCGACGTCATCGCGATCGAGCGCGGCCCGTGGCGAAACACCGCGACCGATTATCCGCCGAGCTATGTCGCCGACGAACTGAGATATCGCATTCGGCACGAGCTGTTCCTGCGGCCGGAGCAGACCACCTTTACCTTTCGTAACAAGATGAATCAGACTGCGCTTCCGATCCGTTCCTGGGGTGCATTCATGCCGCCGAACGGCGTTGGAGGGGGCGGAGTGCATTGGAATGCCGAAACCTGGCGTTTCCTGCCGTCCGATTTCGTTCTGCGCACCCACCTCATCCAGCGCTACGGCGCGGGCTTCTTGCCCGAAGATATGACAATCCAGGATTGGGGCGTGACCTATGATGAGCTGGAGCCGCATTATGATCGCTTTGAATATCTGTGCGGCACGTCGGGTCAGGCGGGAAATGTAAAAGGGCAGATCATCGACGGCGGCAATCCGTTCGAAGGTCCGCGCTCGCGGCCCTATCCAACTCCGCCGCAAGACCAGCCGTTCAGCCATACGTTATTTGGCAAGGCCGCGCGCGAACTCGGCTACAAGCCGTTCCCTCAGCCTTCCGGAAATCTGTCCCGTCCCTATCAAAATCCTCTTGGTGTTCGTCTGGGGCCCTGCACCTATTGCGGCTTTTGCGAATGGTTCGGTTGCGGCAACTATTCCAAGGCCTCTCCGCAAACGACGATCCTGCCGGCGCTATTGCGCAAGCCGAATTTTTCGGCCCGGGACAATAGCGAGGTGATGCGCATCGACGTGGATGCGTCGGGCAAGCGGGCCACCGGCGTTACCTTCGTCGATACCGACGGGAATGAATGGGAGCAGCCGGCCGAACTGGTGATCCTCTCGGCTTTCACCATCTTCAACGTGCAGCTTCTGCTGCTTTCCAACATCGGAAAGCCCTACGATCCCGTCAGCAATACGGGTGTGGTCGGCCGCAACTTCAGTCACCAGACGATTTCGGATGTCACCAGCTTTTTCGATCCGGCGAAATTCATTTTCAATCCTTTTATTGCCTCCGGCGCGATCGGCATGTGCATCGACGAATTCAATGGCGATAATTTCGATCACGGCCCGCATGGCTTTGTCGGCGGCGGCTACATGGGACAGGTCCAGACCAATGGCAGGCCGATCGAGACCACGCCGGTGCCACCCGGCACCCCACAGTGGGGCGCAGAATGGAAAAAAGCAGTCAGGGAAAACTATCAAAGCGCTCTGAAGCCGGGAACCGGCGTTCACGGCAGCATGTATAGCTACCGCGATGTCTATGTCGACCTGGACCCGATCTATAAGGACCGCTTTGGCCGCCCGCTGGCGCGGATCACCATGGATTTTCATGACAATGAGATCAAGCAGAACGCGTTTTTGACTGACAAGTTCGCCGAGATCTTCCGGGCGATGGGAGCAAAACAAGTCGTCAAGGAGTACCGGAAGGGGCCGTATGACGTCACGAAGTACCAGACGACGCATCTCTGTGGCGGGGCCATCATGGGCACGGATCCCGGCACCAGTGCCCTGAATCGATACCTGCAGAACTGGGACGTCCCGAACCTGTTCGTGATGGGCGCAAGCGCGTTTCCGCAGAATGCCGGTTACAATCCGACAGGCACCGTTGCGGCGCTCGCGTTCTGGGCTGCGGACGCGATCCGGACCAAATATCTCAAAAATCCCGGACAGCTCATCAATGCGTAATGTGGCGACCATCGTTGCTGCATTGGCGGTTGTTGCCGTGAATTCGACTCCCGGCGGGAGCGCCGGCTTGCAGGATTTTGCTTTGATCGAGCGCGGTCGTTATCTGGCTGATGCCGCCGATTGCAAGAGCTGCCATACCCTACCCGGCACCAATCAGCCGTTTGCCGGCGGCCGGCCGATCGAGACCCCATTTGGCAGCCTGGTTGCGCCCAATATCACGCCAGATCGCGATAGTGGAATCGGTGACTGGACCGATGATGAATTTGATGCCGCCGTGAGACGCGGCCGTCGCCGCGACGGCTCTTACCTTTACCCGGCGATGCCATTTCCCTACTACGCACGCATGTCCCGCGACGACGTCGATGCGATCCGCGCCTATCTGAGTACGGTGAAGGCCGTTCGCAACGAGGTGAGGAGCAATCGGCTTCCGTTTCCGCTGAACATCCGTGAGGCGATGATGGTTTGGGATCGGCTCTACTTCAAGCCGGGCGAATTTCAGCCGCGCGCGGATAGATCAAAAGAGTGGAATCGTGGCGCTTACCTGGTGCAGGGTCCCGGTCATTGCGGCGCGTGCCATACGCCGAAAACGGTCCTTGGTGGCGACGAATCCACCAAGGCGCTTCGCGGCTATGCGCTGCAAGAATGGTTCGCGCCTGATATCACCAGCGGGCAGGGTGCTCTTGCGGATTGGTCCGTCGATGACGTCGCGACTTTTCTGAGAACCGGACATAACCGGAATGCGGCTGCTGCCGGCCTGATGGGCGAGGTCGTCGATCTCTCGACTTCGAAAATGAGCGATGATGATCTCAAGGCGATCGCTGTTTATCTCAAGGATGTTTCCGACGGCCCTCCGGCAAGCGCGGCGACGGCCGATAAGGCCGTGTTGGCCGCGGGCGGCGCGATCTACCAGGACCTCTGCTCGGCCTGCCACGCGGCGGACGGCAAGGGCGTGCCGAACATGTTTCCGAATCTGGCGGAAACGGCAACCGTGTCGGCGAGCGATCCCACCACGGTGCTGCGTGTGATCCTGCAGGGCGCGCAGAGCGTCGCGACGGACAAGGAACCGACGGGCCCTGCAATGCCCGCTTTCGGCTGGCAGCTCAACGATGCGCAGGTGGCCGCCGTCGCGAGCTATATTCGCGATCGCTTCGGGAAAAAGGCATCGGCCGTCACCGAGCAGCAGGCCCGGAAGATGCGATCTCAGCTGGCCGCACGCGCCAACTAGGCCTGCTCAATCCTTGTTTGCCAAGATTGGCGCAAGCTTTTGCCCCGCGGTTCCAGCAATCGCGTTGAGATCACCAGTGTGAACCTCAGGCGCTTCGGCCCACGGGAACCCGCGCCGGTCGCGGCGCGCCGTGTTGTAAGCGAAAGCCTGTCCCGGACTTGGGTTCTATTACGACCAGAAAGCGAAAGGTCCTGATGAGCCGGCCGATCCGCTGACCGGCGGCATGATGGTGCACGCCGGAACATTTAATCCCTGCGCGCGATTTTACACTTTGATGGCGACCGCTCCCGCGAGCGCTGCAAGCGTTTCAGGATTCTGGCTCGTCAGTCAGCGCTGCCCAAATTTAGCCGAGGAGTAACATGGCCGAGCCAGACGTCCGCAAGGGGATGCCGCCCGTCAAGCTTTCACGCGACGAATTCGAAAGGCGCTATCGTCAGCGCTTTCTCGATCCGGTATTCGATCCGCTCAAGAAAGAACTCGACGCGATCGTCGATGCCGCCTGGGACGCATACAGCCATTCGCGCAAGTCGCCGCGTACGCGCAAGGCTGGACCCGGATTTGCCGATCCCGATTATGATATCGCCATTGATTGGCTCGTGGCACGAGACGCAATTCTGGAAGCACAACGGCGACATGACGATCTCGGCGCAAGGCCGCGCATCCTCATCATCAATGGCTCCCCACGCACCGAACATACCTGTCCGGGCGAGATGTCGAAAAGCTGGCGACTCGTCAAATCGGCGGAGCCGGTGTTTCATGAAATGGGTTTTGAGGTCGATATCCTCGACCTGTCGCGCACCACTTCGGAATTCGGCAAACGCATCCATCCCTGCAAATCCTGCGTTTCGACGTCAATGGCGCTGTGCCACTGGCCTTGCAGCTGCTATCCGAATTATTCGCTCAACCAGACCGATGACTGGATGAACGAGATCTATCCGCTTTGGGTTGCCGCGCACGGCATCCTGATCATTACCCCGGTCCAATGGTACCAGGCGCCGACCAGCCTCAAGGCGATGATCGATCGTCTGGTGTGCGCCGATGGCGGAAATCCGGATCCGAGCTCGACCCACGGCAAGACCGCCAAGGAAGCCAAGGCGCTCGAGCTGAAGGGCTGGCCGTATCCGCGTCATCTGAAAGGTCGACATTTCGGCATCGTGGTCCACGGCGACAGTGTCGGCGCCGAAAGCCTGCGCCGGATGCTGGCGGATTGGCTCACCGATATGGAATTGATCTCTGCCGGAAGCGTCGCGGAGACCGACGGTTACATCGGCTATATGAAACCTTATGCCACGTCGCATAACGACCTCGACGAGGACAAAGCCTTCCAGGAAGAAGTGTTGAACGCGGCGCGCGCGCTTGGTGCGGCTGTGGAGTTGGCGCGTACCGGCCATCTCGAAAACCCGGACAAGGGTCTTAGCAATCCGCGGCCCAAATAATCGAGAGGGCGAAAGGCGCATTCGGCGCCCGGCTGATAGTGCGCGGTGGCGTTTTTCCGGCACATTGGACGTTTGGGTCAGAGGAGCTCCGGGAGCCTGGCACCAGATTGTTGATGAAATTGCCGCCGTCAGGCGGCGCGCGCCATAGCAACATTTCCGCACCCATCGAGTTAGCAGACGGAAGGCAAGAACCCGGATTGGACGGCTATCAATGGCTCAGAACGTCAGCGACTTCATTTGGCATCGGCTTGCGGAGTGGGGCCTCAAACGTGTCTACGGCTATCCGGGCGACGGAGTCGGCGGTTTGGACGTGGCACTGGAGAAGGCCAAGGACTTCATGGAATATATCCAGGTCCGTCACGAAGAAATGGCGGCCTTCATGGCTTCCGCCCATGCGAAATTCACGGGGCAAGTGGGCCTGTGCTATGCGACTTCCGGGCCCGGGGCCATCCACCTGCTCAACGGTCTTTACGATGCCAAGCTCGACCATGTGCCGGTGGTGGCGCTGCTCGGCCAGCAGGCAAGGACATCGCTGGGCGCAAGCTATCAGCAGGAAGTGGACCTGCAGAACCTGTTCAAGGACGTCGCGAGCGAATTCGTCGCTCTCGCCAGCGTTCCCGAACAGGTTCGCCATCTGATCGACCGCGCCGTCAGGATCGCCCACACCAAGCGCACCGTAACCTGTGTCATCCTGCCGAATGACCTGCAGGAACTGGCTTACGAAGACCCTCCAGTGGCGCACGGCGCCACTCATACCGGTACCGGCTATGCGGGACCTGCAAAGCTGCCCGACGAAGCGGTGCTTCGCGCCGCGGCCGACATCCTCAATGGAGGCAAGAAGGTGGCGATGCTGGTCGGCGCGGGCGCGCTTGATGCCACTGATGAGGTGATAGCCGTAGCGCAGCGGCTCAAGGCGGGCGTCGCAAAGGCGCTGCTGGGCAAAGCGGTCCTGCCGGACGATCTTTCCTTCGTCACCGGTTCGATCGGTCTGCTCGGGACCAAGCCGAGTTGGGATTTGATGAAGAGCTGCGACACGTTCTTCATGATCGGCTCATCGTTCCCCTATAGCGAATTTCTTCCCAATCCGGGTTCGGCCCGAGGCGTGCAGGTCGACATTGACGGCAGCCGGCTCAGCCTGCGTTATCCCATGGAGGTCAACATGGTTGGAGACAGTGCCGCGACCTTGCGCGCGCTCCTGCCGATGTTGAAGCAGAAGACCGACACGGCCTGGACTGACGAAATCGCAGATAATGTCAAATCCTGGTGGCAGACACTCAAGGACCGGGCGATGGAGTCCGCCGAGCCGCTCAACCCGCAGCGCGTGTTCTACGAGCTGTCGCCGCGGCTGCCGGACAACGCCATCCTTACGGCGGATTCCGGCTCGGTCGCCAACTGGTATGCGCGTGACCTGAAGATCAGGCGCGGCATGAAGGCTTCGCTCTCCGGCGGCCTCGCCTCGCTTGGCGCCGGCACGCCCTACGCCGTTGCGGGAAAAATGGCGTATCCGGATCGAACCGTGATCGCCTGCATGGGGGACGGCGCCATGCAGATGAATGGCCTGAACGTCATGATCACGATCTCGAAATATTGGAAGAAGTGGTCCAATCCACGTCTGATCGTTCTCGTGCTCAACAACCGCGACCTCAACCAGGTGACTTGGGAGGAACGGATCCAGATCGGTGCCGGGAAGACCTTGTCGACACAAAGCATTCCGGATTTCCCCTATCACCGCTATGCCGAATTGATCGGGCTGAAGGGAATCTTCGTCGATCATCCGGATCGGGTCGGCGCAGCCTGGGACGAGGCTCTTGCTGCGGACCGCCCTGTCATTTTTGAAGCCTATACCGATCCCAACGTTCCACCGCTCCCGCCGCATATCACGCTGAAGGATGCGAAGAATTTCATGATGATGATGCGCGACGAGCCGGAACTTGGAAGCGTGCTGAAAAACAGCGCCAAGGAGCTTTTGACGAGTATCGTTCCCGGCTCTGATTGAGCCGCGTATCGGCGAGGAAGCCGTGATGACTGGTCGGCTGAAAAAGAGAGAGACCGCGCCGGGTCTCTGGGCCCTCAAGCTGCTTTATGCATCTGGCCCATCGATCATGGGATCTGGCGCGCTTAATTCCAGGAGTGCATGACGATTACGAATATGAACTTTCTGCCCGTCGACATGGATGATGTCACGCTGCAACGTAGCGAGGATGCGTGAAAAGCTCTCGCGGGTCATGCCGAGTTGCGAGGCGATGAGACCTTTCTCGTAGGGTAGTGTCACATTGTTTTCGTTACCCTGGCGCCGCGTCAGAGCCAGAAGATAAGCTGCGACACGTTGGGGGCCCGGGCGGAGTTTCAGCGTCTTGATTTGTCGGACCATGGCGCGGAACTGATCCGACAGACAGTTGATCATCGCAAGTGCGAGCTGCGGCTCGCTCGACAAAAGCGCGCGAAAGACATCAGCCTTGATCATCAGGATGCGGACGTCCTCGATGCATTGTGCGCGCATCAGATAGGGAGCGCCCGATACCACGGCTGCGGGCAGCAGCAGACCGGGCGCTTCGACGACGTCGATCACCATTTCCTGTCCCTGTACCGACCGCCCCAGAAGGTGCACGGCGCCTTCCAGAACGACCGCCTGGAAGGTCGGCTCCGCACCCTGTTCGAACAGGATAATCCCCCGCGCCGCCTGCTGGACCACGGAGCCGTTGAGAAGGCTGCGCAGTCCGCCAGCCGAAAGGCCCGAAAACAGCGGCAAGGCGGCGATTACATCGTGCAGGGGCGGTTCCATGCCATGGGCCCTATCATCAAGAGATTTCCTGAAAATGATGTGATATTCATCAATCGGTTATTTGATATAGGTCAAATAAGGGGAGCTCCGAGTTGCGATAGATGGCTTATTGAAGCGATGGGGGAGAAACCCCATCGGTAATGAGCCGGTGGATCGGGAACGGCCAACGGGCTTCGCCGCTCCAAGCTGCGAAGCCGGTTGCGGCGCCTGACCCTCGGCCAGCTGATACCGAGGCCAAGATGCCGAAGTCTAGTCTGTCGGTGCTCTTTGCGACTACCTGGGCCTTCACCGCATGCTTCGCGGTGTGGACGATGTTCGGTGTGATCGGTATCCCGATCCGTTCCCAGCTCAACTTGGACTCGACTCAATTCGGGCTCCTCACCGCCACGCCGGTGCTGACCGGAGCCGTGTTTCGCCTGCCTCTCGGGATCTGGACGGATCGTTTCGGCGGCCGCATCATCATGATGCTCCTGCTGGTCGGCTGTTCGATTCCTCTCTGGCTTTCCTCCTATGCGAGCGCGCTCTGGCAATTCCTCCTGCTTGGACTTGCGCTGGGGCTGGTCGGTGCTTCCTTCTCCGTAGGGACGCCCTATGTGGCGCGGTTCTTTCCGAAGGAGAGCCGCGGCTTTGCGATGGGATTCTTCGGCGCCGGCACCGTCGGCGCTGCGCTGAATATGTTCGTGGCTCCAATCCTGGTTGGTAATTATGGATGGGAGTCGGTGCCGAAGACCTACGCGACAGCGCTACTGGTTACTGCCGCACTGTTCTGGATCTTCTCTGCACCCGATCCGGGTGCCGGTACTGGTGCCGGATCCACGATGAGGCGCGAACTCGCGGTGCTGCGAGATCCGCGCGTCTGGAAATATTGCCAATATTACTCGATCGTCTTTGGCGGATTCACCGCATTGTCGATCTGGATGCCGCAATATTTCAAGAACGAGTACGGCTTCTCGATTGCTCAGGCATCGTTGCTCGCGGCCTGCTTCTCCTTGCCCGGAGGTGGATTTCGCGCCGTCGGAGGCTGGCTGTCGGACCGCTTCGGCGCCCACAATGTCACCTGGTGGGTGCTGTGGGCCGCCTGGATCGCCCTGTTCCTGCTCTCCTATCCGAAGACAGAGCTGGTTGTGCACACTATTCGTGGGCCGGTCAGTTTCGGCATCGCTCTATCTCCCTGGGTCTTCACCGGTTTGCTGATGGCGCTTGGCGTCGCCTTTGCCTGTGGCATGGCGTCGACCTTCAAATACATCGCTGACGATTTTCCGGACAACATGGGAGCCGTCTCGGGCATTGTCGGCATGGCCGGCGGCCTCGGCGGCTTCCTGCTGCCGATCATGTTCGGCGCAATCCTGGATTGGCTCGGGGTGAACTCGAGCTGCTTCATGCTGCTCTATGGCATCGTCTGGGTGTCACTCATCCTCAATTACCTGACCGAAGTCCGTCGCGCCTCGGTGATGGGCGAGACAACGCAGCCCGTAACGGCAAACACGTCGCGATAAAATCTGAGAAAGGGGTGGCTATATGAGCCATTTTCTCGAACGTCTGACCTATCTCTCCCGCCGCCGCGAAGGCTTCGCGGACGGCCACGGCGAGCTCCGTGACGAAGACCGCATGTGGGAGGAGGGCTACCGGCAACGTTGGCAGCACGACAAGATCGTCCGCTCGACCCATGGCGTCAATTGCACCGGCTCTTGCTCCTGGAAGATCTACGTCAAGAGCGGCGTCGTTACCTGGGAAACGCAGCAGACGGACTATCCGCGCACGCGGCCCGGCATGCCGAACCACGAGCCGCGCGGCTGTTCTCGCGGCGCCTCCTATAGCTGGTATCTCTACAGCGCAAGCCGCATCAAATATCCTCTGGTGCGCGGCCGCCTGATCAAGGCCTGGCGCGAGGCGCGCAAGACGCTCGGACCGGTCGAAGCCTGGGCGGCGATCGCCGGCAATGCGGAGACTGCCAGGTCCTACAAATCCGTCAGGGGGCGCGGCGGTTTTGTCCGTAGTTCATGGGACGAGGCGGCGGAGATCATCGCCGCGGCCAATGTGCACACGATCAAGACGTTCGGCCCCGACCGCGTCGTGGGTTTCTCGCCGATCCCGGCGATGTCGATGGTCTCCTATGCGGCGGGCGCCCGCTATCTCAGCCTGATCGGCGGCACGCTGCTCTCTTTCTATGACTGGTATTGCGACCTGCCGCCATCGAGCCCCCAGACCTGGGGCGAACAGACCGACGTGCCGGAATCGGCCGACTGGTACAACTCCGCTTACATCATCGCCTGGGGCTCGAACGTTCCGCAGACCCGTACGCCCGATGCGCATTTCTTCGTCGAGGCGCGCTACAACGGCACCAAGATCGTGGCGATCACCCCCGATTATGCCGAAGTCGCCAAGCTCTCCGACCTGTGGCTGCATCCGAAGCAGGGCACCGACGCGGCGCTGGCGATGGCGATGGGGCATGTCATCCTGCGCGAATTCTTCCTCGATCGGCAGGTGCCATATTTCCAGGATTATTGCCGCCGCTACACCGACATGCCGATGCTGGTGCGGCTACGCCGCGACGGTGATCGCTTCGTGCCGGACCGCTATCTGCGCCAGAGCGATCTGTCCGGCCCCCCGGCATCGGATCGCGCGGCCTGGAAGACGGTTGCGGTCGCGGAGGATGGCGATGCGCTCGTCATCCCGCAAGGATCCATCGGCTACCGCTGGCCCAAGGACGGCGAGCCGGTCGGGCGCTGGAATCTCGAGGAAAAGGATGGCGAAACCGGTAGCGAAGTTCGGCTGGCGCTGAGCCTGCTTGATCGGCGCGACGACGTCGCGGCAGTCGCCTTTCCCTATTTCGGCGGCGTGCTTCACGAGCATTTCACCGGCAATGACCAGGGCGGCGACGTTCTCACGCGCAACGTTCCGGTACGCAAGCTCAAGCTGCAAGGCGCGGAGGTCTATGTCGCGACGGTGTTCGATCTGCTCTGTGCCAATTATGGTCTCGACCGTGGCCTCGGCGGCGAGTGCGCCGGAAGTTTCGGCGATAACGTGCCTTATACGCCCGCCTGGCAGGAACCGATCACCGGCGTCTGCGCCGACAAGGCCATCGCGGTGGCGCGCGGTTTTGCGGAGACCGCCGAGAAGACCAAGGGCCGGGCGATGGTGATCATCGGGGCCGGCATGAATCACTGGTATCACCAGGACATGGGTTATCGCTCCATCATCAACATGCTGATGATGTGCGGCACGATCGGTGTCTCCGGCGGCGGTTGGGCGCATTATGTCGGCCAGGAAAAGCTCAGGCCGCAGACCGGCTGGACCATGCTCGCCTTCGCGCTCGATTGGGTGCGGCCGCCGCGCCATATGAATGGCACATCCTTTTTCTACGCGCATAGCGATCAGTGGCGCTATGAGAAGCTTGAAGTCAGCGAACTGCTTTCGCCGCTCGCCGACCCCGCTCCCTATCGGGGAAACCTGATCGACCTCAACGCCAGGGCCGAGCGGATGGGCTGGCTGCCTTCGGCGCCTCAGCTGAATATCAATCCGCTGATGATCGGCGATGCGGCCGACCGGGCCGGGGTTGACGTCAGGGATCACGTTGTCGCCGGGCTGAAGTCCGGTGCCATCGCCATGGCCTGCGATGATCCGGACAATCCGGCCAACTTCCCGCGCAATCTGTTCATCTGGCGCTCGAACCTGTTCGGCTCCTCCGGCAAGGGCCACGAATATTTTCTGAAGCATTTCCTCGGCACGCGCCACGGTCTTCAAGGCAAGGATCTTGGCGAGATGGGTGGTATGAAACCCGAGGACGTCGTCTGGCGCGATCCGGCGCCGGA
>DASZTN010000023.1:0-10189 GCA_035547995.1 Bradyrhizobium sp. | reverse complement strand
CGGCGCTGGTGGTTCGCTGCGCGCTGGTGTCACCGACAATCCGGTGCGCCTGACGCGCTCAGTGAAGGATGCGCTGACGCGGGTCACGAGCGGCGGCGCGCCGGTCTATGTCTGGCCGGGCGGCGGCATCACCTTCATGGTGGATGTCACGCAGATGCCGGCAGGCGCCTTCGGCTATGTGCCGACGCCGGCGCTGGTGGCGCCGATCGAGTTCACGCTGCGGCTGTCGGATTATGCGGCGCTGGGCGGTCACATGGAGTATGTCCGCCCATTATCGTCGCTGAAGGACAGCACCGAGATCCGTCAGATGCCTTGGCAACCGGGCCGACGCGCATGAGAAGGCTTCCGCAAATCGCGCTTCTTTCCGATGGCAAGCGGCTGCATTTGCAGGACGGCCCGATCGATCTGATCATCGAGGCGAACGGACAAAAGGCAGCGGTGAAGGCGGGCTATGAAGCCGCGGCGAGCCGCTTCACGGGCCTGCTCGATGAGTTGTGCGCGGAACTCGGCGGGTTGCGCCGGGCGGCCGATCCCGGGCAATGCCGACTGAAAGGCAACGTCGCGCGGCGCATGCACGCCGCGGTCGCGCCGTTTGCCGCCGACCGCTTCATCACGCCGATGGCTGCAGTCGCCGGCAGCGTGGCGGAAGAGATTCTCGGCGCGATGGTGAAGGTAGCCGAGCTCGATCGCGCCTACGTCAATAATGGCGGCGACATCGCACTGCATTTGGCGCAGGGGCAGCATTTCGGGATCGGGCTGATCGATCGCCCGGACCGGCTCGGCGTAATGCGTACCATGACCATCGATGCCGATGATGCTTCACGCGGCGTTGCCACCAGCGGACGCCACGGGCGCAGCTTCTCGCTCGGCATCGCCGATGCCGTCACCGTGCTGGCAAGAACGGCATCCCAGGCCGATGCGGCTGCGACCATCATCGCCAACGCCGTCGATCTGCCCGGCCATCCGGCCATCGTCCGCTGCCCGGCGCAGGATCTGCAGCCAGATAGCGACCTGGGCGAACGCCTCGTCACACGCGAAGTCGGGCAATTGTCGTATCCGGATATTGAAGCCGCACTTGAGGCGGGCGCGGCTTGCGCGCGCGCCTTACTCGCCAAAGGATTAATTGAAGCCGCCGCACTTCGCCTGCACGGTGAGACGGTTGTCGTCGCGGTCGAACAGCGCCGGTCGACGCGAAAGTTTCTGACCGGTGCGATCGAGCAGCCTGTGCATGCCTGAGGTCATTGGTCAAAGTCAGGGAATGAGGTCAAAGCCATGAGTGCCGTCATTCGCAAGATCGTCACGGTGGTCGAGGAAACCCATATCGAGATGGGAAAGACCATTGCGCCGCCGACCCGGCGTGCGGCCGCGATCGCCGTGATCGAAAACCCCTTCGCCGGCCGTTACGTCGAAGACCTTTCGCCTCTGATCGCCATTGGTGAGGAACTCGGCGAATTGCTCACGAAAAGGGCGGTTGCCGCACTCGGCATCGATGGCGCCAAGGCGCATAGCTACGGCAAGGCGGCGGCGGTCGGCGAAAATGGCGAGCTGGAGCACGCGGCCGCGATCTTGCATCCGAAAATGGGCACGCCGGTGCGCAAGGTGCTGAGCAAGGGGGCGGCATTGATTCCGTCTTCGAAAAAGCGGGGCGGTCCGGGAACGACATTGGACATCCCGCTGGGCCACAAGGACGCAGCCTTCGTGCGCAGCCATTTTGACGGCATGGAAGTGCAGATCAACGACGCGCCGCGCGCCAACGAGATCATGGTGGCCGTTGCCGTCACCGATAGCGGCAGGCCGCTGCCCCGGGTGGGCGGCCTGACGGTTGCCGAAATCAAGGGCGAGGACGGTCTGAGATAGTCTCAACACTGGAGGTAAGGGATGCGACGGTATCTTGTAGGGGCGACATTGGCGATCGCGTTCGCCGGCATGGCGAATTCCGCCATGGCGCAGGACGAGATCAAGATCGGGGAGATCAACAGCTATTCGTTGTTGCCGGCGTTCACGGAGCCCTATCGCAAGGGCTGGCAGCTCGCGGTCGATGAGATCAATGCCGCCGGCGGCATCAACGGCAAGAAGCTGGTGGTGATTTCCAAGGACGACGGTGGCAAGCCGGCGGACGCGCAGACCGCCGCCAACGAGCTGGTATCGAGCGACAATGTCGCGATGCTTGCCGGCACCTTCCTGTCCAATATCGGCCTTGCGGTCAGCGACTTCGCCAAACAGAAGAAGGTGTTTTTCCTCGCGGCTGAGCCCCTGACCGACGCCATCACCTGGTCGAAGGGCAACCGATACACCTTCCGCCTGCGTCCATCGAACTACATGCAGGCGGCGATGCTGGTCGAGGAGGCGGCAAAATTGCCGGCCAAGCGCTGGGCGACGGTCGCGCCGAACTATGAATACGGCCAGTCGGCGGTTGCGGTGTTCAAGGAACTGATGGCGAAGAAGCGGCCCGACATCCAGTGGGTCGAGGCACAATGGCCGCCGCAGGGCAAGATCGACGCAGGCCCGGTAGTCCAGGCGCTCGCGGCAGCCAATCCCGACGCCATTCTCAACGTCACCTTCGGTGCCGACCTCGTCAAATTCGTGCGCGAAGGCAACACCCGCGGCCTGTTCAAGAACCGCTCGGTCGTCAGCTTCCTCACCGGCGAGCCGGAATATCTCGATCCGCTCAAGGATGAAACGCCGGAGGGTTGGATCGTCACCGGCTATCCCTGGTACAACATCAAGACGCCGGAGCACGAGGCGTTTTTGAAGGCCTATCAGGCCAAGTACAACGATTATCCGCGGCTGGGCTCGATCGTCGGCTACGAGACCATCAAGGCCGCCGCCGCCATTCTGACCAAGGCGGGATCGACCGACACCGACAAGCTCATTGCCGCGGCGGAGGGAATTTCCGTGCCGTCGCCATTCGGCGAGATCACCTTCCGCAAGATCGATCATCAATCGACGCTCGGCGCCTTCACCGGCAAGACCGCGCTCAAGGACGGCAAGGGCATTATGGTCGATACCGTCTATCGTAAGGGCTCGGACTATCTGCCTGATGATGCGGAAGTCGAAAAGCTTCGTCCGAAGGACTGAAACTTCGGGCGCTCTGAACGGCCTCATGGTTCGAGATGCGCGGCGTTGCCGCGCTCCTCACCGTGGGGATTTAAGATCTCATCCTGAGGAGGCGCGAAGTGCCGTCTCGAAGGATGAAGCCAATGTGCGAGAACAGCGCGGACGCAAATGGCCTTTTACGTCGCTCAATTCCTGACAGGTTTGGCCAGTGCGGCATCGCTGTTCCTGGTCGCGTCCGGCCTGTCGATCATTTTCGGCGTCACGCGGATCGTGAATTTCGCGCATGGCGCCTTCTATATGCTCGGTGCCTATGTCGCGTTCACCCTGACCGAGCGCCTCGAAGGCGCGATCGGATTTTGGGGCGGCATCGTCGCTGCCGCCGTCATCGTCGCTTTGATCGGCGTGCTCGTCGAAATGGTGCTGCTGCGGCGGATCTATCATGCGCCCGAGCTGTTTCAGTTGCTGGCCACCTTCGGTCTGACCTTGATGGTCGAGGATCTGGTGATCCTGATCTGGGGGCCGAGCGATCAGTTGGGGCGCCGCGCGCCGGGTCTTAAAGGCGCGGTGGATTTCTTCGGGCAAAGCATTCCAAGTTACGACCTGTTCCTGATCGTGCTGGGGCCTGTCGTGCTCGGCATCCTCTGGCTTCTGTTCCAGCGCACGCGCTGGGGCGTGCTGGTTCGCGCTGCGACCCAGGACCGTGACATGGTTGCCGCGCTCGGCGTCAATCAGAAATGGCTGTTCACCAGCGTCTTTGCCGTCGGCGTGTTCCTGGCGGCGCTCGGCGGCGCGCTGCAGATCCCGCGCGATGCCGTGTATCACGGGCTGGACTTACGCATCATCGTCGACGTGTTCGTGGTGGTGGTGATCGGCGGTCTGGGCAGCATCATCGGCGCGTTCGTGGCCTCGGTGCTGGTGTCCGAACTCAACGCCTTCGGCATCCTCATCTTCCCGAAGATATCGATCATCCTGGTGTTCCTGGTGATGGCCGCGGTGCTGATCGTCCGGCCCTGGGGATTGTTCGGCAAGCAGGAGGCGCCATCGCGGCGCACGCCTGGACTGACGGTGAATCCATGGCGGCCGCTGACCTCGAATGAGCGCCTGGCCGCGCTCGCCGCCTTGCTGGTCGCGCTGGTGCTGCCGTTGGTCGGCGGCAATTATCTCCTGACCGTCGGTGCGGAGATCGCGATCTTCGTGATCTTTGCCGCCAGTCTGCATTTCCTGATGGCGGTCGGCGGCCTCGCGTCGTTCGGGCATGCCGCCTATTTCGGCCTTGGCGCCTATGGCGTTGCGCTGCTTGCCAAGATGGCCGGGCTGCCGATGATCGTCTGCCTGTTGCTTGGTCCGCTCTTGGGGTGCCTTGGCGCTGTCGTGTTCGGCTTCTTCGCCGTGCAACTGTCCGGCGTCTATTTCGCGATGCTGACGCTGGCGTTCGCGCAGATCGTCTGGTCGGTCGCCTTCCAGTGGGTGACGGTGACCGGCGGCGACAACGGAATCCTCGGGGTATGGCCGGAGCGGTGGGCGTCGAGCCCGTCGCATTTCTACTGGCTGTCGGTCGGCATCGCCGCGCTTGCGGTGGCTGGCTTGCGGATCGCGGTGTTCTCGCCGTTCGGCTATGCGCTGCGAGCAACGCGCGATTCCTTGCTGCGCAGTGAGGCGATCGGCATCAACGGCAAGCGGATCCAGTGGACCGCCTTCGTGATCGCAGGCACGGTGGCGGGTGTCGCCGGCGCGCTGTTCGCCTATCTGAAAGGCAGCGTGTTTCCGGATACGCTCGGCATCTCGCTCTCGGTCGATGCGCTGGTGATGGTGCTGCTCGGCGGCATCGAGACCGTTTCGGGCGCGGTCGTCGGCGCCATCGTCTACAAGGCGCTCAACATCTGGCTGGTGAGCCAGACCGATCTGTCGAAGCTGGTGCTCGGCGCCTTTATCGTTCTGATCGTGGTCGTCTTTCCAAAGGGCATTGTCGGAACGATCGAAACGATCCGTCATCGCCGCCGCGCGGCGTCGTCGACATCACCGCTTCTCAAGTCGCAAGTGGAGAGCGCCGAATGAGCGTCGCACCTGCGTTGCTGTCGGTTGAAGGCCTGACCAAATCCTACGGCGGCATTCATGCCGTGCGCGGAGTCTCGTTCTCGCTGCAGGCCGGCGAGATCCTGGCGCTGATCGGTCCGAACGGCGCGGGAAAGAGCACCTGCTTTGATATGCTCAACGGCCAGAACGTTCCCGACAGCGGCCGGATCGTGTTGCTGGGCGAGGACACTGCCGGCAGGAAACCGCGTGTGATCTGGCGGCTCGGTGTCGGGCGCACCTTCCAGATCACCGCGACGTTTCCGACCATGACGGTGCGGGAAAACGTCCAGGTGGCGCTGGTGTCGTTCGAACGGCGCCTGTTCAATCTGTGGGGCTCGGCGCCGAAATTCGCGCGGGATGAAGCAGTCCGCCTTCTGGAACTGGTCGGCATGGGAGGCTATGCCGAGCGCCCATGCGGTGAACTCGCTTATGGCGATCTCAAGCGGCTTGAGCTTGCGGTCGCCCTCGCCAATCAGCCGAAGCTGCTGTTGATGGACGAGCCCACCGCCGGCATGGCGCCGCGCGAACGGATCGATCTGATGCGTCTCACGGCGCGCATCGCCAAGGAACAATCGATCGGCGTGCTCTTTACCGAGCATGACATGGACGTGGTGTTCGAACATGCCGACCGCATCCTGGTGCTCAATCGCGGCACGTTGATTGCCGAGGGCTCGCCGGCCGAGGTTCGCGGCAATCCGCAGGTCCGCGCCATCTATCTCGGCGAAGGCCTCGTCTATGACGCCCGCCATCGCGAGGGAGCGACGGCATGAAGCTCAGCGTTGAGGATCTCAACAGCCATTACGGTCCCGCCCATATCCTGTTCGATATCGCGCTCGAGGTCGGTGATGGCGAGGTGGTCGCACTGCTCGGCCGCAATGGCGCCGGCAAGTCCACGACGTTTCGCTCGATCGTCGGCCTGGTGGCGCAGCGCACCGGCCGCATCACCTTCGAGGGCAGGGATGTCACCAACGAGCCGACGCATGCGATTGTCCGCAGCGGGCTCGGCTATGTGCCGGAGGAGCGGCGGATCTTTACCGATCTCACGGTGGAGGAGAATCTGGAAGTCGGCCGTCAGCCGCCAAGGCCTGATACTCCGCACTGGACCACGGAAAAGCTGTTCGCGCTGTTCCCCAATCTCGGCGAGATGCGCGGCCGCGCCGGCGGACGGATGAGCGGCGGCGAGCAGCAGATGCTGACGATTGCGCGCACGCTGATGGGCAATCCGTCGCTGGTGCTGCTCGATGAGCCGTCGGAAGGACTGTCGCCCAAGATCGTCGAGCAGATGATCGAGGCGATTTTGACGGTGAAGAAGGCCGGCGTCAGCATCATCGTCTCCGAGCAGAATTTGCATTTCGCACGGCTGATCTCCGACCGCGCCTATATCATCGAACGCGGGCGCATCTGCTTCAGCGGCACCATGAGCGAGCTTGATGCACGTCCTGATATCCGCGACGCGCATCTGGCATTGTAGTTAGAGTAATCAGAGCGTTTTCGAGCGAAGTCGCGTGAAGAAAACGCGTCAAAACAAAAGCCAGAGCCCGGTTCTGATTCAATCAGAGCCGAACAGGCTTTAGCGATATCAAGGGCGGGGACGCGGATGAGCAAAAACGGTTCGCCAAAGCGAAGCGCGAAGCCCTCCAAGGCGAGCTATATTCTCGACGAGCAGGTCGGCTTTATCCTGCGCCAGGTGTCGCAACGCCACGCCACGATCTTTGCGCGTGAGATCGGGATCAATCTGACGCCGACGCAATGGGCGGCGCTGGCCAAGCTCGTCGAAACCGGGCCGTGCTCGCAGAACCAGTTGGGACGGCTGACATCGATGGATGTCGCCACCATCAAGGGCGTAATCGATCGGCTCACCGCACGCGGACTGACCGAGACCAGCCCTGACCCCGAAGACGGCCGGCGGCTGCTGGTGAGCCTCACGCGTGCAGGTCAGCAATTGGCCGAGAAAGCGACGCCGAATGCCCTTGCGATATCCAAGGAAACGCTGGCGCCACTCGATGCCAGGGAGCGTGAGATCTTCGTCGCGCTGTTGAGCAGGCTTCGGTAACGCCGAGCCGCGGGATTTGCCATTCGTCCAATTCAGGCTTCGCTCGCCCGCGGCTTGCCGGGATGCGTGCCGGCGCGCTGCGGCAGTAGCGCCACGCAGGCGATGATAAGCGCGGCGAGAATCCCTGAGGCATAGAAGCGGCTGAATGCCAGCCCGCCATCGCTCAAGGGCTTGTCGAGCAGGTCGCCCAGCGTGGCGCCGAGCGGCCGCGTCAGGATGAAGGCCGCCCAGAACAACAGCGTCCGCGAAATGCCAGTGAAGAAATAGGCGGCGGCAATCAGCGCGAGACCGGCGCCGAACACCAGCGAACCGTCGCCATAGCCAAGGCCGTTGGTATCAGCCATCCAGTCGCCAAGCGCCGTGCCCAGCGTTTGCGAGAACAGGATCGCCACCCAGTAGAACGTCTCGATCCTGGGCGTCGAAACCGTATTGACCGAGATCGATCCTTCCGCCCAGTACCATATCGCCAGCGAGGCCATCAAAAGCGCAAACAGCAGCGAAGCGCCGCCGGGATAGCCGATCCCGAGAGAGCGGTCGGCGAAGTCGGCCATGGTGGTTCCTGCCGTCGTGGTGGCGACGATGACGAACCAGTACAGAAACGGATAAAACTTCTTCGCGGAGATCTGGGCGACGACCGCGAGGGCGAAGATGCCGATGAAGATGCCGCTGCTGATGGCGTAGCCGAGGTTCAGGGACATCGAAACGGCATCGCCGCCGGTTTCGCCAAGCGTTGTCGCCAGCACCTTGATGATCCAGAAGATCAGCGTGACTTCCGGAACCTTGCTGCGTTCGATTTCCTGATTCATGTGCGCGTGTCCTTCTTCAGCCCTCGGCTCAGGACGATCTTGTGCTTTTGGTCTGAGCTTCGGTCGCCCGCCGCAGCCGATTGAGATTGTCGAGCGAGGCCAGCGCCGCGTTCGGATTCGCTGCGGCAAGCGAAAGGATCAGGGTTTCCAGGCCAACCAGCGTCGTACCATGCAGCGCGACCTGGCCAGGCCGCCCGCGGGGAATCGCAACGCAGACATCGGCCAGTTTGGCGAGCGGCGTGTCATCGGCCTCGGTGATCAGAACCGTCGGCAGCGACAGTGCTCTGGCCTCAGTGAACAGCGCCTTCACTTCGCGATACAGGCGGCCATAGGCGAGAACGAGCAGGGCATCCCCGGCGCGCAAATCGAGCAGCTGATCGGCCAGCATGGAGCCCGTCGCATTGATGGTCCGGCTGCGGCGCCCGCTTCGGCCCAGCAATATGGAGACATAGGTCGCAAGCGCCGAGGATGGGCCGATCCCGAACACGGCGATGCGTTCGGCGCCATCGAGCACGCGGACTGCTGCGGCGATCCGAGCGCGGCAGGTGGCCGATTGCAGGATGTTGAGCCCCTCCCGGTGCACCTGCAGGACACTGTCGAGCGCTTCGCCGGTGGTCTTCTCGAGATCGATCAGGGTGCGCCGCATGTCGTCGGCCGGCGTCGATACGGTTTCCGAATTCAGGATCGCGGCCTTCAGCTCGGCGAGACTGGCGAAGCCCAGGGTTTGTATCGTGCGCAGCACCGTGGCGTCGGAGGTGCCGATCTGCGCGCCCAGGGCGGCGGCAGAGCTGGCCAGAACGAGTTGACGATTTTCGTCGATGAATTTTGCAACGCGCAGCCCGGTCGCACCAAGCCGCTGTCCGGCGTGCCGCAGCATGCGATCGAGCTCGCTCCCAGGATCGACAGCTGCCTCGATGTTCACGCTGGTTTCTCCCGATGTAGTAAAATGGAACTCGACATGTAAAGATGTAGCATATACTACACGAGCGCAACCTCAACCCGGTTCATGCGATCGATGATCCGTTGCTGCGCAACTCCGATGCGCTCGCTGATATCTGGGACTCTGGTGCTGGCGGCGCTGACACGATCAGCCGCTGCGGGGCCGCCCTATGTTTCCGACGATCCGGAGCCGACCGACTACAGGCATTTCGAGATCTACACGTTCAGTGACGGCACATCGACGCGTACCGGCGTGTCCGGCGAGAACGGCATTGATTTCAATTACGGTGCGGCGCCCGATCTCCAACTCACCGCAACCTTGCCGGCCGGTTTCGACCAGACGATCGGCGAGGGCACCAATGTCGCCATGAGCAATGTCGAGCTCGCCGCCAAATATCGTTTCCTGCATCAGGATACGTTCGGCCTCGATGTCAGTGTATTCCCGCGCATCTTCCTTCCCAGCGGCTCGAACACGGTCGGCGATAACCACGCCTCGCTGCTGCTGCCGGTCTGGGTGCAGAAGGATTGGAGCGGAGGCTGGTCCGCCTTCGGTGGCGGCGGCTGCACCTTCAGCGAAATTCGTGCCGTAGATTTTTGTCAGGTCGGCGCCGTCCTGACCTATCAGATCTTGCCCAAGCTTCAGATCGGGGCAGAGCTCTTTCATCAGACCGCCGATCGACGGGGTACGCCGGCGACGACCAGTGTCGGCATCGGCTGGCGCTATGATCTGAGCGACCACTATCATCTGCTCGGCTATGTCAGGCGCGGCATCGAGAACACCAATGAGACCGATCAATATTCCTGGTACGCCTCCGTGCTTTTCACGTTCTAGAGGCGGCCCGCGTTGGTCTGACCAAGGGTGGGTTAGCGAAGCGTAACCCACCGATCTTGAGACGGAAAGCTGGTGGGTTACGCCTTCGGCTAACCCACCCTAGGCGCTCTTCGCTCGCAATGACGGACTGCAATTGAGGGCGTTGTGAGACAGAAGCGGCTCGGAAATTTCGATTCACATGTCATACAGCGGTGTGGATATAAGCCGGCATCCTCGCGGCACGACGTGCCCGAGTTTTGCATCATTCTTGTCCCTCATGAACTGGAGGGCACAGCGCGACCCTCAAGAGAGGGCGCGGGGAAAGCCGGGTGCCGATCGCACCCATGGGCCCCGTGCAAATAAAAAAGCACGGGGGTAGGACCACAGGTGAACCGGAGCGCGCCGGCTTTCCCTGCGCGATGGTTTACGGCTTACTTCGCGCTCTCCCAG
>DASZTN010000022.1:0-20060 GCA_035547995.1 Bradyrhizobium sp. | reverse complement strand
GGGGCCGCCGGTGCGGCCTGGGGCTGCATCGAGGCTTCGAGTTTCTGGGCCCGCTCGGCCAGGCGGGCATTGTCGGCCCGCAGCCGTGCGGTCAGGTCGGCGAGCCGCGAATCGGTCGATCCGTTCGTGTTCACGACATTGACCGGCGCATGGGCTTGACCCTGGGCCTGCGCCTGGGCCGGCCCCTGCGGCGTGCCGGTGTTGCGCGAGATCGCGGCCTGCTCGATGCCGGTGGCGACGACGGAGACGCGGATGATGCCGTCGAGCGCTTCGTCGAAGGTGGCGCCGACGATGATGTTGGCGTCCTGATCGACCTCCTCGCGAATCCGGGTCGCGGCTTCGTCGACTTCGAACAGGGTCAGATCCTTGCCGCCGGTGATCGAGATCAGCAGGCCCTTGGCGCCCTTCATCGAGGAATCGTCGATCAGCGGGTTGGCGATCGCGGCTTCCGCTGCGGTCAGCGCCCGCTTGTCGCCGGAGGCTTCGCCGGTGCCCATCATCGCCTTGCCCATCTCGCGCATCACGGCGCGGACGTCGGCGAAATCGAGATTGATCAGACCTTCCTTGACCATCAGGTCGGTGATGCAGGCCACGCCCGAATAGAGCACCTGGTCGGCCATCGCGAAGGCGTCGGCGAAGGTGGTCTTCTCGTTGGCCACCCGGAACAGGTTCTGGTTCGGGATGATCAGAAGCGTGTCGACCACCTTGTGCAGTTCGAGGATGCCGGCTTCCGCCGTGCGCATGCGGCGCGCACCTTCGAAGTGGAACGGCTTGGTGACGACGCCGACGGTGAGGATGCCCATGTCGCGCGCGGTCTTGGCGATCACCGGGGCTGCCCCGGTGCCGGTGCCGCCGCCCATGCCGGCGGTGACGAACACCATGTTGGCGCCGGTGAGATGATCGCGAAGCTCATCGATCACTTCCTGTGCGGCGGCGGCGCCGACGTCAGGCTGCGAACCGGCGCCGAGGCCCTGGGTCACCTGGGTGCCCATCTGCACGATGCGCTGCGCCTTCGACATCGTGAGCGCCTGCGCGTCGGTATTGGCGACGACGAAATCGACCCCCTGCAGTCCCGCAGTGATCATGTTGTTGACGGCATTGCCACCGGCGCCACCAACGCCAAACACGGTGATCCGCGGCTTCAGCTCGCTGATATCAGGGACATTGAGATTGATAGTCATGGTTGCCTCTCGATCACGCGCGCGTGGGTTCGCCCCGGCCGGCGGCCGCGGGAGTGGTTGAAATGGGTTGGGAAAGAATCATCAGAAGCCCTCGCGAAGCCATCGTCCGACCTTTCCGAAATAGCCGTCAGTCCCTGTCCTGAGCTGCCGCGTATTCCGCGGTTCGACATGTTCTAGGTGCGCATATTGCGGATAGACCAGGAGCCCGGTCGGCACCGCGAAGGACGCGCTCTTGGCCTCGTTGGGCAGCCGGCTGAAGCCGAGCGGACGGCCGATCCGCACCGGACGGCCGAGAATCCGGGTCGCCAGGTCGAGGGTGCCGGTGAGCTGCGAGGCGCCTCCGCTCAGGACCACGGAGGCTTTCGGCTCCGCCGCCAAAGGCGAATCCTTCAGGCGGTCCCGGACCATTTCAAAGATCTCCTCGGCGCGATGCCGGATGATGTTTGCGATTGTGGCGCGGGAGACGATCTGCGGTACATCGCGCTCCTGATCGCCCGCCGTCGGTACGGACATCAATTCGCGCGCGTCAGACCCGCCGGTCAGCACACTGCCATATAACGTCTTGATTCGCTCGGCATCCGCAATGCACGCGCTGATCCCGCGCGCAAGATCCATCGTGACGTGCTGGCCGCCGAGGGCAAAGCCCGAGGCATGCACGATGCGGCCGCCGGAATAGATCGCGATCGTGGTGGTCCCTGCCCCCATCTCGACCACGGCGGCGCCGATATCGGCCTCGTCATCGGTCAGCACCGACAGGCCGGCGACATAGGGGGCAGCCGCCATGGCCTCGACATTGAGGTGGCAGCGCTCGACCACCAGCATCAGATTCTTGGCAACGGTCGCATCCGAGGTGATGACGTTCATGTCGACCCCGAACTGCCGCGCCACCATGCCACGCGGGTCGCGAACGCCCTTGACGCCATCGAGCGCGTAGCTGACCGGCAGCGCATGCAGCACGGTACGGCCGTCGGCGGTGGCGTGGCGCATGCCGGCCGAAGTGATGCGGCTGATATCGGCCGGCGTCACCGCGCCGCCTCTGATGTCGGAGGCGGCCTCGATCAGCTGGCCCTGCAGCCTGCCCGCTGAAACCGACAGCAGGACGGATTCGATCCGGACCTTGGCCATGCGCTCGGCCAGCGCCACGGCCTGACGCACCGCCTGCTCGCACTGGAGCGGATCGACCACCGCGCCGGCCTTGACGCCGCGCGACTGGATCTGGCTGTGGCCGATCAATTCCACCGCATGGGTGCGGCCGCGCAGCGCCTCGCTGGGCTGGCTCGGCTTCAGCCGCGCGATCATGCAGGCGATCTTGCTGGTGCCGATGTCGAGCGACACCACCATCGCGGTGCGCTTCTGCGGTACCGGCCGGGTCTTCGGGGTCTGGCTGCGATTAAGTCCGGTCATGCGTCACCGGCCTTTTTCTTCGGCTTCTTGTCCTTGCTCAGCTGATCTTCGCGGGCCTTCGCCGCCTCGTCGGACAATTGCACCACCAGCCGGTCCGGCAGCCGCATGTCGATGGCGACGATATCGCGGGAGAACAGCTTGTCTTCCTGGTCGAGCTTGCTCAATTCGGCGAGCGCCTTGCCGACGTCGTGTTCCGGCAGCTTGACGTCGAGACCGTCATTGAGGCGCAGGTTCCAGCGCCGCTGGCCGACGAAGATCGCCGCCTTGGTCGCCGACTGCACCTGCGGATAGCGCGCCAGCAGCGCCAGGAAATCCTTGGCATGGGTCTCGGCTCCCTTGCCGACCACCAGCGGCAGCGAGACGAAGCGCCGCGTCACATAGGGCTCGAGCACCGCGCCGTCATCGGCGATGACAGACAAATGGCCGTCGAGCTGCCACAGCGCGAAGGCCGAACGCTCGACGATGTCGATCTGGAGCTGACTCGGATAGAATTTCAGGACGGTGGCGTCGGCGATCCAGGGATTGGCCTTGAGCTGACTGCGAACCGCATCGGCGTCCAAAAACAACAGCGACGAGCGGCCGTTGACGCCGCCGATCGCCAGCACCTCGTCCTGGGTCAGCTGCTTGCGGCCGTTGATGACGACGGTCTTGATGCGGAAGCCGGCGGAATTCGCCAGCGCGTTGCGGGCATCGCTCAGGGCCGCGGTGAATTCGTCGACATGGCCGCCCCTGACGATACCGAATGCCGCGCTGCCGAGCAGCATCAGCACGGTCGCGGCGACGCCGACGCGTTTCGGCACATAGCGTTCGATGAAGGCGATCAGGCGGTGCGGCTGTTCCTCGCGCTCGAAAGGCGCCGGCGTTGCCGCGGCACGAGCCCGCTGAGGCCGAGACCACTCGCGCACAATCCACTCGCGCAACAGCACGGCCGCGCCAATGGCAGCCGCCCTCAGATCAGCTTGGGGCCTCTGCGATCTCTGCGATCGGGTGAGGCGTCCTGCATCATCCATTGCACGAGCCCGTCAAACGTTGTGACCCGCAATCAGTTGCGCGGTCTGGCACAGATGACGTCTCGGTCATGCCGGGCTGGGTTTTGGTCTCAAGGCCACAAACAATAAGGCCCCCTGTCCCTCGCTGCGGTCGTCGAAGCGGAAATCCGCGACAGCTCACGCCCCGGTAGCCAAGCGCCACACGCGCCGCTGGCGTTAACCTTCGGACGTCCTGGTAAACAAAAGGTAAAGACTGGTTAACCAGGATGCGATTTGATGCGCGCTGTGAGGGGCTTGCCGCATATTGGTGAGACTTTTAACCATGGAACCGGAAGCCGCGGTTCCAGGCACGGTTCCTCGCCGATTTGGAACCGGACTATCGCCCAGCGCGGCGGGCTGCGAGCGCGATCTGGTCACGCAGGAAGTCGGCGAATTCGATGCCGTGGGCCTTCAGCGCTTTCGGGTAAAGCGAAGCCTTGGTCAGGCCCGGAAGCGTGTTGGTTTCAAGATAGATCGGCCCCTTTGCTGAGACGACGAAGTCGGTGCGCGAGTAACCTCTGCACGACAAGGCGCGATGCGCCCGCAGCGCCCGGTCCATGATTTCAGCGCTGACCTCGGGCGAAAACCGCCCCGGGCAGATTTCCTGCGTCGCCTTGGCGAGATATTTCGCGGTGTAGTCGAAGCCGCCGCCCGCCGGGATGATTTCGATCGGCGGCAGCGCCACCAGCGAACCATCGAGATTCTCGAGGACGCCGCAGGTGGCCTCCACACCGGAGATGAACGGCTCGATCAGATATTCCTCGGCCCTGGCGGCATTGCGGACGGCGACGAGATCCTGGCTCGCATTGACGAAGATCAGGCCGTAGCTCGATCCATCCTTGACCGGCTTTGCGATCAGCCTGCCATATTCGGCGAGCGCCTGTTCGGCGTTTTCAAGCGTCACACTGGCCGGCGATGTTACGCCCGCAATCGCCGCGAAGCGCTTGGCCGCGACCTTGTCGAACGCCAGATGCGACGAGGCTGAGCCGGAGCCGGTGAAAGGGATTCCGCGCATTTCGCACATCGCCTGCAACTCGCCGTTCTCGGCGATGCCGCCATGCAGTCCCAGCACCAGCAGGCGGTTCTCGGCCTGCGCCCTGTCGAGCGCCTGCTCGATCGTGCCCAGGCTCGGCGCTTTTGGCTTGAACGGCTCCTCGAACGGCCTGGTATGGGCGAGCAGCGCCGCAGGTTCGGCTTCATGCACGGTGTTGTCGCTGTCCCAGAACCACAGCTCGGCCTCCGGCAAGGCCTGATGCAGCGCCTGAGCGCTCGCCACCGAGACCAGACATTCCTTACTGGTGCCGCCGAAAAGAATGGTGATGCGCATCGTCTTGATCCATCTCCGGTGTCATTCCGGGATGGTCCGAAGGACCAGACCCGGAATCTCGGGATTCCGGGCTGCGCTTCGCGCCCCCGGAATGACAACTAAATTCCGATCCGCTTGATTTCCCACTGTAACTCGATTCCGGAATTTTCCTTGACCCGCGCACGCACGGTTTCACCAAGCGTCTCAATGTCGTGGCCGGTGGCGTTGCCGGTGTTGATGAGGAAGTTGCAGTGCATTTCCGACACCTGCGCGCCGCCGAGGCGCAGGCCGCGGCAGCCGGCGGCGTCGATCAATTTCCACGCGCTCTGGCCCGGTGGATTCTTGAAGGTCGAGCCGCCGGTTTTTTCGCGGATCGGTTGCGCGGTCTCGCGATGGTTCTGCACCTCCGCCATCCGCGCGCGGATCGCCTCCGGGTCTGCGATCGAGCCGCGAAAGCGCGCCGCAGTGAAGATGATGGAAGGATCGACGCCGCTGTTGCGGTAGACGAACTTCATATCGGCATTGGTAAAGCTGTGCCGCTGGCCGTCGCGGCCGACACCGCGCGCCTCGATCAGCACATCCTTGGTCTCGCCGCCATTGGCGCCGGCATTCATCCGCAGCGCCCCGCCGATGGTGCCGGGAATGCCGAAGAAGAATTCGAGACCACCGATGCCGGCGGCAGCTGCAGTTTCCGCCACCCGCTTGTCGAGCGCGGCAGCGCCGGCGCTGACGACATCGCCGTCTGCGCCGGTCTCGCCAAAGGCACGCGGCGACAGCCGGATCACTGCGCCCGGCAGTCCGCCATCGCGCACGATCAGATTGGAGCCGACGCCGACCACATAGACCGGCAGCTCCTTCGGCAGCGATTTGAGGAAATAAGCCAGATCATCCTCGTCCGACGGCGTGAACAACAGCTGCGCCGGACCGCCGACGCGAAACCAGGTCAACTCCGCCAGCGACTGGTTCGCGAGCAACCGGCCGCGCAACTCCGGCATCGCGGCCTTGAGCTCGGGCGTGATGTCGGGGAAGGTCATTGGAGCGCGCAATCGCCGCGAAGCTCGCCACGTGCGGGCTCACTGCTCCCGTTCCCTCCCCCCTTGTGGGGAAGGGCTAGGGAGAGGGGTGAGCCGCAGGCTCGGTCGGCGTTTGTGGCACCCCCCTCTCCACCTCTCCCCCACAAGCGGGGAGAGAGCCGAGCGCGACATGCGGCGATATCTGAGTTCAGCATTTCGGTTACCCCAGCGCCTTCAATTCGCCCGGCAGCGCATAAGCCCATTGCGTGATGTTGCCGGCGCCGAGGCAGACAACGAGATCGCCGCCAGTCGCAAGGCCGCGGACCAGCTTTGCCAGTTCGCCCGGATTCGGCAGCGGAATGACGTCGCGATGGCCGTGCGCGCGCAGGCCCAGCACGAAATGGTCGCGGTCGATGCCGGGGATTGGCGTCTCGCCGGCCGGATAGACCTCGGCGACGATCACCGCATCGGCGTCGTTGAAGCAGGTGCAGAATTCCTCGAACAGCTGGCGCAGGCGGGTGAAGCGATGCGGCTGCACCACGGCGATGATCCTGCCGTTATAGGATTCGCGCGCGGCCTTCAGCACCGCCGCGATCTCGACCGGGTGGTGACCGTAATCATCGATCACGGTGATGCCGTTCCATTCGCCGGTCTTGGTGAAGCGGCGCTTGACGCCGCCGAAGCCGGCGATCGCCTTGCGGATGACATCGTCGGAAAGCCCGAGCTCGTGGGCCACGGCGATCGCGGCGGTAGCATTGAGTGCGTTGTGCCGGCCCGGCATCGGCAGCACGATGTCGGGAATCTCGTGCGTCGCGCCGCTCTTGCGGTTGCGGAACATCACCTTGAAACGCGAGCCGCCGCCGCCCGGATTGAGATCGACCAGCCGGGCATCGGCCTGCGGGTTCTCGCCATAGGTGATGATGCGGCGGTCCTCGATCTTGCCGACGAGGGCCTGCACGACGGGATGATCGATGCACATCACCGCAAAGCCATAGAACGGCACGTTCTCGACGAAGCTGCGGAAGGCGTCCTGCACCGCCTCGAAGGTCTTGAAGTGATCGAGATGCTCGGGGTCGACATTGGTGACGATGGCGACATCGGCCGGCAGCTTCAGGAAGGTGCCGTCGCTCTCGTCGGCCTCGACCACCATCCAGTCGCCGGCCCCGAGCCGCGCATTGGTGCCGTAGGCGTTGATGATGCCGCCATTGATTACGGTCGGATCGAGATCGCCGGCATCGAGCAAGGTCGCGACCATCGAGGTGGTGGTGGTCTTGCCGTGGGTGCCGGCAATGGCAACGCAGCTTTTCAGCCGCATCAGTTCTGCCAGCATTTCGGCGCGGCGTACTACCGGGATGCGTTGCGCCCGCGCCGTCATCAGCTCCGGATTGTCGCGCTTGATCGCGGTCGAAACCACGACGACATCGGCGCCGTCGATATGCTCGGCCTTGTGGCCGACAAAGATCTTGATGCCCTTCTCCCGCAGCCGTGCGACATTGGCATTCTCCGACGCATCCGAGCCCTGCACGGTGTAGCCGAGATTGTTCAGCACCTCGGCAATGCCGCTCATGCCAATACCGCCGATCCCGATGAAATGGATGGGTCCGATCTCGCGCGGCAGTCTCATGCGTGTTTCCTTAAGCGTTGCCGTCCGCAATTGGACAGGCATTTGCGGCGCAAATCAGCCGCGAAGCTCACTGGATGCCCCGCTTTCGCGTGGCGTGACAAGCTTTTTCCGTCATTCCGGGGCGCGTCGAAGACGCGAACCCGGAATCTCGAGATTCCCCGATGCGCAATTGCGCATCTGAGATCGGCCTGCTTCGCAGCCCGTCCGGAATGACTGATCGTCAGATTCCGGCGACTTTGGCGACCAGATCGGCCAGCCGTTCTGCCGCATCGAGCCGCCCGGCGCTGCGGGCCTTTGCCGCCATCGTCGTCAGGCGGGCGGGCTCGGCGGCCAATGCCGAAATTTCGGAGGCCAGCCGCTCCGGCGTGAACTCGGTCTGCACGATGCGCAGCGCGCCGCCCGCATCCGCCAGCACACCGGCATTGGCGAACTGATCCTGGTCGATCGAACCCGGCAGCGGTACCAGGATCGAGGGACGGCCGATCGCGGCCAATTCGGCCACGGTTCCGGCGCCGGAGCGCGAGATCACCAGATGGCTGGAGGCCAGTCGCGCCGGCAGGTCGCTGAAGAACGGCGCCAGTTCCGCGTTGAGCCCCAGCCGGTCGTAGACGACGCGCACCCGCGCCATGTCTTCTTCGCGGACCTGCTGGGTCAGCACCAGCCGGCTCCACAGCGAAGGATCCAGCCGTTCGATCGCGCCTGGCACGACATCGCTCATCACCCGCGCGCCCTGGCTGCCGCCGACCACCAGCAGGCGCAGCGGCCCGTTCTGTTCGGGAGAAACATATTTCACGCCGGCGGCCGCAAGGATCGCCGGGCGCATCGGCGTGCCGACCGTGGTGGTCTTGCCGGCCAGCGCCGGATCGCGGTCCAGCACGCCGGGCAGCGAGGTGGCGATGGCGCTGACACGGCCGGAGAGAAAACGATTGGCGCGGCCGAGCACCGCATTGGCGTCGTGAACGATGCCGGGCACGTGAAGCAGCCGTGCCGCGATCAGCGGCGGCACCGTCGGATAACCGCCGAAGCCGACCACCGCCACGGGCTTCAGCCTGCGCACCAGATGGAGCGCGACCAGGGTTCCGTAGCCCAGCATCAGCCCGGTGCGAGCCAGCGCCCAGGGCGCACGGCTGCGCACGGTTTCACTCGGCACCACCTCGATCATATCCTTGGAGAACAGGCCGCTGTACCGCAGCGCGCGGGAGTCGGTCGCCAGCCGCACGCGATAGCCGCGCCGCATCAGTTCGACGCCGAGCGCTTCGGCGGGAAACAAATGGCCGCCGGTACCGCCCGCCGCCAGCAGAATGAGAGGCGCATTCTCCATCAGAGCGATCTTTGCAAAACAATTTGCCGTCGTTGCGGGCCATCGGATCGCAGGGATGCACGGTCCGATGACAAGGCTTCCGCGAAGCGATCCGGGGCACACGGGAAAGAGCCGGATTGCTTCGTACTTCCTTCCTCGCGTTGACGACAAGCGCGTCTGCGCCCTGAGGTCAAGCGTAGCTTTGCAGTGCGTTGGCGTCGCTGAGCGATTCCATCTCGGTGAGCGGCCGGTTCCGCGTCAGGGCGAGCATCATGCCGACGCCATAGGCCATCGCAACGATCGACGAGCCGCCATAGGAGATGAACGGCAGCGTCATGCCTTTTGCGGGGATCAGTTGCAGATTGACCGACATGTTGATCGCGGCCTGAATGCCGAACAGCACGGCAAGACCGGAGGCCGCAAAGCGCGAGAACATGTCCTCGGTGGCATAGGCGCGCGACAGCGCGCGGATCACGACGAAGGCGAACAGCGACAGCAGGATCAGGCACAGCACGATGCCGAATTCCTCGGCGGCGACTGCGAACACGAAATCGGTATGGCTGTCCGGCAGGCTGCGCTTGGCGATGCCTTCGCCCGGCCCGAGCCCAAACCAGCCGCCATTGTAGAAAGCCTCAAGCGCGGTATCGATCTGGAAGGTGTCGCCCGAAGCCGGATTCATGAAGCGCTGGATACGGGCGGCGACATGCGGCACCAGCAGATAGGCAACGAACAGCCCGGCGCTGGCAACGCCGGCCAGGCCAAACACCCAGACCATCCGCATGCCCGCGATGAAGAACAATACGCCCCACACCATCGAGATCAGCATGGTCTGGCCGAAATCCGGTTCCATCACCAGCAGCGAGATCAGCGTCAACAGCAGCACCAGCGCCATCGTCGTCGCCGGCATCTCCGGCCGCTTGGTCGATTCGGCAAACAGCCACGCCGCCAGCACCACGAAAGCGGGCTTGGCGGATTCCGAGGCCTGGATGTTGACGCCGAGCAGCGTGATCCAGCGCCGCGAGCCCTTCACTTCCGGACCGACCAGCAGCGTCATGACGATCAGGACGATGCTGACCGCAAAGACGATCAGCGCGCTGCGGCGGATCTGCTTCGGCGACAGAAAGGAGACGGCGATCATCACCATGAAGGCGGGCGCCAGGAACATCACATGGTGATTGAAGAAGTGGAACGGATCGAGCCCGATGCGCACCGCAACCGGCGGGCTCGCCGCCAGCGACAGGATGATGCCGGCCAGCATCAGCGCGATGATCGCTGCCAGTTGCAGGCGGTCGACCGTCCACCACCATTCGCTTAAGGGAGTGCGTTCTTCACGGGAGATCATGGGCGGTCTCAAATGGCAAAGCTTCTGCCATTGGTCGCCCAGGATGGTTTCGAAGGGGTTAATAGAGTCGTTAAGTTTGTGGATAGAGACATAGAGCCGCTATCGCGGCCCCGCGGTCATCACCCGCGCAGGCGGGTGACCCAGTAATCACCGCTCTCACCGGGACACCTTTCGGCCGCGGCGTATTGGATACGCCGCTTTCGCGGAAAATGACCGCCTCCTGCCATACCCGGTCACACCGGCTTGATGCCCGGCAGCGCGTTGACGAGGTCGCGGAACGCGGCACCCCGGATCTCGAAATTGCGGAACTGGTCGAACGAGGCGCAGGCCGGCGACAGCAGCACCACCGGCTCCCCGATCCCGGACGCCGCCGCATCGCGCGCCGCATGCTCAACCGCGACCTCGAGCGTCCCGCTGATCTCGTGCGGCACGCCTTCGCCGAGCGTGCCGGCGAATTCCGGCGCCGCCTCTCCGATCAGATAGGCCTTGCGGATGCGCGGGAAATAGCCGGTGAGGCTGGTGATGCCGCCCTGCTTCGGCTTGCCGCCGGCAATCCAGAAAATGTCGGGGAACGAGGCCAGCGCATGCTGTGTCGCATCCGCATTGGTGCCCTTGGAATCGTTGACGAACAGCACCTTGCCGAGCCGGCCGACCTGCTCCATCCGGTGCGCCAGACCTGGAAAGCTGCGCAAGCCCTTCTGCAGGACATCGGTGCCAAGACCGAGCGCCAGCGCACAGGCCGAAGCGCAGGCCGCGTTCTGCGCATTGTGCAGGCCGCGCAGCGAGCCGATGCCGCCGACCCGCGCGATCTCGCTGCGCGCGCCGCCGGAAGCGCGCAGGATGGTCTCGTGCTCGACATAGATGCCGTCGGGCAGCGGGTTCTTGACGGAAATGCGCACCACGCGTTTGCCGGCGCGATCGAGGCGGTCGGCGATATCACGGCACCATCCGTCATCGACGCCGACGATCGAGGTGCCCTGCGGCTGCACGCCGGCGACCAGGCGCTCCTTCACCGCGGCGTAATGCGCCAGCGTGCCGTGACGGTCGATATGGTCTTCGCTGATATTGATCAGGATGCCGACCGAGGGATCGAGCGAGGGCGTCAGATCGATCTGGTAGGACGACATCTCGATCACGTGTACGCGGCCGTTGCGCGGCGGCTCCAGCGACAGGATCGCGGTGCCGATATTGCCGCCCATCTGGGTGTCATAGCCGGCAAAGCGCGTCAGATGCGCGATCAGGGCCGTGGTGGTCGATTTGCCGTTGGTGCCGGTGATCGCGACGAACGGCGCGTCCGGCGCATGACGGCGCCGCTCGCGGCAGAACAATTCGACATCGCCGATCACCTCAATGCCGGCCTGCTGCGCCATCACCACGCTCCAATGCGGCGCCGGATGCGTCAGCGGCACGCCGGGAGTGAGCACCAAAGCGGCGAAATTGGCCCAGGATACCGTGCGCAGATCGGCGGTGATGAAGCCGGCCTTCGCTGCTTCCGCCAATCGCTCGGCGCTGTCATCGCCGGCAACCACCTCGGCGCCGCCCGCTTTCAGGGCGTGGCAGCTCGCCAGCCCCGAACCGCCGAGGCCGAACACCGCGACCGTCTTGCCGGCGAATGAGGTGATGGGAATCATGATGGCTGACCTTCCCCTCTCCCCTTGTGGGAGAGGGTGGATCGGCGACGCGAAGCGGCGGCGAGACGGGTGAGGGCTAGCCGCATCACGAGCGGCCGCGTCCCCTCACCCGTCTCGCATCTGGCGGTGCGAGCCACCCTCTCCCGCGCGGGGAGAGGGAAGAAAGAACCAACGCTTCGCATTAACATTTTCATCACCGCAGTTTCAGCGTCGAAAGGCCGGCCAGCGCCAGCATCACCGAGATGATCCAGAACCGGATCACGATCTGCGGCTCGGTCCAGCCCTTCTGCTCGAAATGGTGATGCAGCGGCGCCATCCGGAACACCCGCTTGCCGGTGAGCTTGAACGACGTCACCTGCACGATCACCGAGATCGCTTCGAGCACGAACAATCCGCCGATCACCGCCAGCACGATCTCGTGCTTCACCGCGACCGCGATCGAGCCGAGCATGCCGCCAAGCGCAAGCGAGCCGGTATCGCCCATGAAGATCGAGGCTGGCGGCGCGTTGAACCAGAGGAAGCCCAGCCCGGCACCGATCACCGCGCCGCAGAGCACGGCGAGTTCGCCGGTGCCGGCGACGTAATTGATCTGCAGATATTCGGCGAACACCGCATTGCCGGCGAGATAGGCGATCATGCCGAAGCTCGCGGCGGCGATCATCACCGGCACGATGGCGAGGCCGTCGAGTCCGTCGGTGAGGTTCACCGCATTGCCGGCGCCGACCATGATGAAGGCGCCGAACAGGACGAAGAACCAGCCGAGATTGAGCGCCACGTCCTTGAAGAACGGCACCGCCAGCGAGGTCGAGAATGGCGGACGCCCGAGCCGAACCAGCGCATAGCATGCGGCCAGCGCAATCACCGCCTCGATCAGGAGGCGAATGCGCCCGGCAAAGCCGCTATGGCTTTGTTTCGTCACCTTGAGATAGTCGTCATAGAAACCGACGAAGCCGAAGCCGAGCGTGACCGCGAGCACGATCCAGACATAGGGGTTGAGCGGATTGGCCCACAGCACGGTCGAGACCAACAGGCCGGACAGGATCATCAGTCCGCCCATGGTCGGCGTGCCCTTCTTGGTCATCAAATGCGATTGCGGACCGTCGGTACGGATCGGCTGTCCCTTGCCCTGGCGCAGGCGCAGATGATCGATGATCCAGGGGCCGAACAGAAAGACGAACAGCGCCGCCGTCACCATCGCTCCGCCGGTGCGGAAGGTGATGTAGCGAAACACGTTGAGCGCCGTTCGGAACGGACCAAGGCCCGGAACGGTGTTGGACAAGTCGATCAGCCAGTAAAACATCCAGTTTGCCTATACCGCGGCCTCATCGAGCGCGGTCCTGCCGGGAAAGCGCTTTTCCAGCGCATTGACGATTGTTTTCATTCTCGAGCCCAGCGATCCCTTGACCATGATGGCATCACCGGCCCGAATTGCGGCGACCACCTGTGCTTCCAGTGCCGCTGCGCTCTCCGCATAGCCGCCCCGCTTGCCGGTGGGAAGAGCGTCCCACAAATTATGCATCAGGGGCCCGCAGCAATATGTCAGGTCGATGTGATTGGATGTGATGGCCTCGCTCAAGCCGCGATGCAGCGCGGGACCGGTCGGCCCCAGCTCCAGCATATCGCCGAGGATGGCGATGCGCCGGCCGTTCGGACCTGTTGCCGCCTGGCCGAGCACGTTCAGCGCCGCCGACATCGAGGCCGGATTGGCGTTGTAGCTCTCGTCGATCAATAGCGCCTCGCCGCCAGGCACTTCGAGCAGCCGGCGGACGCCGCGGCCTGTCACCGGCTCGAGCTGCGACAATGACAGTGCCGCCATCGCGAGATCGGCGCCCGCGAGCGCCGCGGCTGCAAGCACGGCCAGCGAATTCATCACCATGTGACGGCCGGGCACGCCGAGCTTGTAGGTCACGTCGTGGCCGAGAATATTGGCGTGCACCGCCGAGCAGGTCGCGTGCAGCGACAGGTCGATCAGCCGCGCATCCGAACCCTGGTCGGCGCCGAAGCTCACGATGCGGGCGATGCCGAGCTGTTCGGCGCGCTGCCGCAACCGTGCGAATTGCGGATTGTCGCGGTTGAGCACGGCGGCGCCGCCGGGTTCGACGCCGGCGAATATCTCGGCCTTGGCATCGGCAATGGCTTCGATGCCGGAGAAGAATTCCAGATGCACCGGCTCGACCGTGGTGATGACGGCAATATGCGGCCGCACCAGTTTGACCAGCGGCTCGATCTCGCCCGCATGATTCATGCCGATCTCGGCGATGGCAAACCGCGCCGAAGCCGGGCAGCGCGCCAGCGACAGCGGCACGCCCCAATGATTGTTGAAGGAGGCGACCGAGGCATGGGTCTCGCCCTGCGCGCCGAGCACGTGGCGCAGCGCTTCCTTGGTCGAAGTCTTGCCGACCGAGCCGGTGACCGCGATCACCTGCGCGCCTGAACGCGCACGCGCAGCGCGGGCGAGATCGACGAGTCCGGCCAGCACGTCATCGACGATCAGAAGCGGCGCGCCGAAAGCGAACCTGTCGCGCTGCGCGGCTTCCACCACCGCAAGCGCCGCGCCCGCCTTCAATGCGGCGGCGGCGAAATCGTGACCGTCATGGACTTCGCCCTTGATGGCGAAATAGGCCTCGCCCGGCGCGATGGTCCGGCTGTCGATCGAAATGCCGGTGATGTCCTGTAGCGGCGCGCCCTGGACAGCGCCGCGCATCGCCTCCGCCATCGCCTTTACCGTCCATAACGGCGCCGCGTTCATGCCACCCTCGCCGCAAGAGCGGAGGCCACCGCCTCATGATCGCTGAACGGCAAGGTGCGATCGCCGACGATCTGCCCGGTCTCGTGGCCCTTGCCGGCGATCAGGAGCGCATCGCCCGGCTCGAGTTCGGCGATCGCGGCACGGATCGCCTCAAGCCGGTCGCCGATTTCGTTCGCGCCTTTGGCCGCCGCCAGGATGGCGGCGCGGATCGAGGCCGGATTCTCGCTGCGCGGATTGTCGTCGGTGACGATGACGCGGTCGGCATTCTCGGCCGCGATCGCGCCCATCAAGGGACGCTTGCCGGCGTCGCGGTCGCCACCGGCGCCGAACACCACGACAAGCCTGCGCTTGGCATAGGGCCGCAAGGCCTGCAGCGCCTTTGCCAGCGCATCGGGCTTGTGCGCATAGTCGACGAAGATCGGCGCGCCGTTGCGCTCGCCGACCCGTTCGAGCCGGCCCTTGGCGCCTTCGAGATGTTCGAGCGCGGCAAACACCGCACCGGCTTCGCCGCCGGTGCCGATCGCAAAGCCGGATGCCACCAGCGCATTCTCGATCTGGAATTCGCCGACCAGCGGCAGCCTCGCCGCATAATGCCGGCCGCGATGTTCGAGCGAGAGGTTTTGCGCAAGGCCGTCGATCGCGGCCTCGCACAGGCGAATTCCCTCGCCCGCACCATCGCCGTTGCGGCCGATGGTGATGAGCCGCAGTTTTCGCGTACGCGCCGCATCGATCACGGTTTCCGAGCAATCATGATCGGCCGAGATCACGGCCGGCGCGCCGGGTGGCAGCAGATCGCGGAACAGGCGCAGCTTGGCGTTGAGGTAGTGCGCGATGTCGGGATGATAATCCATGTGATCGCGCGACAGGTTGGTGAAGCCGCCGACGGCGATGCGCACGCCGTCGAGGCGAAACTGATCGAGCCCGTGCGAGGAAGCTTCCAGCGCCAGATGCGTGACGCCGTCGCGCGCGATCTCGTCGAGCTGTCGGTGCAGCACGATCGGGTCCGGCGTGGTCAGCGATCCATAGATGGTGCGCTTCGGCGAGACCAGCCCGATGGTGCCGATGCTCGCCGAGGCATGGCCAAGCCGCTGCCAGATCTGCCGGGTGAAGGCGGCCACGGAGGTCTTGCCGCTGGTTCCGGTGACGGCGGCGATGGTCTGCGGCTGCAGGGAAAAGAATTTCGCCGCAGCAAGGGCCAGGGCGCGGCGCGGATTTGGCGTCACCACCACCGGCACGCGAGATTCGCCTTGCGGCAGATGATCGCCAGCGATCGCGACCGCGCCGGCGGCGATCGCCGCGTCGATGAAGCGCGCGCCGTCGGTCTTGCTGCCGGCGAGCGCGAAGAACAGATCGCCCGGCTTCACCGTGCGGCTGTCCACGGCAAGGCCGGTGACCGCGACGGCTTCCGCCCGCGGGGCCATCGATGCGTCATCGCCGAACAGATCGCGAAGTCTCATGCTTGAAGGCTGCCTTAAAACCTTATCGGTCCTGATTGAAGCAGAACCCGTCTCCACTTCGCTCGAAAAACGCTATTAACACGCGATAGAGCGTCAAACCGGAAATATTATTGCGTCCTGCCGACACGAAAAACTCTCTTTATGATCACTACGGCTCCGTCAAGAGAGCAGTCCAACCCGAATCGGCGGCGAATCCGCAGGATTCGGAACATTGGTGTAATGGTTCGGAAATTCTCTTCACCTTTGCCGCGCGGCCTTCAAGAGAACTTCTGAACCAAAATCACACTAGAATCATAGCCTTCCAGTGTCCTTTCGAATCCGAAGTTCGCTCCGGCAGTCGCCACGGAGATTGCGAACTTCGGATTCGGGACACTAGTCCGTGTTGGATGCCGCAAGAATAAGGCGCTCGGGCGGCGGTAAATTGAAACGCGGCTGGATTCCCAGCAATGGCGCAATACGCTGGATGATCGCGCCACCGGTCGGCACCGCGTTCCAGCCCGAAGTGATGAAGCCGTAGGTTTCCTTGGTCGGCTGCGGCTCATCCAGCATCACCAGCACCTGATATTGTGGATTGTCCGCCGGCAGGATCGCCGTAAAATCGGTCAGCACGCGCTTCTTGGCGTAACGACCGCCGACGACCTTCTCCGCCGTGCCGGTCTTGCCGCCGATATAATAGCCGTCGACATCGCCCTTGCGCGCGGTGCCGATCTCGGCGTTCAGCCGCATCAGGTAACGCATCTTCTCCGAGGTTTCGGGCTTGATGACGCGCTTGGCCAGCTTCATTGCGTCCGCCTCGTCGCGTTTCAGGAAGGTCGGCGGGATCAGATAGCCGCCATTGACCAGCGCATCGATGCCCATCACCGCCTGCAATGGCGCCACCGCGATGCCGTGGCCGAATGCGATCGTGATCGTGTTCAGATCGCCCCAATGACGCGGCACGATTGGCGAGGCACTCTCCGGCAGTTCGGTGCGCAGCCGGTCGAGCTGGCCGAGCTTGCGCAGGAAGGCCTTGTGCGCCTCGACGCCCTGCGACAGCGCGATGCGCGCCGCGCCGATATTCGACGAGAAGGTGAAGACCTCTTTCATGCTGAGGAAGCGGCCCTTCGGCTCGTCGTCATGGATTGCGAACTTGCCGTAATGCAGCGGCGCGCGCGCATCCCACATCGAGTTGAGACCATATTTGCCGGTATCCAGCGCCATCGCCAGCGTGAAGGACTTGAACGTCGAGCCCATCTCGTAGACGCCGGTGGTCAGGCGGTTGATGCGCGAGGGATCGTGTACTTCCTTGGGATTGTTGGGATCGAAATCCGGCAGCGAGACCATCGCCACGATTTCGCCGGTCTTGACGTTGGAGACGATGCCGGAAGCCGCCTTGGCGTGAAACTTTTCCTTGGCTTTCATCAATTCGTCGCGCATCGCGTGCTCGACACGCAGATCGAGCGACAATTCGATCGGCCGCTGCAGCCGGTCGGTGGCGAAGCCGGCGCGATGCAGATCGGCAAGACCGTTGTTGTCGAGCCACTTCTCCATCCCGGCGATGCCCTGGTTGTCGATATTGACGAGGCCGATCACATGCGCGACCTCGTTGCCGGTCGGATAGACCCGCTTGTTCTCGCGCAGGAAGCCGATGCCGGGAATGCCGAGACGGTGAATCTCCTGCTGCTGTTGCGGCGTGATTTCGCGCTTCAGCCAGACGAAGCCTTTTTTGGAGGCCAGGCGGTCGCGCACTTCGCTGACGTCGAGATCGGGCAATGTCGCGGTCAGGAGCTCGAGCGCCTCGTCCTGGTCGATGATGCGACGCGGCTCGGCGAACAGGCTCGGCGCCTTGACGTCGGTGGCAAGGATCTGGCCGTTGCGGTCGACGATGTCGGGCCGCGCGGTCGCGATCGCATCCTGTGAGGCGGTGCGGTGCGTGCCGTGGCTGTCGCCGATCATGGCATACAGGATCAGCCGGCCGCCGATCACCGCATAGATCGCCGCAAAGGCGAGAATGGCAAAGCCGACGCGGGCGCGCGCCTTCGCGACACGGTCGACATTGCGTCCGTAGAGGAGGCTGCGGATCAGCCGCTGCCGCCACGGCTCTGTCTGCTTGATGACGGTCAACGCCTTGTCGGTCATTGCTTGCTGCCCTCCGGCGCCGGGATCGAGCCGGTGGTGACCGGAGCATCGGCATTGGGATCCTTGGCGGTGGCCTCGATCGCGCCGATCATTGCGCCGATCGGATCGGGCGCACGGTTGTAGTTCGGCGGCCGCTCCGGCAGGTTTTTAAGGGAATCGTACTGGGTGACATTGATCGGCTTCAGCGGCAGGTGCCGCTCGACCAGGCCCTGCAGCCGCTCCGGCGAGTCGAGCTTGTTCCACTCCGCCCGCAGCGCCGCAATGGCATCGCGCTGGGCGTGAATGTCCGCCTGCAGTTTCAACACCCGCTCGGTGCGCACCGTGGACGCCATCTTGATGCGGTAGACATAGGCAGCGGCGAAGACGAGGACGCCGATGACGAGGATGTGGAGGATGCGCATCGGTCAGCCTCCCTTCATCACATCAAGGAGCGTCGGCCAGGCCGGCGGCTTGGCTGCCGGATGGGCGGGCGCCGCGGTGCGTTCAGCCGCGCGCAGCTTCGCCGAACGCGCCCGCGGATTGGCCGATATCTCGGCCTCACCCGGGACGACCGGACGCCTGGTCAGGATGGCAAAGCTCGGTGGTGCCGAGGCGATTTCCGGCAGGTGCCGCGAGCCGCCGGCCGCCTTGCTGCGCTCGGCGAGGAAAGTCTTGACGATGCGGTCTTCGAGCGAATGGAACGAGACCACCACAAGCCGGCCGCCGGGTTTCAGCACGCGCTCCGCCGCCGAGAGCGCCAGCTGCAATTCGTCGAGTTCTTCATTGACGAAGATGCGCAGCGCCTGAAACGTCCGCGTCGCCGGATGGATCTCGCCGGGCTTGCCGCGCACCACCCTGGCGACGAGTTCGGCCAGCGCCCGCGTGGTCGTGACCGGCGCCTGCTTGCGCGCGGCAACGATCGCGCGCGCCACGCTGCGCGAATGACGCTCCTCACCGAAGATATAGATGATGTTGGCAAGATCGGTTTCGGACGCCCGCGCGATGACGTCGGCCGCGCTCGGCCCCTCCTGACTCATCCTCATGTCAAGCGGGCCGTCGAGGCGGAACGAGAAGCCGCGACCGGCCTCATCAAGCTGCATCGAGGAGACGCCGACATCCATCACCACGCCGTCGACTTCCGCCGTCCCCTCGGCGGCGCAGACCTCAGCGAGCCTGGAAAAGCGGTCTTCGACCAGCGTCAGCCGTCCCTCCGATCGATCGACCAGATCGAACCCGCCGGCGATGGCGGTCCGGTCGCGATCGATGCCGATCACGCGGGTTCCCGCGACCTCGAGAATCATCCGGCTGTAGCCGCCGGCGCCAAAGGTCGCGTCGACATAGATCCCGCCGTCGCGCGGCGACAGCAGGTCGACGGCCTCGCGGCCGAGAACGGAGATATGGCGGTCTCCGGCTGCGTTCATGCCTCGGCTCCAGACCTGCGCTGGCGCAAGAGAAGGAAATTCGACGCCAACAGCTGCATTGCGCCTCGGATCTCTGCGCGTCGCGCGGCGGTTCCAGCCGATCCCCTGTTTTGGTTCCGTTCGTGGCCAGGCCGGAGCTCCGGTTCCACACGGCCCCCATCGCCAACCCTGGGTTCCGCGTGGGATTTGGTGGGCTGCCATGGCAGTTCGCGCGCAAATAGGGCCTCGGCCGCTCCAAACCGGTTCGGCTCTTCACCACTTAGTAACGGCAAGTAGCGTTAAGAAAGCGTTGACGGTCTCGTTAAGGATTGATGCGGATTTTTCGCGGATTCCCTGCCGCGCCGTTCCTATATAGACAGCAAGGCTTCCCTTTTGCGGCCTCGCGGGACCAAGGGAGCGCAGGACAATCATGCAGCGGCGAGCTGAGGATATGCTCAACGAACTGTGAACGAGGTCCCTTGAACACCATATGATGGATATGATGACCATCCTGATACCGGATTTGAG
>DASZTN010000021.1:0-2235 GCA_035547995.1 Bradyrhizobium sp. | reverse complement strand
TCACGGCTTCAGGCTCCCGGGATTGAGCACGCCGACGGGACGGATTTCATAAGCGCCGCCGGGATTGGCAGCTCCGAGGTCCCGCGCGACATCGAGCGCCTCATCGAGATTATTGCAGTCGATGATGTAGAAGCCGAGCAGTTGCTCCTTGGTCTCGGCAAACGGCCCATCGAGCACAACAGGCGGATTCTCCTTGCGCAGCGTCGTCGCGGCCGTGGTCGGCAGCAGCCGGGCGACCGGACCAAGCCGGCCCTGCTTCGCCAGGTTCTCCTGCACCACGGCGAGCTTCTGCATCACCGCAGCGTCCTGCTCCTTGGTCCAGGAGCCGACGAAATCTTCATCATGGTAGCAAAGGATCGCATAGAGCATGGCGATTAAGCTCCTGTTCAAGTCAAGGACGAATAAAGCCGCGCGGCGCCGACAGCAAAGCGGAAATATTTTGCGCGAGCCGGCTGGGCGGCTATGGTGCCCGAACTTTGCAAATCCGTTCAGGCAAAAATCCAAATGAATAAAGGCGCCCTTGCCCTCCTCATCCATGGCGGAACCGATAATTGGTCGCCGCCCCGATGGAAGAGCCGGTTTGACGATGTCTGCGCCGGCCGCCGCGTCATTCTGCTGCCTGACACCGGGTTGGACCCCGCCGAGATCCGCTACGCCGCGGTCTGGAAGCCGACGCCCGGGGAACTGGCCGGTTTCCCCAATCTGCAGGTCATCTTCAATCTTGGCGCCGGCGTCGATGCGCTGATGGCCGACAAGACCCTGCCGAACGTGCCGCTGGTGCGCGTCGCGGTGTCCGACCTCACGGCACGTATGACCGAATATGTCGTGCTCCATGTGCTGATGCATCATCGGCAGGAGATCTATTTGCGCGAAAGCCAGCGGATGAAGCGCTGGGCCCCGAAATCGCAATGGCCGGCAAGCGCAATTTCAGTCGGGATCATGGGGCTCGGCACGCTCGGAGCGAGCGCCGCGCACGCGCTGGCGGGCCTCGGCTTTGGCGTGATCGGCTGGAGCCGGAGCGCCAAGCAGGTCGATGGCATCGAATGCTTTCACGGCGCGGATGGGCTCGAGCCTTTCCTGCGCCGGACCGATATCCTGGTCAGCCTGCTGCCGCTGACACCGGAGACGCGGCACATTTTGAATCGCGCCCTGTTCGCCAAGCTCAACCGCAACAGCCCGTTGGGCGCGCCGGTGCTGATCAATGCCGGGCGCGGCGGCTTGCAGAATGAAGCCGACATTCTCGCCTGCCTCGATGACGGTACGCTCGGCGCCGCCTCGCTCGACGTCTACGAAACCGAGCCGCTGCCGGCCGACAGCCCCTTCTGGACCCATCCCAAGGTGGTGCTGACGCCGCATAACGCCGCCGATACCGATCCCGATGCGATCTCGAAATATGTCGCCGATCAGATCGAGCGCTTCGAAGCCGGCGGCTCCCTTGAGAACGTCGTTGATCGCAGCCGCGGCTATTAAGGCATCATCGTGACATAAGCCTTGCCAATAGCGTTCGGGCGAAGGCCGTCGAGACGTAAGATCAATTCGTCTGCTTGCCAGTCAACACGCCGATCGCGCCGTGGACGATGGCTTCCAGTTCTCTGCGCGGCACGCCCGCCCGGGAGCGGATGGCAATGGTATGGAGGGTGGCCGAAGCCAGTTGCGCCAGCACGACCGGGTCGGCGATCTCAGGCAATTCGCCGTTCTCCCTTGCAAGCCGGAAGCAGGCGGCAAAGGCCTTATCGAGCTCGGCGAAACCCTCGAGCACCATGGCCCGGATATCCGGATCGAACACCGCTTCCGACGCCGCCGTCATCACCGTGAAGCAGCCGCGCGGCCCTGCGGCACCGGAGAAATAGATATCGAGCGCGACCGCATAGATGCGCTGCAGCCTTTGGCGGATCGGCATTGGCTGCCGGAAAATATCGGTCATCGCCGCACGGGCGTCGTCGCGATAGCGCTGATGGCTCTTGATGTAGAGCGCGCGCTTGTCGCCGAATGCGCCATACAGGCTCGGCCGGTTCATGCCGGTGGCGGCGGCAAGATCGTCCAGCGACGTCGCAGCGAATCCATCCTTGCGGAAGAGATCGAGCGCCTTGCCGAGCGCGATGTCGGGCTGATAGGCGCGCGGCCGGCCACGCCGTTTTGGCTCAGGCGACGTGTCGGGGGTGGCGGCTGATGGCAGCTTCTTTTTTTGTACCATTTCGCAAGAAATCCCTTGACCCGATCCATATTATGCGAGAG
>DASZTN010000020.1:0-68166 GCA_035547995.1 Bradyrhizobium sp. | reverse complement strand
GTCTGCCCCGTCATGAACGCGCTTGCCGGAGAGGACAGGAACAGCAGTGTTCCGACAATATCGTCAGGGACAGCCTCACGCTTCAGCGCGCGGCTCTCGATATTTTTTTCGATAATTTCTGCCGTCCAGCTCGGGTGGTTGACCATATTCTCGCTCATCGTCAGTCCTGGAGCGATGCAGTTGACGTTGATCCCGTAATCGCCGAGTTCGCGAGCCATCGCTCTCGTCATCGAGATTACGGCCCCTTTGGATGCGACATAATGTAGAAGTCCGGGGGAGCCCTTGATTGCGGTGCCGGATGCGAAGTTGATGATCCGGCCCTGCTTCCGCCGCTTCATGGAAGGCGCTACGGCTCGCGCACATTCGAAAGCGCCCCGCACGTTGACGGCCATAACACGATCCCACAGATCGCTGTCGATCTCGTCGAATGGCTGAAGCCGCAATTTGCCCGAAATTGCCGCGTTGTTCACCAGGATATCGATGTCGCCAAGCGCTGCTCCGGCCGCCTCAATGAAGGACGTTACCGACGTGCGGTCGGTGACGTCGAGCCTGCGGGCGAAACATTTTCCGTCGCGCGATTTGATCGCGTCGGATGTTGCTCCGAGATCGTCGAGATCGCCGATAGCGATGCTTGCTCCTTCCGTTGCCAGCGCGCTTGCAAATCGAGCGCCGAGTCCCTGTGCAGCGCCCGTAACGAGCGCCACTTTTCCTGATAAGGCCGACATCAGTCTCTCCAAACATACTTCAGGATTGCACTTGTCCGGGCATCGATGTCGGAAAGGACGACGCGACACCAGGCGTCGGCTGCTTCGTCTCGATCACCGAGAAACGACGGCCGGCCGTCTCGGGCAGGATCAGCGCAGCGATCAGGCAGATAACTGCAGCCATCGCGCCGACCATCATGCCGTTGATCAAATGGGTCTGCAGAGTTGCGACGATGATCGGAACGAGCAGCGGTGCGAGGCTGCCGACGCCGCGACCCACGACGTAGATCGTCGAAACAGCCGTCGAGCGGACTTCGACAGGGTAAAGCTCGGAAAACCACGGCCCGAACATGCCGGCCGATATCTGGCCTACACCCCATACGACGTACCACATAAGCAGCAGCCAGGCGAGGGAGCCCGTGTATTGTGAGCCGGCGCTGAGATAGATGCCGCCGTAACCGACAATACAAATGAGAGTCGGTATGGCAACGCTGACTTTGCGGCCGAGGCCGTCACTGAACCAGCCGAAGATGATGTAGGCACAAGCCATGACTCCCGCGAAGATCAACGATACCGAGCGGATCACCGCCGGCGGAGCCCCGAGTTCGGTCATAAAGCCGGGCATAAAGACGGTCACGCTATAGAACGCAAACATATAGCCCGAGACCATCGTGAATCCGATCAGCGTATAGATGAGCGAAGTACCGCGAAAGATCTCGATAATGGGGGCCTTGGCGCTCGCCTTTTCGACCGGCAATTGTCCGGCCTTCCGAAGCCGCTCATATTCCAGCCAGAGGCGGGATTCCGGCATCCAGAACCTGACATAGATCATGAGGATGATTGGAGAAGCGCCAGTCAGCAAGGCGACTCGCCAGCCCCAGTCCGGGCTGAAGGAGCCTAGGGCCCAGACCGATATCACGGACGCCGCGCCGATGCCTGCCGTCGAGGCCGCCTGAATCAGTGCGCTGCCGAATCCCCTCCGATTGCGGTCCCATACTTCGTTGAAAAGCACAACACCGGCGCCCCATTCTCCGCCGAGCCCGACGCCGGTCACCAGGCGGAAGAACAGCAGCGATGCAAAATTCCAGGAGAATGCCGAGAGAAGAGCGCCGAACGAAAACAGCCCAAGCGTCAGGAGAAGAGATGTCTTGCGCCCGATGCGATCGCCAATCCAGCCGAAAAAAACGCCGCCGAACACTGAACCGATCAGGGTCACAGAGGTGATCGTGCCGGCCTGTGTGAGCGTGATACCGAGCGATTTCTGAATCGCCGACATCAAAAATGAAATTATCAGGATATTATAGAAGTCGAGGCCATAGCCGAACAGCGTCGAAATAAAGACGCTGACCCGCTCCTTGCGGGAATATACCAGTTCGCTGTCCAAGATTGTCTCCTCCTTTGTTGCTGGCGCGGTTTGTGCGCTTCTTGAGCGACGTTCAGGTCGAGGTGCTCGCCGACCTTACATTACAGGTTAGCGGAAGCCGTTCGCGCCACCGCAATAACGGATTCTGATAGTAGGCATCAATTTTCCTGAGAAACGATTGCGACGCGGCAAGAATATCAAAAGCCGTGATGACGTTATCACGCGACTGCTTCTAGGAACGTCTGGTGCGCCTGATCAAACATGCCGGGCGATCGCATAAGACGTTCGTCGCAGAGACCAAAAGACTGGAAGGGTGGAAATGCTGGATATTGTACCGATCAAGGACACTCTGGAGCACCTTGAATCGTCGCTCGGGTTCGATGCAACACGGGAAATTACCGCGACGGACGAGCAAATCCGCGAATATCTTCAGGATGCGGAATTGCCGGCGCTTCTTGCCTGCCTTGCGATGATCACTGGAGATACGCAAGTGATCAGTCGTGATCTACGCCCGCCAATGCCGCCGATGGGAGCGTCGATCGCACCGCAGGGAGGCATGTCTGCGGAGAGCCAGCACAAAGCACGTCAGATTGCGGCATCGGTCCTCATCAACTACCGCAACAACGGATGTCGGGTTTTTTCGCCGTCGGACAAATTTCTGCAGCAGGTCATCCGCTTTTTGACAAATGACGCCGGGGATGAATACATGCCCTTGCTGCGTCACGAACTCGGGTTTCCGGAAGACTTGGGCGCCCCGACATGGCGCAAGGCGGACCTGGCGCCCAGCAGGGATTTCCGTGTTGCGGTAATCGGAGCCGGGCTCTCGGGCGTGGCTGCAGCTCATCGGCTGAAGCAGGCCGGTGTACCATTTGTTGTTTTCGACAAGAACCCCGATGTCGGCGGTGTGTGGTGGGCCAACACATATCCGGGGTGCCGCCTGGATACACCGAACTTCGCTTACAGCTTCTCGTTTGCGCAGAAAGGCGACTGGCCGCACCAGTTCTCGGAGCGTGCCGATATTCAGCAATACATATCGCGCGTCGCCGACGTTACGAAGATCAGAGAGAATATTCGCTTCCGAACAGAAGTCATCTCGATGACTTTCTCGGACGAGACGGCCTGCTGGACTCTCGAAACCAGGAGCGAGGACGGAACCACCGAACAGCATATGTTTCACGCCATCATCACCGCGGTGGGCCAGCTCAGCCGGCCGGCGATTCCCCAATTGCCGGGGCACGATCGGTTCGGCGGACAAGCATATCATTCGGCGACTTGGCCGAGCGGTGTCGACCTCAAGGGCAAGCGCGTGGCGGTGATCGGAACCGGCGCCAGCGCTTACCAGATCGTGCCTTCGATCGTCGATGAAGTGTCGGGACTGAGCGTTGTACAGCGAAGCCCGCCTTGGATGCTTCCTACGCCGACCTATCACGACGCCATCAAGCCAGGCATGGCGTGGCTGCTGAAACACGTTCCTTATTACGGAAAATGGCTCCGGTTCTGGCAGTTCTGGATCGCGGTGGAGGGCCGCCTTCCGCTGGTCGAGGTCGAGCCGGGCTGGGACCATCCGGTGTCCGTGGGCGCCGCGAATGAGCGTCTCCGGGCCGAGTGCATGGCTCATCTTGAAGCCCAGCTGAGCGATCGGCCCGATCTGCTGCAGAAGATGACGCCGGCATATCCGCCCGGGAGCAAACGGCTGCTTCGCGACAATGGCGTCTGGGCTAAAGCGCTTAAACGGCCGCATGTGGATCTTATCACCGAGACAATCGATCACCTGGATGAGACGGGGATCGTGTTCTCCGACGGCAGCCGGGCCGATGTCGACGTAATCATTTACGCGACCGGTTTTCAGGCATCGGACTATCTGGCACCGATCGCGGTAAAGGGCGTGGGCGGAAGGGATCTCCACAATTGGTGGGATGGCGACTGTCGCGCCTATCTTGGCATTACGATCCCGGGCTTCCCGAATCTTTTCATGACGGCGGGACCGAATACAGGCGTGGTCATCAACGGGAGCGCAATATTCTCGGCCGAATGCGCGGTTGAATATGCGTTGTCGGCGATCGAGGAACTGCTGGCCAATCAGATCGATGCGATCGACTGCCGTCAAGAACCGTTCGATGAGTTCAACAAACGGATCGATCAAGAAAATGAAAAGAAGGCCTGGGGCATCGCTCGGACGCGCAGCTGGTACAAGAACAGCAAAGGCCGAGCATCTCAGACTTGGCCGCTCAGCCTGCTGGAGTACTGGCAAATTACCAGGGCCGCAAATCTGTGCGACTATCTTGCCATTCGGCGATCCGCTTGAGCGTCGAATGGGTAATGCCGGCGAGTTCGCTTTGATCGAGGGGTATGCCGACGCGTCGCGGCTCGCGATTGATCAGGAAAACATGATATCGACTGTGCCGAGAGGCGATTCCGCGTCGATCGGCTGACGCGGCAAGCTTGGCGCAATTGAGGAGATCAGAATGCCACACATCATTGTAAAGATGTATCCAGGGCGCAGCCATGAACAGAAGCAGGCTTTGGCGCAGGAGTTGACCAAAACCTTGATGTCGGTCCTGGGGTCGAAGAAGGAGGCAATCTCGGTCGGGATCGAGGACATTGCTCCTACCGATTGGGCGGAGCTCGTCAATAAGCCCGACGTGCTAGCGAAGCCCGATACAATCTACAAGCAGCCTGGTACGGCGTAGACATCGATCGGTGCTTTGCCGCCGGCGCGGCGATTTCCAAGCCGAATACAGTCTAATTGCCCCTGATCAAGGTGCCGCCGGCTTTCTTCCAGGCGTCGAGGCCGCCGGCGAGATGGGCGGTGTTGGTGAGACCGGCATTCCGGGCGGCGGTGACGGCCATTGCCGAGCGCTCGCCGAAGGCGCAGAAAAACACGATGCGGCGGCTGCCCGCCGCAGCGATTTCGCGCAGCATGCCGCCCGGGCTCAGGAATTCTCCAATCTCGGGATAGGGTGCATGCAGCGCGCCGGACAGCGTGCCGTGCCGCGCGCGCTCGCTGTTCTCGCGCAGATCGACCATCAGCACATCCGGTTGGCCGAGCGCCTCGATCGCATCGCGAGCGCTGAGCGCAAGCCCCTGTTTCTCCAGTTCGTCCTGATGCAGCCCGACTTGCATGTTGGCGGGTACTGCCACATCCATCATCTTCGGATTTGGCAGGTTGAGATTATTCATCAGCTCGACATACTCATCGGCTGAACGCACCTGCAGCCGAGGATTGTAGCGCTTCTCTTCGCCGATGGTGGAGACGGTGTCGCCCTTATAGTCGTGGGCGGGGAACACCATGGTCTCGTCGGGCAGTTTCAGGAGCCGGTTGAAGATCGAGTCATATTGCGCCCGCGCGCTGCCGTTCTGGAAATCAGTGCGGCCGGTGCCGCGGATCAATAGCGTGTCGCCGGTGAAGACGCGGTCGCCCATCAGATAGCTGTAGGAATCATCGGTATGACCCGGCGTGTACATCACGTCGAGTGAAAGACCTTCGATCGTGATGCTGTCGCCCTCGGTCACCCGCATCGACACCACGTCGGCCTTGCTCTGGTCGCCCATGATGGTGATGCACCGGGTACGGTCGCGCAGTTCGCCAAGCCCGGTGATGTGATCAGCATGCAGATGGGTATCGACCGCCTTGACCAGCCTGAGGTCGAGTTCGCGCAGCAATTGGCAGTAGCGGTCGGCCTTCTCCAGCACGGGATCGAGGATCAGGGCCTCACCGCCGGTCCGGCTGGCCAGAAGATAGCTGTAGGTTCCGGAAACGCTGTCGAAGAGCTGGCGAAAGATCATGGCTGCTCCCTCCGCTTTGGCTTGGAGATCATAGCCGATTTTCGGTCGGACGATGCAAATTTTCTATGTGGGACGGCCCTTTTAGAAATCAATCCTATCGCAGATCGCTTTTACGCGATCCCGGACCCCGGCAAGTCCGGCAGGACGATCCCGCCGCATCGCCGGGCGTCGCGCTGCCGCGCCTCATGGCCGTACATAGCTCCAGCCCTGCTCCTGCAACTCCATCAAATGGACCACGCCGGACGGAACGATGGTCGCATCCGCCACGATCGGAATCGGATGGCCTTCGGCCTTCTCCATGCCCTTCCTGGTGTTGTTGCAGGCCGAAAACTGGATCTTGCCCGGGAACACCATGTCCTTGAGGCGCTTGATGCGGTCCTGCACCGGAGAAGTATCGGCGCGCAGCATGTGCAGGCCGGGACCGAATGCGACGATGTCGATATCCACGTCTTCGTGCTTGTCGCGATAATATTCGATGACGTTGGTCGCGTTGTTCAGCACCAGGTTCATGATTTTCGGATCGTTCTGATCGACCTGGATCGCGAGGTGATGGGTCTTGCCGTCAGCCGCAAAGGCCGAGGTGGTGATGGCGATCGACAGAGCGGCAACCGCCGCGAGATAGCGAAACATGGCAGAACTCCGTGGAGCCTTGGGGATAGGCCCATCTTCTTGCACCGCGGTCGAAACGATGCAATGCGCCGGCTCACGGCCGGACCAGCGTATAGCCGTTCTCGGTCAGCGACAGGATCTGGCCGACGCCGAACTGAACCGGGATCGCTCCGGAGATATAATGCGGGCGCTTGCCGGTTTCGCGCTCGATCGTATCGATCGTATTGAGGCAGATGTCGAACTTGACGCCCTGCGCGATCAGACTTTCGACCAGCTTGCGGTTCGGATTGTCGGTAAACAGCAGTTCGATACCGGGGCCAAAGGTCACCACCTCGATCGCGACCTTGTCGGGGCCGTAGAGTTTCAAAAGGTTGTAGGCGACGCTGATCACAAGGCTTTGCTTCCTCGGTTCATAGTCGGAAAGCTGCAGGACGATGCGGTGTTCGGCGAACGGCTTGTCAGGCAGCGGCGCCGGCTCGGCGCGGATCATCGCTGGGGCGAGCATCAGCGCGACCGCCAGCAGAGTTCCCCGCAACGCTTGTGCCATTGACCATCGGCATCTGATCAAGGATATCACCTCCATCCCGCGATGCCTGGATTGCCCTCGACGCCTTTCAGGGTAACGCCGGTGCCGTGCTGATCGATGGCTTTTCCCGAGCGCAGATAATTGGCGAACACGTCCCACACCGGTGCCCCTTTTTGCTCGTTGACCGAAGCCCATCCCGCCACCTTGTAGCGCTTGCCCGGTTCGATCGCGCGGCCGTTGTCGAGCCTCAGCTCGGAAATCCGGCGCCCCGTCGTCTCCGCGGGCGAACAAGTATAGGATATGCCGCCGACGCGAACCATATCGCCGCCCTGCTGGTAATAGGGATCGGCATTGAAGAGATTGTCGCAGATGTCTTCGAGAAGGTCCTTGAGCTGGGCACCGGTCATGCGCTGGGTGTAGGTCTCGGGATAGGTGATCGCAGTTTCCGCGAGCACGTCTTCCATGGTGATGGACTGCTCCTGCAACACCGTGGTGCCCCAGCGGAAGCCCGGCGACAGCGCGATCTCGGCATCAAGCTCGCTGCGCAAGGCGGCGCAGATCAGCCGGTCCATGGTGCCGTCGAAATTGCCGCGGCGATAGAGCAGGCGGTCGGCGGTGGCAACCTTCACCGCATAGGCGCTCGCATAGGGCGCGTGCATCTTGTCGATCAGCGACTGCATTTTGAGGTCTGGCTTCAGCAGTTCGGAGAACACCGGAAACAGCCGGTAACGAACGTCGCGGACCTTGCCTTTGCCGAGCTCGAGATCGAGTACGGCCAGGAATTTGCCGTTCGAACCGGCATTGGTCACCAGCGTCACGCCGCCCGAGTTGCGGATCGCGATCGGCTGCGGCACGGCGTCATGGGTATGGCCGCCGAGGATGACATCGATGCCGCTGACGCGACTTGCGAGCTTGAGATCGACATCCATGCCGTTGTGCGACAGCAGCAGCACGGCATCGACTTTGTCCTTGTTGCGCAAGCCATCGACCAGCTTCTGCAACTCGTCGTCGTGGATGCCGAAGGTCCAGTCCGGCGTAAATCGCTTGGGGTGGGCGATCGGCACATAAGGAAAAGCCTGTCCGATCACGGCGACGCGGTAGCCGCCGATCTCCTTGATGGTAGATGGCTTGAACACGCGCCCTGATGCCTGGTCGAATGCCTTGGCGCCGTTGAAGGCGGCCTCGTCGGTGAGGAAAACGTTCTGCGCCAGGAACTCGCCCTTGAAGAGTTCGAGATTGTTGCGCAGCGCTGTCTCACCATAGGTGAATTCCCAGTGGCCGGTCATCGCCTCGATGCCGAGCAGGTTGGCAGCTTCAACCATGTCGGCGCCCTGCTGGGCGTTGGCCTGGCCGCTGCCCTGCCACAGATCGCCGCCATCGAGCAGCAATGATCGGCCGGTACCGACGTCGCTCCGCAGGCGGTCGATCAGCGTCTTCAGATGTGCGAAGCCACCAAGCTTGCCGAACCGCGCGGCGCTCTTCTCGAAATCGACGAAGGTGAAGGCATAGGCGTCGGCACTGTCGGGCTTGATGCCGAAACGGTCGAGAAAAGCCTTGCCGACCAGATGAGGCGGCTGGCCCTGCATCGCGCCGATCCCGAGATTGACGCTCGGCTCACGAAAATAGATCGGCTGCAGTTGCGCGTGCGTGTCGGTGATGTGCAGGATGCGCGCATTGCCGAAGCGCTCGAGATCGTAGACGCCCATGGTGTCGGCGCCGCGGGCAAGGCGCGGCAGACCGCCCGATAACGCGGCCAGCCCTGAAAACCTGAGGAAATCACGGCGGCGGATGGTCATGTGATGTCTCCGCGCCTTGATGAGCGATCAATGAATTTCAAGCGCCTTCCAGGCGTCCTTCTCGCTGGTCGCCTGGTAGATCGAAGCCCTGGCCAGCGCTTCGGCTTCCTTGGCCGCCGCCACTGCCTGATCGAAATTGCCGCTGTCGGCGGCTTTTTTTGCGGCGTTGAGTTCGGCCTGCGTCGTGGTCCATTGGTCGCGCAAGGCGCCTGCTTGCTTGTTCGCTGCTTCGGCGGCCGCATAGGCGGCCTTGAAGTCATCCTCGGTCGCGGCGGCCCGCGCGGCGGCTGCAAGCAGCGTCGATGCGGCCATCACGATTGCCAGCATTGCGATCGGTGTCTTGACTTGGAAGAGCCTCATGGCCGCGCTCCCGGACCTGAAATCGGCAATCCGTTGCTGACATAGGAGAGGTAATATTCGAGGTTGCGGTATTCGTCGGATTGCGGCTCCAGCGGCACGCCGCGGGTCTGCGTGTTGCAGGTGATGAAGCGGCGGCTGGTCGTGCCCATGCCGCCCCATTCGGAGCGATAGATCGGCATCGCATTCAGGATGCCGAGTGCGGGTGCCAGGACTTCGGCGCGAATTCGCTGGCCGGCATTCTGCACGTGACAGCTTGCACAGGAGAAATTGAGCTGGCCGCGGCGGCTGTAGAAATAGCGCTTGCCGTCCTCGAACGCCTGCAAGGCGCGCGGATCGTTGGGGATCCTGATGTCGAACGGTTTGCCGCGCGACGTATAGGCCATATAGGCGGTCAGCGCCGCCATGTCGTCCTTCACATAGGAAATCGGCGCCTCGCCATTGGCTTCGCGGCAGCGGTTGAGCGCCAGCTCAAGCGTGATGACCTTGCCTTCCTTCTCATCGAAATAGGGATAGTTCTGACGGATGCCGATGCCGCCATTGGGGAAGCAGTCGGCGTAGGTCTTGCCGTTCTTGAACGGCTTGGCGAACATCTCCTTGCCGGCCTCGAGTGCAAATTCGTAAGGCGGGAATTCTTCCTTTTCCTCCCACTGCCGGCGCATGTCCTCGTTCAGGGAATAGGGGCCATTGACGAAGTCCTGCAGCTTCAACTGGGGGAACTTGTCGGTGAAGTATTTCTGAAAGGCCCTGGCGTCGGCAGCCGGGTCGATCCTGTCGGCGGCGCCGGCCGATGGTCCGGCAACAAGCAATGTCGCCACTGCCACGGAGGCGACGGCGAAAGCCGTCGAAGCAAGCCGGATCGCAGATTGCACGCTCATTGCGCCAGCCGGTCCTACTGAATCTTCGATGTGAGGGTGTCGGAGGCGCCTTTGTTGTCGACCCAGCCGATCTTCAGGTCATCGCCCTTGTTGCCGCCCTTGAAGCTGAACTTGACATAGGGGTCCTTGGAGACGGCAGTGCCCCAGTCGCAAACGAACACGCTCTTGCCGTTACATTCGAAGGTCAGTTGCTGGATGAAGTGAGCCGGGATGATCTCGCCTTTGGCGTCCTTGACGAAGCCGGAGTCCATCGGGTGCTGGATCAGCGCCTGCACCTCGGTGATGTCGCCATTCAGGGTCGCGCGCACGCGAATTGTCGATGCCATCGGTCTTTCCTGTTATCCGCCGAGCCTTCAGGTTCTGATGTGGTCGGAACCGAAAGGACTCCAGCTTTTGTTCGACGCGTTTTCTTCACGCGAACCGGGTCCGCTTCGCTCAAAGACGCCCTAGCCGCCGCAGCCGCCGACCGTCACTTTGACTTCCTTGGTCGCGCTGTAGAGCTTGCCGCCAGCTTCCACGATCGCGGTGACATTGCTGGTCTTCGCCATCTTCAGCCGGTTGGCGACGCTCGGCAGCGTGCCCGGCGGAATCTGATAGGACGCGGCCAGCGCGTTGGGATTGTCAGCGACGAAGAACGAGATCGAAGTGACATTGTCGAGCGTTGTTGTCACCGAGATCGGAACCACGGCGCCGTTTTCGGCGATTTCGGGCGCGTCGAGCTTGACCTTGTCAGAGGCTTCAGCGGTCCTGCCGTAAAGCGACTTGATCGCATCAGCTTCGTTCTTCTGCTTGAACGCATCTTCCGGCCATTTGTCATTGGCCGCTGCCAGCGCCGGCATCGCATCGAACGGCAGATTGCCAAGGCCAATCAGCGCCACCGTCGCGGCGCCTCTCAGGATCGTCCGCCGTGTCGCCGAAAATCCGTGGTCGGTCGAAATCATCCGAAATGTCTCCCAGGCGCGTGCGCCGTCACAGGGTCTGCAGGAAATCCACGATCGCGTCGATCTCCTGTTCGGTCAAAATCCGGTTCCGTCCGAACGGGGGCATTACGGTCAATGGATTGCGTTTGGTTTCGTCGTTGAGGATCGCCACGAGGTCCTTACGGTCAGGATATTTGTGCCTGATGTCGGTGAGTTCCGGGCCGATCGTGCCGGGCAGGTCGCCGCCCTTGATGATATGGCAGGTCAGACAATTGCCCTTGCCGCGGTCGAATGCCAGCTTTTGACCTTCGGCGGCGGATGACTGGGCGCGAGCGGGATCGGCGGCCAGGACGCCGATGGTGACAGCGAGAGCGAAAGCAAGCGTCAGCGCCGGAACCGGGGCAGGTTTCGTCGAACGGATCTTGGTCAAGGGTGTTCCCGCAAGTTTATCTCAGCCGGGCTGTTCGATTATAGGCAGTCAAAAGCAGAAACACCATCGGCTGGCAATCCAGACAATTGGCATCGCCCGGATAAGGTAAAAGGGGGTAAATTCAACCCCCAACCCGGTGGAGTAGCAACATGGCTGAGTTCGTGGTCGAGTTCGGCAAGGATGGCCGGCCGGTCGAGCCGGATGGGCGCCTCGATGCCGCGGCCTTCCATCGCAACCATCAGCCGATCTGGGCGGTATTGCAGCGGTTTCTCGCCGGCAAATCAGGCGACGTCGTCGAGGTCGGCAGCGGCACCGGGCAGCACGTGGCCCACTTTGCCGGCCACAGCCCTGGCATCACCTGGTGGCCGAGCGATCTCAACGAGCAGCATCTGAAGAGCATCAACGCCTGGCGCGCGTATTCCGGCCTGTCCAATATCCGCCCTCCCTTGCGGATCGACCTGTCCGATCCTGCATGGTGCGCGGAGATGCACGACGGGGGTCCTGGCCCATTGCTGGCGGCGTTCTGCGCCAATGTGATCCACATTGCGCCGTGGCGCGTCGCTGAAGGATTGTTCGCGGGCGCCGGTCGCTATCTCGGTGCGGACGGCCGGCTGTTTCTATACGGGCCGTTCAAGCGCGACGGCCAGCACACGGCGATCAGCAATGCCATCTTCGATACCAGCCTTCGCGACCGCGATCCCGAATGGGGCGTGCGCGACATCGCCGATATCGAGAAGCTGGCCACGTCCGCCGGGCTCGCCTTGATCGAGACGATCGAGATGCCCGCCAATAATCTGATTCTGGTGTTCGGACGCAGGATGCCGGCTTGATGCCTGTTCGGTTCTGACTGAAGCGGAACCGGATTTTGGATTCCTGTTTTGGGATTTCTGTTTCGAGGCGTTTTCTTCATGCGATCCGGTAATCACCCGCGATCCAGATCCGGGCAGGCTTTCGCTCGAAAACGCTATAGGCGCGATGCATGGGGCTCGCCCGCTCGTGCTGGTTGATCGCTCTGCCACCCCCATCCATAGTGCGGGGAAGCAGAAGCTTGGAAGCGCGGATCGCGCCTGGGTGGAAATATCGATGGCCGATACGATTGCGACGGAGGAAATAACCGATGATGCGCGCGCAAAAGCCAATGTGATCCGCCTCGCCGCGGCGCAGGCCCTGACCGGCGCCAATTCCGCGGTCATTTTTGCTACCGGCTCGATTGTCGGCGCCACGCTGGCACCTGACATGTCGCTCGCGACGGTGCCGATCTCGATGTATGTGCTCGGGCTCGCCGCCGGAACGCTGCCGACCGGTGCGATCTCGCGTCGCTATGGCCGCCGCGTCGCCTTCATCATCGGCACCGGATGCGGCTTTCTCACCGGCATCCTCGGTGCCTTCGCCATCCTGCACGGTTCCTTCCCGTTGTTTTGCGGCGCAACATTCCTCGGCGGCCTGTACGGCGCCGTGTCGCAATCCTATCGGTTCGCGGCCGCCGACGGTGCGAGCGCCGAGTACCGGCCGAAAGCGGTGTCCTGGGTGATGGCTGGCGGCGTGTTCGCGGGCGTTCTCGGCCCGCAGCTCGTGCAATGGACCATGGACGTCTGGTCGCCTTATCTGTTCGCATTCAGCTTCGTGGTACAGGCTGCGGTCGCGCTGGTGGCGATGGCCGTGCTGTCCGGCATCGATGCGCCGAAGCCCGCGACCTCCGACCTTCACGGTGGACGTCCGCTGCTCGAGATCGTACGGCAGCCGCGCTTCGTCGCCGCTGCGCTGTGCGGCGTCATCGCCTATCCCATGATGAACCTGGTGATGACCTCGGCGCCGCTGGCCATGAAAATCTGCGGGCTGTCGGTGAGCGATTCCAATTTCGGCATTCAATGGCACATCGTGGCGATGTATGGGCCGAGCTTTTTCACTGGTACGCTGATTGCACGTTTCGGCGCGCCGCGGATTGTCGCCACCGGGCTGTTGCTGGAAGCTGGTGCTGCAACCATCGGGCTGTCGGGCATAACGGCAATGCACTTCTGGGCCACGCTGATCATGCTCGGCGTCGGCTGGAATTTCGGTTTTGTCGGCGCATCCGCGCTGGTGCTGGAGACGCATCGGCCGCAGGAACGTAACAAGGTGCAGGCCTTCAACGATTTCCTGGTGTTTGGCGCGATGGCAATCGGATCATTCTCGTCCGGCCAGCTGCTGGCAAATTACGGCTGGGCGGCCGTGAACGAGGTGGTCTATCCGCCGGTCTTGCTCGGCCTTGTCGTGCTGATGCTCACTTCTTTCGCCAAACGCCGCGCCAGGCTGCGCGCGGTGGATGAAATCCCTGATCCCAGCATCTGATCACGAGATGTTTCGATGCCTGTCGAAGCATAGCGGCTCGACCATCTGCTAAAGCGCTATGGCGCATGGTGGCAGCCGTGCGATTGCGAATCGCGAAAAAGCCGGGGAATGGGAAGTTGGACGCAACCCGCCGCGCCCTCATCGACGAAACGTCCATCCGTTACGACGGCTGGCGCATCGTCGCGGTCTGTTTCCTGGTAGCGACGTTCGGCTGGGGCTTTGGCTTCTACGGTCAGAGCGTCTATGTCGCCGAATTGCACCGCTCGCACGGCTGGCCGACATCGGTCATCTCCGGCGCGACGACTTTTTTCTATTTGTTCGGCGCCTTGCTGGTCGCCTTTATCAGCGAGGCGATCCGGGCAGTCGGTCCGCGCAATTGCCTGCTGGCCGGCATATCTCTGCTCGCTTTGGCCGCTGTGCTGATCGGCCGGGCCGCTGAGCCCTGGCAGCTTTACGGGGCCTATGCCGTGCTGGCCTTCGGCTGGGCGGGCACCAGCCTTGGCGCGATCACCAATACGCTCGGCCTGTGGTTCGACGACAAGCGCGGCATGGCGATCAGTCTCGCACTGAATGGCGCCAGCTTCGGCGGCATTGCCGGCGTGCCGCTCCTGGTCGCTGCGATCGGGGCGTTCGGATTCGCCGGTGCCTTGCTGCTGGTCGCCGTGGTGATGCTGGTGCTGATGCTGCCGGTGATCCTGATCTTCGTTGGACCGCCGCCCGTCCACGGCGTCGTTTCGTCGGCGGCTGCGGTGTCGCAGACGCTTTCGGCGACGCGGATCCGCGCCGAGGCGTTTCACGATGTCGCGTTCCTTTCGGTCGCGATTGCTTTCGCGCTCGTCCTGTTCGCACAGGTCGGCTTCATCGTTCACTTGATCTCGTTCCTCGATCCCGTGATCGGCCGGCAATCCGCCGCGGTCGCGATCGCCTTGCTGACGGCAATGGCGGTGGTCGGGCGCCTGTTGTTCTCGACCGTCATCGACCGCCTCAACCAGCGGCTGGCGTCGGCGCTCTCCTTTGCCAGCCAGGCCGCGGCACTCGCGGTCATCATCAATTCGCACAATGCGATTGTGCTGACCGCGGCCTGCGGCGTGTTCGGCTTCTCGGTCGGCAATCTGATCACGCTGCCGTCGCTGATCGTGCAGCGTGAATTCGATTCCCGCTCGTTCGGAGTCCTGATCAGTCTCGTCACGGCGATCACCCAGGTCACCTACGCCTTTGGGCCGGGTATCATCGGCCTGTTGCGCGACCTGTCGGGAAGTTATGCGCTGCCGTTTTACGGCTGCATCGTTCTGCAGCTGATTGCCTCGCTATTGATCCTGATCCGCCGGCGGCCGATGGCCTCGTCGTTGCGAACCGTTGACTCCTCGCAATGACGGGACGAGTGGTTGGCGACCGTCGCGGGCGCGCCCTCGGGCTCGTATGGCCATGGGCGCCGTTGTCCGCTGCCCCTATGCGGCGATCAGGCCTCACACAAGCTCGGAGACTTCGCCATCGGGCAGCCCGAACTCGAACGAGTTCAGCGTCATCGAAACCATCGTGTAGTAGCCGCACAGGCCGATGATCTCGACGATGCCGCGCTCGCCCACCATCCTGACCGCCTCATCGTAAAGGCCCTTGGCGATGCCATGGCCTTCATGCAGCGACTTGGCGACGTCGTAGACCAGCCTGGCCTTGGGATCGTCGAATTGCGGCGTGCGGCGGTCGCGGATATCGTCGATGATCTTCGGGTCGAGACCGCCCTTCAGCGCCAGCCGCTTGTGCGCGAACCATTCGTAATGCGCGGTCCAGTGCCGCGCGGTGACCAGGATCGCGATCTCGGAAATCCGGGCCGGGAATACCGTATCGAAGCGCATGACTTCGCCGAGCCGGGTGGCGTGCCGTGCCATCTCCGGGCTGTTGAGCCAGGCCATCATCGGCGGGGGCGGGGCGCCGCGCTTGCCCGCGATCGATTCGTCATAAGTCTGTTTCTGGTCGGCGCTCATTTCGTCGGGCGAAAGCAGCTTCAGGCGCATCCTGGTTTCCTCCTGTGTTTCTGTTATCGCTGAGGCGCCGGCCGATATGCGCCTCAGATGGATCGTCATTGCCCGGTCAGGCGGGACGATGCCATCCATAGCGTAGCGCGCCTGGGCGTGTCACCTGATCGGCGGAGCATATTGGATGCCGCCATCATTCCAGAGCTGGTTGAGCCCGCGCGGAATGTGCAGCTTCGATCCGCTGCCGACATTGCGGTCATAGACCTCACCGTAATTGCCGACATGGCGGATGATCCGTACCGCCCAGTCCTTGGTCAGTCCGAGGTCTTCGCCGAAAGTACCCTCGGTCCCGACCAGACGCATCACGTCAGGCTTCCTGGATTGCAACGCCTCGTCGATATTCTTCGAGTTCACGCCAAGTTCTTCGGCATTGATCATCGCATAGAGCGTCCATTTCACGATCAGCATCCAGTCGTCATCGCGTTCGCGCACCACCGGCGCGAGCGGCTCCTTCGAGATGATGTCAGGCAGGATCACGTGATCGTCCGGCTTGGACAGGTGGAGGCGAAGCGCATAGAGCTGGGATGCATCGGCAGTGAAAGTGTCGCATTGGCCGGTATCATAGGCCTTCACGACGTCATCCAGCTTGCCGAACTTCATCTCCTGATATTTCATGTTGTTGGCGCGGAAATAATCGGCAAGGTTGAGTTTGGTGGTGGTGTTGTCCTGCACACAGATCTTGCTGCCATCGAGCGACAGCGCCGAATCGATATTGCGCGACCGCGGCACCATAAAGCCTTCACCATCATAATAGGCCACCGCAGGGAAATAGAGATCGTAATTGACTTCCCGCGCCATGCTCCAGGTCGAGTTGCGAGACAGGATATCGACCTTGCGATTCTGCAATTCCTTGAAGCGCTCATTGGCATCGAGCGGGACGAATTTCGCCTTGCTCGGATCATCGAAGATCGCCGCGGCGACTGCGCGGCAGAAATCGACATCGAAGCCGGTCCAGTTGCCTTTGTCGTCCGGAATCGAGAAGCCCGGCAGCCCGGTGTTGACGCCGCACAGCACCTCGCCACGCCGCAGCGTCCGTGCCAGGGTCCGCGTGTCATATCGCTCATAGGTGATGGCTGCAGCGGCGACTACAACGGCAACCGCAAGTCCGATCAACAGGCCGCCTCGAAACGTGCGCATGATCTCCCCCGTCAATGAATGAAGAAAAATAGGATCGATGAAGCCGGTGATAGCGCCGGCTACAGCTCCGGCTTCTGCTTCACGATCACCTTGGTGCCGACCGGAACGCGGTCATAGAGATCGATCACATCGGCATTGACCAGACGGAAGCAGCCGGACGAAATCGCGGTGCCGATGGTCCAGGGCTGATTGGTGCCATGGATGCGATAGACCGTGGTGCCGAGATACATCGCGCGGGCGCCAAGCGGGTTGCCAGGACCGCCGGCCATGAAGCGCGGCAGATAAGGCTGGCGCTGAATCATCTCCGGCGGCGGCGTCCAGTCGGGCCACTCCGCCTTGCGCGTGATGTTCAGCAGTCCCTGCCACTGAAATCCGTCGCGGCCGACGCCGATGCCGTAACGCAGTGCGCGGCCGTTGCGCTGGATCAGATAGAGATGGCGCTCCGCGGTGGAGATGATGATGGTGCCGGGCGGCTCGTTGGTGCGGTAATACACCATCTGTTTGCGGAATTCCGGATCGAGTTCGACGTTCTCTTCCGGCACGAGGCCCGGCTGATCGCCGGGATCTTGCGGCTGCTGGGCAAAGCTATGCGAGATCGAAAGGGTCAGGCCGGTTGCGGCGATGATCGTCAAGATCAGGTGCCGTAACTTGATCATGCAGAGCACTCCCATTGCCATTGTATAGTTTCATCGATCGCAATTGCGGGACATCAAATCGTACCGCCGCTGCAATGGCAAGCAGTCCAGGGGGCTTGAGCAATCAGAGCAGGAATGCGCTGGATTTTGTTAAAGTCGCAACCATCGGAAAACCGTCTCAAAAATCTCATTTAGGCGCGAGCCAAAGCCTCAACACGAAGGAGACGAGGGCGACGCTGCCGACGCCGCCGAGCCAGAGCAGAACAAACCACAACAGGCGTTGCCATAGCGGGCGGGGCGTTTGCTCCGATCGCATCAGTGATAGCCGCTTCCGAGGCGGACCTTGCCGCGGAAGACCCAATAGGCCCATCCGGTGTAGCCGAGAATGAGCGGGATCAGGATCGCGACTCCGACCAGCATGAAGACCTGGCTGTTCTTCGGTGCGGCCGCCTGCCAGATGGTGATGCTCTGCGGCACGATATAGGGCCACATGCTGATGCCGAGCCCGGCATAGGACAGCGCAAATAGCGCCAGCGACAGCAGGAATGGCCGATGGTCCTGCCTGTCGGCGAGGCTGCGCAGCAGCAGGACTGCGACCGCCGCGACTGCGATCGGCACTGGTGCCGTCAGGATCACGTTCGGCCAGGTAAACCAGCGTTGCGCATAGTGGACTCCGAGGAGCGGCGTGGCGATGCTGACCGCACCGATCGCGGCAAGCATGGCAAACAGCAATATCCAGCTCAAGTGGTAAGCCCTGTCGCGCAGCCTGCCTTCAGTTTTCATGATCAGCCAGGTAGCGCCAAGCAGGGCATAGCCGACCACCAGCGAACATCCGGTGAGAATGCTGAACGGCGTCAGCCAGTCCCACCAGCCGCCGGCGTATTGCCTGCCATCGACATGGATGCCCTGCAGGATCGCGCCCAGCGCAACACCCTGCGCCAGCGCCGCCAGCAACGATCCGCCCGCAAATGCGACGTCCCACCGGTTGCGCCGGCGCTGCGAACGCCAGCGGAATTCGAAGGCGACGCCGCGGAAGATCAGGCCGATCAGCATCGCGATCATCGGCGTGTACAGTGCCGGCATAATGATGGCGTAGGCCAGCGGAAACGCGGCCATCAGGCCGCCGCCGCCGAGCACCAGCCAGGTCTCGTTACCGTCCCAGACCGGTGCGACGCTGTTCATGATGACGTCGCGGTCGGATTTTTCGGGAAACAGCGGAAACAACATGCCGAGGCCGAGATCGAATCCGTCCATCACCACGTAGACAAACACTGCCAGGGCGATGATGAAAGCCCAGATGGTCGCGATGTCGATGGCTGCGACCGTCATGGTGCCGCTCCTTCGGCCGCGACGCCGGATGCCGGTGTGATGCCGGCAGCATGGGCCGGCATGTCGCCACGTGGTCCTTCCTCGCCCTGAAGCGGCGGGCTGGCCATCAGCCGCAAGATGTAGATGACGCCAGCCGCGAACACGATGAAGTACGCGATCGCAAACGCGATCAGCGACGAGGCAACCGCCGGCGCTGCGAGCGGTGAGGCCGAGTCGGCCGTGCGCAGCAGGCCGAACACAGTGAACGGCTGCCGTCCGGTTTCCGTCGTGATCCAGCCCGCGAGCACGGCGATGAATCCGGCCGGGCCCATCGCCATCGCGAACATGTGCAGCAACCGGGACTGATAGAGCGTGCCGCGCCACCGCATCCAGAGGCTGAGCAGGCCGAGCGCCATGATCAACAGGCCCAGCGCCACCATGATGCGGAACGACCAGAAGGTGATCGGCACCGGCGGCCAGTTTTCGCGAGGCACCGTGTCGAGGCCGGCCAGCGGCGCATCGAGATCGTGCTTCAGGATCAGCGAAGACAGTTTGGGGATTTCGACGGCGTAGTCGACCCGACCGGCAGCCTGATCCGGGATGCCGAACAGCACGAGCGGCGCACCGTTCGGATGGCTCTGGTAGTGGCCTTCCATCGCCATCACCTTGGCCGGTTGATATTCGAGCGTGTTGAGACCGTGCTGGTCGCCGGCCAGAATCTGGATCGGCGCCACCAGCGTCGCCATCCACATCGCCATCGAGAACATCACCCTCGGTCCGGCAAGATGCTGATCGCGTAACAAATGAAACGCGCCGACCGCCCCGACCACCAGCGAGGTGGTGAGATAGGCCGCCAGCACCATGTGAACCAGGCGATAGGGAAAGGACGGGCTGAAGATGACCTTGAGCCAGTCGACAACGACGAATTGACCGGCGGCGTTGACGGCATAGCCTGCCGGCGTCTGCATCCAGGAATTGGCAGAGAGAATCCAGAACGCCGAGATCAGCGTGCCGATCGCAACCATCAGCGTGGCGAGAAAATGCAGCCGGTGGCCGACCTTCTCAAGGCCAAACAACATCACGCCGAGAAAGCCCGCCTCGAGGAAGAATGCGGTCAGCACTTCATAGGCCATCAGCGGGCCGATCACCGCGCCGGTCTTGTCGGAGAAGGCGGACCAGTTGGTGCCGAACTGGTAGGCCATCACGATGCCCGACACCACGCCCATGCCAAACCCGATGGCGAAGATTTTCAGCCAATACTGGAACAGGTTGAGGAAAACGGCGCGGCCGGTCCACAGCCAGAGTGCTTCGAGCACGGCAAGGTAACTTGCCAGTCCGATCGAGAACGCCGGAAAGATGATGTGGAACGACATCGTGAATGCGAATTGCGCCCGGGCCAATATCACCGGATCCCAGCCTGCGAACATCTGCGCCATCCGTCATTGCCAGTACGCAACGGAATTTACCATGCCCACCGTAACGATGGAATTGCAGTACGGCGATCCGCGCCAGGGCAAATTGCCCACGAGAAGATGCGACAATGCGGCCCGGATACGGAACGACCCGGAAGGGGGCATCCCGTCCGGGTCGTAAGGCTTGGGAGGTTTAAAAAAGGCTTGGGAGGTTTAAAAGCTTGGAGGTTTAAACTACGCCAGCGGGTCGTGGTCCTGCTGTGAGGAAGAAGGCCGTCGTGGAAGCCTTCCGAAAAACTCATCGTCTGTTTAGCAGAGTCTCTTTCCAAGTGATGTCGAAAATTGTTTCAATTGTTTCATCTGCAGAAGTGACCGATGTCACGCTGCCAGGGTGTTGACGCCGGCGTTCTTCAGCAGTTCGGCAAGCTGTTTGCGGGCGTAGAACATCCGGGTCTTCACCGTGCTCTGCGGGATGCCGATGATCTGGCCGGCCTCCTCGACGGACTTCTCATGATAATAGACCAGGTTGATGATCTCGCGATGCGCCGGCGACAGCTTGGCGATACAGGCGCGCAGGATTGCGCTGGTATCGGCGCGGTCCATGGAGGTTTCCGGCGTGTCGGCAGGATCGACGATTTCGAGCACATCGTCCTGATCGATATCTTCGTGCCGGCGTTGGCGCATCGCGGTCAGTGCCTTGAAGCGCGCAATCGACAGCAGCCAGGTCGAGACCTGCGAGCGGCCTTCGAACTGGCGCGCCGTACGCCACACGTCAAAAAAGACCTGGCTCACCAGATCTTCTGCCACCGTGGCGTCCCGCACGATGCGCAGGATGAAACGATAGACCCGTACATTGTGCCGGCAATACAGCATATGCATGGCATCGCGCCCACCTGTGGCGATGCTCTCGAGCAGCATCTCGTCTGAAGTCGCCTGGGTGGCAATGAAGCCCTCACGGGATGCGGCGTTGATGGCAATGACGTTCGGCATGACACGCTCCCAGAATTCGCCGCTTTGCGGCGTCTCGTTGGGAGGATTGATAGTGAACGAAGGTTTCTGGACGTCTGCGCGAAAGGCCGAAAATGGTTTCGTGGCCAGCCGAATTGTTTCGTCGCGCTGCTGGCGTCGTAACAATTCGGCTGGAAGTGCGAGCGATTTCAGTGCCCGTGCGTCAGGGCTGACGGCTTGAACGGTCAAGGCCTGACCGGCTCCGGTCAAATCAGAACCGGGCGTTGGTTTCTTGATTTTGACGCATTTCCTTCACGCGGAACCAGCATCTGCTCCGGTCGAAACGCGTGCCACTGGGCCTCGCGCCGAGGGAGCGATCAGGCCTTTTCGCTGGCCGGCGAAAACAGATATCCGCCGCCGCGGATAGTGCGGATCACCGCGGGCTTGGCCGGATCCGGCTCGATCTTGCGCCGGATGCGCATGATCCTGAGATCGACGGCGCGGTCGAACGCCTCGCTGTCGCGGGCATTGGCCAGTTCCAGCAGCCGCTCGCGCGACAGCACCCGCTTGGGATTGGCCGCAAACACCTTGAGCAGGCCGAATTCGGAAGCCGTCAGCGGATGCTCATTGCCTTCGTCGTCACGCAGCGCCTGGGCCTCCAGATCGAGCCATTTGGTCCCGAACCGCACCAACTGGTCCTTGGCGGCCTTGTCGGCGGCGGTTTCCGGACCTGTGGCGGCCTTGACCGGCGTGCTTCGCCGCAGCACCGAGCGGATACGGGCCATCAGCTCCCGCAATTCGCAGGGCTTGGCGATATAGTCATCGGCGCCGAGTTCGAGGCCGACCACGCGGTCGATCGGGCTTGCGGTCGCCGTCAGCATGATGATCGGTACATTGGTGCGGCCCTTGAGGTCGCGGATGATGGAAAGCCCGTCTTCTTCCGGCATATTGAGATCGAGCACGACGAGATCCGGCACATTGGTCCCGATCGCGGCGCGCAGGCTTTTGCCGCCGTCGCAGAGCGTGACGGCAAAGCCGTGCATCTTGAGATATTCGCCGACCATCTCGCGGGCCGGTGCTTCGTCATCGACGATGATGATATGCGGATTCTGGCTCATGGCATCTCGGTCGCGGGCAGCATGATGGTGAAGGTCGATCCCTGGCCGGGCCCGGCACTCTCTGCGGTGACCCGCCCGCCATGCATATCGATAATGCGCTTGACGATTGAAAGGCCAAGGCCGGTCGAGCTCTCTCCGGCGGTCGGCTTTGCCGAGAGCCGTTGAAACCGGCCGAACAGCCGGCCGAGGTCTTCCGGCGACAGGCCGGCGCCCTCGTCGGCGACGCGGATGACGGTGTCGTTCTGCTCATGGCTCACCAGCACCGTGATCTTGCCGCCGGTCGGACTGTATTTGATGGCATTGCTGACGAGGTTGTCGATCGCTTCGCGGATCCGGTCGGCATCGCACATGGTGACGATGTTCGGTGGCGCCGAGACGGTGATGGTCTGCTGCTTGTTGGTGGCCGAGGGCTGGTTGGCTTCGACGACTTCACTTGAAAGCGCTGCGATGTCGACCGGTTCGCGGCGGATCGTGATGTCGAAGGCGTCGGCCATCGCATCGGAGATCAAGTGGTCGACCATCGTGGTCAGCCGTCTGGTGGCGTCGCGAATATGCTCGACCTGCGCGGTGACGCTCTCCCGGGAGGCGTTGGTGCCGATCAACTCGGTCAGCATTTCGGTGCGGCCGAGGATCACGCCGAGCGGATTCTTCAGGTCATGGGCCACCGTGCCGAGGATCTCGTTCTTGAAGCCGTTGGCGCGCTGCAGCCGCAGCCATTGCGCCGACAGCCTGCGATTGGCCTGCATCAAGGCGCGGGTGCGCTGGGCGACGCGGTCCTCGAGCTGGGTGTTGGCGTCATGCAGCTGCTGATAAAGAATCACGTTATCGAAAGCGATCGAAAGCCGGCTGCCGAAAATCTCGACCAGCGAGCGGTCGGTCTCGGAGAGTTGCCGTTCCGCCTGCAGCAGCACCACCACCTCGCGGCCGCTGCCGGTGCGGATATAGAGCACCGAGCGATGATCCGCGAATTCATGCTTGCGCCGCTTGAAGGCGGCTTCCACCATCGCGCGCAGATCGATGTCGAGCGATTGGGAGCCGATGGTGCCGATGAAACGGCTGTAGCAGCCCGAACCGGCGAGCACGGAAAAATCATCGCCCACCACGCCGTTGTCGCGCAGCACCAGGATGCCGGCGCAGTCGACGTTCAAAAGCGAGGCGAGTTGCGTCAGCACGCCCTCGGCAAGCCGCTGCATCGATTTGAAATCGTACAGCGTCGAGGCGGCATCGATGATGATCTCCAGCCCGCGCCGGGTTTGCACCATCCGTTCGAGCTGCTGATAGCTGCGCAGCGCCGCGGTCAGCGAGGTGAACAGCTTGTCGGCGGTCAGCTCGGTCTTGGCTTTGTAGTCGTTGATGTCGTACTGGACGATCACGCGCCGCTCGGGCGCCTGTCCAGGCTGTCCGGTGCGCAGGATGATGCGGACGGTCTCGTTCTTGATCTCGTTGCGGATGTATTCGACCAGCTCGAGGCCGGCGACATCGGTTTCCATGATGACGTCGAGCAGCACCGCGGCGATATCGGGATGCTCGCGCATCAAGATGCGGCCTTCCGCCGCAGAATAGGCCGACAGGATCTCGAGCGTCTGCCCGTTGAGACTGTAATCGCTCAGCGCAAATCGCGTGCCTTCGTGAACGGCCTGATCGTCGTCGATCACCGCGATCTTCCATTTTCGTGCCGTCGAGACTTCCGGATCGACCCCGGTGTCGTCGATCAGGTGGAGGACATCGTCCGGTTCGGCCATTGAGAGATTCCGTCGCTTTCCGTGGGTTGGGTTGCCGGGCCAGCCTTGGCGGTTTTCGGCATGATAATGCGAAAGGTGGTGCCTTGTCCCAGCCTTGAATCCAGCACCATGCGGCCCCCGAACTGCTGGGTTATCAGGGTATAGACGATATGAAGCCCCAGCCCGGTACCGCCCTCGTTCCGGCGGGTGGTGAAGAACGGGTCGAACGCCTGCCGCTGCACTTCCGGCGTCATTCCGGCGCCATCATCGTTAAAAATAAGCTCAACTTCGTCGAGGCCGCGCGGCTTCGCCGAGATCGAGACCGTCCCGGAGCGGCCATCGCCAAAGGCGTGGTTGGCGGCGTTGAGGACGAGGTTGGTCAGGATCTGTCCATAGGATCCCGGATAGCCGTCGATCATGAGGCCTTCGGAGACGTCGAGGATGAGGTCGATCCTTGCCTTCTTGAGCACCGGCCGCAGGCTCGCGATGATCTGGTCGGTTGCCTCTTTGAGTGGAAATTGCCGTCGTTCCGCATGCGAGCGGTCCACCGCGACCTGCTTGAAGGACTGGATCAGTTCGCCGGCGCGGTTGAGATTGGCGACCAGTTGTTCGGCGGCGTCGCGCGAGATGCGGACGAAGTCCTCGAGCTGCGAACGGCGCAGCCGCGCGCCCGAATGCAGTTCGGCTTCGAACGCCTCGGCGCGCCGCGCAAAGCTCGAGGCGACCGTCAGGCTGATGCCAAGCGGATTGTTCACTTCATGGGCGACGCCGGCAACCAGGCCGCCCAGCGCTGCAAGACGTTCGGCATCGATCAAATTGCGCTGGGCGGTGCTGAGTTCGAGCAGCGCACTCTCGGCCCGTTCTTTCGAGGCGCGCAATTCCTCTTCGGCGGCGCGCTTGGCGATGGCGTTTTCGCGAAACACCTCGACTGCACGGGCCATCGCTCCGATTTCGTCGCTGGCGCCCGTCCCCTGCACCCGCCGGCCGAAATCGCCCGACGTGATCGCCTGCATGGCCGACATGATCTGATGGAGCGGCAGGCGGATGCTGAGTGCGATGATCACGCCGGCGCTGAGGATGACGCCGAGAAAGATCACCGCGATCGACAGCACGCGGCGGGAGATGTTGGCCAGCGCCCGGTCGAAAGTTTCCTGCGCCTTCTGTTCGTGCTGGCGCATCTTGACCGACAGATTATCGATGGCGCTGATGGTCTCAGCCTGGCTCGCGTCGATGCTGTTGCGCAATAAGTCCGTGCGGCTGGATAGTTCCTGCGACAATTTTTCGAGCCCTTGCCGCAAGGCTTCGGTCCGCTCCTTCAGGTGCTGCAACGCCATGCGTTGCAGGTCATTGTCGGCAAGATCGATCATGACCGGAATGGTCTTCTCGATCGTCTCGGTGTTGCGACGCGCCTCGTCGGCCGAGGCCGTGGCCAACGTGAAATAATAGGAATTGGCTGCAACCAGCATCGCAGTGAAGGCTTCGTGGGATTTCCCGAGGGACGGCCAGATCAGCGCATCGCGGTGGCCGGTTGCACCCTCGATGATCGCATAAAGCCCGGCCATGTCCTTTGCCGGTCCGAGCACCTGCTCCCCATAGGTTTTCGTGATCCTGGTCTGCAGGGCGCGCAATTCGCCGAAGCCATTGAGGAAGCGATCGGTGGCACGCTCAAGCTCCTCGACCGATCCTGACAGCATCGGATCAGTGGAGGCGCGTGTATTCAGTGTGCCGAGAATGGCCTCGCGGAGCAGCAATATCTCGGCGAAGAATTCCGGCTGCGGCTGATTGATGTAACGATGGATCAGGTTTTGCAGCCGGCTGGTCTCGCTTTCGAGCCGGGCCAGGATGTGGTCGGATTCCCTGACCCGCCGGACATCGTTCCAGGCCGAACCCAGCTGCTGGACGCCATTCCAGATCATGACGGCAAGCACCACGACAACCGCCGAGTTCAGGGCCGCGATCGACAGGATGCGCCATCGGATCGGCACCGCGCGGACCAGCCCGACGACGCAGGAACGGACACCGGCAAGCAGGCTCCCGGTCCGTTCCACAATTTCGTCCTGCCTCGCTATGGCCAAGGCTCGTTCACTCCGCTTTTCGGATTCGGTCGATCAGTTCTGCCGTGGCGGGGTCGCGCATCGCCTTGGCGTAAATTCCCGCCATCGCGGCCTCGAACGACGCGCGGTCGAAATCCGCCGTGACCATGACGCCCGCAGCTTCCGCCTCGGCACGTGAGCGCGCCTCGAGTTCGTTCCATCTTTCGTGCATGAAGCGGCTGGATTCGAGCGCGGCCTCGCGAAAGATTTTCCGATCATCATCGGAAAGATCGTTCCAGGCTTTGAGCGACATCACCAGCACTTCCGGAGTCATGGTGTGCTGGGTGAGGGTGTAGTATTTGGCATATTTGTCGTGGCCGCTGGTCACGAAGGAGGGCCAGTTGTTTTCCGCGCCGTCGACCAGCCTGGTGGCAAGCGCGGTCGATACCTGTCCATAAGGCAGCTCGATCGGCTGGGCGCCGAGCGCCTTGATCACATCAGACATCAAATCCGATTGCTGCACGCGAATCCGCAAGCCCTTCATGTCGTCGACGGAGCGGATTGGCCTGACACTGTTATAGATCGACCGCGCTCCGGAATCATAGAACGTCAGCCCCACGAATCCATACGGCTCGAAGCTATTAAGAATTTCGTTGCCGATCGGCCCATCCAGCACCTTGTGCAAATGCTCGACGGAGCGAAACAGGAACGGCATCGCCAGCACGTTTGTCGCCGGCACGAGATCGCCGATCAGCGCCAAATTGGTGCGGTCGAGGTCGATCGCTCCGGCGCGCGTCTGTGTAATGGTGTCTTTTTCCTCGCCGAGCTCCCGTGAATGGAAAATGCGGATGCTCTGGCGGCCGCCGGTCCGTTCGGCGACCAGGCGCCCCATATATTCGAGCGCCTGAACGGTCGGGTAGTCCTCGTTCTGGGCATCAGCCGCACGAAACTCGCGAGCAACAGCAGCCGCCGAAACCGCCGTCAAAAACAGCGCGACGACCATTATCACGGTCCGCGAAAGACTGGCGCGGTGGTCCACTGGCACTTCAACCCCTCGGGATGTTGTCGCTGAGCCGGCAAAAAGGTTCAAGCCGATCTGGCGAACGAGCAGATTATTCGCAGCCGCCGCGGCTGGCCTAATTGGAGCGATTGTGCGCTGCGGTCGGCCATAGCGGATTGAAAGCGAGAGGATGGGGTTCTATGAGAAGGCATATTGTCCAAATTTTCTTTTCAAGATTGGTCGGATCGTGAAATCGATTTTGAGGTTTTGGCAGATTGCAGCCGCGCTTGCGGCCCTAATCATGGCGTCTCCGGCCTGGGCCGTCACCGATGTGATGTGGTGGCACGCCATGTCGGGCGAACTCGGGCGGCAGGTCGAGAAGCTTGCAGCGGAGTTCAACGCGTCGCAATCGGAATACCGGATCGTTCCGAGCTACAAGGGGAGCTATACCGACACGATCAGCGCGGCGATCTTTGCGTTTCGTTCGCAGAGCCAGCCCGCCATCGTTCAGGTCAACGAAATCGCCACCGCGACCATGATGGCCGCGAGAGGCGCGGTCTATCCGGTTTTCGAATTGATGCGCGACGAAAAGGAGGTGTTCGCGCCGGATGCCTATCTCCCTGCCGTCACCAGCTATTACGCGGATATGGACGGCAACATGCTGTCGTTCCCGTTCAACAGCTCGACGCCGATCCTGTATTACAACAAGGACCTGTTTCGCAGGGCCGGCCTCGATCCCGAGAGGGTGCCGAAGACCTGGGCCGATGTCGGCGCCGCGGCCAAACGGTTGCGCGAAGCGGGCGCGGTTTGCGGCCTCACCACGTCCTGGCCATCCTGGATCGATGTCGAGAATTTTTCCGCCTATCACAATCTGCCGATTGCAACCAAGGCCAACGGGTTCGGCGGTCTCGATGCGGTGCTGAATTTCAATAATCCGGTGATGGTTCGCCATATCGCCCAGCTTGCAGAGTGGCAGACCAACAAGGTGTTCGACTATGGCGGCCGCGGCACCACCGCGGAGCCGCGCTTCCAGAATGGCGACTGCGGCATCTTCATCGGTTCGTCGGCGACCAGCGCCGATATCAGGGCCAATTCGAAATTCGAAGTGGGATATGGCATGTTGCCGTATTGGCCGGACGTGGCGGGGGCACCGCAAAATTCGATTATCGGCGGCGCGACGTTATGGGTGCTACGTGGCCGGCCTCGGGCTGAATACAGCGGTGTCGCCAAATTCTTTGCCTTCCTGTCGAAGCCGGAGGTGCAGGCGGCGTGGCACCAGAACACAGGTTATCTGCCGATCACCCAGGCGGCTTTCGACTTGAGCCGCAAGCAAGGTTTTTACGACCGCAATCCCGGTGCGGAGATTTCGATCAGGCAGATCACGCTAAAGCCGCCGACGGAAAATTCCCGCGGCATCCGGCTCGGCTCGTTCGTTCTGATCCGCGATGCGATCGAGGATGAACTGGAGCAGGCGTTCAGCGGCAAGAAGTCCGCCCAGGCCGCGCTTGATTCCGCTGTCCAGCGCGGCAACAGGCTATTGCGGCAGTTCGAGCAAGCAAATCGATGAAAGCATCCGGAAGATCGCTTAAATACAGGTCGAATATCTAATTGTACATTTTATAGGCAATAATAGCCATTTGTATGCAATGCGAGTTCCGCAAATGCAGTCCTCGCGAAGCCGCGCTTTATGTAAATCCTATTCTTATCAGTATCTTGGCTACTCGACGGGCGCCTAATCGGGCTTTGGCACGAACCTTGCGAACCGCCCCATCGCCGAGCGTCTGGCGTTGGGAGCATCACATGAAGCGTCGCGATTTCCTTAAATCTGTCTCCGGGCTGGCCGCGGGTGCCATGGTCCCGGCTCCTGCGATCTGGTCGCCCGCCAAGGCGGATGCCCGCTCGGAGACACTGTTGGTCGTTACCGAAAGCGGTCCCAACAACCTTGATATCCATGGCGTCGGCACCAATCGTCCCGGCTATGAAGTTTCCTGGAATTGTTACGATCGCCTGATTACCCATGAAACCAAGACGCTGCCGGATGGCACGCTGTCCTACGATCGCGACAAGTTCAAGCCCGAACTCGCCGAAGACATGAATGTCGGTGACATGTCCGTCACCTTCAAACTGAAGAAAAAGGCGAAGTTTCAAGACGGCTCGCCGGTCACCGCCAACGACGTCAAATGGTCGCTCGATCGTTCGGTGTCGGTCGGCGGTTTCCCCACGGTGCAGATGAAGGCGGGCTCACTGACGAACAAGGAGCAGTTCGTCGTCGTCGATGACCATACTGTCCGCATCGATTTCGTAAAGAAAGACCGTCTGACGATCCCCGATCTCGCAGTGATCGTGCCGAGCGTGTACAATTCGGCTCTGCTGAAAAAGCACGCCACCGACAAGGATCCCTGGGCACTCGACTACACCAAGAGCAATACCGCCGGCAGCGGCGCTTATAAGGTGACGAGCTGGAAGCCCGGCGTCGAGGTCGTCTATGAGCGCAATGACGACTGGGTCGGCGGCAAGCTGCCTCAGCTCAAGAAGGTAATCTGGCGTACGATTCCTTCGCAGGGCAACCGCCGCGCCTTGATGGAGCGCGGCGACGCCGACATTTCTTTCGATGCTGCGAGTAAGGATGCCTCGGAGATGAAGAAGGAGGGCAGGCTCGTCATCATCTCCAACCCGATCGGCAACGGCATGTATTCGGTCGAGTTGAACGTGAAGAATCCGCCCTTCAACAACGAAAAAGTCCGTCAGGCCATAGCCTACGCTCTCCCGTACCGGAAGATCATGGATGCGGCGATGTTCGACCTTGCCAATCCGCTGTTTGGCGGACCGTCGAACAATGTCACCGATATCACCTGGCCGGCGAAGACCGGATATGTCACTGACATGGCCAAGGCCAAGGCCTTGATGGCCGAGAGTGGCGTGTCGGGTATCGACACCACCATTTCATTCGATCTGGGCGCCGGCGATGTATGCGAGCCGATCTCCGAACTGGTGCAGGAAAGCCTCGGCCAGATCGGCATCAAATCCACGATCAACAAAGTGCCGGGCGCCAACTGGCGCAGCGAGATGGCGAAGAAGTCCATGCCTTTGATGGTCAACTTCTTCTCCGGCTGGCTGGACTATCCCGAGTACTTTTTCTTCTGGTGCTATTCCGGTCAGAACGCGATCTTCAACACGCCGAGCTACGTCAACGCAGATATGGACGCGCTGATCGACGGTGCGAGCGCCGCTGCCGCAATGGGTGACAAGGAGAAATATGCCAAAGACGTCGAAGGCTTTATCTCCAAGGCCTATAATGAGGTGCCGCGCATTCCGCTGTTCCAGCCTTTCCTCAACGTCGCGACCCAGAAGAACATCTCCGGCTACGTCTACTGGTTCCATCGGCAACTCGATTATCGCTCAATCGTCAAGGCCTGACTCGGGACGCAACATCAAACAAGCCGGGGGCTGCCGAAGCGGCTTCCGCCTTGTTTTCCGATGCGGTCGCAAAATTCAGGATTGGAAGACATGCTGGTGATCGCGAAGCGTCTGATGACCGTGGTCCCGACCCTGATCGGCGTCGTGATCGTCACCTTTCTGCTGACGCGCGTGCTGCCCGGCGATCCCGCGGTGTATTTCGCAGGACCCGCCGCCACCCCGCAATCGATCGCCGAAATCCGCAAGTCGCTCGGGCTGGATCGCCCATTGCCCGACCAATTCATCCGTTACGTCGATGATCTTGCCCACGGCAATTTCGGCAATTCGCTTTCTACCGGCCGCCCGGTTGCCACCGAAATCGCCAGCCGGCTGCCGGCGTCCGCGGAGCTCACGCTATCCGGACTATTTCTTGCGATTATCATCGCCGTGCCGCTTGGCATCTTCGCGGCGGTCAAGCAGGGTTCATTGATCGATCATCTATGCAGGATCATCGCCACCGCCGGCGTTTCGCTCCCCGTATTCTTCACGGGTCTCCTGCTGGTCTATATTTTCTATTTCAGGCTCGGCTGGTCGCCGGCGCCGATCGGCCGGCTCGATGTATTTGCCACGCCGCCCCCCGATATCACCGGCTTCTATCTGATCGACAGCCTGCTTGCCGGAGATCTGGAGACTTTCCGCGCCTCGCTTGGCCAGTTGATTCTCCCGGCGGTCACGTTGGCGATCTTTTCGCTGGCGCCGATAACGCGAATGACCCGGGCCTCTATGCTGGCGGTTTTGTCGTCCGAGTTCATCAGGACCGCCCGTGCGAGCGGCCTCAATAACCGTACCGTGATCATTGCCTATGCCTTTCGCAATGCGATGCTGCCGGTCGTGACGACGCTGGGCATGGTTTTCTCCTTCCTGCTCGGCGCCAACGTGCTGGTCGAGAAAGTATTCGCCTGGCCAGGTATCGGCTCCTATGCAGTGGAAGCACTGCTGCAGTCGGACTTCGCGCCGGTGCAGGGCTTCGTGCTGACCATGGCCGTGCTGTACGTGGTGCTGAACCTCTTGATCGACATCCTCTACAGCGTGATCGATCCGCGCGTGAGGCTCGAATCATGACCGAGGCCGGCCTGACCTCGGCGGGGGCGGCGGAGGTTCAATCCAAGCCTCCGGCCAACTCGATCTTGCGCCATGCCGGCTATGTGGTGGCGGAAAATCCCTTAACCGGGTTGTCCTTCGGCCTGTTCGTCATCATTGCACTTTGCGCGCTGCTCGGTCCCCACATCGCGCCCTACGATCCGCTCGCCAGCGATACATCCGCTACGTTGCAGCCGCCTTCGCTGCACCATTATTTCGGCACCGATCTGCTGGGCCGCGACATCTTCAGCCGCGTAATTGTCGCGACCCGCCTCGATTTTGCGATCGCGGTGACTTCGGTGGCCCTGGTGCTCGTCATGGGCGGGCTGGCCGGCGTTGCGGCCGGCTTCTTCGGCGGATGGACCGACCGTATCGTCGGGCGCATCTCCGATACGATCATGGCTTTTCCGCTGTTCGTGCTGGCGATGGGCATCGTCGCCGCGCTCGGCAACACCGTGACCAACATCGTCATCGCCACCGCGATCATCAATTTTCCGCTCTATGTGCGTGTCGCGCGCGCCGAAGCCAATGTGCGGCGTGAGGCCGGCTTCGTGCAGGCCGCGCGCCTTTCCGGCAACGGTGATTTCCGCATCCTGCTGATGCATATCGTGCCGAACATCATGCCGATCATGATGGTGCAGATTTCACTCACCATGGGCTATGCCATTCTCAATGCGGCCGGCCTGTCGTTCATCGGCCTCGGAGTCAAGCCGCCGACCCCCGAGTGGGGCATCATGGTCGCCGAAGGCGCGACGAATATCATTTCCGGCGAGTGGTGGATCGCCTTGTTCCCGGGCCTTGCGCTGATGATCGCGGTATTCTGTTTCAACCTGCTGGGCGACGGGCTGCGCGACCTGGTCGATCCGCAGCGCAGGACGTAAGGCATGGCCAGCCGGCAAGACAGCGCGCAAGCCGCGCGGAGATGTTGAGATGACTGCGCAGCCGCTTCTCGATGTAGAAGATCTCACCGTGGAGTTCGCCACCCGCCGCGGCATCGTCAAGGCGCTGCAGCATGTCAGTATCGCGGTGGCGAAGGGCGAGACACTCGGAATCGTCGGAGAATCCGGCTCCGGCAAATCGGTCACGTCCTATGCCGTGATGCGAATTCTCGACCGCGCCGGCAGGATCGCCGAGGGGTCGGTGATGTTCTCCGGTATCGATGTGAAGGCTGCAACCGAGAGCCAGATGCGCGACCTGCGCGGCCGCGAGATCTCGATGGTATTCCAGAGTCCCAGGCTGGCGCTCAATCCGATCCGGAAGATCGGGCGCCAGATCGAGGACGTGTTGTTGCAGCATGTGCAAGTGGACAAGGCGCAGGTCAGCGAACGGGCGATCGAAGCGCTGGAGCAGGTGAGAATCGCGCGGCCCCGCGAGCGGTATCATGCCTATCCGTTCGAACTGTCCGGCGGCATGTGCCAGCGCGTGGTGATCGCGCTGGCGCTGGCCTGCAATCCGCAGCTTCTGATCGCGGACGAACCGACGACCGGTCTTGACGTCACCACGCAAAAAGCGGTGATGGATCTGATCGCCGAGTTGACCAGGCGGCGCGGCATGTCGACGATACTGATCACGCACGATCTGGGGCTTGCGGCAGCCTATTGTGACCGTGTGGTGGTGATGGAAAAGGGCCGCGTCGTCGAAACCGCGAAATCGGCGGATATCTTCGCCAGTCCGCAACATGCCTATACCAGGAAGCTCATGCGGGCGACGCCGCGGCGCGGCGTCTCCTTGCGCGATCTGCTGCCCGATGACGGGACGGCAAGGTCTCACGCGGCTCCGCACTGTTCCTCCCCGCAAACGGCAGCTGCGGTTGCGGCTGGATCGAACGGGGCCGAACCGCTGCTTCTGGTCGAGAAGCTGGTGAAGGAATATCCGCGTCAGGGTACGACCACGACCCTGGCGAGGTTGTTTTCCAGAAAACCGCCCGTCGCGCCGGAGACGTTTCGAGCGGTCGACGGCATCAGTTTTTCCGTCGGACACGGCGAAAGCGTCGGTTTGGTCGGCGAGTCCGGCTGCGGCAAGTCGACGACATCGATGATGGTGATGCGGCTGCTCGACCAGACGTCGGGCCGGATCATGTTCGACGGCGACGAGATCGGCGGCATGCCGCCAAAGGCATTTGCGCGCTCGCCGCTGCGCAAGCAGATTCAAATGGTCTTTCAGGACCCGACCGACAGTCTCAATCCGCGCTTCACCGCAGCACGCGCCATCGCCGATCCGATACTGCAACTCGGTGACATCGCCGGACGCGACGCACTGCGTGCACGCTGCGAGGAATTGGCGAATTTGGTCGGCCTGCCGCTCGATCTGCTCGACCGCTTTCCGCACCAGCTGTCCGGCGGTCAGAAAGCCCGGGTCGGCATCGCCCGGGCCATTGCGCTGCATCCCAAGCTGGTGATCCTTGACGAACCGACCGCGGCGCTGGATGTTTCGGTGCAGGCGGTAGTCCTGAATCTGCTCCAGGACCTGAAGCAGTCGATGGGCATGAGCTATTTATTCGTGTCGCACGATCTGAACGTGGTGCGCCTGCTGTGTGATCGGGTCATCGTGATGCGGACGGGACAGATCATCGAGGAAGGACCCTCCGAGCATGTCTTGGGGAATCCGCAGGAGGCTTATACCAGAGAGTTGTTGACGGCGATTCCGCATCCGCCGTTGCCAGGTCATGAATTAGATCGAATGGGAGTGTGATGGCTGACGATCCGCTTGATCAATATATCGATGCCGTTGCGAAAGCGCTGGCGCTGCCGATCGAAGAAGCCTGGCGGCCCGCAGTGCGGGCAAATCTCGAAGTGTCCTTGAGGCTCGCACGCCTCGTCGACGAGTTTGCGTTATCAGATCAAATCGAGCCCGCCAGTGTCTTTACCGCCTGATTCAAACTTCGCCGATCTGTCGGCTGCCGAGATCGCACAAGCCGTTGCCGGCGGGAAAACCTCGGCGCTCGCGGTGACCGAGGCTGCGCTGGAACGGATCGCCAGGCATGATCCCGCCTTGAATTCCTTCACTGACATCGTGGCCGAACGTGCGCGCACCAGGGCGCGGGCCGTCGATGCCGCGATCGCATCGGGGCAGAAGGCTGGTCCGCTGGCTGGCGTGCCGTTTGCCGTCAAGAACCTGTTCGATGTGGAAGGCCTTGCGACGCGGGCCGGCTCGAAGATCAATCGCGACCGCCCGCCGGCGAGCCGCGACGCGACGCTGATCGAGCGGCTCGAGGCGGCGGGCGCGGTGCTGGTCGGTGCGCTCAACATGGGAGAATATGCCTATGACTTCACCGGCGAGAACATCCATGACGGCCCCTCGCGCAATCCGCATGATCTGACGCGGATGACCGGCGGCTCCTCCGGTGGTTCAGGCGGCGCTGTCGCAGGGCGACTGGTGCCGCTGGCCCTGGGCTCGGACACCAACGGCTCGATCCGGGTGCCGTCGTCGTTCTGCGGCATTTTCGGGCTGAAGCCGACCTATGGGCGATTGTCGCGCGCGCGATCGTTTCCTTTCGTTTCGAGCTTCGATCACCTTGGGCCGTTCGCGCGCAATGTCGTCGATCTGGCGCTCGCCTATGATACGATGCAAGGGCCTGATCCTGATGACGCCGCATGCACGGCGCGCGCGATCGAGCCGACGGCATCGCTGCTGACCCAGGATGTCAGCCCGTTGCGGATTGCGATCGCCGGTGGATATTTTCAGAAGAACCTGTTCCCCGAGGCGACCGAAGCGGTCGCCCGTGTCGCCAAGGCGCTTGGCGCGACCCGGACGGTCGAAATTCCGGAAGCTGCGCGCGCCCGCGCTGCGGCCTATGTGATCTCGACCGTCGAAGGCGCTTCGCTGCATCTCGATCGCCTGCGGCAGCGGCCCCATGATTTCGATCCGGCGGTGCGTGACCGGCTATTGGCGGGAGCGATGATTCCGGGCCCGCTGGTCGACCGTGCGCAGAAATTCCGCCGTTGGTACCGGACGCAGGTGCTGGAGCTGTTCAAATCGGTCGACGTGATCCTGGCGCCGGCGACGCCCTGTGTGGCGCCGAAGATCGGGCAGGCGACGTTCGTGCTCGACGGCGTCGAATTGCCGGTCCGCGCCAATATCGGCCTCCACACCCAGCCAATTTCCTTCATCGGCCTGCCGGTGGTCGCAGTGCCCGTTCCGCTCGAACCGATGCCGATCGGGGTGCAGATCATCGCCGCGCCGTGGCGCGAGGATGTCGCATTGCGGGTTGCCCATTCACTTGAACGTGCCGGCGTGGCGGTCGCGCCGCCGCCAAGAGGTATCTAGGATGCAGGTCGATTTACCCGAAGTCGTCGCCGAGGTGAGCGAGCAATTCGCCCGCTATGAAAAGGCGCTGGTGACCAACGATATCGCCGTGCTCGACGAGTTGTTCCGCAACGATCCGCGCACGCTGCGCTATGGCATCGGAGAAAATCTCTATGGCTATGAAGCGATCATGGCGTTTCGCGCGGCGCGCTCGCCGGCCGGCCTGATGCGCCGGACCGCGGAGACCGTGATCACCGCCTATGGCCGCGACTGCGCAGTCGCCTCCACATTATTTTATCGCGATACGGCGCCCGGCAAGGTCGGGCGTCAAATGCAGACCTGGGTGCGATTTCCGGAAGGCTGGAAGATCGTGGCCGCCCATGTCAGCGTCATCGATGAACCGCGGGGACAACCGACGTGAGTCTCGACGACGTTTCGGCGGGCGCAGCAGGCTCGGCTGTCCCGCGCATCGACCGCCGGGCTTCCGCTTCTCCCAAGGTCACCCGCGCGGAAGAATTGCGGCTGCAACTGGCCGATGAGATCGTCCGCGGCGTGTTGCGGCCGGGAGCTACGCTGGACGAAACCGATGTCGCGCGCCGATTTGGTGTTTCGCGCACCCCGGTGCGGGAGGCGTTGCGCCAACTTGCCGTCAGCGGGCTGGTCGACGTGCGTGCGCATCGAGGTGCGATCGTGGCGCGGCCATCGGCCGAGCGATTGACGGGCATGTTTGAGGCGATGGCGGAGCTGGAGGCGCTTTGCGCGGGCCTCGCCGCTGAAAGGATGCCGCCGGCGCAGCGTCAGGCGCTGGAAGCGGTCCATGAGGAGCTGCGGGTGCTCAGCTACGCCGGCAATCCCGAGCGGTTTCACGAGGTGAATGAGCGCTTCCATAACACGATTTATGCCGGCTCGCAGAACAGCTATATCGCGGAGATCACGCTGGCGACGCGGGTCCGGGTGCAGCCGTTTCGCCGCGCTCAATTCCGCAATCTCGGACGCCTGGCGAAGTCCCATGCCGAGCACGACCGTGTCGTGGTCGCGATCCTGCGCGGCGACAAGGCCGGAGCTGCGACGGCCATGCGCGCGCATATCGAACTGGTGCGCGACGAATACGAGATCTACGCGGTGTCGCTGTAGATCAGCCGGTTGCCGCACGTGCCGCGAATGCGCGCCAGCCGCCGAATGAGGAGATATCGCGCGCCCCGCCGACTTCGGCAGCTTCGACGATAAAGCCTTTTACATTGCGGCCGTCGGCAAGACGAACGGTGCCGATCGACAGCGGCGGGGGGACAGCGGCGACGAATTTGCCGAACGCCTCAGTCGACAGCGCCCAGACTTCCAGCTCGATCGCCGTGCCGGTCCCCGTTTCGACCCGCAGCATGCCGGGCCTCGCGGGCGTCGTGTCGAGCGCATAGAGCCTGTAGTCGGGCGCGGTTTTGGCGGCCTCGAGCAGTCGCCCGCCGAGCGAAGTCAGTTCGCCATTGAGCGCCATGCCCGACAGATGCGCGCCGACTACTGCAATGGCAATCTCGTCGCGGCCGGGCTCTGCCGGGAGTGCCGCGAGCGATGGCGGCTTCACGCGCTTGCTTCCCACGCCAAGTCCGGTATCGGCATGGAATGCGCGGCCGAGGCTCGCAAGCCGGGCGTCGCGTCCGCCGGGCGCGAGCAGGGTGATGCCGAACGGCACGCCGTCAGGGCGGATCGAGGCCGGGACAGCCAGGCCGCAGAGATCAAGCAGGTTGACGAAGTTGGTGTAGGTGCCGAGCCGGCTGTTGAGTTCGATCGGATTGTCCAGCACCTGCGCCGTGCTGTAGACCGTCGGCGCCGTCGGCAGCACGATCGCATCCAGATCTGCAAAGGTCGCATCGCTGATCGCGCGCAGCGCCTGCAACCGATATAGCGCCTTGAAGGCGTCGGCTGCGGTCAGTCGCGCGCCGGCAAGCGTGATCTCGCGCGTTACCGGATGAATCGCATCTGGCGATGAAGCGAGCAGATCTCGGATCACCAGATAGCGCTCGGCGATCCAGGGTCCTTCATAAAGCAGCCGCGCGGTCTCATAGAACGGTTCGAGGTCGAACTCGACCAGTGTGGCGCCAAGCGTCGTCCAGCGCTTGAGCGCATCGCCATAGGCCTGCTCGGATGCCTTGTCGCCGAAAAAGATCAATTGCCCGTTGCGTGGCACGCCCAGCCTGAGACCGGCCGGAGGAGCCGTCAGCGACGCCAGCGGCCGGTTACGCGAAAACGGATCGGTCGCATCGTGGCCGGCCATGACTTTAAGCGCGGCGATGGCGTCATCGGTCGTCAGCGCGAAGATCGACACGCAGTCGAGCGTCCGGCATGCCGGCACCACGCCCGATGTCGAGATCAGCCCGAGGCTCGGCTTCAGGCCGACGATATTGCTCAGCATCGCGGGTACGCGGCCGGAGCCGGCGGTGTCGGTGCCGAGCGTCAGCGGCACCAGCCCGGCCGATACGGCGACCGCCGAGCCCGAGCTTGATCCGCCCGGGATCAAATCCTCGCGCAGCGGATTTTTCGGAATGCCATAGGGTGAGCGCACGCCGACAAGACCGGTGGCGAACTGGTCCAGATTGGTCTTGCCGATGACGATGGCGCCGGCGGCGCGAAGCCTGGCGACTGCTGTCGCATCCCGTGCCGGCGAATAGGCAAAGTCGGGGCATGCCGCGGTGGTCGGCAATCCCGCAACATCGATGTTGTCTTTCACCGCGACCGGGATGCCGTAAAGCGGAAGCGATGCCGGATCTTTTGCGGCCAGCGCGTCGGCTTCCGCGATTGCGCTTGTCTCATCGCGCAGGCTGATGAAGATGGCGGGATCATTGTGATCGCGGATGCGCTGATAGCTGCGTGCGATGGTTTGGGCCGGCGACAGCGTGCCCGCGCGATGCGCGGCGATCAGCGCAGCAATGGTCTCGGTCACGCGTGCACCTTCGGCCGAATCGGGCATCCCCGGTTGAATCTGCGATATTTATTCGGCAGGTGCGGCAATGGGGGCCTCCGGATGCGAAACGGTGCTGGCGCTGACGCCGAACTTCTCGACCGCAAGAAGCCCGGCCGCAACCACAACATAGACCAGCGCAACGCCGGGCGTCATGCCCAATCCGCCGCCGATTCCGACCGCTTCGCCATGCATGAAGCCGAAATAGGTCAGCACCGCGCCGGCAAAGGCGAACGCGGCGGCCTTGGCGAATTCGCGTTCGATCACGAATACCGCGATCGCGCCCAGCACGAGCCCGCCCAGGATCGATCCGCCGCCCAGCACCTCCAGCCCGCGATAGAGCACGCCCTGTTGCGGCAGCGCCGCGAGTGCGGCTGACTTGACCGCCGCTATCTTGTCGGGCGCCATCGCACCGACCTTCTGCGCCGCGTCGAGCGTCGAGCCGAGCACGGCGTCGATTTGCAGCTTCGCCCAGGCGGCGAGATGCGGCACGAAAGCGAGGATGATCGCGGGCGCGTGTCTGGCCGGCGTGGTCTCGAACGCCTGTGCGCCCATCAGCATGCCGATGTAGAGCAGGATCGGAGAAATCGCCACCACCGGCACCAGCGCCAGCAGCACCGATACGATGCCGAACCACGACAGCAGCACGACCATGATGCCGGTCGCCGCCGAGTAGCCGATCCGGCCGCCCATCGCCTTCCAGCCGGGATGGCCGATATAGACCGCGTTGATGAAGGGATTGCCCATCAGGCAGCCGATCAGGCTGACGATGCCATCGGCGGTCAGCACGCGCGTGGTCGGATAGGCGTCGCCGGCGGCCTCCGCGCTTTCGACATTGTCCATCGCTTCGACGAGATCGTAGATGCCGAATGGAATCGCCGTCACCAGGATGACGCCGAGGAATTCGAAGCCGGAGAACACGTGGTTTACCGCGGGCACCGGTATCGAGAAGCCGAAATTGGCGAAGGCGTCGCCGACGCCCTTGAGGCTCAGTCCGCCGAGACCGAGGCCCAACAGGTTCGACCCCCAGCCGATGATCATGCCGGCGGCGATGGCGACCAGTCCCGCCGGAATTCCCTTCGGATATTTCACCCCGCCGAACCAGCTGACGAGAATGATCGCGAAGCAGACCAGGCCGATCTGCGGCGTCATGTAGATTTCGAGTGCCGGCCGCATCGAGATGAAGGTCAGCGACACGCCTGCCAGCGTGCCCAGCAGGGCAGCGCGTGGCGTAACCTTGCGGACATAGGGCGCGATGAAGCCGCCGATCATCAGGATGAAGCTCTGGAAGAAGACCCAGACCAGCCCGGCGGACCAGCCCTTGATCGGATCTCCGGTCCGCAGCGTCACCGGCAGCATGATCACGAAGGTGACGATGAACATATGCGGCACGCTGACGCCGGACGGCAGCGCGCAGACATCGCTGCGGCCGGTCTTCTTCGCCAGCCGATAGGCGAGGAAAGCATAATAGAACGTAGAAAGGCAGAGCATCAGCCCCAGCGCGGGCAAGATACGGCCGAACACCAGGGTGTCAGGCATCCTCAGCACGAAGCGCAACAGTCCGGTCAGAACCAGCATGTTGACGAGGATGTTGGTCCCGAAACCGAAAAACGCATTCCAGTCGCCTGACGTCCACAAAGCGGGCCTGATATCCGGCTTTGCGGCACTCCCGTTGATCGCGGTCATCATCACACCCCCTTGGCCAATGCAATCTCGAGAGCTTTGAGGACGGCGGCGGAATCCGAGACCCAGCCGAAGATTCCGCCCTGGGCCTTGATCATCTTCAGGCCCATCTCGTGAAATTCGGGAAAGTAGGAGGCGCAGCCGTCCGACAGCACGACGCAGCGATAGCCGCGGTCGTTGGCTTCGCGCACGGTGGTGTTGACGCAGACTTCGGTGGTGACGCCGCACACCAGGAGATTCTCGACGCCATATTGCTGCAGCACGTTGTCGAGTTCGGTCGCGTAGAACGCGCCCTTGCCGGGCTTGTCGATCACGATCTCGCCGTCATCGGGATAGAGTTCGGGAATGATGTCGTGTCCGGCTTCGCCGCGGATCAGGATTCGCCCCATCGGGCCGGGATCGCCGATCCGTAATGACGGCGTGCCGCGTTCGAGCTTCGCGGGCGGCGCGTCAGACAGATCCGGCAGATGTCCCTCGCGGGTGTGGATGACGAGAATCTCAGCTTTTCGCGCCGCGGCGAGCACAGCGGCAATCGGCCTCACCGCGCGCGTCAGTTGCGAGACGTCGTTGCCAAGGGTTTCGCCGAAGCCGCCGGGCTCCATGAAATCGCGCTGCATGTCGATGATGAGGAGCGCGGTCTTCGACCAGTCGAGGTCGATTGGAGCCGGCTCGGCCACGACAATGCTGTGGGGTGGATACGCTGAACTCGCCATCGATGCATCCCCGAGCCGAACAATGTTGGCTGTAGCGTTTTCGAGCGAAGTGGAGACCGGTTCGCGTAATGAAAATGCGTCAAAATCCAAAGCCCGGTTCTGATTCAATCAGGACCGATCAGGCTTTAGACGAAGCAAAGCGCATGCCATTTGTATACAAGCCCGTCCCGCGCGGGGTGCCCTGAAATAAGTGAGTAAATCTAGCTAATTAGGATGGTAGAGCGGTGGTTGCTCAGCGGCTTTGGACTGCGAGCGGACAAGATTTTGCACATTTTCTGTGCTGAATTCGCAGCCATTCGCTCTTAGCGCCCGACCTTGCTGCTGCCTTGCGTGATCAGGCGCGCGGTGCGCTGATCGCGCGCGTAGACCCAGAGCCAGTTGAGCGCCACGCTCAGCCGGTTGCGGACGCCGATCAGGAAATAGATGTGGGCGATGCCCCAGATCCACCATGCGATGGCGCCGCGAAGCTTGATCCGACCGAAATCGATCACCGCCAGCCGCTTGCCGATTTGCGCGAGGCTGCCGGCATGTTTGTAGCGGAACGGCGGCAATGTCCGGCCGGCGAGCCGTGCCTTGATCATCTGCGCGACATAGCGGCCCTGCTGCTTGGCCGCCGGCGCAATACCAGGCACCGGATTGCCGTCAGGTCCCGCGATCGTGACGGTGTCGCCGATCGCGAAGATATCGGGATGACCCGGCACGGTGAGATCGGGCCGCACCTGCAGGCGCCCGGCGCGGTCGGCAGCTGCATTCAGCCATTCGGCGGCCGGCGAGGCGCGCACCCCGGCAGCCCAGATGATGGTTTTGGCATCGAGCTTGTTGCCGCCATAGACGACGCCGTCAGCGGTGCATTCAGTGACCGCCTGGCCCAGCACCACCTCGACGCCGATCTTTTGCAGCGAATGCAGCGCATAAGTCGAGAGATCATCGGCAAAGCCGGCCAGCACGCGCGGCCCCGCTTCGATCAGCACGACGCGGGTTTTATGCGTATCGATGTTGCGGAAGTCGGGCGGCAGGGTGTGCTGCGCGAGCTCGGCAATGGTGCCGGCAAGCTCGACGCCGGTCGGGCCCGCACCGATGATGACAAAGGTCAGAAGTGCAGCGCGGCGCTCCGGATCGCTCTCGCGCTCAGCGCGCTCGAACGCCACCAGGATGCGCCGCCGCAGCGTGGTGGCGTCTTCCAGCGTTTTCAGCCCCGGTGCAAACGGCTCCCATTCGTCGTGACCGAAATAGGCGTGACGCGCGCCGGTGGCGAGAATGAGCGTATCGTAGGGCAACGTGTCGCCATCATCCAGCACCACGCGTTTGGCGCTGGTGTCCACGCCGGTCACCGTGGCGAACAAGGTGGTGACGTCACGGCGATCGCTCAGCAAATGGCGGATCGGCCAGGCGATCTCCGAGGTCGCCAGCGATGCGGTCGCGACCTGATAGAGCAGCGGCTGAAACAGATGATGATTGCGCCGATCGATCAGCGTGATCTCGACTCCCGCGCCGGCAAGACCAAATGCCGCCTCCAGGCCGCCGAAGCCGGCGCCGACGATCACTACCCGATGGGTTCCTGTAGGCGCTGCAACCATGGGCGCGACCTCGCGTTTAGCTCTTTCCGTGCACAAGATTATGTAAGTACCCGCCGGTCTCGGCCAAGACGCCTTTGCCAATCGGCCGATAGCGGAACGCGATCGACTTCGATGCAGTGGGCGCCGCCCGTCAAACAAAGCAGCTCATCAACACGCGACTACGATGCCGCGCGGCGCAGCCTGAACGCCTGCGCGTCGTTGTGAAGCATCGGCGCCACCGCATCCATCAGCCGCGTGGCGGCATCGTCGACGGTGAGGCCGGCAGTGTCGACCACGGCGGAAGCGCGGGCGTAAAGCGGCTCGCGGCTGACCAGGATATTGCGCAGCTCCGCCATCGCCGAGCGGTCATCGGCCATCGGCCGCAGATCGCCCTGGCGCCGCACCCGCGCCATATGCTCTTCCGGCTCGGCCTTGAGCCAGATGGTGTAGAACGACGACAGGATCAGTTCGAAGGTGAGTGGCTCGGAGACGATGCCGCCGCCGGTTGCCAGCACCATCAGCTCCCGCCGCGCCAGGAGTTGACCAAGCGCGGCCTGTTCCATGCGGCGAAAGCCTTCCTGGCCATAGAGCGCGATGATCTCGGCGACGGACAATCCGTTTTGCTGCTCGATTTCCTTGTTCAGCTCGACAAAATTCCAGCCGATTTTCTTCGCCAGCAGCTTGCCGAGCGTCGATTTGCCGGCACCGCGCAGGCCGATCAGGGCAATGCCGGCGAACGGCATCTTGCTGTGGGCGGAAGCGGCTGCGCCGGAGAGGACATCCTTGACTTGCGCGATCTGGCCTGGCGTCGCCTTGCGCAAGAGGTCGCGGATCACCTGCCAGTCCGGCGCCGGTTCGGATGAAGGGATGAGATCTTCGAGATGCGCGCCCATCGCGTTCGACACCCGCCGCAACAGCACGATCGAGACGTTGCCCTTGCCGCTTTCGAGCTGCGCAATGTAGCGCTCGGAGATGCCGGAAACCCTGGCGAGCACCTTCCGCGACATGCCGCGGAGCGCACGCATGGTGCGGACACGCTGACCAAGCTCTCGGAGGAAGACGCTTTCGGGATCAGGAGTTTCGGTCATATCCGCCTGGCTTCGCGGTTTTTGGAAACATAATGCCGACGAGGATTGACAGCAAGCATAGGCGGTGGCTTTCTATGAATTATAATTCTTAAAAATCTCGGGAGGGAGCGTCGTGGCACGTCTGGGCTCGGGGAGGGTGGCATGAGCGGCATATCCGATTCCTACAACGCCGTGACGTGGCTGCTCGATCGCAATGTCGATGAAGGTCGCGCCGGCAAGCTCGCCTTTACCGACACCGTGTCCGAGCTGACCTATGGCGAGCTGCAGACGCAGAGCCGGCGCGCGGCCAACATGCTGCGCCGGCTCGGCGTTCGCCGCGAAGAACGCGTGGCGATGGTCATGCTCGATACGATCGACTTCCCGATCGTCTTCCTCGGCGCGATCCGCGCCGGCGTGGTGCCGGTGCCGCTCAACACGCTTTTGACTGCGGATCAATATGCCTATGTGCTGGCGGATTGCCGCGCGCGGGTGCTGTTTGTCTCGCAGCCGCTGTTTCCCGTCGTCAAGGACCTGGTCGGGCGGATGCCTGATCTCGAGCACGTCGTCATTTCCGGCACGGACGCGCAGGGTCACAAAAGACTTTCCGACGAAATCGCGCGCGAAACCGATTCCTTCATCACCGCGGCCACCCATCCGGATGAGCCGGCCTTCTGGCTCTATTCCTCGGGCTCGACCGGCAGTCCGAAAGGCGTTCGGCATCTGCATGCGAGCCTTGCCGCAACGGCGGAGACCTATGCCAGGCAGGTGCTTGGCATTCGCGAGGACGATGTCGGGCTGTCGGCGGCAAAGCTGTTCTTCGCCTACGGCCTCGGCAACGCCCTGACCTTTCCGATGTCGGTCGGCGCCACCACGGTGCTCAATCCGGAGCGGCCGACGCCGGCATTGATGTTCACGCTGCTGAACAAATATCACCCCAGCATCTTCTTCGGCGTGCCGACCCTGTTTGCTGCGATGCTCAACGACGAGTCGCTGAAGCAGGAGCGTGCCGGCAACCGCCTGCGCATCTGCACCTCCGCCGGAGAAGCGCTGCCGGAATCAGTCGGCAATGGCTGGAAGTCGCGCTTCGGTGTCGACATTCTCGATGGCGTCGGATCGACCGAGCTGTTGCATATTTTCCTTTCCAATGCGCCCGGCGATATCAAATACGGCTCTTCGGGCCGTCCGGTGCCGGGCTACAAGGTGCGGCTGGTCAATGAGGCCGGCCAGGAGGTGGCGGACGGCGAGGTCGGCGAACTCCTGGTCGATGCGCCCTCGGCCGGGGAAGGCTACTGGAATCAGCGCAGCAAGAGCCGCCAGACCTTCGAGGGCCACTGGACCCGCACCGGCGACAAATATATTCGCGATGCCGCCGGCCGTTATACGTTCTGCGGACGCGCCGACGACATGTTCAAGGTCTCCGGCATCTGGGTGTCGCCGTTCGAGGTCGAGAGCGCGCTGATCACCCATCCGGCCGTGCTCGAAGCCGCCGTCGTGCCTGAGGCCGATCCGGAAGGACTGCTCAAGCCGAAAGCGTTCGTGGTGCTGCGTAATGGCGCCAAGACCAACGGTCTGCACGAGGCGCTGAAAGAGCACGTCAAGCAGAAGATCGGCCCGTGGAAATATCCGCGCTGGATCGAGATTGTCGGGAGCTTGCCGAAGACGGCGACCGGAAAGATTCAGCGCTTCAAGTTGCGCGACGGTGATCACAAGTGACATCGTTTTTCCGGATCGGCGCGCTTTATAGCGGCCACCTGGAACGACGAAGCAGAGAACATCGCATGGCCAAAGTCGCACCATCCGGCACGCTTCGCGTCGGCGATGCCGAACTCGAATATCGGATGATCGGTCCACAGCCGGATGACGCGCCGACCATCGTGATGTTGCATGAAGGCCTGGGATCGGTCGGGCTGTGGGGCGATTTTCCCGCCAAGCTGCAGGCCGCGACCGGGGCTGGGGTATTCGCCTATTCGCGTGCCGGCTATGGCGCCTCGACGGCGGCAAAGCTGCCGCGGCCGGCCGACTACATGCATGTCGAAGCGCTGGAGGTGCTGCCGCAACTGCTCGATGCCATCGGTTTCCGCCGGGGCATGCTGCTCGGACATTCCGACGGCGCCTCGATCGCGGCGATCTATGCCGGCGGCCGTCAGGATCACCGTGTGCAGGGCGTCCTGCTGATCGCGCCGCATTTCGTCGTCGAGAACATAAGCCTCGCTTCGATCGGCGCGATAAGAGAGGCCTATGAAGGCACCGACCTCAGAACGAAGCTGGCGCGCTGGCATCAGGACGTCGACAACGCATTCTACGGCTGGAATGACGCCTGGCTCGCTCCGGAATTCCGCAACTGGGATATCTCGGAATATCTGGCGTATGTCCGGGTCCCGCTCGCGATCGTCCAGGGCACGGCCGATCAATACGGCACGTCGCGCCAGATCGAGATCGCGCAACAGGAATGCTACTGCCCGCTCGACGTCACCATGATCACCGGCGCCGGTCATGCGCCATTCCGTGAGACGCCAGGACCGGCGCTGGCTGCGATCGCGGGCTTTGCCAATGCAGTTTTGCGCGATGGCGTGCCTCCCGGCACTTCAATAAGATGAAACAAAGTGCATGTTTTCGGCATTCAGACTGGACGAAACCATCTTCGTGCATTATAATTCATAGCTAGACCAATAACGTTCAAGGAAATGCCATGGCGGGTGAAGATCGCGTCCTCGCGGGCGGGGCGAAATATATCGATTTTCAGACCGACCCGTCGCGCTATCGGCACTGGAAGCTCAGTGTCGCTGGCGAGGTCGCGACGTTGACCATGGACGTCGACGAGAATGCCGGCCTGTTCGAGGGCTATCAGCTCAAGCTCAATTCCTATGATCTCGGCGTCGACATCGAACTGGCCGATGCGGTGCAGCGGCTGCGCTTCGAATATCCTGACGTGAAGGTCGTGGTGCTGCGTTCGGCCAAGAACCGCGTGTTCTGCGCCGGCGCCAATATCCGCATGCTGGCGGGCGCCACCCATGCGCACAAGGTCAATTTCTGCAAATTCACCAACGAGACCCGCAACGGGCTGGAGGATTCCAGCGAGAATTCCGGGCAGCGTTTCATTGCCGTGGTCAACGGCACCGCGGCTGGCGGCGGCTATGAGTTGGCGCTGGCGACCGATCACATCATCCTCGCCGATGACGGCGCTGCGGCGGTCGCACTGCCGGAAGTGCCGCTGCTCGCGGTATTGCCCGGCACCGGCGGGCTGACGCGCGTGGTCGACAAGCGCAAGGTGCGCCGCGATCACGCCGATTATTTCTGTACCATCGAAGAAGGCATCAAGGGCAGGCGTGCGGTGCAGTGGCGCCTTGTCGATGAGATCGCGCCCAACAGCAAGTTGGAGGTCAGGATTGCCGAGCGCACCAAGGAGTTCGCAGCTAGCTCGCCGCGCAATGGGACCGGCAAGGGCATCGCGCTGGTGCCGCTTCAGCGCAGCATCGACGACACCGGGATCCGCTACGGCTTCGTCAGCGTCGATATCGCGCGGCCCGAGCGCATTGCCACGATCTCGATTCATGCGCCGGAAGCTGAGCCGCCGGCCGATATCGACGGACTGATCGCACAAGGTGCCTCGTTCTGGCCGCTGCAGGTCGCGCGCGAACTCGATGATGCGATCCTGCATCTGCGGCTCAACGAGCTCGAGATTGCGATGCTGGTGTTCAAGTCATACGGCGATGGCGCACAGGTCGTCGCCTATGACGCTTTCCTCGAGGCCAACAAGGCGCACTGGCTGGTCAACGAGATCAGGCATTACTGGAAGCGGGTGTTGAAACGCATCGATGTCACCTCGCGCACGCTGGTGACGCTGATCGAGCCGGGCTCCTGCTTTGTCGGCACCCTTGCAGAGCTCGTGTTTGCAGCTGATCGCTCCTACATGCTGATCGGCTCCAGGCAGGGCGACAATCGTGCGCCGCCTTCGGTCGGGCTGACCGCGATGAATTTCGGCGCCTATCCGATGAGCCACGGCCTGACCCGGCTGCAGTCGCGTTTCCAGGCCGATCCGTCCGATCTGGCGCGCGCGCAGGCCAAGATCGGCGCAGCGATCGATGCCGAGGAGGCCGAAGAACTCGGTCTCGTCACCTTCGCGCTCGACGATATCGATTGGGACGACGAGGTGCGCGTGTTCTTCGAAGAGCGCAGCAGCTTCTCGCCCGACGGGCTCACCGGCATGGAAGCGAACCTGCGCTTCGCCGGGCCTGAAACCATGGAATCGAAAATCTTCTCACGCCTGACGGCCTGGCAGAACTGGATCTTCCAGCGTCCCAATGCAGTCGGTGAAGAAGGGGCGTTGCGCCGTTACGGCACCGGCGAGAGACCACAGTTCGATATGACGAGAGTGTAATAGCGAATAGGGAGTAGCGAATGGCGAATGGTGCTTTCTTTTTATTCGCTACTCGCCATTCGCTATTCGCAGACCAATCGTCCGAAGCCAGATTTTGAATGAGCCAGTTGCCAACGGGAGATCTGCCATGAACTTCATGCACGTCGACTACAGCACGAAGATTCCCAACAATGTGAATCTCGCCGAAGATCGCCAGGTGCTGAAGGCGCTGGAGGGCTGGCATCCCGGCTATGTCGACTGGTGGAACGACATGGGGCCGGAAGGCTTCCAGCAATCGCTGGTCTATCTGCGCACCGCCTATTCGGTCGATCCGCGCGGCTGGGCCAAGTTCGATTACGTCAAGATGCCGGATTACCGCTGGGGCATCCTGCTGGCGCCCCGGGAGGAAAATCGCCTCATCCCGTTCGGCGAAAACTACGGCAAGCCGGCATGGCAGGAAGTGCCTGGCGAACACCGGGCCATGCTGCGCCGCCTGATCGTGATCCAGGGCGACACCGAGCCGGCCTCGGTCGAGCAGCAGCGCCATCTCGGCAAGACCGCGCCATCGCTCTACGATCTGCGCAACCTGTTCCAGGTCAATGTCGAGGAGGGCCGCCATCTCTGGGCGATGGTCTATCTCTTGCAGAAATATTTCGGTCGCGACGGCCGTGAGGAGGCCGATGAGCTGCTCCGCCGTCGCTCGGGCGATGCCGACAGCCCGCGCATGCTGGGGGCCTTCAACGAGGCGACGCCGGACTGGCTGTCCTTCTTCATGTTTACCTATTTCACCGACCGCGACGGCAAGATGCAGCTGCACTCGCTGGCGCAGTCCGGTTTCGATCCGCTGTCGCGCACCTGCCGCTTCATGCTGACCGAAGAGGCGCATCACATGTTCGTCGGCGAGACCGGCATCAGCCGGATCGTCCAGCGCAGCTGCGAGGCGATGAAGGCGGCCGGGATCAGCGATCCCACCGACATCGACAAGGTGCGCGCGCTCGGCGTCATCGATCTGCCGACCATCCAGAAGAAGCTCAACCTGCATTACTCGCTGTCGCTCGACCTGTTCGGCTCCGAGGTCTCGACCAATGCGGCGAATGCGTTCAATGCCGGCATCAAGGGCCGCTACCATGAGACGCAGATCGACGACGATCATCAGCTCAAGAACAGCACCTATCCGGTGCTGCGGCTGATCGACGGCGAAGCCAGGCGCGTCGACGAGCCGGCGCTCACCGCGCTCAACATGCGCCTGCGCGACGATTACACGCAGGATTGCGTCAAGGGCATGCTGCGCTGGAACAAGATCATCTCGCTCGCCGGCTACGACATCAAGCTGACGCTGCCGAACGTCGCCTTCCACCGCGCGATCGGCGAGTTCAAGGACGTCCATGCCACGCCGGACGGCGTGCTGATCGACGATGCGACCTGGAACAGGCGCAGGAACGAATGGCTGCCTTCCGCCGAGGACGGCGCGTTCATCGCCTCGCTGATGACGCCCGTCACCGAGCCCGGCCAGTTCGCGTCGTGGATTTCGCCGCCCAAGGTCGGGATCGATAACAAGCCCGGCGATTTCGAGTATGTGAAGATCGAAAATTGAGGGAATAGCGAATGGGGGGGTGGGATTTTTCCACTCCCCCATTCGCTACTCACCATTCGCCATTATCTTAGCTATCCCAGCCGCTACCCTTGCTTCCCGGATTTGCATAGACGATGCCGCCGTCGACGGCGAGGGTGGCGCCGACCACGTAATCGCCGGCGCGCGAGGCAAGATAGATCGCGGCGCCCGCCATGTCCTCCTCGGTGCCGATCCGTCCCGATGGCACGCGGGTCGCGACCTCGTCGGCATGGTCTCGCGCGGCGCGATTCATGTCCGATTGAAACGGTCCGGGCGCGATCGCCGTCACCACCACGTGATCGTGGATCAGTTTCGCCGCCATCCGCCGTGTCAGGTGAATCAGGCCCGCCTTGCTTGCATGATAGGAGTAAGTCTCCAGCGGATTGACGAAGATGCCGTCGATCGAGGCGATGTTGATCACCTTGGCGGGCCTTTCGGCGCTCGCGGCCGCGCGCAACGGCGCGGCCAGTGCCTTGGTCAGGAAGAACGGCGTCTTGAGATTGAGGTTCATCACCTTGTCCCAGCCGCTTTCGGGAAATTCGTCGAACTCGGCGCCCCAGGCTGCGCCGGCATTGTTGACGAGAATGTCGAGCTTCGGTTCGCGCTTCCTGATCTCGTCCGCCAGCATGCCGACGCCACCCAGCGTCGAGATATCGATCGGCAGCGCGATGCATTCGCGGCCATATTCGGCGGCCAATTCCTTTGCCGTCTCCTCGCAAGGGCCGGCCTTGCGTGCAGTGATATAGACCCTGGCGGCGCCATGGCTGAGGAAGCCGGCCGCAATCATCTTGCCGATGCCGCGCGATCCGCCGGTGACCAGCGCGATCCGGCCGTCCAGCGAGAACAGATTCTTGAACATATCGCCTCCCTTGCTTTGTTATGGTTCTGGGCGCGGGCGTTCCACGAGTCAAGCAAGCCCGAATTCGCAAGCGGCTTGAATTCGCTTGTGTCCCCGCGTGGCGAAGGTGCCGCACCGGTCTGTGTCATTTCCAGTTTGACAGTCTCGTGTGGGTTTGTTTTCTCTCGACGCCCAGATCGCGGGACATCGGATGCAGAGATTTTTCAGGTGGAGCAGCAAATGGTGGCCGGGAGTCATTCCTCTGGTTATCCTTTGGGCACTCGCAGCATGGTCGACGACTGCACCACTTGAAGCCGACCTTGCCGCGCAAAGCACTGCCGCGTTGAAGAATATCGTCCTCGACAAGAGGCAGATCGACGTTGACGGACGCGACGTCACCTTTGCTGCGGACGCGTTCTCCGAGCAGGAGCGACTGAAAGCGGTGGCTGCGGTCAACGCCGTGCCGGGCGTGCGGCTGGTCAATGATGACACGCGTCTTGTTCCGGAGGCCAAGCCCTTCGTCTGGACAGCCGAGCGCGATGTGGTCAGGGTCACGCTGGGCGGAAGCGCGCCATTGCCGGCGACCAGGAATAAACTGCTCGACGCCGCCCATGCGGATCTCGGCGGCGTCGAGGTCGCCGACCAGATGAATCTGGCACGCGGCGCGCCGGACAATTTCGAAAGCGCGGCGCTGGTGCTGATCGGTCAGATCGGAAAGCTGAAGACCGGCAAGATCACCCTTTCGGACAACAAGGTCAGCCTCACCGGAATGGCCCGTGACCTCGGCGGTCGCGAAGCGATCTGGGATGGTCTGAAAAACCTTCCCCAGGGTTATTCCGTTGTCGCCAACGATATCGAGGCGCCGCCTTATATCTTCCAGGCCTACAAGGATCCGGTCGCCTTGACGCTGACGCTGAGCGGGAATGTGCCTGACGACAAGGTCCACGCGGCATTGGTCAGCGCAGCGACGCGGAAATTCTTCAGCGAGAAGGTGGTCGATAATCTCAAGACCAGCCTCGGTGCTCCTTCCGGATTTTCCGCCGCGGTCGTGCCGGCGCTGGGCGCGCTGTCGCGGCTGTCGACGGGAACGCTGGTGATCTCGGACCGCGAACTGAAGCTCTCGGGCGATGCCCTCTACGACGCCGCGGCGGTGCAGATCCGCAACGGTTTTGGCAAGGATTTTCCGAAGGGCTGGGAATACAAGCCCGAGATTTCGGTCAAGCCGGCGGCGGCGCCGGTGGACCCAACCGTATGCCAGCAGCTATTTTCGGACACCCTCAGCAAGGGCAAGATCCGCTTCGAGCCCGGCCGCGCCACCATCGATCCGGATTCCGCCGGTCTGCTCGACCGGCTGATCGAAACCGCGCTGCGCTGCCCGACCGCCACGATCGAGGTCGCCGGGCATACCGATGCCGACGGCGACGACGCTTCCAACCAGACACTGTCCGAAAAGCGCGCGCAGGCTGTGGTCGATTATCTCGTCAAGGCGGGGCTGCCCGCCGATCGCTTTACCGCGACGGGCTATGGCAGTACTCAGCCGGTGGCTTCCAATGATACCGACGAAGGCAAGGCGCAGAACCGCCGCATCGAGTTCCTGGTGAGGTGAGCGGATGATCTACGTGGCGATGTTCCATTGGGGCTGGCTGCTCGGGGCGCTGCTATTGGGCTTCGTGGCCGGCTGGATTTCCGTGGTGCAGCGCGGCCGCGTCTCCAGGGTGACGGGGCGCTGGTTGATGGCGCTGGTCGTCCTGCTTGCCGCCGCCGCCGTGGCGCGCGTTATTCCTGGCCGGGCCGGCTACTGGCTCGATCTCGGCCTTGTGATGTTCGCGCTGTATCTTGTCGGCTGCACGATCGGATCGTGCCTGCGCGGCTGGGTGGTTTTTCGCCACCGGCGGGCGGCTTGAATTGGCAATTCCTATCCGCCGGCCAAGCGCCGGAATTCAATCTGCAGGAAAACCCACCCGGTGGGCAGAATGCAGCAAAACTGTGCACCCGGCGCCATCAATTCCTACCTAATATATTGAAGGATCATGTTTTATTAATATCGGCCAATTCCACTGTGGCTCAAAACGCGCTACCACCCCCAAGCGGAAGAGCGAGGCACAAGCCAGAGCGCAGCCACGCCGCAGGATCGCAATTCGAGGTCTAGATGCTGGAAGCAATACGCAGGACGATATCGGTTCTGCGCCAGAAGCAAATCCTGCATAAGCTTGGTGTTGCGGTCAGCATCGCCGTTATCGGCATTGCCTGTTATGTGCTTTACCGCATGTTGCGCGGCCTCAATGTCGATGAGGTCATCGAAGCGATCGAGGGGACCGAGCCACGCTCGATCGCCCTGGCCGCCCTGTTCGTGGCCGCGGGCTATTTCACGCTGACCTTTTACGACCTGTTTGCGGTCCGCGCGCTCGGGCGCGCCGATATACCTTACCGCATCAATGCGCTTGCCGCCTTCACCAGCTATTCGATCGGCCACAATGTCGGCGCCAGCGTCTTTACCGGGGGGGCGGTACGTTACCGCATCTATTCGAACTGGGGGATGAATGCGATCGACGTGGCCAAGATCTGCTTTTTGGCCGGTCTGACCTTCTGGCTCGGCAACGCCGCTGTGCTCGGGCTCGGTATAGCCTGTCATCCGGAGGCGGCATCCTCGATCGATCAGCTGCCGTCGTGGCTGAACCGGCTGGTTGCGTTCGTCATCATCCTGGGCCTGATCGGTTACGTCGCCTGGGTTTCGACGCGGCCCCGCCTGGTCGGCCGTGGTCCCTGGACGGTGGTGCTGCCCGGCGGAAGGCTGACGCTGCTGCAGATCCTGATCGGCATCGTCGACCTCGGTTTTTGCGCGCTGGCGATGTATGTGCTGGTGCCGGACGAGCCCAATCTCGGCTTCGTCGTGGTCGCCGTGATTTTCGTCTCGGCAACCTTGCTCGGTTTCGCCAGCCATTCGCCCGGCGGCCTCGGGGTATTCGATGCCGCCATGCTGGTCGGGCTGTGGCAGATGGACCGCGAGGAATTGCTGGCCGGGATGCTGCTGTTCCGCCTCCTCTATTATATTGCGCCCTTTGTCATATCTGTAATCTTGCTGACGTTTCGGGAGGTTATCCTCGGGGCGAGAAACAAGCGTCTGCGCCAGGTGACGCGAGGGCTCGAGGTCGAACCGCACCGTGAAGCGGCCTATGTGCGGGAACGTGGGGATCCGGGTGCCTGACGATATGCTCCCAGACACGAAAGCCGGCCTGATGGCATTGGAAGCTCCGCATAACTCCTTCTATTCGCCGTGGTCGGACCGGCTGCGGCACTCGGCCATCGTTCTCCTGGTCGCGGGGCTCTCGCTGGCGGTCCTCGTGGCGTTCGGAGAATTGTCGCTGCTTCGCGCCGCCGTGGTTTTCGGCTGCATCGGCGCCGCGGCGCTGGTGCCGTGGCGATTGCACAATGTGGTCGCTTCGCGGGAAGATGTCCGCGTCAATCCGGTCGAGGCTGCGGCAGTCAGTGCGGTCGTGGCCGGCATGCCGGATCCTGCGGTGCTGCTCGACCGCGCCGGCCGCGTCATCCATCTCAATGCCGCCGCCGCGCAGCTTGCGCCGGCGCTGCGCCGGAACGAACTGGCGCAGTTTGCGCTGCGCTCGCCCGAAATCGTCGCGGCGCTGCGCGAGGCCATCGCCACCTCCGAGACCCGGCGCGCCACCTATCTCGATCACGTGCCGGTCGACCGCTGGATGGAATTGATCGTCACGCCGGTTCCGGTGCCGACCCTGTTCGGCGGCACCGACAAATGCATGCTGATGACCTTCCACGACCAGACCCCGCTGCGCCGGGTCGAGGAAATGCGCGCCGATTTCGTCGCCAATGCCAGTCACGAGTTGCGGACGCCGCTGGCCGCCTTGTCCGGCTTCATCGATACGCTGCAGGGACCGGCCAAGGATGATCCGAGGGCGCGCGAGCGCTTCCTCGGCATCATGCACGCCCAGGCGACCCGCATGGCGAGGCTGATCGACGACCTGTTGTCGCTGTCGCGGGTCGAGCTTTCTGCGCATGTGCGCCCTGATACGCTGGTCGATATCGTCCCGATCATCCGCCAGGTCGCCGATGGACTCGAGCCGCTCGCGCGCGAGCGCCAGGTGGTCATCGAGATCAACCTGCCGGAGACGCCGGTGCAGATCGCCGGCGACCGCGAGGAATTGCTGCGGCTGTTCGAGAACCTGATCGAGAACGCGCTCAAATACGGCGCCTCCGGCGGCAAGGTGATCGTGTCGCTGGTGCTGGGAAGCTCGGGCGAGGGGGTGCCGGAAGTGCGGGTCCTGGTGCGCGATTTCGGCCCCGGCATCGCACCGGAACATCTGCCGCGGCTGACCGAACGGTTCTACCGGGTGGATGTCGGCGACAGCCGCGCCCAGGGTGGAACCGGCCTCGGATTATCGCTGGTTAAACATATTGTTAACCGGCATCGCGGCCGGCTTTTGATCGAAAGCGTGTTGAAACATGGCGCTACTTTTACCGCCTGTTTTCCCCAGGCAAAATCGCCGTCTGGGCCGCAAAGCTAAGTACTACCAATTGCTTACCCCTGTCATCTGAACGTTACAAAACCTTCGTAAAAGGGGCATTGACCGCTCCTAAAGGGGCGGCGTGAGCGCAATCGGGCGCGTCCGGCGCTTCGCTCACCAGATGGAGACCAGTAATGAAATTCCTAAAAGCTATCGTCGCTGCCGGCATGTTTGCCGCTTCGACGTCGGCGTTCGCGGCCGATATTACCGGGGCAGGCTCGACCTTTATCTTCCCGGTTCTGTCGAAGTGGGCCGACGCCTACAAGAAGGACACCGGTAACCGTGTGAACTATCAGTCGATCGGATCCGGCGCCGGCATCAAGCAGGTCGAAGCCTCCACCGTGACCTTCGGCGCGACTGACAAGCCGCTCAAGGCCGACGAACTGGAGAAGGAAGGTCTGGCCCAGTGGCCGATGATCATGGGCGCGATCGTGCCGGTCGTGAACATCGACGGCGTCAAGGCCGGCGATATGGTGCTGGACGGCGAGACCCTCGCCAAGATCTATCTCGGTACCATCACCAAGTGGGATGATCCGGCGATCAAGAAGCTCAATCCCAAGCTGAACCTGCCGTCGGCGGCGATCTCGGTCGTTCACCGTGCTGACGGTTCGGGCACCACTTTCAACTTCACCGACTATCTCTCGAAGGTCAGCCCGGAGTGGAAGAGCAAGGTTGGCTCCGACACGGCCGTCGAGTGGCCGGTTGGCGTCGGCGCCAAGGGTAACGAAGGCGTTTCCGGCAATATCGCCCAGGCCAAGAACTCGATCGGCTATGTCGAGTATGCCTATGCCAAGCAGAACAAGCTGCCCTACACCGCGATGGTCAACAAGGCCGGCAAGACCGTCCAGCCGACCAACGAGGCTTTCGTAGCTGCCGCTTCCAATGCTGACTGGACCCACGCGCCGGCCGGCTACTACCTGATCCTCACCGACCAGCCTGGCGACAAGACCTGGCCGATCCTCGCGTCGACCTTCGTCCTGATGCACAAGGCGCCGACCGACAAGGCCGCTTCGGCCGAGGCCATCAAGTTCTTCAAGTTCGCTTTCGAAAAGGGCGGCAAGGCGGCTGAAGATCTCGACTACATCCCGATGCCGGAATCGGTGGTCAAGCTGATCGAGAAGACCTGGTCGTCCGACATCAAGAGCTGATCTTTCGGCTCTGAACGACGACCCTATTTTCCGTCCAGCCCGGACTTGCCGGGCTGGACATCCCAGGTCACCGAGGCCGGTTCGCTCCGGCGTCGATTGCCCGGCGATGGATCAGTGTCCGGTCCAGGGCGCAGTGGCCAGGTCCGGTTTTATAAACGACGCAGTACAGGGGATTGGCGTGGCAGACATGGCCGTTCAAAGCGATGTAATTGAAGCCGCCGGACCGTACGATCGCGCCAAGGCGCTCAACGCCTTCAAGGTCGGTGACATCACCTTCTATTGGCTCACCCGCATCTGTGCGATCTCGGTGCTGCTGATCCTGGGCGGCATCATCATTTCACTGATCATCGGCGCCTGGCCGGCGATGAAACAGTATGGCTTCGCGTTCCTGTGGACCGAACGCTGGGCGCCGTCTGCCGATCCGCCGGTGCTTGGTGCGCTTGGTCCGGTCTACGGCACGCTGGTGACATCCTTCATCGCGATGCTGATCGCGATCCCCGTCGGCCTCGGCATCGCCGTCTTCCTCACCGAACTGTGTCCGCAATGGCTGCGCCGCCCGATCGGCATTGCCATCGAACTGCTCGCCGGCATTCCTTCGATCATCTACGGCATGTGGGGTTTCTTCGTGCTTGGCCCCTTCCTGGCCTACACATTCCAGCCGTTCATGATCAACCTGTTCGACGGCATCCCGGTGCTGGGTTTCATCTTCGGCGGCCCGCCGTCCTATCTCAGCCTGTTCAACGCCTCCCTGATCCTCGCCATCATGGTGCTGCCCTTCATCACCGCGATCTCGGTCGACGTGTTCAAGACCGTGCCGCCGGTGCTGAAGGAGGCGGCCTATGGTGTCGGCTGCACCACCTGGGAAGTCGTCCGCAGCGTCGTCATCCCCTACACCCGCGTCGGGGTCATCGGCGGCATCATGCTGGCGCTCGGCCGTGCGCTGGGTGAGACCATGGCGGTCACCTTCATCATCGGCAACTCGTTCCGCATCTCGGGCTCGATCTTCGCGCCCGGGACCACCATCTCGGCGGCAATCGCCAGCGAATTCGCCGAAAGTGACGGCCTGCACCAGTCGGCTCTCATCCTGCTCGGCCTGCTGCTGTTCGTGTTGACGTTCTTCGTGCTTGCCGGCGCGCGGCTGATGCTGCTGCGGCTGGAAAAGAAAGCAGGGAAGTAAGCTCATGGTACAACCTGCCGTGAACCCGATTTACAGCCGTCGCCGCCGCAAGGACATCATCGTCCGTGGCCTCTGCATCGCCGCCGCCCTGTTCGGCGTGACCTGGCTGGCGCTCATCCTGATCACCCTGCTTTACAACGGGGCCGCCGGATTGAGCCTGCAGCTCTTCACCGAAAATACGCCGCCGCCGGGCTCGACTGATGGCGGCCTGTTGAATGCGATCGTGGGTTCGATCATCATGACGGTGATCGGCGTCGGCGTCGGCGCGCCGCTCGGTCTGTTCGCCGGCACCTATCTTGCCGAATACGGCAAGCATGATCGCCTCACCTCGGTCATCCGCTTCATCAACGATATTCTTCTCAGCGCCCCCTCGATCATCATCGGCCTGTTCATTTATGGCGCTGTCGTGGTGCCGATGGGCGACTTCTCCGCCATCGCGGGATCGCTAGCGCTGGCTGTGATCGTCATTCCCGTGGTGTTGCGCACGACCGAAGACATGCTGGCGCTGGTGCCCAATCCGTTGCGCGAGGCGGCCTCGGCCCTTGGTTTGCCGCGCTCGCTCGTGATCAAGCGGATTGCCTATCGGGCCGCGCGGTCAGGCTTGATCACCGGCGTCCTGCTGGCAACGGCGCGCATCGCCGGCGAGACGGCGCCGCTGTTGTTCACCGCCCTGAGCAATCAGTTCTTCAGCCTCGATCTCGCCAACCCGATGGCCAACCTGCCGGTGACCATCAATAACTTCGTGCAAAGTCCCTACGCTTACTGGAAGGAGCTGGCCTGGAGCGGGGCCTTGCTCATCACTCTGACCGTGCTCGCGCTGAACATTGGTGCGCGCTATCTTGGCGCCGAAAGGGCTGCAAAATGACCGAAATATCTGTATCGATACCTAATCAGAGCGGCCCAGTTCCTGCAGCGCCACTGCCCGAGGCGCCGCCCAAGGTCAGCGCCCGCAACCTGAATTTCTATTACGGCGAGCACCACGCGCTGAAGAACATCAACCTGACGCTCGGTACCAACCGGGTAACCGCCTTCATCGGGCCGTCGGGCTGCGGCAAGTCGACCCTGCTGCGGATTTTCAACCGGATGTACGATCTCTATCCGGGCCAGCGCGCCACCGGCCAGCTGATGCTGGACCAGACCAACATCCTCGATCCCAAGCTCGATCTCAATCTGCTGCGGGCGCGGGTCGGCATGGTGTTCCAGAAGCCGACGCCGTTCCCGATGACGATCTATGAAAACATCGCCTTCGGCATCCGCCTCTACGAGAAGATTTCCAAGTCCGAGATGGACGACCGGGTCGAGAAGGCGCTGCGCGGCGGCGCGCTGTGGACCGAGGTCAAGGACAAGCTGAACGCCTCCGGCCTCAGCCTTTCCGGCGGTCAGCAGCAACGGCTCTGCATTGCCCGCACGGTGGCGGTGCGCCCCGAAGTGATCCTGTTCGACGAGCCGTGCTCGGCGCTTGATCCGATCTCGACCGCCAAGGTCGAGGAACTGATCCAGGAATTGGCCGAGAACTACACGATCGCGATCGTCACCCACAACATGCAGCAGGCGGCCCGCGTCTCCGACAAGACCGCCTTCATGTATCTGGGCGAGCTGATCGAGTTCGACGACACCAACAAGATTTTCACCTCGCCGAGCGATCGACGTACCCAGGACTACATCACCGGCCGGTTCGGCTGAGGAGATTGGATATGGCTTCTGAACATACCGCCAAGGCGTTCGACAGCGATCTTCAGGAACTGACCCGGCTGGTGGCCGAGATGGGCGGTCTCGCCGAACGCATGATCACGGAGTCCGTGGATGCGTTGATCCGCCGCGATGTGGCGCTGGGCAAGCATGTGGTGGCTTCCGATCTCGAAATCGACAATCTGCAGCGGATGATCGAGGAGCGCGCGGTGTTAACCATCGCACGCCGTCAGCCGATGGCGGTGGATCTGCGGGAGATCGTTGGTGCCATGCGTGTCGCGACCGATCTCGAGCGCATCGGCGATCTCGCCAAGAACATGGGCAAGCGGGTCGCGGCGCTGGAGAGCGATTTCCAGCCGCTGAAGCTGATCCGCGGCCTCGAGCATATGACTGACCTCGTGCAGTCGCAGGTGAAGTCGGTGCTCGATGCCTACGCGGCGCACGATCTGCCCGCCGCGATGACGGTGTGGAAGAGCGATGAGGAGGTCGACGCGATCTGCACGTCGCTGTTCCGCGAGCTGTTGACCTACATGATGGAGGATCCGCGTAACATCAGTTTCTGCATCCACTTGATGTTCTGCGCCAAGAACATCGAACGGATCGGCGACCACGCCACCAATATCGCAGAGACCGTGTTTTACATGATTGAGGGTCAGCAGATACTCGATAAGCGCCCCAAGGGCGACATGACGACCTTTGCTACAACCGTACCCGGAAACTGAGGGAAGCTACATGAGCGCGCGCATTCTGGTGGTTGAAGACGAGGAAGCGCTTACCACGCTGTTGCGCTACAACCTTGATGCCGAAGGTTATGACGTCGAGACGGTCGGACGCGGCGATGACGCCGACACCAGGCTGAAGGAGCGTGTTCCCGACCTGATCGTGCTGGACTGGATGTTGCCGGGATTGTCCGGGATCGAGCTATGCCGCCGGCTGCGGGCGCGTCCGGAGACCAGGCAGCTTCCGATCATCATGCTGACGGCGCGCGGCGAGGAAAGCGAGCGGGTCAGAGGCCTTGCCACCGGCGCCGACGATTACATCGTCAAGCCGTTCTCGGTGCCGGAACTGCTCGCACGCGTCAAAGGCCTCTTGCGCCGTGCCAGCCCCGAGCGGCTCGCCACCGTTCTCACCTATGGCGATATCGAGCTGGATCGTGAGAAGCGCCGCGTGGCGCGGTCGGGACGCCCGATCGATCTCGGCCCGACCGAATACCGGCTGCTCGAGTTTTTCCTGGAGCATCCGGGCCGGGTGTTCAGTCGCGAGCAGTTGCTCGACAGCGTATGGGGGCGCGACATCTATATCGACGAGCGCACCGTCGACGTTCACATCGGGCGATTGCGCAAATTGCTCAATCCCGGCCGCGAGCAGGATCCGATCCGCACCGTGCGCGGCGCCGGCTACGCCCTCGATGACCGCTTCGCCAAAGCAGAGTCCTAATTAGATAGTCGAACTCCTTCCGCCGGTCTGGAAAGGAGGCTGGTGGAGGGGCCTGGCCAGCGCCGGGACAGTTTTTGTCGCCCTGGATTTCACGCACCACGCGGCCATCAAGGCATCCGCGCCTTGGTCCCCGCCCTTCGCGCGGGACCACATCATCTCTGCTTAGATTTCCATCTTTGAATATCCGGCCCTATCGAGCCGGCTTCGTCGGCTGACGGCGACGGTCGCCGGCAGGCTGATAGGCGAGACGCGAGTGATGTGCGCAATAGGGCAGTCCGGTGAGCGCCTTGCCGCCGCAAAAGAAGAATTCCGGGCTGGCGGGATCGCCGACCGGCCAGTGGCAGGTCGCCTCGCTGAGCTCCAGCAGCGACAGGCGCTGGCTCATCGGCACCACATTGTCATAGGCGATCGGATCCGCCTCGACCTCGATTTCGAAGGCGTGCGCCAGCGCGGTATTGCCGCGAGATACCGGGCGCGACACCCGCATCATGTGCTGGGCGGGACGTGCCTTGCGCGGGCGTGGCGCCGCCGAGGAAGGGCTCTTGGCGCGGCCCGAAAGCCCGAGCCGATGGACTTTGCCGATCACAGCATTTCGCGTCACATTGCCAAGTTCTGCGGCAATCTGGCTGGCCGAAAGTCCGGCCTCCCAGAGCTTCTTGAGCTGCTCGACGCGATCATCGGACCAAGTCAATACCGTCATCGCATTCTTCCCTTCGCATCGCGCCGGCCATTGCGTGGGACGGCGCTGCGATCCAAACCTTAACAAAATCCCTGCGGTCAGAATCCCTTAGCCCTCGCCGGGCGCGCTTAACCGCACCCGAACGTGTACGCTCAACACAAAGGACTTAGAGGGTCAGAACTACCGCACGAGATGTCGTATCCGACAGCTGAAACGCTACAATATGGCGTGACTCTGGCGCAAGAGTCCGCATCAGCGCGTCCACATGTTCCGTGATTTAAGTCTTGCAATTCGATTTTTCCACCACCCCGCGATCTTGCGGGGATTCGCAGGCCTTGACTGTCGCAATTGGGCTACCCTGCGGTGGTTGACTCCCGCCGCTGCGCGCATAGAATGCTTGTCACGTGCCGCCCCTAAAAGGCGGCACGTTTCGTTTTCCGGCCGGCTGTTGTTGCATCGCGCCAATGCAGGCATCGCAGCCGGCGTTAACTTTCAGTGATCGCCATGACCAACAGCGCCACGTCGCATCTGCTTCCCGTATTCGCCAGGGTCGATCTCAGCTTCGAACGCGGCGAGGGCGTCTGGCTGATCGCGACCAATGGCGAGCGCTATCTCGATTTCACCTCGGGCGTGGCAGTGAACGCACTCGGCCATACGCATCCGCATCTGGTCGCGGCGCTGCAGGAGCAGGCGACGAAGCTGTGGCATATGTCAAACCTGTTCAAGAGCCCGGATGGCGAGCGGCTCGCGGCACGGCTGTGCGAGCAGAGCTTTGCCGATTTCGTGTTCTTCGCCAATTCGGGCGCCGAGGCGATGGAATGCGCGATCAAGGTGACGCGCCGCTATCATGCCGGCAAGGGTCATCCCGAACGCTACCGTCTCGTCACCTTTGAGGGCGCCTTTCACGGCAGAACGCTGGGCACGCTCGCGGCGACGGGGTCGCCGAAATATCTCGAAGGCTTTGGCCCGCCGCTGGACGGTTTTGACCAGGTTCCGCTCGGTGATCTCGATGCCGTCAAGCAGGCGGTCGGGCCGCAGACCGCAGGCATCCTGATCGAGCCGGTGCAGGGCGAGGGCGGTGTGCGTGCGGCGCCGCCCAGCTTCTTCAAGGCGCTGCGCCAGCTCTGTGATGACCGCGGCATGCTGCTGGTGTTCGACGAAGTGCAGACCGGCATGGGCCGCACCGGCGAATTGTTTGCCTACAAGCGCATTGGCGTGAAGCCGGACGTGATGTCGCTGGCGAAGGCGCTTGGCGGCGGCTTTCCGATCGGCGCTTGCCTGGCGACCGCGGAAGCTGCGTCCGGCATGACGCCGGGCTCGCACGGTTCGACTTTCGGGGGCAATCCGCTGGCGGTTGCTGCCGCCAATGCCGTGCTCGATATCATGCTCAAGCCCGGCTTCTTCGACCATGTGCAGAAGATGTCGCTGCTGCTCAAACAGAAGCTTGCCGCAATGGTGGATCGCTATCCGAAAGTGCTGGCCGAAGTGCGCGGTGACGGATTGCTGATCGGGCTGAAGGCGGTGCTGCCGTCGGGTGATCTCGTCAATGCGCTGCGCGATCAGAAGCTGCTTACCGTCGGCGCCGGTGACAATGTGGTGCGGTTCCTGCCGCCATTGATCGTGACCGAAGCCGAGATCGACGAGGCCGTGCAACGGCTCGATCGCGCTTGCGTCGCGCTTTCGGGTAGCCAGATGAAGCAGGCGGCGGGACAATGAGCAAGGCTCTACGGCATTTTCTCGATCTGAACGAGCTTCCGACCAAGGAGCTGCGCAACATGCTCACGGCGAGCATGGCGATGAAGGCGAAGCTCAAGGCGCATGAAAGGCCGACCAGGCTGCTCGAAGGCAAGACGCTGGCCATGATCTTCGAAAAGCCTTCGACGCGCACGCGGGTCTCGTTCGATGTCGGCATGCGCCAACTCGGCGGCGAAGCCATCATGCTCACCGGCGCGGAGATGCAGCTCGGGCGCGGCGAAACTTTCGCCGACACCGCGCGGGTACTGTCGCGCTTTGTCGACGCCATCATGATCCGCATCCTCAATCATGAGGCGCTGCTGGAACTCGCCGCCCACGCCACCGTGCCTGTGATCAACGGGCTGACGCGACGCTCGCATCCCTGCCAGGTGATGGCGGATCTGATGACGTTCGAGGAGCATCGCGGCCCGATCGAGGGCCGCACCATCGCCTGGACCGGCGACGACAACAACGTGCTGGCGTCGTGGGCGCATGCAGCGGAGCGCTTCAAATTCAAGCTCAACATCGCAACCCCGCCGCAGCTTGCGCCGAACAAGGCGATGAAGGAGTGGATCAAGGCAACCGGAGCGCAGATCGTGCTCGGCAACGATCCGGAGGAGGCGGTGCGCGGCGCCGATTGTGTGGTGACCGACACCTGGGTCTCGATGGGCGACAAGGACGGCGAACATCGTCACAACCTGCTGCGGCCCTATCAGGTCAACGCCAAGCTGATGTCGCTGGCCAAGCCGGATGCGCTGTTCATGCATTGCCTGCCGGCGCATCGCGGTGAGGAGGTCACGGATGAGGTGATCGACGGCCCGCAATCGGTCGTATTCGATGAGGCGGAAAATCGCCTGCATGCGCAAAAGGGCATTCTGGCGTGGTGCCTCGAGGTGGTGGCGTAGCGCTTTCGACGATATCGGAGGATAAACGAAAGCGCGTTCCATCTCGATTCCGCCCCTTTCGTTCGGGACCCAGCGACCCCAGATAAGGCGCCATGACCTCGCAATCCCCCGACATCAGAACTTTCACCGAAGCTCCGGTTCGCGCGCCCTCGGCTGTGCCGGTCGATGATGCGGTGCTGCCGTTCGAAGTGGGCGCACTCGACCTGCGCGGCCGTCTGACCAGGCTTGGTCCCGCGATCGACGAGATGCTCACCAAGCACGACTATCCGCCGTCGGTCGGCAAGTTGCTGGGCGAGGCGGCTGTGCTGGCGACGCTGCTGGGCTCGTCGCTGAAATTCGATGGCCGCTTCATTCTGCAGACACAGACCGATGGCCCGGTTTCATTCCTGATCGTGGACTTTCAATTGCCCGATCGCCTGCGCGCCTATGCGCGCTATGACGCGAGCCGGCTGAAGCCGGGGCAGGACTCGGCGGCGCTGCTGGGCAAGGGCCATCTCGCGATGACCATCGACCAGGGCCCCGACATGAATCGCTATCAGGGCTTCGTGGCGCTCGATGGCGGTAATCTGGAAGATGCCGCGCATGAATATTTCTTGCGTTCGGAGCAGATTCCGACCCGGGTGCGGCTTGCAGTCGGCGAGGAATGGCGTGGCGGAAACAGTCCGAAACATCGCTGGCGCGCCGGCGGCATGCTGCTGCAGTTCCTGCCGAAGGCGCCGGAGCGGGCGCGGCAGGCCGATCTGCATCCGGGCGACGCTCCGGAAGGCACGGTTGCGCATACCGTGGCCGAAGACGATGCCTGGGTCGAAGGCCAGTCGCTGATCGGCACGGTCGAGGATGTCGAACTGATCGATCCGGAACTGTCCGGCGAGCGTCTGCTCTACCGGCTGTTTCACGAGCGCGGCGTGCGGGTGTTCCCGCCGCTGCCGCTGCGCGCGCAATGCTCCTGCTCGCGTGAGGCGGTCTCGGCGATGCTGAAGAGTTTCGAGCCGAAGGATCGCGCCGAAATGGTGAAGGACGGCAAGGTGGTCGTGACCTGCGAATTCTGCAGCTCGGTCTATGAATTCACCCCGGAACAGGCCGGAATAGTAGAATAACCCGTTTCACTAATTGGTGGGCATCGGGTGGAAGCCCTCGACGAGCTACAATCGGTACGTGTAGATTTGCACTGATGTCGCGCGAGCGCATTTGGGCAGCAGGGGGCGGATCGTGCGGGTTGTTTGGATCGTCTTGGGGCTTTTGCTGTCGTCGGCGTCGGCAGCTCAGGCGGAAAAGGTTGTCGCTTCGGGCAGGCCGTTGATGCTGGACGAGGCCTATGCGACCAATCCCGACTGCTCTTCGGCCGGCGCGGTCGTGATGCGCGTTGCGCAGGCGCCCGAGCACGGCAGGGTTTCGATCCGGCGGGCGGGTGTCTTCCCGAGGTTTCCCGCTTCAAATCCCCGAAGCGTCTGCAACCGACGCCGCGTTCCCGGCATGCGGGCGACTTACGTTTCACAGCGCGGCTATGTCGGCCCCGATTTCGTCGTGCTGGAAGTGCTTTTTCCTGCCGGGCGGGGCGTCAGGGTGACGCTACCTATCCGCGTGATGTGATTGAGCCGGCTCGTAATGCTGTGTTGGACAGGGCCGGCGTCTTCGTCTTTTGACTTTTAATTCAATTCAGGACTCGTAATTTAATTCAGGACGCGCCGGATATCGGGACTGTCCAAGGAGAAGGTCGGCACGTCGATCTCGAAGCGCTCGCCGCTCTCGCTGACCATCTGATAGCGGCCGGTCATGAATCCCGATGCGGTCGGCAGCGGCACACCGCTGGTATATTCGAAGCGTTCGCCCGGTGCGAGCACGGGCTGCTCGCCGACCACGCCTTCGCCGCGGACTTCCTGCCTGTGGCCGGACGCGTCGGTGATGATCCAGTGGCGCGTGCGCAGCTGCACCGTCTCGTCGCCGGCGTTGGTGATGACGATGGTGTAGGACCAGAAATACTGAGATCGCTCGACCGAGGAGCGTTCCGGCATGAAGTTCGGCTCGACGGTCACTTCGATCTGACGGGTAACGGCGCGGTACATATGGATGGCTTCCCTGAAATCGACCCGCATCATAGCGAAAGAGTTCGGCGGAACCAAACGCCGCGCCGGCACAGGCGATGGCGTTATCTGCCATCGTCGTTTGACCACAGTTTAAGCCTAGTGCCCGGTTCTGATCGAATCAGAGCCGGGCTCCGGTTTTTTGTTTTGACGCGTTCCTCTTCAGGCGAACCGGTGTCCACTTCGCTCGAAGCGCTGAACGTGCGGCCCGCTGTTAAAAGCTTCGTAACTTGAAACCTTCGTAACTTGCCTGCGACCGTGGGCCCGGTACTATCTGCCGCTACGGTTCGTGGTCTTGTGCGAGCACCGAAAGCCGCCTCGTTTCAACCGGTTCCCGATGACATCCACTGCCGACCGAATTGCCGGACCATCACTTGCGGGCAGCAGAGATGCACCCGCACACGGCCATGTTGCTACCGAGACGACGCGCTCCCCGGTCAGCGGGCGCGAATTGCGGCTCGATCTGTTTCGCGGGCTTGCTCTGTGGCTGATCTTCATCGATCACCTGCCGCCCAATCTCCTGACCTGGCTCACGATCCGCAATTACGGATTCAGCGACGCCACCGAGATCTTCATTTTCATCTCCGGCTATACCGCTTCATTCGTCTATGGCCGCGCCATGCGCGAAGCCGGTTTCGTGGTGGCGACCGCGCGCATCCTGCGGCGGGTCTGGCAGATCTATGTCGCCCATGTATTCCTGTTCACGATCTTCCTTGCGGAAATCTCTTACGTCGCGACCAGTTTCGAAAATCCGCTCTACAGCGAAGAAATGGGGATCATGGATTTCCTCAAGCAGCCGGACATCGCCATCATCGAGGCGATGCTGTTGCGATTCCGTCCCGTCAACATGGACGTGCTGCCGCTCTATATCGTGCTGATGTTGTTCCTGCCCTTGATCCTCTGGCTGATGAAATGGAGGGCGGATCTGACGCTGGCGCTGTCCGTCCTGCTCTATGCCATCACCTGGCAATACGATCTTCATTTCGATGCTTATCCAAGCGGCGTCTGGGTCTTCAATCCGTTCGCATGGCAATTGCTGTTCGTATTCGGCGCATGGTGCGCCCAAGGCGGCGCCAAGCGGATGTCGCGGATTCTCGCTTCACCGGTCACGCTATGGCTCTCGATTGCCTATCTGCTCGCCGCGTTCTACGTCACGCTGACCTGGTACGTCCCGCAGATGGATCATCTGATGCCGCGCTGGCTCGAGCAATGGATGTATCCGATCGACAAGACCGACCTTGACGTGCTGAGGTTCGCCCATTTTCTGGCGCTTGCCGCGCTCACCGTGCGCTTCCTGCCGAGCAATTGGCCCGGCCTGAAATCGCGCTGGCTGCGGCCGCTCATCCTGTGCGGCCAGCATTCGCTGGAAATCTTCTGCCTCGGCGTGTTTCTTGCTTTCGCCGGACAGTTCATCCTGGCCGAGGTCTCTGCTGGTGCTCTGATGCATTTCATCGTCAGCGTTGCCGGAATCCTCATCATGTCTGGCGCGGCGTGGCTTTTTTCATGGTACAAATATTCAGCCGACAAGAGTGCATCGCGAACAAAAAGCACCGTCGGCAACGCCGATCTGGCAGGGGGAAGTTTATGAGGCTGCACCCGGGAGCAATCCTGACGGCGCTGGCATTGGCGGCTCTGTTGGCTGCGACGCCGGTACGCGCCGACGAGGCTTCCCAAACGCCACCTCCAGGCGGCTCCGAGCACAGCTCCCAGGACAGTGCACAAGACAGTGCGCCAGCAAGCTCTCAGGATAAATCGCCGGCCTGCGACGTTCCGGCGCACCTGCTTGCGACCGACAGTGCGCTGCCGAAGGTTGCCGATGCGGTCAAAAACGGCCGTCCGCTCGACATTCTGGTGGTAGGCAGCCGTTCCTCGACCATCAATGCGTCGGAAGCCAGCGCCTATCCGGCGCGTCTGCAGGAGGCACTGAAGGAGAAGCTGCCGGCGGTCGCAGTCAACGTATCCGTAGAATTACGGCCCAAGATGACCGCCGAGGAGACCGCCGCCGAACTGCCCAAGCTGATGGAGGACAAGAAGCCGACCTTGGTGGTCTGGCAGACCGGCACCGTCGATGCGATGCGGTCGGTCGATCCAGATGACTTTCGCAGCGCCGTCGATGACGGGGTTGCCGCGCTGCAAAAGGCGGGAGCCGACGTAATCTTAATGAATCTGCAATATAGCC
>DASZTN010000019.1:0-135763 GCA_035547995.1 Bradyrhizobium sp. | reverse complement strand
AGGATGTGCTGATCTCTTGTCATGACGACCGATTGCCTAAAAAGTACGGCAGCCGTAAACCCCGACCCAATCGCCAATGACCCCACCACCCTTCGTCCCCCAGATCACCCTCTACCGGCAATGGCTCGCCGAGCAGCGGTCCCTCACGTTCGCCACCTATGAAGACCTGCGGCAATGGTCGATCCGCGACATCGATGGTTTCTGGCAAAGCATCTGGGATTATTTCGACCTGCAATCGCCGACGCCGCGCCGTGCCGTACTGGCCGAGCGGAGGATGCCTGGCGCCGTCTGGTTTCCCTGCGCATCGGTGAACTATGCGCAGCAGGTGTTTCGGCATGTTGCGGCGGCGGAGGCCGCCGGCCTGCCGGCGATCGTGAGTATGGGCGAGGGCGGCGCGCTGAAGGAGACGAGCTGGCCGGAGCTGCGGCGGCAGGTGGCGGCGCTCGCGCTTTATCTTCGGGGCAAGGGCGTCAAGCCCGGCGACCGGGTGGCGGCCTATATGCCGAACATCCCGGAGACGATCGTCGCGTTCCTGGCTGTTGCCAGCATCGGCGCGGTCTGGAGCGTCTGCGCGCCCGACATGGCGGCGCCGGCGGTGCTCGACCGCTTCCGGCAGATCGAGCCGAAGGTGCTGATCGCCTGTGAGACCGTGACCTATGCCGGCCGGCAGCATGACCGCCGCCAGGTGATCGACGAGCTCAGGCGATCGCTGCCGAGCGTCGGGCATTTCATTTCGCATGGCGGAATGGATGTGGGAACGGCATCCGATGCCTTGTTGTCGGATATTCTCGCCAGGCGAGGGTCCGACATCGATGCGTTCGAGCCGGCCTGGCTGCCGTTCGACCATCCGCTGTGGATCGTCTATTCCAGCGGCACCACCGGACTGCCCAAGCCGATCGTGCACGGGCATGGCGGCGTCGTCATTGTGGCGCTGACGCTGTCGCTGCACAACGATATCGGCTGCAGCTACCATCCGAACTCGTTCGGCGAGCGCTATCACTGGTACAGCTCGACCGGCTGGATCATGTGGAATTCGCAGGTCGGCGCGCTGCTCAATGGCACCACCTGCTGCATCTTCGACGGCAGTCCGGGCGGCCCGAAGGACAGGCCGGACTGGCTGACGCTGTGGCGCTTTGCGGCGGACGCGAAGGTGACGTTCTGCGGCGCCGGCGCGGCGTTCTTTGCGAGTTGCGCCAAAGCCAATATCGATCTGCGCGCGGCCGGCGACCTGTCGCGGCTGCGCGCGTTGGGATCGACCGGCTCGCCGCTCAGCCCGGATACGCAGAGCTGGTTCAACGCCCGCTTCGCCGAGCTTGCCGCCGGCAACGGCAATCGCGCACAACAGGAGATGTGGTGGGCCAACATCTCCGGCGGGACTGACTTTGCCGGCGCCTTCATCGGCGGCAATCGCGAGCTGCCGCAGACGCCGGGCGCAATGCAGTGCCGCATTCTCGGCTGCGCGGTCGAAGCGTTCGACGACAACGGCCGGCCCGTGATCGGCGAAGTCGGCGAACTCGTCTGCACCGAGCCGCTGCCGTCGATGCCGCTGCGGTTCTGGAACGACGCGGGCGACCAGCGCTACCGGGAGAGCTATTTCGGGACCTGGCCGGGCGTCTGGCGCCACGGCGACTGGCTGAAGATCGATCCGGATGGCTCCTGCATCATCTATGGCCGCAGCGATGCCACCATCAACCGGCACGGCTTAAGGATGGGGACCAGCGAGCTCTATTCGGCGATCGAGGCGCTGCCCGAAATCCTGGACTCGCTGGTGGTCGATCTCGAATATCTCGGACGCGAAAGCTACATGCCGCTGTTCGTGGTGATGCGCGAGGGCGTCGCGCTGGACGAGGCGATGCGCCGGCGGATCAACGCGGCGATCGAGGCCGGCCTGTCGCGCCGCTTCCTGCCCAATGACATCATCGCGGTAGCGGAAATTCCGCGCACGCTGTCGGGCAAGAAGCAGGAATTGCCGATCAAGAAGCTTCTGCTCGGTCACGCCATCGAGAAAGTCATCAACCGGGATGCCATGGCCAATCCGGGCTGTCTCGACTGGTATCTGGAATTTGCGGCCAACTACATGAAAGCGCGAGCCTGAGCGCCCGGATGAGTTTTGAAGCGATCCTGGTTTTGAGCAATCCTCAGGCCCGTGCTTGTCGCGGGCGTCCACGTCTTGGGGCCTGAATGAAACAAAGGCGTCATGGCCGGAAAAACAAAGTCCGGCCATGATACCTCGTGCGACAGCGGCTATTTCGGCGCGCCGGTCTGGCTTGTCGAGCCCGTGGTCTGCTCATTTTCCGGGTGGCCCGGCGGATGGGCCGCCGCGCCCGACTTGTCCTGGTCGGCCACGTATCCGGACTCCCCTGAGTTGCGGGTCTTGGCCCCCTTGTCCGCATCACGCTGCATCTGCTCGTTGGGCTCGCCGGCCTTGAGCCCCTTGTTTGCGTCGCCGTGCTGTTGCGCGGTTGCAGGGAAGGCAATCGCGGTTCCGGCAACGACGATCATCGCGAGAATCGAGGTTCGCATACGTCTCCTCCAGTGCGTTTGCTCGAGCCCTGTAACGCACAAAATTCCGAACATTTCCTAACGCGGATGATTGTTTTCAAAACCTGCTCTGCTGGCTTCGGAAAGGATGAGGCCCGCTGATCCATCCGAGATTTACGGACCGGCAGCCGCCGAAGTTGCGCGCGTGCCGGCCTGATGCGAGCGCCAGACGGGCCTTTCAATCTCTGGTTCCTCCAGTATGATGCCGCTGCCAAACTCGCGGGAGACGGGTGGCACGGAGGTTTCTGCAATGGATCAATCAGCGTTGATAGGACACCCGGTAACGAGCGCGGCGAAAGGCATGTCGCGGCGGCTGCTCCTGATCGGCCTTGCGAGCTTCGCGGCAGCGCCTGCGGCGCTGGCGCGTGGGGGCGGGCGGGGCGGCTCCTTTGCGGGCATCGATCGCGATCGCGACGGCACCATCGATCTCAACGAGGCCAAGCGCGCGGCCGAGGCGCTGTTTGAGCATCTGGATCGTCGCCATACCGGCACGCTCAGCCGCAGGCAGATCGGCCGGCTCCGCGTCAGCCTTGCAGAATTCAGCTGGGCCGATCGCGATCACGACGGCACGCTGGACAAGGACGAATACCTCGCACTGGTCGAGCGGCAATTCAATGCGGCCGACGTCGATCATGACGGCACCGTCGACCGCGCCGAATTCTATTCGAGGGCGGGACTGTCGCTGCGGCGATTGCTGCATTAGCGAGATCAGGTTTGATCGCGTGCTGCGGTGGCGGTGCGTTTCTCACCTTGTGGGTCGCGGCCGCCGGAGTGCGACGCTATTTCTCGCGGCCGGAAAGATGCAGCAGGGCGCGCCAGGCATGACGTGCCAGCGCCTGCAGGCTTCGTACGGTATCGACGCGGGCGATCGCCGCCTCCGCGCTCAAGGTCCCGTCGGCGACCGAGGCGAGGGTGGCGCTGCGGTGAGCGCGCTGCAATTGCTCCAGCTCTGCGGCGCAGTGCTCGAGCTGAGCGAGCGCCGCATCGGCTGGCAGCTCGTTCGTGCCGGATGTTGCGGGCAAGGGTTCGGGCGACGGCTCGATGCCGGGCAGCACGGCGATGTCGTCCACGACCGAGGTTACGATCCGCATCGCCTCCGCACATAGCTGGCCGGCGCGCACATCGTCCGGTCCGCCGCGCACGGTTGCGAAATCGATGTGACCGGCTGTCTCTGCCAGCCGGGACGCATGGTCGAGCGCGTGCAGGGTGCCGGTCAGCCGCCGCTGCTCGTCAACGCTGTCGGGCGGGCCGGCGACGTCGGACAGGAACAGCTGCGCCTGCCGCAGCGCATCGGCGGCCTCGTCCACCGAAACGGCATTCCTGCCGGAGACGCCTTGTTCGCGGGTCTGGGCCGTCAGCGCCGCCTCGATCGGACCACATACCGCGGCGAGCGTTCGCGCGATGGTGCGGCGCACCGCTTCCACCGCGACGATCGGCGTCTCCAGCGCGGAAGGATCCAGCCAGCGCGTGAGCGGCGAGCCGCGTTCGGGCAGGATCCGCTCCACCAGTTGCGTGAAGCGGTCGATCAGCGGCAGCAGGACCACGACGCCGACGACGTTATACGCCGTGTGGTAGGCGGCCAGCAGCGTCACGCCGTCGATCGTCTTCGAGGCGCGGACCAGCAAGGGCGTGACGATCGGAAACAGCGCCAGCGCAATCACCGCGGCGATCGCCTTGAACAGCACATAGGCGATCGCCAGCCGCTTGGCGGTGGTGCTGGCGCCGATCGCCGCCAATGCGGAGCTGGTGGCCGTGCCGATGTTCTGACCGATGATGAGCGCGCAGCCCTGGTCGAGGCCGATCGCATCGGCGAAATAGGCCGACAGCGTCACCGCGATCGCGGCTGTCGACGACTGCATGATGGTGGTCATCATCAGTCCGACCATGACCAGCACCAGCACGCCGAGCATGCCGTGCCACCATCCGGTGCCGGGCGCGGCGAGAACCGCCGGCAGGAGCGCCGGGTGCAATCGCTCGGCCAGCCCGCCCATTCCCTGCTGCAACGTCGTCAATCCGAACAGCACGAGGCCAAACCCGGCAAGCGCGGCGCCGGCGCCGGACACCCGCCCGCCGGCCAGCAGCTTGATCAGGGCGCCGACGAAGATCATCGGCAGCGCGGCCGCGGTCAGCGAGACGCGGACGCCGATCAGCGCGACCAGCCAGCCGGTGCCGGTGGTGCCGACATTGGCGCCGAAGACGAGGCCGAGTCCTTGCGGGAACGTCAGCAGCCCGGCGCTGACGAGGCCGATGGTCGTCATGGTGGTGGCGCTGGAGGATTGGACCAGCAGCGTGACGACGGCGCCCCAGAACGAGCCGCGCAGCGGCGTCGCCGCGGCCCTGCTCAAGACCGTGCGCAGCGCGGAACCGGCCAGCGCCTTCAGGCCCTCGGTCATGACGGTCATGCCGAGGAGAAACAGCCCGACGCCGCCAAGTACTGAGCCAAGTACTGAGCCAAGTACCGAGATTGCCGTCGACATGCGCGTTCCCGAGGTGGTCCGGCCAGCTTTCAACGGTAACGCGGCGGCAATGCGAAAGCAGCCGAACTGTCGTCACAGAAAGTACCTGGCTCCTGGCTTGTCGGCGGAGCGCCGGCCTCCCGATGGGAGAGCCCCGGAGGTTTGATTCAACTAAGTTAGAATTGTCAGCAATACGAACCCAACGGACGAAACCGGACAGCCGAAATCAAAAGGAATAGCGGTTGTGGGCAGGACCACTTGTCAGATATCCTGACATTGCTCGTCTACCGTCACTTATAGCTACGCGCCGAACAGGTTTTCGTGCTGGAGGACCGTAATGACGAATGCTTCAGATACTCTGAGAGATCTTTCGGCCGGTTCCGATCTGGCGCCGCTTCGCGCCAAATGGGGCTGGATCGTCGCGCTCGGCGTCGTCTATCTGATCGTCGGGCTGATCGCGCTCGGCAGCGTTGCGATGGCGACCGTTGCCAGCGTTCTCGTCGTCGGCGTGATGATGATCATCGCCGGGATCACCGAGGTGATAAGCGCGTTCCAGATCAAGAGCTGGGGCCGGTTCCTGCTCTGGGTTCTGCTCGGCGTGCTCTACATCATTGCCGGCTTCGTCACGTTCGAGAATCCGCTGCTGGCCGCTGCGGTGCTCACGCTCATCCTCGGCGTCTCGCTGGTGGCCTCCGGCGTCGTGCGGATCATCCTGGCCTTCAGCATGAAGCGGGAATCGCCCTGGGGGCTGGTGCTCTTGTCCGCGGTGATCACGCTGCTGCTGGGACTGTTGATCCTGGCCCACTGGCCGGTGTCGAGCCTCTACATCCTCGGCCTGTTCCTCGGCATCGATCTCATCATGGCCGGCGTGGGCTGGATCGGCCTCGGCCTCGGCCTGCACCGCGCCCGCTGAGGCGCAGCCATCGGAAGCCGGCCACGCAGTTGTCGTGACGGCGATAAGGAGGCTTCGATGCGCTGGCTGCATCTTGCCGTCATCATTCTGTTCGTCGCCGCGACGATCATCTTCGCGGCGCAGAACTTCGAGATCGTCACGGTCTCGTTCCTGGGATCGAACACACGTGTGCCGCTCGCGCTGCTGGTCGCCATCGTCTATGTGCTCGGGGCGGCAACCGGCGGCAGCCTGTTCGCGCTGCTGCGCAGGTCCTATGCGAAATCGCGAAACGTGATGGGCTCGGCCTGAAGCTGGTGTCCCGAATCCGAAGTTCGCAGTCTCTGCGGCGACTAAAGGAAGCGAATTTCGGATTCGAAAGGACACTAGAAGACCATGATTCCAGAGCGGTTAGTTCGGAAGTTCTCGTGAAGGTCGCGCGGCAAAGGTGAAGAGAACTTCTGAACCACCACGCTAGCGTTGTCTGATCTTGCAAAGGGGGCAGTGATGACCGAGACGACGCGAGAGCCCGTTCTGGTGGACCTCGCGTTGCAGGGCGGCGGCTCCCACGGCGCATTCACCTGGGGCGTGCTCGATCGGCTGCTGGAAGAGAAGTGGCTGCGGATCGAGGCGATCTCCGGCACCTCGGCCGGCGCGATGAATGCGGCGCTGCTGGCGGACGGATGGATGCAGGGCGGCGCCGAAGGCGCGCGCGCCATTCTCGAGACCTATTGGCGGCGTGTGTCGCGGGCTGCGGTGTTCAGCCCGTTGCAGCGCTCGCCGCTCGACCGGCTGATGGGCCGCTGGACGCTCGACACCTCGCCCGCCTATGTGGTCATGAACCTGATGGCGCGGATGCTTTCGCCCTATGATCTCAATCCGCTCGGTCTCAACCCGCTGCGCAGGATCCTCACCGAGACCATCGATTTCGGCCGCCTCGCGCGCGCACCGATCCGGCTGTTCATCACCGCCACCAGCGTGCGCACCGGCCGCGGCCGCATTTTCCGTAACGGGCAGATCACGCCGGACGTGCTGCTTGCCTCGGCCTGCCTGCCGACCCTGTTCCAGGCGATCGAGATCGACGGCGAGCCCTATTGGGACGGCGGCTATGCCGGCAATCCGACGCTGACGCCGCTGATACGCGAAAGCGATGCGCACGACACCATCCTGGTGCAGATCAATCCGCGCGAACGCTCGGAGCCGCCGCGCACCGCCAACGAGATCCTCAACCGGCTCAACGAGATTTCCTTCAACTCGCCGCTGATGAAGGAATTGCGCATGATCGCGCTGCTGCGCCAGGTGTCGGACCCCGGACATGGCGAGGGCGCGCGCTGGGCCGGAATGCGCATGCACCGGATCATGTCCGAGGTGCTGGCCAATTTCGGCGCGTCCTCGAAGTTCAATGCCGAATGGGAGTTCGTTTCGCTGTTGAAGGAGGAGGGGCGCAAGAGCGCCAGCACCTTCCTCGCCGCGCATGCGCACGATCTCGGCCAGCGCTCCACCACCGATATCGACGTGCTGCTGGCGGAGTGCTGAGCTCATGACCGGTTTGAGCCTGTTCGGCATATTGATCGGGCTCGGTCTTTTGATCCTGTTCGCCTTCCGCGGCTGGAGCGTGCTGCTGCTGGCGCCGCTCGCCGCCTCGGTCGCGGCGCTGTTTTCCGGCGAGCCGCTGCTGGCGCATTGGACCCAGACCTTCATGACCGGCGCCGCCGGCTTCCTGGCGCAGTTCTTCCCGCTGTTCCTGCTGGGGGCGCTGTTCGGCAAGCTGATGGAGGACTCCGGCTCGGTGGCCGCGATCGCCGGCTTCATGACGCAGGCGATCGGCCCGCAGCGGGCGGTGCTGGCGGTCGTGCTCGCCGGCGCGCTCGTCACCTATGGCGGCGTCAGCCTGTTCGTCGCGTTCTTCGTGCTGGCGCCGATGGCGCAGGAGCTGTTTCGCGCCGCCGGCATCCCGCGGCGGCTGATGCCGGCATCGATCGTATTGGGAACATCGACCTTCACCATGTCGGCGCTACCAGGCACGCCGTCGATCCAGAACGCGATCCCGATGCCGTTCTTCGGCACCACGCCGTTTGCCGCGCCCGGCCTCGGCATCCTGGCATCGCTGATCATGCTCGGCTTCGGCCTGTGGTGGCTCCATCGCGAACAGGGGATCGCCCGGAAGAACGGCGAGGGGTTCGGCGACGGCGCGCCGATGGCCCCCGATCGCGTCGCGGCGGACGAAAGGCTGCGCGAACGCGCCACGACCGCGCGCGAATTCGATCCGGCGGAGATCACCCATGGCGGGGCGGCCGATGGGCTGCCTCCGCCGATGCTGGCAGCGCTGCCGCTCATCGTGGTGATCGTCGTCAACCTGGCGATGTCGCTGTTCATCCTGCCGGCGCTCGACACCCGTTTTCTGGCGCAGGCGCGCTGGGGCGAGACCTCGCTTTCCGCCGTCGGCGGCGTGTGGGCGGTGATTACGGCGCTCACTTTTGCGATCGCGACCGTGCTCGTGGTCAGCTGCCGCCGGCTGCCTAGCGTTCGCGCCACCATGGACGCCGGCGCCAACGCCGCGGTGCTGCCGGCGGTGAGCGTGGCGAGCCTGGTCGGCTTCGGCGCCGTGGTGGCGGCGATGCCTGCCTTTGCGGTGGTGCGCGATGCCGTGCTCAACATCGGCGGCGGACCGCTGGTGTCGCTGGCGGTCGCCACCAACGTGCTCGCCGCGCTCACCGGCTCGGCATCGGGCGGGCTGACCATCGCGCTCGACGCGCTCGGCTCGACCTATCTGGCGCGCGCGGCGGAGATCGGCCTCGATCCGGCGCTGCTGCATCGCGTTGCGGTGATCGGCTCCGGCACGCTCGACAGCCTGCCGCACAACGGCGCTGTCGTCACCTTGCTCGCGGTGTGCGGATCGACGCACCGGGAAAGCTATCGCGACATCGTCATGGTCGGCATTCTCGGCGCGCTGGTGGCGCTTGTCGCCGTCATCGCGCTCGGTTCGGTGACGGGATCGTTCTGAGCTTTCCGCTTCGATGTTGATTGCAACATGAAAGGGCTATGCGATGTCCGAAGACCATTCCGGCCGAAACAGCAACCTCAACCGTCGCGATTTCATGGCCTCCGCTATCGGCGCTTCGGCTGTGCTGGCGGCCAACGCGGACCCGGCAGGCGCCGCCCAGCCGGCGACCTCGTCACCGGGAACGGTCTATACGGGAGACACCATCGACGGAAAGAAGGTCATCAGCGCGCTCGACATTGGTGATCTCGAGCCCGGCAAGAAGCAGTTGTTCTTTTTTCAGGGCGTGCAGACGGCCACGGGACAGCACTGGCATGTCTCGACCATGGTCGCCAAGGGCGCGAAACCGGGCAAGCGCGTCGTGCTCGTCAGTGGTGTGCATGGCGACGAGATCAGTCCTGTCAGGACGATCCAGATGGTGATGGAGCAGCTCGATCCGAGCGAAATGTCCGGCTCGGTGCTCGCCGTTCTCGACGTATCGCGTCCTGCCATGGAAGGCATGCAGCGGCGATGGCCGAACTCGGGGCGAGGCATCGGCCTGGTTGATATGAACCGCGAGTGGCCGGGCGACGATAACGGCCCGACGGCATCTTCCCGGCATGCCGCGATGCTGTTCAACAGGCTGCTGAAGCCCAACGCCGACTATGCGATCGACTTCCATACCTCGACGACCGGCGTTGACCTGACGGCCTTTCACATTGCGCGAATGGACCTGCCGGAAGTCCGCGCCATGGCGGAGCTGTTTCCGATCGATCAGATCTTTGACAACGCTGCTTATCCCGGCGTTCTGGCGAACGCCTTCATCGATGCGGGGGTTCCGGCTTTTACCGCCGAGATCGGCGCGCCGCGAATTTTGGACCATCGCCTGATCCCGTTGTTCGTGGAAGGCACGATGAATGTGCTCAAGCACCATGGGATCATCCCCGGGCCGATCGGGCGCACCGGCAAGGACTCAGGTCTTTTCATCGGCAATAGCGCCTATGCCGCGTTTACGAGCCGTGGCGGCTTCATCGAGGTCCTGGTCAAGCTGAACGACAAGGTCGAGGCCGGACAAAAGCTCGCCGTTCAGCGCAATGCGTTCGGAGAGATCGTCGCCGAGTATACCAGCGGCGTCAGCGGAGAAGTCATGGCCTGCCGTACCGATGCGACGTCGGAGCCGGGCAACATCCTGGTGTCCGTTCTCTACAACCGCACCCCATCCGATGGCGTCGACCCGATAAGTGAATGATATCCGATGTCGGATCTCTTCGGATCAGGCACGATGGCCGGATCGCCAGCCGCATGAACGGCGGCGATCGGATCAGGCGATGAACTCAGGCTGATGGTCCTTGATCCTGCTCTTCATCCTCGTCGCGATCGTCTCAAGGACGATGGCGAAGGCCAGGATGAGATAGGTGATCAGGCCGACCTCGCGCAGATCGAAATAATACCCGCTCGCCATGTAGAGATCGAAGCCGACGCCGGATGCTCCGGCTGCGGCGCCCATCACCACGGCATTGGCGAAATTCATTTCAAAACGCAGGAAGGTCCAGGACAGCAGATAGGTGGAAGAGGAGGGGATCACCGCCTGAAAGACGATCTGCCACCAATTGGCGCCGCTGGCCTTGAGCGCCTCGATGACGCTGCGATCGAGGTCTTCGAAGGACTCGGCATAGGCTTTCGTCAGGTAGCTGATGGAGTGGAAGGTTATGCCGATCACCGCTGCGGTGGCGCCGAGCCCCGCCGTCACCGCGAAGATCAGCACCCAAAGGATGGTCGGCACCGCCCGGATGAAGGCGACCACGGCCTTGATGACATTGGTCACCGGCTTCGGAGCCAGATTCTGGGCCGCCAGAAGCCCGAGAAACAGGGCAATGAAGCCCCCGAACAGGGTGGCCAGAAACGCCAGCCCGAGCGTGATGACCACCTCGTAGAGGGCCTTGAAGAACGACAGATGCGGGCCGCCGGGCGTGAGAAAGATGATCTTCAGATTGGCCAGCGTGTCGGAGACGGCCTGGGCGAGGTCGGTACCGCCGGTGTCGAGGTGCACCAGGGCATAGACGGTGGTCAGCGCCAGCACCAGCAGCAGCAGGCGGATGACGATCTTCTCTTTGTTCCATGGCCTGGACGGGAGGCGCGAGGCCGAGCTGGCGGCACCGTCAGTCAGCCGTTCCATGCCGGTGAGGGCGTCCTGCAGGTTGGTCACAGGATGATCCTCCGGATATAGTTCGAGATCATTTCGATGGCGATGATGGTGATCACGATCATGATCACCACGAGGCTCGCCTCGTGGAAGTGGAAGCTCTTGTAGTAGACGTCGAAGGAAAACCCGACGCCGGTTCCGGTCAGCAGGCCGACCAGGGTGGCATCGCGGATGTTGGTATCGATCATGAACAAGAGCCAGCTGATCATCTGCGGCAGGCTCGATGGCAGCACGGCCTGGAGCACGATCGAGGAATAGCTGGCGCCGGTAGCCTGCAGCGCTTCCACCGCGTGAATGCTGGCCTCGTCGATCGTCTCGATGAAGGCGCGGGTCAGAAAGCCGAGCGAACCGAAGAACAGCGCCAGATAGCCGGTGAGCTGGCTCTGGCTGAACGCCAGCATCAGGATCATCGCCCAGGCCACCAGCGGGATGTTGCGAAACACCGAGGCCAGCCCTCTGGCGATGACGCTGAAGAGCTTGTTGATCCGCGTGGTGCGGGAGCCGACCATGGCCAGCGCCATGGCGAACATTGCGGCGACGGTGGTCGCCGCGACCGACATCAGGATGGTGTCGCGGAGTTTTTGCAAGATATCCGGCAGCTTCGTCATGGCGTGGGCGTCCGGATAGAAATTGCTGAGGCCCCAGACCAAAGCCTTGCCGATGCTGGTGAAGCCTGCGACAGGATCATACTTGGTGATGACGATCGAAGCTGCGGTCAGCACGCTCAGGGCGCCGAAAAAAATCAGGCGATCGTTGCGGCGCTTGGCGAAGATGTCAGCTGGCATATCTCGCCCTCATGCCGGCGGATTCGGTCCCGTAGATCTCCGATATCCGCTCGGGCGAGAGCTCCCCCGGCCCGCCGTCGAAGACGAGCCGGCCCTTGTTGACGCCCAGGATCCGGTCCGAATATTTCAGCGCGACGTCCACCTGATGCAGGTTGACGATCAGGGTGATGTGCATTTCGTTCGAAAATCTTTTCAGCTGCTCCATGATGATCTTCGATGCGCTGGGATCCAGCGAGGCGATCGGCTCGTCGCAGAGGATCATCTTCGGGTCCTGAACCAGCGCCCGGGCGATGCCGACCCGCTGCTTCTGTCCGCCGCTCAGACGGTCGCAGCGCTGATAGATCTGCTCGGCAAGGCCAAGCATCGCGATCAACTCCATCGCCTGGTTTTTCTCCTCGCGGCTGTAGCGTCCGAGTGCGCCGGCCAGCGTGGACTTGGAGCCTAGCCTGCCATGCAGAACGTTCTCGATCACGGTCAGCCGCTCGACGAGGTTGTAGTGCTGGAAGATCATGCCGATCTTGCTGCGCAGCTTCTTGAGATCCTTCCTGTTGAGGTGGCCGACCGAAATCCCCTCGAAGCGCACCTCGCCCTGGCTGACTTCGATCATCCGGTTGATGCAGCGTAGCAGCGTCGACTTGCCGGCGCCGGAGGGGCCGATCACGGAAACGAACTCGCCCTTCCTGATGGAAAAGCTGATGTCGTTGAGCGCCGGCCTCGCGCCGTCGTAATGTTTCATGAGGTGGCTGACTTCCAGCAGCGGCGGGCTGGGAAGTTGCGAGATCTGCGTCATCGTTGATCCCTCAGCAGGAGATGCAAAGCCGAAAACAGTTTCGGGGCCCGAAAAGCCGGGCCCCGAAACAAGCGTGGCGAATTACTTGATGCCGAGCACCTTGCGCATCGGGTCGTACCAGGAGTCCGACACCTTCACGAAGCGCGCCGGGGCCTGGAAGTCCGAGCCCTTGGCGCCGGCAGGCGCGAAGATCTTGGTATCCTTCGCCACTTCATCCGAGCTCAGGACGTCGGTGATCGCCTTCATGGTCTTGTCGCTCAGATAGGCGCTGTTGACCTCGACCGGCGGGTTCAGCACCGGGATCGACTTGATGACGACGAACTGCTTGCCGCCCAGCGAGGAGAACGGAGCCGCCGCATCCTGCTTGATCTCGTAGACTGCGCCGGCGGTGTTATCCTTGCCTGAAACCAGCGTCACGTAATTGGTCACCAGGAAGTCGCACACCGCCGCCACGTCGGCGCGGCCGGTCAGGGCGTTGACCAGCGACAATTGATGCGAGCCGCCGAACATCACCTGGCTGAAGAAGTGGCCTTCGCCACCCTGCTGCAGGTCCTCGAAGCTCAGATTCTTCCACTTCGGATCGGTCTTGAACTGGCCGACGATGGCGGCGGCCGGCATGTTGAAGCCGGAGGTGGAGTTGGTGGAAACGAAGGACATCCGCTTGCCGACGATATGGTCGATGCTGAATTGCCCGTCGGCCTCATACTTGGCCTCTTCGCCCTTCTTGACCACCAGACGGCTGTAGTAGAGCGCGTCGTCCAGGGTTCCCGACGGGCCGGTATTGACCACCAGCGGAATGACCTTGGGATCGCGGGCATGCGACGTCAGATATTCGTTGGCCCCGAACCAGCCGATCTGGGCCTGGCCGTTTTCCAGCGCGGCGATGGCGATCGCGTAGTCGGTGGTGAGCTTGTTTTCCACCTTCTTGCCGGTGGCCTTGGCGATGACACTGGCGATTTCGTCACGCATCCCCGCCAGACCGTCCGACGAGTCGTTCGGCAACCAGGCGATGGTGAGGGTATCGGGTTCCTTCGCCGTCTGTGCCTTGGCCGCCGGAGCGCCCAAGACGCCGCCGATCAGGGCGACGGTCAGCGCCACGGCGCTTGCCGAAAGAACGTGTTTCAGATGCATTTGCAGTTGCTCCCGCGAGGTTGATCGATTGGACGGTCAAGGATCGACGCGCAGTTGAATTCGTCCGTGTGAACCTTTGGCCGGAGCGCATGCGAGCGGGTTCTGTCCCGTTCTCACAATCTGACCGCCCATCGACCATCGCGACGCCGTCGCCGGACACCTCTGCTTCTTCCAATGCGTGCCTCGTTTCTTGACGGCAGAGGAAGAGGCGTCATAGTGTCGCAGCAATCTAGACCGATGACTGCGCGGCGAATTTTTTCGCACACGCGCGCCACTGCAGCGCATGTAGCGACGGCATATGACAGTTGCGTGAAAAACGACTTTGGTCTTTGGATTTCACCGCAAACATTTTCGCTGCTGATATTTTGATCGTTTCAGCAGCGCGCGTGGCTCGAATGGAATGCCGCCGAGCATCGCATTGTTGATGCGCGGGTTTTGTCGCATGTGGCGGCGACGCTGTCGTGGCGAGAGCAAGAAATAGGGCCATCGTCAATGCACGTGCCCGTGCTTGGCAAGGCCTGCTGCTCCATCAGGCGCGCTCGATCAGTGCGCCGACCGATTTACCGGCAGCGCGCGTTACAGCGTCACCACGATCTTGCCGAGATGCTGGTTGGCTTCCATGCGCTCGAAAGCCTTGCCGATGTCGGCGAAGGAAAACACCTTGTCGATCGGCAGCTGCAGCTTGCGCGACTCCACCGCCGGCCACAGGTCGCTCCGCGCTTCGGCGAAGATGTCGCGGATCTCCTCGATCGAACGGGTGCGGAAGGTGACGCCGATATAATCGATGCGGCGCGCGGCGTGCAGATCGAAATTGAAATCGCCGTGGGTGCCGCCGAGCCGGCCGACATTGACGATGCGGCCCTTGATTCTTGTGGCGGCAAGGTTCTGGCTCGCGACCTTGCCGGAGACCTGGTCGACGATCAGGTCGACGCCGTTACCGCCGGTGGCGTCCACCACCTGCTTGACCCAGTCGGGATCGCCGGAGTCGATCGCGAGATCGGCGCCGAACTCCTTCAGCCGCTCGCGCCTGGCCGCATTGGTCGATGAGCCGATCACGAGTTTGGCGCCCTTGAATTTCGCGATCTGCATCGCCATCAGGCCGACGCCGGAGCTGGCGCCCTGGATCAGCACGGATTGGCCGGGCTGCAGCGCGCCGACGGTGACGACCGCATTGTGCATGGTGGTGATCGCGACGGGGAGGGTGGCGGCCTCCTCGAAATTCATGTTGGCATTGGCAGGAATGGGGAACAGCCGGCCGTGATCGGCCAGCGTATATTCGGCAAAGGCCGCGCCGCCCGAGCCCATCACCCGGTCACCCGGCTGCACGCCTTTGGCGTCGGGGCCGAGCTCGACGACTTCGCCGGCCCATTCCATGCCGAGCACGGTGCCGATCCCGCCGGCGCTGCCGTGAACATGCCCCTTGGTCATGCCGAGATCGGCGCGGTTCAGCCCGCAGGCGCGTACCCGCACCAGGACCTGCGTGCCCTTCGGCGACGGCTTGGCGATGTCGGTGATTTCAGCGCCACCGGCGCCATAGACATAGGCTTTCATCGGATTATTTCCCGCTGCTCCGCAAGGGCTTATCTCGCGGCTTTACGCTTGATGCAGAAGATGAAGCTGGAGCTCTGAAAAGTCCACCGCGGGAAGACGGGTTGCCGGATATGAGGCCCGTGGCGCCGCCAGGAATGGCTTAAGCAAAGGCCGGGGCTTTTGCCGCAAGCGGCCGGTCGCCCTCATAGAGGCCGGCGAGCTTGGCGCGCTGGGCCACCAGCGCCAGCACGGCATCAAGCGCCGGGGTCGGGATGCCGGTCAGGCGTCCCATTTCCTGCACCACCGAGACCAGCGGATCGATTTCCATCGGCCGGCCGCGCTCAAGGTCCTGCAGCATCGAGGTCTTGTGGGCGCCGACCTTGCGGGCGCCTTCGATCCGCCGCTCGACGTCGACACGGAATTTGACGCCGAAGGTTTCCGCGATCGCCTGCGTCTCCAGCATGATCGCCTTCGACAGCGCGCGCGTCGCCGGATCGGAGCAGATCACGTCGAGGGTGGCGCAGGTCAGCGCGCTGATCGGGTTGAGGCAGACATTGCCCCACAGCTTGAGCCAGATCTCGTCGCGGATCCGGTCCAGCACCGGCGCCTGCATGCCGGCTTCGGTGAACAGCTTCGAGAGCGCACGCACATCGGAAGTGTCTTCGCCCGAGGGCTCGCCGAGCGGGAAGCGGTCGCCATAGACGTGTCTGACGACGCCGGGCGCTTCGATCTCGGTGGCGGGGTAGACGATGCAGCCGATGGCGCGCTCCGGGCCGAGCTCCTTCCACTGCCGGCCGCCGGGATCGATGCTTTCCAGCGTCGAGCCCTCATAGCGGCCGCCATGCTTGTGGAAATACCAGTAGGGAATGCCGTTGACCGCAGTGACGATCCGCGTGTTCGGCCCCAGCAGCGGCTGCATTTGCGTCAGCACGCCGGTGATCGAATGTGCCTTCAGGCAGATGATCACGAAATCCTGCGCTTCCAGCTCCGCCGGATTGTCGGTGCAGCGCGGCCGCACCACGCGCTCTTCGTCACCGATCAATAGTTTCAGGCCGTTCTCGCGCATTGCGGCGAGATGGGCGCCGCGCGCGACCAGGCTGACATCGGCCTGCGCCCGCGCAAGCTGGACACCGAGATAGCCGCCGATTGCACCGGCGCCGTAGATACAGACTTTCATGTCACGCCCCGAAAGAGATGAATGAAAATTTCGAGCAGGGGACCGCTGCCGGCCTCGAGCTATTTCAAGGCCGCACGCGGAGGCGATTGGATGAAATGAATTGTCAGGCCGGTACGGCCAGCGCCTCGAGCTTGGCGGCCTCATCGAACGCCGTCGAGATGTCGCTGATGCTGATGACCCCGACCAGGCTGTAATTGTCGATCACGGGCAGATGCCGGATATGATTCCTGTTCATGAGATGACGGGCATGCTCGAGCGTGTCGTTCGAAGAGCAGGAGACCAGCTGCTGCACCGAGATCAGTTGCGACACTTTCAGGTTGGCGCCGGCTGCGCCGTGGACCGCGATCGCACGGACGACGTCGCGTTCGGTGAACATGCCGACCGCGGTGTTGCCTTCGGTCCGCACCACATCCTTGACCACCAGCGCGCTGATATCGCTGGCGCGCATGAGCTGGGCGGCAATCGCCACGGTCTCGTTCATGCGAACCGTTGCAACACGAGCAGTTTTCTTGCGCAGGATGTCTCCGACTTTCATCGCAACCTCCTCTAGGTCAGCCACAGGGGATCTTAATGAAAACGATCGTGGTATACATTATCCCAATTGTCAACGCGCTATTGTGAAAATCCTGGAGCTGATTTTCGAAATAAAGTGTCAGTATCATTGACTTTTTTCGGCGCGCTCTAGGGCGCCTGGATCGGTGCTAAATCCGTCCAAGCTCTATCAATAGCTGTTGGCATTTTGTATTCCAGAATATCAGGCAAATAAAAAGGGCGCCTTGTCAGGCGCCCCCGTCATTGCGGACCGATCGCGGTGCGAACCGATCCGGAGACTCGAGATTCTCAGATGTGCAATTGCACATCGCAGTTCGGACTTCGTGCGCCCCGGAACGACAGTCTTCCCATCATTCCGCGGGCTGGCCGACCGCGGTCTTGTTCTGTGAAGCGGTGAGCGAAAGCCGCATCGGCCGCACCACGAACATCGCCAATCCGACCACGACGAAATTCATGATCGAGGCGGCGAAGAATACCGAGTGCCAGCTTCCGGTGTAGGATTTCAGCACGTTGGCGAGTGGGACCACGAAGGCGGACAGTCCTTTTGCCGTGTAGAGCAGGCTGGCGTTTGTGGTCGCATATTTGGGACCGAACATGTCCGTGCAGGTCGATGGAAACAGACTGAAGATCTCACCCCAGGTGAAGAAGATGAGAGCCGCACAGATCACGAAGGTCCAGGGGGTCGTGCCGGCCACGCCAAGCAGCCAGTAGGCGATGCCGCCCGCAGTGAAGGCGATCGCCATGGTGTATTCGCGACCGATCTGATCGGACACCCAGCCGAAGAACGGCCGGGCGCCGCCATTGGCGAGATTGTCGATGATGCCGGCGACGATCAGCGTGGAGGCGCCGAACATGATGACCATCGATGCCACGCCGTAGTCCTTGGCGATCAGCGCGATCTGGGCTGCGACCATCAGGCCGCTCGCCGACACCAGCACGAACATCAGATAGAGCAGCCAGAAGACCGGGGAGGCGAGCACCTGACCCGGCGTGCTGCTGGTGGCCGATTGCAGGACCTTGCTGGCGGAAGCGCTCGGCACCTCGCCCGGCACCGGCGGCCGCAGCAGCCATGCGAGGACGAAAACAATTCCGCCCTGGCCAAGCGCGAACCAGAAAAAGGTGTCCGCATAGCCGATCGAGGCGATCATCATTTGAATGGGGATGACGGTGACCGCGGCTCCGGCGCCAAATCCTGCCGCCGTCAGGCCGACCGCAAGACCGCGGCGATCCGGAAACCATTTCACGGCGTTGCCGACGCAGGTGGCGTAGATGCCGCCGGCGCCGATGCCGGAGATCACGGCGCCGACATAGAGCGCCTCAAGTGAATCGGCCTTGGCGTTGATGAGCCAGCCGATCGCAACCATGATGCCGCCGGCTGCGACCATCAGCTTGGGTCCGCGAGAACCAAGCGAATCGACGATCCATCCCTCGACCGGCGTGAGCCAGGTTTCCAGTGCAACAAAGATGCTGAAGGCCACCTGGATGCTGCCGACGGACCACGAATGAGCCTTGGCCATCGGGCCGACGAAATAGGTCCAGCCGTATTGGAGATTGGCAATCATCGCCATGCAGATGACGCCGACGATAAGTTGCATCCAGCGAAATGAATTGGACGCTGTGTGACTTGACGCACTTACGGCATTTGCAGCCATTATTTTCCTCCCAATGTGCGCTCTTTGCATACGACCGAAAAGATCACGCGCTACACCGGGAAATTCTGGTATATTATATTCCAATAGGCAAGACCGAAATTGACGCAGGGGTGCCGCGGATCACAGGTCACACCCATAAATTGCCAAAGCGCGGGCCCTACGATCCGAATCCCTGGGTGAGGGGGAGAAGCCCGCGACCGGGGCCGACCTGGTCGCGATTCGGGCAGCGAGCGCGACTCAAAAAACAAAAGACCCCGAGATCGGGGCCTTCATTGTGCGGCTCGAAGAAAACGCGCCAGTACCAGAATCCAGGTTGGGCTCTGATTCAACTCACGCCGGAAAGGCTAGGGAATTCCGCGATGCGGCATGCGCCGCGGCGATCTTCCGCCGAGAGTTAGATGCCGCAGCGCGGCACGTTGCCGTTGCGGATTTCCATTTCGGCGTATGCCAGCAACAGCCGGTCGATGGTGGCGAACAGCCGGCCGAACAGAGTGGTGGAGGGCGCGAAGCGGATAGAAGCGGTTTTGGACATGTTGTCCCCTCGATTTGATGTGGACAGCAGCTCGCTGTGTTGGGGACAATCTAGGTATACCAGATACCAGATACAATCACTTTGTTTGCATAGCAGCATATAAATTTTTGCGGTGCACCAAAAATACCCCGATTTGAAACCCAAATGACCCAATGAAAAGGCCGCCGGAACCGGCGGCCTTCAGACTTATCGGACCAGGAAGCGGTGGATTACTCGGCCGCCTGCTTCTGCGGCGGATCCAGCGCACCGGAATCGTGGATTTCGGCCACCTGGTGGTCGCTGAAGCCGAGCACTTCCCGCAGGATTTCGTCGGTATGTTCGCCAAGCAGCGGCGACCGCTTCACCTCGCTCGGTGAGTCCGACAGCTTGATCGGATTGCCGACGGACAGGTATTTGCCGCGGGTGGGGTGGTCGACCTCGACCACGGTCCCGGTGGCGCGCAATGACTGGTCTTCCGCCAGCTCCTTCATCGACAGGATCGGGCCGCAGGGAATGTCGAACTTGTTGAGGATCTCCATGGCCTCGAACTTGGTCTTGGTCATGGTCCAGAGTTCGATGCGGGCGAAGATCTCGTTCAGCCGCGGCAGGCGGGCGGCCGGCTTGGCGTAATCAGGATGGGTCTTCCAGCCGGGCTCGCCGATGACGTCGCAGATCTTCTCCCAGACCGGCGCCTGGGTGATGAAATAGATGTAGGCGTTGGGATCGGTCTCCCAGCCCTTGCACTTCAGGATGCGGCCCGGCTGGCCGCCGCCGGAATCATTGCCGGCACGCGGCACCGCATCGCCGAACGGAATGCCCTCGCCAAACTGGCTGTATTCCTTGAGCGGGCCGTGCTTGAGGCGCTGCTGGTCACGCAGCTTGACGCGGCTGAGATTGAGTACGCCGTCCTGCATCGCAGCGGTGACACGCTGGCCCTGTCCGGTCATTGTGCGCTGATAGAGCGCGGTGACGATGCCGAGCGCGAGGTGCAGGCCGGTGCCGCTGTCGCCGATCTGGGCGCCGGTGACGAGCGGAAGTCCGTCACGGAAGCCGGTGGTCGAAGCCGCGCCGCCGGTGCACTGCGCGACGTTCTCGTAGACCTTGCAGTCCTCGTACGGGCCGGGGCCGAAACCCTTGATCGAGGCCACGATCATCTTCGGATTGATGCTGTGGATCTTCTCCCAGGGAAAGCCCATGCGATCGAGCACGCCGGGGCCGAAATTCTCCACCAGCACGTCGCACTTCCTGATCAGCTCGGTCAGGACTTCCTTGCCCTTGGGGTTCTTGGTGTCGAGCGTGATCGAGCGCTTGTTGTGGTTGAGCATGGTGAAATACAGGCTGTCCACGTTGGGGATGTCCTGCAACTGACCACGCGTGATGTCGCCGACGCCGGGGCGCTCGACCTTGATCACGTCGGCACCGAACCACGCCAGCAATTGCGTGCAGGTCGGTCCCGACTGGACGTGGGTGAAATCGAGAATGCGAACGCCCTTGAGCGCCTTTGTCATCTGTCCTCTCCTTTTACAATCCGTTGCCGTCACGCCCGCGACGGCGGGTATGACGATATTCCCTGTCGCTTCGGTCGGGGCCGAGGTGCTCGCCTCAAGATGGTACGGCGGTTACCGGCTTCCCCGCTTGCGCGGGGAATGCCCCGACGGGTTATCCGTTCACTTCTTTTTCAGAACGCTCTGCGGGTTGAGATTGCCGATGCGGCCGCTTTCGGAGCCGGCCGCGGGATCGATCACCGCGTTGATCAAGGTCGGCTTGCCGGAATCCATCGCCTCGTTGACGGCGCGCCGCAATTCGTCCGGAGACGTCGCGTTGATGCCGACGCCGCCGAAGGCCTCGATCATCTTGTCGTAGCGCGAGCCCTTCACGAACACCGTGGTGGCCGGATCGGAGCCCGCCGCGTTGACGTCGGTGCCGCGATAGATGCCGTCATTGTTGAAGACGACGACGCAGACCGGAAGGTTGTAGCGGCAGATCGTCTCGATCTCCATGCCGGAGAAACCAAACGCGCTGTCGCCCTCGACCGCGAGCACCGGCTTGCCGGTCTCGACCGCAGCGGCGATCGCATAGCCCATGCCGATGCCCATCACGCCCCAGGTGCCGACATCGAGCCGCTTGCGCGGCTGGTGCATATCGATGACGCCGCGGGCGAGGTCGAGCGTATTGGCGCCTTCATTGACGAGGATGGCGTCGGGCCGCTCCTTGATCACGGTGCGGAGCACGCCGAGCGCGCCGTGATAGTCCATCGGCGATTTGTTGTTCATCAGCCGCGGCGCCATCTTGGCGATATTTTCCTCGCGCTTGGTGCTGACCGCCTTGGTCCAGTCCGTCGGCGCGGCCGGCCAGTTGCTGCCCATCGCCGCCAGCAGCGCTGCGACGCAGGAGCCGATGTCGCCGACCAGGGGGGCTGCGATCTCGACGTTGGAATCCATTTCCTTCGGGTCGATGTCGATCTGGATGAACTTCTTAGGCGCTTCGCCCCAGGCCTTGCCCTTGCCGTGCGAGAGCAGCCAGTTGAGGCGGGCGCCGATCAGCATGACGACGTCGGCTTCCTTCAGCACCGTCGAGCGCGCCGCGCCGGCGCATTGCGGATGCAGGTCGGGCAGGAGGCCCTTGGCCATGCTCATCGGCAGGAACGGAACGCCGCTCTTCTCGACCAAGGCGCGGATGTCGTCATCGGCCTGCGCGTAGGCCGCGCCCTTGCCGAGGATGATCAGCGGACGCTTGGCGCTCTTCAGCACATCGAGCGCGCGCTTGACGGCTGATGGAGCGGGGATCTGCGCCGGGGCGGCGTCGACCACCTTGACCAGCGACTTGGCGCCGGCCTCGGCATTCATCACCTGGCCGAACAGCTTTGCGGGCAGATCGAGATAGACGCCGCCGGGACGGCCCGACACCGCGGCACGGATCGCGCGGGCAAAGCCGATGCCGATGTCCTGGGCGTGCAGCACGCGGAACGCCGCCTTGCAGAGCGGCTTGGCGATCGCGAGCTGATCCATTTCTTCATAGTCGCCCTGCTGCAGGTCGACGATCTCGCGCTCGGACGAGCCGGAGATCAGGATCATCGGAAAGCAGTTGGTGGTGGCGTGGGCCAGCGCCGTGAGGCCGTTGAGGAAGCCCGGCGCGGAAACGGTCAGGCAGACGCCGGGCTTCTTGGTGAGGAAGCCGGCGATCGCCGCGGCATAGCCGGCGTTCTGCTCGTGGCGGAAGGAGAGCACGCGGATGCCGGCGGCCTGCGCCATGCGGCCGAGGTCGGTGATCGGAATGCCCGGCACGCCGTAGACGGTGTCGATGCCATTCAGCTTGAGCGCATCGATGACGAGATGAAAGCCGTCGGTGAGTTCCTGCTCCGCCTCGGCGGCTTTTGCATCAATGCTCTGTACTGCTGCGGACATTCCGCTTCTCCCTGTTGTTCTTGAGGTGGACGGCGAAGTTTTCCCCGCCGCCCACGTGGGTTGAAAAGACTTGAAGCTTAAGGAAGCTCCTGGCCGTGGGCCTCGACATAGGCGGCAAGGCCGAGCGTGTGATCGCGCGCGCGCTTCTCGGCAAGCTCGGTGTCGCGCGCCTCGAGCGCTTCGATGATGGCCAAGTGTTCGGGCAGCGATACCGCGGTGCGGTCGGTGCGGCCGATGGTCAATTGCCGGTAGCCGCGAACGTGCAACAGGATGTCGTTGGTCATATCGACCAGGACGGGCGATTCGCTCAGCGAAATCAGGGCCTGGTGGAAAGCGATGTTGGCTTTCGAATATTCCTCGACGTGATCCTGCGGCAGGCGATCGGGGCCGAAATCCTTGAAGAAGTCGCGCAGCGCCGAAATGTCCCGCTTGCGCGCGGTGGTCGTGATCAGGCGCGCGGCCATGCTCTCCAGCGCCGCCCAGGCCCGGATCATGTCGACGATCTCGCTCTTGGTGCGGCGGACCACGATGATGCCGCGGCGCGGCACAGTCTTCACGAAACCGTCCTGCTCCAGCATCGCGATGGCTTCGCGGATCGGGGTCCGGCTGACACCGAGCCGCTCCGACAGCGCGCGCTCATCGAGCATGACCGGCTCGGGCGTCGCGTAGATGTCCATCTTCAGGATGGCTTCCTTCAAGGCCTCATAGGCCTTGTTCTTGAAGCTCGTCTCCGGCGCGATCCGGACAATTGCAATATCTGCCTCGGCCATAATGGGCTGCGCCTTGGTTTGTTTCCGCTCGGGCACGATTGAGTCTCCTCCAAAGGGAGACCTCTTGTACCAGACTAATTGCCGAAGGTTTTTGGCATGCCAGATGCCAGAATGTCAAGATGACCTTGTTTTTCGAAGTTCGACAGGGTGACTTGCCAGAGCCCCCCAGTTTCTGGCATACCAGATGCCATATGGAGATAATCTCCGCAAGCGGATCGGGCGATGCAAGGCCGCATCCTGCGGGCGGAGTGAAGGCAGCCCGGGACATCATCCCGACGCCTTTCCGGCTGACGAGTTTCAAGAAATCGACTCCAAAGGAGGAACCCAATGTCGAGTTCAAAAGATGCGGTCCGCAAGGTTCTTGATCAGGTCAAGGCGGAGAACCGCACGAGTCTGACGGCGCCGGAAGGCAAGCTGGTATGCGATGCCTATGGCATTCCGGTGCCGAAGGAAGGCGTGGCGAAATCAGCCTCCGAGGCGGCCAAGATCGCCAGCGGCATGGGCTTCCCGGTGGTGATGAAGATCGTCTCGCCGGATATCCTCCACAAGACCGAAGCCGGCGGCGTCGTGGTCGGCGTCAAGACCGCTGAGGACGCCGAGAAGAATTACGACGTCATCCTCGCCAACGCGAAGAAGTACAAGGCCGACGCCAAGATCGAAGGCGTCCAGATCCAGCAGATGCTGGCCGGCGGCACCGAGGTCATCGTCGGCTCGATCACCGATGGTTCGTTCGGCAAGCTGGTGGCTTTCGGCCTCGGCGGCGTGCTGGTCGAAATCCTCAAGGACATCACCTTCCGTCTGGCGCCGGCCAGCAAGGAAGACGCGCTGTCGATGCTGGACGGCATCCAGGCCCATGACATGCTGAAGGGCGTGCGCGGCGGCGATCCGGTCAGCCGCGACGCACTCGCTGACGTCATCGTCAAGGTGTCGCAGCTCGTCAGCGATTTCCCCGAGATCGTCGAACTCGACCTCAACCCGGTGTTTGCGACCAAGAAGGACGCGATCGCCGCCGACGTGCGCATCGTCGTCGATTTCAATTACAAGCCGCGTCCGGCGCCGCGCCCTACGGAAGAAATCGTCGCCGCAATGAACCGCATCATGCAGCCGAAGGCGGTCGCCGTGATCGGCGCCTCCGCCGAGGACGGCAAGATCGGCAACTCCGTGATGAAGAACCTGGTCAACGGCGGCTACAAGGGCGAGATCTATCCGATCCATCCCAAGGCGGACGAGATCCTCGGCTACAAGTCCTATAAGAGCGTCAAGGACGTGCCGGGCGTGATCGACGTTGCGGTGTTCGCGATCCCCGCCAAGTTCGTCGCCGGCGCGCTTACCGAATGCGGCGAGAAGAAGATTCCGGGCGCCGTGCTGATCCCGTCGGGCTTCGCCGAGGCCGGCCATCCCGAATTGCAGGCCGAGATCGTCGAGGTCGGCAAGAAGTACAATATCCGCCTGATGGGGCCGAACATCTACGGCTTCTATTACACCCCGGCCAATCTCTGCGCGACCTTCTGCACCGCTTACGACGTCAAGGGCCATGCGGCGCTGTCGTCGCAGTCCGGCGGCATCGGCATGGCGATCATCGGCTTCTCGCGCTCGGCCAAGATGGGCGTCTCCGCGATCGTCGGCCTCGGCAACAAGTCCGATATCGACGAGGACGATCTGCTCGCCTTCTTCGAGCAGGACCCGAACACCAACCTGATCGCGCAGCATTGCGAAGACTTGAAAGACGGCCGAGCCTTCGCCGAAGCCGCCAAGCGGGTGTCGAAGAAGAAGCCGGTGGTGGTGCTCAAGGCCGGACGCACTTCGGCCGGCGCCAAGGCGGCCTCGTCGCACACCGGCGCGCTCGCCGGCAACGACAAGATCTACGAGGACGTGTTCAAGCAGTCCGGCGTGATCCGCGCCCGGTCTTTGCGGCAATTGCTCGAATTCGCCCGCGGTGTGCCGGTGCTGCCGACGCCGAAGGGCGAGAACGTGCTGATCATCACCGGCGCCGGCGGTTCGGGCGTGCTGCTGTCGGACTCCGTTGTCGACAACGGCCTGTCGCTGATGTCGATGCCGCCGGATCTCGACGCGGCGTTCCGCAAGTTCATCCCGCCGTTCGGCGCCGCCGGCAACCCGGTCGACATCACCGGCGGCGAGCCGCCGATCACCTATGTCAACACCGTCAAGCTCGGCCTGTCCGATGAGCGCATCCACGCGCTGATCCTCGGCTACTGGCACACCATCGTCACTCCGCCGATGGTGTTCGCCCGCAACATGGTCGAGGTGAAGAAGGAGATGGAGGCGAAAGGCTTCGTCAAGCCGATCGTGGCTTCGCTGGCCGGCGACATCGAGGTCGAGGAGGCCGCCGAATATCTCTACCAGAACGGCATCCCGGCCTATGCCTATTCGACCGAATTGCCGGTCGAGGTGCTGGGCGCCAAGTACAAATGGGCGCGCGGCGCCGGCCTGCTGTAAGAACCTCGCACGATCTCAACAACAAGATGCCGCCTGGTAGCCCCGGGCGGCATTTTTGTTGATCTAGCGTGCTCATCATCGAACTGTGGTCAGTACGGCTGGTCGATCTCTGCTAAATCCCGATGGCGGCCGAATTCCGAAACGCGATGAAATATGCGATCGGCCAAAAGCGGAAATGAATTCGGCTCAAGAATGGAATTGCCGATCGGGTAGGTCGGGCGCCAGAAACGTTGCACAAATCGGCTGAACTAGAGAATCGAATTGCCCGCCGGTCAGCCTAGAGTTGTGCGCGAAAAAGGCGGGCAGGTGATGAACGGTATCCGAACAGGTTTCCTGGACTGCATCGGCAATACGCCATTGATCAGGCTGCGAATGCCGTCAGAAGCCTGATCGAGCATGAAGGGCTGGTGTTGGGAGGCTCAAGCGCCATCAATATCGTCGGAGCCATGCGACTTGCGCGCGACCTCGGTCCAGGCAAAACCATCGTGACCATCCTCGCGGATGGCGGACAGCGCTATCAATCCAAGTTGTTCAACCCGGAATTCCTGCGCCAGAAAAATCTGCCCATACCACGTTGGATGGGATAGCAGGGGATGGATAGCAGCCGCGATCGGCCGGGCTGCTATCCGTTTTGGTCAAACACGCAGATTCGCGTCGAGCGGTCGCCGGTTGACGGCGATAGTCAGTCGGCCGGGATGAAGCGGAGTGTGCCCGCTCGGCGCGTTGGCCTGCCGGTGTCGTTGGTGTGATTGATGCCATCCATGACAGGCACCTCAGGGAAATCGAATGGGCTTACCCCGTCCAGGCAAGCCACGTTTACGGCATACAGATTCTGGTTAGATCGCCGTTGATGATGCGTGTATATTCCGCAGCGAGAACAGAAGAAGTGCTGCGCTGATCCGGTATGGAAGCGGTAGCTTGTTAACGCATCCTCGCCCTGCAGGAACTTGATCCCACCCATTTCCGCCATGACAACGACGGCGCCTCGCATTCGGCAGTAGGAGCAGGTGCAGCGGCGGATCGAATTGAAGCCGTCGCTGAGCGTCACCTCGAAACGCACCGCACCGCAATGGCACTGGCCCATCCGAACATTCGTGTCGCCCGCCATGTTGCCTGTGTCTCCTGTTCAGATCACTTCTACGCCCCGTCTTGATGGGCGGACGAGAACGTCCTGGCGACATCAGCAGGCAGGAAGCCGGCAGTTCGCCGAGAACCGCGCAGCTATCATTTTGGCTGACCGAGACTGATCTCAATACGAACGTATCCGTGAAATTTGAGCCGGACAACCCTTCAAGAATTCACGCATCATGTGAGAAAAATTCACGCGGGAGGCTCGAAGTCAGCCTTGACGGCGCGGGGCGTGATTTCGCAAGCAATAGCAGGCCCGCGATGGGCAGCTTTGGGGCGACGATGCAGCCGTGCCATCTCCGGACCGGAGGCGCTGTTCCGCCTCGATCCGTCGCACTTCCATTGACGATCGGACGTCTACAGCGGCTGCCGCACGCCGACGCCGTGCATGAAGCGTTCCCTGATCTGGACGGGGTCGCGCCGCGTGGTGCCGGTGCCTGGCTTGTCGTCGATGCGCACGCCGATCAGCGTCGGCCCCGATGCCGACAGCGCCTGATCGATCAGCCGTTCGAAGTCCTCCTCATCGGCGGCCCAGCTGCTGTTGCTGAGACCGGAGCCGATGGCGATGGCGACGATGTCGGCGACGGCGGCAGCCGGGGTCGGTTGCGCACCGGTGATCTGATAAATGCCGTTGTCCATCACCACCATGCAGAGATTCTTTGGCGCCAGGGTCGCGATCGTCGACAGGCAGCCGAGTTGCATCAGCAGCGAGCCGTCGCCTTCGAGCGCGAAGATGCGGCGCTGCGGCTGCGCCAGCGCAACCCCGAGCGCAATCGGGAAGGCGAGGCCCATGCTGCCGAGCATGTAGAAATTCTGCGGCCGGTGGCCGGCGGCCCAGAGGTCGAAATTGGTGTTGCCGATGCCGCCGATCACGGCTTCCTCGTTCTTCAGCTTCGCGACCAGGCGCGAGGTGAGATCGAAGCGGTTCATGATCTTGGTGTTGCGGGAAGGGGGGCTGGCGTGCTGGTTCATGGGACGGCTCACTTCTCGACTTTTCCGCCGGTCAGCAGCGGCGACAGGATCAGCGCCACCGGCGCCTGGGTGGTGATGGCCTGCTTGATCGAGCGGTCGGTGATGAATTCGAGTTCGTCGAGGCGGGTGATGGTGTGATGCTCCATCGCCAGCGAATCGAGCACCGGACGCATGGTACGGCAGACCAGCGACTGTCCGTAATTGAACTCGCCGAGCGTGCCGCGTTCGGAGACGAACATGATCAGCGGAATCTGATAGGGCACGGCCAGCGATGCCATCACATTGGCGAGCGTGGCGAAGCCGGAAGTCTGCATCAGGACCGCACCGCGCATGCCGCCCATCCAGGCGCCGGAGATGATGCCGACCGCTTCTTCCTCGCGCGCGGTCGGAAAGGCGGTGAAGAACGGATCGGCGTGAATGTTCTTGATCAGCGCCGTCAGCACGCGGTCGGGAACATAGGGCACGAGCCGGATATCGTTGCGCTTCAATACTTGCAGCACAACCTCGTGCCAGGCCCTGTCAGGCTTTCCCTGCTGGGCTTGAACTGTGGTCTGAGCGTCGGCCGCCGGCATCGCATTCTCCCTGAACTTCGCGACACTGTCTCGTTCGCTTGGAGCGCCGAACTTGACGTGATCTCCGGGATTGTCAACATGTCCCGGCCATCAACGTGATCTGCGTATTGGCGCGTGCGCCGGGCGCGTCCACGTGCCATAAGGCGTCTCAAGACGTCTCAAAAGAGAAAATAACGGAAATCGGGAGGAAAGCTGTGGTCGGTTGGTTTCGGATGTTTGCTGCAGCGGCGACCTTGATCGCCGCCGGCCAGGTGTCGGCGCAGCCGGCGTTTCCCACCAAGCCTGTTCATATTTTCGTGCCTTATGCGGCCGGGGGCGGCGTCGACGTCCTGACGCGGACGCTCGCCGACGTGGTATCCAAGCAGTGGGGCCAGTCCGTCGTGGTCGAGAACCGGCCGGGCGCGGGCGGGGTGATCGCCTCGCAGGCGCTGGTGACCTCGCCGCCGGATGGCTACACCCTGATCATGGTGGCGAGCGGCCACGCCACCAATGCGTTCCTGTATAAAAACCTGCCCTATGACACGTTCAAGGATTTCACGCCGATCTCGCTGCTGGCGTCATCGCCCAATATCCTGCTGGTCCGCAGCGACTCGCCGTTCAAGACGCTGGGCGACATGATCGCCGCGGCCAAGGCCAAGCCGGGCTCGCTGTCGTTCGGCCACGCCGGCAACGGCACCTCGACGCACCTGGCCGGTGAACTGCTCCGAAGTCTTGCCAAGATCGATATCAGCCCGATCCCCTACAAAGGCGGCATTCCCGCGCTCAATGATCTTCTCGCCGGGCAGATCCCGATGTCGCTCAACAATGGGCCGGAATCGGTCGGCCAGCTCCAGGCCGGCACCGTGCGGGCGCTGGGAGTCACCACGGCGTCGCGGGCATCGTTTTTGCCCGATGTGCCCAGCATTGGCGAGACGGTGCCGGGCTACGATACCGAGGTGTGGTGGGGGCTGCTCGGTCCGGGCAAGATGCCTCCGGAGCTGGTCAAGAAGCTCTCCCACGATTTCGTGGCGGCGTTGAACACCCAAGCCGTGAAGGACCGTCTGGCCAAGCTCGGCGGCACGCCGATCGGCAGCACGCCCGAGCAGTTCGATGCCAAGATTCATGCCGACTATGACAAATGGGGACCGATCATCAAGGCCGCCGGGATCAAGGCGGAATGATGCCGATTATTCCCTGATCAGGCGCCGTATCTCGCCATCCCATCAAGCTCCAAGCCCCCAGCCTCCTGGAACTTTCCGAACTGAAGGTCTCTTCGACAATGTCCGTCAACAATAAGCGCGTGTTCTACGTCAAATATCTTGCCCATGATATCTACGCCACCATCCTGCGCGCGCGTTCCGATGTCCGGCTCGACCGGCTCGAGAACGAAAGTCCGGACGAGATTGCAGCCCCCATCCTCGAGGCGGCGCATGTCTACCAGATCGGTGCTGCGCGCGATGAGATCGCGCCGCACTTCCACGCCACGCGTGATCTGTTGCGGCGGGCGCCGAACCTTCTGATCGTATCGAGCAATGGCGCGGGCTTCGATCCTGTCGATGTCGAGGCCTGCACCGACGCCGGCGTCGTCGTCGTCAACCAGTCAGGCGGCAACGCCAATTCGGTCGCCGAGCATGCGCTCGGCATGATGCTGACGCTGTCGAAGCGGATTCCCGAGGCCGATCGCGCACTGCGGCGCAGCGCCAATGTCAATCGCAACACGCTGATGGGCACCGAAGTACAGGGCAAGACCATCGGCATCATCGGTCTCGGCAATGTCGGCCGCCGCATCGCCGAACTCTGCAAGGGCCTGTTGCGGATGAATGTGCTGGCCTACGACCCCTACCTGTCGACCAGCGAGATGGCGGCGCGCGGCGGCGAGAAGGTCGAACTCGACGATCTCCTGCGCCGCTCCGATTACGTCTCGATCTCCTGTCCGCTGACCAAGGATAACCGCAACATGATCAGCGGCCGCGAGTTCGGGCTGATGCAGAAGCACGCTTATTTCATCACCACGGCGCGCGGCTTCATCCATGACGAGGCCGCGCTTGCGGACGCACTGCGCAACAAGCAGATCGCCGGTGCCGGACTCGATGTCTGGGCCAAGGAACCGCCGCCGCCGGATCATCCGCTGCTGCAGTTCGACAATGTGCTGGCGAGCCCGCACACTGCGGGCGTCACCACGGAAGCGCGCGAGAACATGGGCCGGATCGCCGCCGAGCAGGTGCTGGACGCGCTGGACGGCAAGCGTCCGCCGCGCATCATCAACCCTGAAGTCTGGCCGGCTTACGTCAAGCGGTTCGAGAAGGCCTTTGGTTTCCCGCCGGGCTAAAAACGTTTCTGGGCCAGGTGGATACGGGCGGGCGTGAAGAAAGCGCTTCAAAACGAAGAGCTGGGAGTCCGGTTCCGGCTCTGTCCGAGGAGGGCTCCAGCCGGATTCTCAGGTAGAAATTTCGTCTATTACGGGGCTCATGTCTGCAACAAAACCACTGCCATCCGTGCATCGGACGGTGGTGCTGTTGCTATTTTTGCCGTGCTCTCGACACCCCTGATCCGGCGGCTCACTTTTCCATTCGGAGCGCTGGATGGTTCTGGCGCCAAGGGAAATTGGGTCATGCAACGGGTCGCTATTTTATTGCGCAAGGCGCCATCCAGGATCGGCCAGCGCCTGGCGCAGCTGATCGCGATCGCCGCAGCCAGCCTGCCGGAAGTAGGCGCCTGACGGGCTATTCATTTATCTCAAGCCGCTGATCTTGCATTGCGGCGGATCGCCTGCGGCGGCTGTCCGAGCGTTCTGAGAAACGCGCGGCGCATCCTTTCCCGGTCACCAAAGCCGGTTTCGTCCGCAATCACATCCATCGAATGGCGTCCTTGCTCCATCAAGAGCCGGGCAGCCTCGACGCGCAAATTCTCCACTGCCTTCGCCGGGGATTGGCCGGTTTCCTCCTTGAAGGCGCGGCTGAACTGCCTGGGGCTTAATCCCGCGGCGTCAGCCAATTCCTCCACCGACAGCTCACGCCGCAAGTTGCGGTTGGCGTAGTCGATCGCGCGCTGGATCCGGTCCGATTTCGGTTCGAGCTCGAGCAGCGTGGAGAACTGCGACTGGCCGCCTGACCGTCGATGATAGACCACGAGCTTGCGCGCGACCGCCCGGGCGACGTCCTGGCCGTGGTCGTTTTCGATCATCGCCAGCGCGAGATCGATGCTCGCCGTCATGCCGGCCGAGGTCCAGACCGGGCCGTCGATGATGTAGATGCGGTCTTCCTCAACGCGGAGATTTGGAAAGCGGGCCTGAAGGTCGCGGGCGAACGCCCAGTGCGTGGTCGCGCGCCGGCCGTCGAGCGCGCCGGCTTCGGCCAGCGCAAAGGCGCCGGTGCAGGGCGCGGCGACCCGGCGCGACGTTTTCATGCTGCGCTTGATGAACTCGATCAGCCGCGGCGCAACCGGCTCGATCCTGGTGCCGGCGCCAATCATCACCGTGTCGAATTTCGCACTTCCGAAAGGCTCGGTTTGCACGCCGAAGCCGGCCGATGATCTCACCAATCCGCCGGCCTCCGAGAGCAGGGTGATCGCATAGGCATCTTCACCAAGCACGATGTTCGCGACTTCGAAGGCGGTGATCGCCGTAAAGCCCATCACCTGGAAATTGGAAAAGACAACAAAGCCGATCCTGTGCATGAGAGCCTCCACGGCCTGATGGCATAAAAGGTTGTATATATGACATTTATGCCATTGTTCGCCGGCGCTATCAAGATAGCCGCGCGCCAGGGTTGGCGCGGCAGAACCTATGGAGAACGAATATGAGCGACGCGAACAAGGGTACCGCACTCGTCACCGGCGCATCGTCGGGCATTGGAGCCATCTACGCGGACCGGCTGGCCCGCCGCGGCTACGATCTGATCCTGGTCGCGCGCAGCCGTGACAAGCTTTCGCAACTCGCCAATCGCCTCGTTGGCGAAACCGGTCGCAAGGTCGAGCCGATCGCGGCCGATCTCACCGACGGCGAGGACCTTCGCCGGGTCGAGACCGTGCTGCGGACCGATGATCGGATCACGCTATTGGTCAACAATGCCGGTACCGGAGCCGCAGGGCCGCTGCTGTCGTCCGACATCGGGAAGATGGACGGCATGATCTCGCTCAACGTCCAGGCTTTGATGCGGCTGACCTATGCCGCCGTGCCCGGCCTCATCGCACGCGGGGGCGGCACGATCATCAACATGGCCTCGATCGCCGGCATCGCGCCTGAAGTCCTCAATGGCGTCTATGGCGGCACCAAGGCTTTCGTGCTGGCATTCAGTCTGTCGCTGCACAAGGAATTGGCGGACAAGAACATCCGCGTGCAGGCCGTGCTGCCCGGCGCGACCGCAACCGATTTCTGGGATGTGGCCGGGGTGCCCGTGAGCAATCTGCCGAGCGCAATGGTGATGAAGGTCGACGATATGGTCGATGCCGCACTCGCCGGCCTCGATCAGGGCGAACTCGTCACCATCCCGGCGCTCCCCGACATTGCCGACTGGCAGGCCTATGAGGCCGCGCGGCAGAAGCTGATGCCGAACCTGTCGCGCAACACACCTGCCGCGCGGTACACACGCTCCGCAGCCTGAAGCGACATTTCGGCCACGCCTGCGGTTCCGCGTTGCCAATATCGTATTGGACGCGGACGGCGATTGGGGATACTAGCACCGAAAGGCCGGAGGAAACCCGGTGCAGGGCGCCTCGTGATCGGGCCGCATTCATTGGCGGGTCCGGATCCCTCGCGTTCGGCATCATCGTCGCAGGAGTTGCCATGATTGGCTTTCAGATCTGCAAGCGGACGCGAAAAGTCGATATCGAGACCATTGCCCGATTTCGCGAACTGCCGGTGGCCAATATCAGCGATTCCATGTCGCGGATGTTCGCGGGCGGCCCGAAGCTGAGGCCTGTTCATGCCGGCGGCGTGCTCGCAGGTCCCGCTTTCACGGTCAAGACGCGGCCGGGCGACAATCTGATGGTGCACAAGGCGCTCGATATCGCCGAGCCCGGCGACGTCATCGTCGTCGACGGCGGCGGCGACCTGACCAACTCGCTGATCGGCGAGATCATGACCTCCTATGCGCAGCAACGCCGGATCGCGGGCATGGTGATCCATGGCGCGATCCGCGACTATGACACGCTGCATGCCGGCACCTTTCCGGTATTTGCCGCCGGCGTGACGCATCGCGGCCCCTACAAGGACGGTCCCGGCGAGATCAATGTACCAATCGCGATCGACGGCATGGTGATCGAGCCGGGCGACCTGATCGTCGGTGACGGCGACGGGATCGTCTGCGTGCCGTTCGAGCAGACGGCGCAAATCCTGCAGGCTACCGAGGCCAAGCACCGCGCCGAGCTGAAGCAGCTCGAGGAGATCAAGCAAGGCAAGAGCGACCGTTCCTGGGTCGATGCCACCTTGAAGCGGCTTGGCGTGACTATCGAAGATTAGTCGTTTAGGTCGCAAGCGGAGAAGTCGGGGATGTTCGCATCGGCTGAAATTCATGCATTTCCACGCTGCAGCTGCTGCAACCCGGCGTTCTTTGCCGCCAGTGCCGGCTCGGCGCCCGGAACATCCGCGCCGACCAATATCGAAGCGCTGGAAGGATCGAAGCGCGCCAGCGGGCCGAAGAATGACGGTCCGGTGATCGACTGCCACGGTCATTACACCACCGAACCGCAGGAATTGCTCGACTGGCGCAAGCGCCAGATCGCCGCGATCAACGATCCGAAGCAGCGGCCGTCGGTCGATGAGCTTGACATCAGCGACGATCAGCTCCGCGCCTCCGTCGAGAATGCGCAATTGCGCCTGCAGCGCGAGCGCGGAACCTCGGTGACGCTGTTCTCGCCGCGCGCTTCCGGCATGAGCCATCATATCGGCGATGCCTCGGTCAGCGCCGACTGGTCGCGGGTGTCGAATGACCTGATCTACCGGCTGACCCAGCTCTATCCGAAAAACTTCGTCGGCGTCTGCCAACTGCCGCAATCGCCCGGCGTGGCGCCGGACAATTGTATCGCTGAGCTGGTCCGCTGCGTGACCGAGCTCGGCTTCGTCGGCTGCAACCTCAATCCGGACCCGAGCGGCGGCTACTGGACCGATCCGCCGCTGACCGACCGCTGGTGGTATCCGTTCTATGAAAAGATGGTGGAACTCGATGTTCCCGCGATGATCCATGTCAGCGCGGCGGCGAACCGGGCCTTCCATACCACCGGAAGCCACTACATCAACGGCGACACCACGGCGTTCATGCAATTCCTGATGTCGGACCTGTTCAAGGATTTCCCGACGCTGCGCTTCATCATTCCGCATGGCGGCGGCGCGATCCCGTATCACTGGGGACGCTACCGCGGCATCGCCCAGGATCAGAAAAAGCCGCCGTTGTCGGAACTGGTGCTGAAGAACGTCTTCTTCGATACCTGCGTCTATCATCAGCCCGGCATCGACCTGCTGACGCGGGTGATCCCGTCCGCGAACATCCTGTTCGCCTCGGAGATGCTCGGCGCGGTGAAGGGCATCGATCCCGAGACCGGCTACAATTTCGATGACACGCGCCGCTATATTGATAGCTCGACGATCCTGAGCGCCGCGGACAAGCGCGCGATCTTTGCCGGCAATGCGCGGCGGGTCTATAGCCGCATGCCGGCGTTGGCGGATTGAGCGGCGACCGTTCACTTTCGCGCCGCAGCGCAGTTTGCGATCGCCGTCTATATCGAAGCCGGCCGCCGCGACCGGCGGCAGACGCTGGAGGATCTCGCGGCCAATTTCGAACGCGCGATCGGCGGCGTCGTCGACGTCGTCGCCTCGGCGGCCACCGAGCTTCAGGTGTCCGCGAAAACCATGACCGCCGCTGCCGGCGAGACGGCGAAGCAGTCGGATTCGGTCTCGCATGCTTCCGAAGAGGCTTCAAAGAATGTGCAGACGGTGGCTGCGGCGACCGAAGAGTTGACCAATTCGATCAGGCAAATCAGTCACCAGGTCCAGGAATCCGCCCGGATTGCGGCGGATGCCGCCCGCAATGCCGATGAAACCGCAGCGAAAATCAATAATCTTTCGGACGCTGCAAGCAGGATCGGCGCGATCATCGACATCATCACCAACATCGCGTCGCAAACCAACCTGCTGGCACTGAACGCCACGATCGAGGCGGCACGCGCCGGCGACGCCGGACGGGGGTTCGCCGTCGTTGCCCAGGAAGTCAAATCGCTGGCCGAGCAGACCGCGCGCGCCACCTCCGAAATCTCGGCTCAGGTCGGCGCGATCCAGACGTCGACCAATGAGTCGGTCGGCGCCATCAAGGAGATCACGGCGGTGATTGCCTCCATGAATGAAGTGTCGGCCTCGATCGCATCGGCGATGGATCAGCAGAACTCCGCGACGCAGGAAATCGCACGCAATATTGATCAGGCCGCGCGCGGGACCGGCGATGTTTCCGCCAACATCACCAGCGTCACCCGCGCCGCCGGTGAAACCGGATCGGCCGTCGCGCAGGTGCTGTCGGCATCCTCCAGGCTGTCACAGCAGTCGGAGGGGCTTCGCGCCGAAGTCGACAAGTTCCTCCGGACCGTACGGGCCTCGTGATCCCATGCGCATCGGCCTGTCAGGGCGATCGCGGGAGGCGCCGCTGCTGCGTTTCTGACGCCTGATTCCTTTTGTGCCGGCGGCGGCGATACGCTATCGGTTGCCGCACGCATGGAGATCGGCCGCATCACTCACGACGGCCGAAGGGAGGATCGCAATGAAATCGCTGAATGCTGCGTCCGTGCTGCCGGAGGACGGCACGGTTGGAACGCTGGTCGGCCGTGTCTGGCTGCCGTCGGCTGCAGGTCCTGCCGTGGTGGCGGTGCGTGAAGACGGCGTCTTCGACGTCACTTCGGCATTCCCGACGGTCAGCGCGCTGGCAGAAGAGGCGGAGCCGGCGGTAGCGCTCAGTAAAGTCGCGGGCACGCGCATCGGCAGCCTCGATGACATCGCTGCCAACGCGTTGCCGGATCGCCGCGACAGCAGCAAACCCTGGCTGCTGTCGCCGCTCGATCTGCAGGTGCTGAAGGCGGCCGGCGTGACCTTCGTCGTCTCGATGCTGGAGCGTGTCATCGAGGAGCGGGCGCGCGGCAATCCCTCATCGGCGGCTGCGATCCGGCAGGAGGTCGTGCGCCTGGTCGGCGACGACCTGTCGCGGCTCAAGCCCGGCTCTCCCGAGGCGATGCACTTGAAAGAGGTGCTGGTCGCGCAGCAGGCATGGAGCCAGTATCTCGAAGTCGGGATCGGCCCGGATGCGGAGGTCTTCACCAAGGCGCCGGTGCTGTCCTCGGTCGGCACCGGCATGGATGCCGGGCTTCATCCGAAATCGACCTGGAACAATCCCGAGCCGGAAGTCGTGCTGGCGGTTTCGAGCCGCGGCCGGATCGTCGGCGCCACGCTCGGCAACGACGTCAACCTGCGCGATTTCGAGGGCCGCTCGGCGCTGCTGCTGTCGAAGGCAAAGGACAACAATGCGTCCTGTGCCGTGGGGCCGCTGTTGCGGCTGTTCGACGGCACGTTCTCGCTCAATGACGTCAGGAAGATGGACCTGACGATGACGGTGACGGGCGAGGACGCTTTCGTGCTCGAGGGGCATTCCTCGATCAGCAAGATCAGCCGCGATCCGGAGGACCTGGTTTCGCAGACGATCGGCCCGGTGCATCAATATCCGGATGGCTTTGCATTGTTCCTCGGCACCATGTTCGCGCCGGTGAAGGATCGCGATACGCCGGGGCAGGGCTTTACCCACAAGCGCAACGACGTCGTGACGATCGAGGCGGCCAAGCTCGGCAAGCTCGTTAACCGGATGCGTCCGAGCGACGAATGCGAGGCCTGGGCATTTGGCATCGGCGCGCTGATGAAGAATCTCGCGAGCAGGGGCTATCTGAGATAGCACTATCTGCCGTGGGAATCTGCCGGGGAGCCTCGGTGAGGAGGCCCGCGTTATTGCGAGGAGCGCAAGCGACAAAGCAATCCAGGGCGGCGCGTCTGGCGCTGGATTGCTTCGCTTCGCTCGCAATGACGGAATCTATCTGAAGTTGCCCTTGGTCTCCGGGATGATCGCGGCGCCGATCGTGTAGATCACGAAGATCACGACCGCGAAGATCGACAGCGACATCGGAATATTCGCCGTTCCTGAACTCGCCAGCGAAACGAAGGTCGGCATCATGCCGCCGAGCGCGAAACCGATATTCCAGGACAGTCCCGTGCCGGTCGCGCGCAATTCGGTTGGAAAACGCTCGTTCAGGAAAATCAGCACCGGCGCGTAGCCGGCATTGCCGATGAAGGCGATCGCAAGCGCATAGAATGCGATGGTCGTGGTGTCGCTCGCCTTTGCGAGCGACAGATAGCAGAACGGCAGCAGGAAAAGGGTGCAGATGCCGACCAGCAGGAATGTCTTCTTGCGGCCGATGAAGTCGCTGAGCGCTCCGATGATAACTGCCGAGACCAATGCCGATCCGCTCGCGGCCATCAGGATGGCGGAGGAGACATTGTTCGGCAGGCCGTTCACCACTTTGAGGAAACTCGGCAGATAGCCCGAGGTCAGGTAATAGCCGGCGCCCCCGCCGAAGGTGATGAGGAGATTGAGCAGCAGCACGTTGCGGTACGTGCCGCCGAAAATCGTCTTGACCGGGGATGCCAGTGCCGTTGCGGCAGCGGCAGCCTTGTTGCGCTGCTGCTCCTGGAAGTAGGGCGACTCTTCAAGTCCGCGGAAAATGAACCATCCGAGCAGCGAGCTCAAAAGGCCGGAGAAGAACATGCAACGCCATCCCCAGACGGCAAAAGCATCGCCCGGAAAGATCGACGACGTGATCAGGAAAATGAAGGAGGCGAGCAGGGCGCCGATGCCGGCGCCGCCGCCGCCGATCAACCCGGACATCGCCCCGCGCCATCGCGGCGATACCGATTCGGTGCCGATCGTGTGGGTAGACGCCACCACGCCGCCGACGAAGATGCCCTGGATCAGCCGAAGCACCAGGAAGATCACCGGCGCGACCACGCCCGCCTGCTTGATCGTCGGCAGCAGGCCGAATGCCGCGGTGCTGATGCCGACGCCGAAGATGGCGACCAGCATCGCGCCCTTGCGGCCATGCATATCGGCATAGTGCCCGAAGACCGCTGATCCCACCGGGCGCATCAGCAAGGTCACCGCAAACGAGGCGTAGACCGCGGCGAGCGAAAGCGTCGGCACGCTGGACGGAAAGAACAGCGCGCCGACGACGGGCGCGACATAGAGCAGGATGAACAGATCGAACAGATCGAGCGACCAGCCGAGCAGCGACGCGATCATCGCATTCGTCGCCTGGCGCTTTTGCAGGATTGGCGTCAGATCCGTGTTCTCCACATTCGTGATGGCCATGTTTAGATTCCTCCCCCCGTTTGCTGATGTGATTGGCCGGTGTGGTGGTTCAGAAGTTCTCTTCGTTTTTGCCGCAAGACCTTCAAGAGAACTTCTGAACTAAAACCCACACTGGAATTTCAGGTTTTGCAGTGTCCTTTTCGAATTCGAAGTTCGCTCCGGTTGTCGCTGCAGGGACTGCGAACTTCAGATTCGGGACACTAGCGGCCGATGAATTTCGGCGGCCGCTTCTGGTTGAATGCCTCCACGCCTTCCTTGAAGTCTTCCGACTGCCGCAAGCGGCTGTAGCAATGGCCTTCGAGCTCGATCGCAATCGCAAGCGTCGAATCCTCGGTATCGTTGAGCAGCTTCTTGGCTGTGCGCTGGGCCAGCGGCGAGAAGGTCCTGAGCTCGTCGACCAGTTTGTCGGTCGCGGCCTCCAGATCCTTGTCGGCGACGCATTCGGTGACGATGCCCCATTCCAGCGCCTGCCGCGCCGGGATGCGCTTCGAGCGCATCACGATGTCCTTGGTCCGGGTAATGCCGATCATCTTCTGCAGTCGCGCCGAGCCGCCTGATCCCGGAATCTGACCAAGCTTCTGCTCGGGCAGGGCGTATTGGGTGGTCTCCGAAGCGATGCGGAAGTCGCAGGCGAGCGACAATTCGAAGCCGACGCCGAAACAATAGCCGCGGTTGGCGACGATCACCGGCTTGGCGCAGCGCGCAGGCGAGGCGATGTTCCAGGCGAGCTTGGAGACCGTCTCGGGCGTCGCCTCCATGAAGCCGCCGATATTGCCGCCGCTGGAGAAATTCTCCCCGATCGCCCGCACCACGATGACGCGCACCCGCTCGTCCTGATCGAGCGCCTCGAACACCAGCCGCAACTGGTCGCGCTGCGGCATCGAGACCACGTTGAACGGCGGACGGTTGAGGATGATGTCGGCGCGTTCATGGGCTTCGTTGATCTCGACCTCAAAACCGTCGAGCTTGGCGAGGCGGCTGTCGGCGAATTCATAGGCAGTCATGGTTTCTTCTTTCTGTTGGATGAGAGTTGGAATGGGTCACGCCGCGTTCGACGGCGGCATGGCCTCAGTCTGGTATTCGCCGGCCACCAGCAGCCGCCGCAGCAGCTTGCCGACCGGTGATTTCGGGATCGCGCCGACGAAGACGAAGCGTCGCGGGCGCTTGAAGGCGGCGAGGCCGGATTCCCGGCAGAACGTGTCCAGCTCCTGCTCGGTGACCGGCCGCCCGCGCTGGATGAAGGCGGTGACGACCTTGCCCCAGCGCTCGTCGGGCAGCCCGACCACGGCGACTTCGAGCACGGCGGGATGCAGCGAGAGGCAGCTTTCGATCTCGACCGGCGAGACGTTCTCGCCGCCGGTGATGATCATGTCGTCGACGCGGCCGGTGACGAAAAGGTCGCCGTTGGAATCGACATAGCCGGTGTCGCCGGTGAAATACCATCCGTCGCGCAGTGCCCTTGCATCGGCATCGGGCCGGCGCCAATAGCCCTCGAAGGACTCGTCGCCGGCAAGCAGGGCGATGATCTCGCCTTCCTCGCCGACATCGGCGGTGTCCGCAACCGAAGTGGCATTGAGCTTGACCACCTTGACGTACTGGTTGATGCCGGCCTTGCCGGCGGAGCCGGGTTTTGCCGGGGCATTCTGATCGATCGTAAAAGTGTAGATCTCCGAGCTGCCGTAGTGATTGACGAACAGTTCGGGCTTGAAGCACTCGTCGAGCTTCTTGAGCAGGCCGTCGGTCATCGAGGCGCCGGCAAAGCCAAGCTTGCGGACGCTCGAAACGTCGGCCTGAGCGAAGCCCTTGGCGTGCACGAGGTCGTGATACAGCGTCGGCACCAGATAGAGGTTGGTGATCCGCTCCGCTGCGATCAGTGACAGCGCCTGCTGCGGATCGAAGCGCGGCAGGCAAACAAAGGCGCCGCCGATCAGCGACATCGCGATCAGCGAACGCACGCCCATGGTGTGATAGAGCGGCATGACGCCGAGCGTGCGTTCGCCGCGGCGGTACAGGTTTTGCGCGACGTGGGCGATGCCGGCCGCCCGCTCGGCACGATGACGCCGCGGCACGCCCTTCGGCCGCGAGGTGGTGCCGGAGGTGTAGAGCATGATCGACCAGGATTCGGCGGTCGCTCGCGGGGCCACCTCGCCGGCCGGCTCTTCGAACATGGCGTCGAGCGACAGGTCCTGGCGCTGCGCCGTTGAACCGCCCGCCCGCATCACGATGAGATCGCGGGCATGTTTGGAGGCGGCGACGGCCTGTTCGGAAACATCCTGATAGACGAGCCCGCGGCATTCCGAGTTCTCGATGCAGAAATCGAGCTCGTCGGCCTTCACGCGCCAGTTGATCGGCGTGATGATGATGCCGGCGAGCTGGCAGGCCCAATGCAAGCTTGCCGCCTGCCAGTTGTTCTGCAGCACCGTGACCAGATGATCGCCGGGTTTCAGGCCGAGCCGGTCGAATGCCGACACCAGCGAGGAAATCTTTGCAAGCCATTCGGCATAGCTGAAGCGGACGTCGCCATCGACCAGCGCCAGCGCGTCGGGATCGCGCGCCACGCTCGCCAGGAAGCTGGTTCCGAGATCAAGCATCGACGGGCTCACGGCTGGTTTCTCCCTTGAGTTCTGCGGCAGCGTCGAGCGCAGCCTTTATGATCGGTGCATAGCCGGTGCAGCGGCAGAGATGCCCGGTCAGCACATCGCGGATTTCAGCCTCATCGGCATCCGGCCGGCGCGCCAGCAGCGTGTCGAGCGACATCAGGATGCCGGCGGTGCAGAAGCCGCATTGTAGCGCGTGGTGCTTGCGGAACGCCGATTGCAGGACGCCCAGCCGGCCGGGACCATCGGCAAGGCTTTCAACGGTCCTGACGTCGCACCCCTCGACCTGCAGCGCGAGCGTCAGGCAGGCGCGGGCAGGCTGGCCGTCGATGGATACGGTGCAGGCGCCGCAGACGCCGTGCTCGCAGCCGACATGGGTGCCGGTGGCGCCGATCTCGTGGCGGATGAAATCGGTCAGCAACAGGCGCGGCTCGCATTCGCGCTCGACGGCTACGCCGTTGAGCGTGAAACCAAGACGATGCCGCTGTCCGGCGGTCATGCGGGTCATCTTGTGACCTCCTCGATGAGGTCGCGGCCGATCAGGCGCACCAGGTCGCGCCGGTAGCGCGCGGTGGCGTGGAAATCGTCGCGGGCATCAAGCTCGTAGGCGAAGGCGTTGAGGGCATCGTCGAGTGCGGTTCCCTTGAGGTCATCGAACTCGCGCGCGAGCGGGGTGTCGGCGACGCCGCCTACCGCAAGCCGCACGCCGCGCCCGGTCGCGACCGCCGCGCAGGCGACGATGGCGAAATCGCCATGCCGCCGCGCCACCTCGCGAAACGCGCAGCGGCGACCATTGCCGGAGGGAAACACGACAGCCTCGATCAGCTCGTCATCGTTGCGCTCGGTCGCCATCATGCCGAGGAAGAAGTCGTGGGCGGCGACGCGGCGCTGCTTACGGGCGCTGCGAAGAATGATCTCGCCGCCGAGCGCGAGCAGCACCAGCGGCATCTCGGCGCTCGGGTCGGCATGCGCGATCGAGCCGCAGATCGTGCCGCGGCTGCGGGTCTGGGCATGACCGGTCCAGGGCAGCGCCAGCGAAATCAGCTTCAATTGGTCGGCAAGCGCCGGCCATTCCAGCAGTTCGGCCTGGCGGACTGCGGCGCCGACGGCGACTTGTCCGGAAGCCGGCTCGATCGTGCGAAGTTTCTTGATACGCATGATATCGATCAGCACGCGGGGCTTGGCGAGGCGCATGTTGAGCATGGCCATCAGCGATTGCCCGCCGGCGATCACGCGGGCCTCGCCGCCTTCGTTGCGCAGCACGTCGAGCGCCTCGTCCAGGCTTTCGGCGCGGACGTAGTCGAAAGCGGCCGGCTTCATCGTGCGCCTCCGAACAACCGCCACAGCCGGGCGAGGACGCCTGGCCTGGAGTTGTTGCCGCCGGCCTGGCGCGCCAGGCTTGCAAAGAACTGTCCGATGATGACCCGGGCCGCGCCGTCGAGCAGGCGGCCGCCAATGCTGGCGACCTTGCCGCCGATCTCCGCCTCGTAGGTGTAGCCGACGGAAGTCGCGCCATTGGCCTGCGGGGCGAGTGTGATCCGGCCCTTGCCCCAGCCGAAACCGAGCGCGCCTTCGGCGGTGCCGGTCAGCGTGACGCCACGCGGCTCGTCGAGATCAGACAGGGTCACGGTGGCGCGATAGCGGCCCTTGACCGGGCCGACGCCGAGGGTCACGTCGGCACGAAAATGCGTGTCGGATATTTTCTTGACGTCGTGGCAGCCGGGAATGACGGCTTGCAGCGTCGCCGGATCGAGCAGCATCTTCCAGATGGTTTCCGCCGAAGCGGCAACGCTTGCGCTGCCCTGGCCTACCAGCTTGCGGTCGCCTTCGAGCGTGTCTTTCCTGGCCTTGCCGGCAGGTGCCGGAGGCTCGGCGCCGCGCAGCGCCTCCGCCAGCCGCGCCGGCACCAGCGGCAGCTCGATATTCTCGACACCAAGCGCATCAGCGACCGCGTTGGCGATGCAGACCGGGGTCGACATGCAATTGCCTTCGCCGACGCCTTTGGAGCCGAGCGGCGTGAACGGCGAGGGCGTCTGCATGTGCAGGATGATCGGCTCGGGGACCTCGGCGATGGTCGGCAGCAGATAGTCGGCGAACGTTCCGGTCAGGAACGATCCGTCCGCCGCGTAGGCATATTCCTCATAGAGCGCAGCGCCGACGGCCTGCGCAAAGCCGCCGCGCACCTGGCCGTCGACCATCGCCGGATGCAGGATGGTGCCGCAGTCGTGCATCGTCACGTAGCGGTCGATGCGGGTCTGCAGCGTCACGCGGTCGATCTCGACGCCGCAGAAGTCGAAGATGAAGCCGTAGCAGAGCGACGAATTGATGTGATCGGCATCATCGGGCGGCGTCAGCTCCGGCGGCGTCCAGAACACGGTCTCGCGGATGGTCTGTCCGATCTCGTCGGGCAGCGCGCCGGGCGACCAGTGGCTGAGCGCCGCGACCCGCGAGAAGGCGACCTTGTTGTCCGGATTGCGCTTCGACAGTACGAAGCCGCCGGCAAACGCGATGTCGTCCGCTTCCGTGTTGAGACTCGAAGCGGCAACGCGGGCAAGGCGCGTGGCGAGCCGCTCCGCGGCGAGCTTGGCGGTTCCGGCAACCGCCGGCGCAAAGCGGCTGGCATAATTGCCCGATGCGATCGACCAGGCGTCCTTGGCGGTGTCGATCTCGGCATTGACCCTGATATCTGAAGGCGTAAGCCCTAGAATGTCGGCGACGATCTGCGCCAGCACGGTGCGATGGCCCTGTCCTTGCGGGACGGAGGCGACATGCACCGCGACGCTGCCGACCGGATCGATCGAGATCGTGGCCGTCGCCTGGGCGCCGTTCTTCGGGCCGGCCTTGCGGCGCTCGGCGGCGGTCAGCACCGTGGTGATATAGCCCATGTTGGAAACGCTGGGCTCGACCACCGCAGTAAAGCCGATGCCATAGATGCGGCCCTCGGCACGTGCCGCATCGCGTCGCTTTTTCAGTTCGGTGAGGCCGCCTTCGTTCACGGCGCGCGTCAGCGCCTGCTGATAGTCGCCGGAATCGAGCAGGGCGCCGGTTGCGGTCCGATAGGGGAATGCGTCGGTGGGAACGAGGTTGCGCGTGATCACGTCGAGCGGATCGAGCTTGAGCTCGACGGCGATGCGCTGGACCAGCCGCTCCAGCGCGAAATAGACCTGCGGACCGCCGAAGCCGCGATTTAGTCCGGTCGGTGTCTTGTTGGTCACGACCACCCGGTTGCGCACTGCGACATGGCCGATGTCATAGGCGCCGGTGAGGTTGCCATGCATGCGATAGAGCGTGGCGGGCTCGGGGGCGCGCAGATGGGCGCCGCAATCCTCGACCTGGTCCCAGTCGAGCGCGAGAATTTTGCCCTGGTCGGTGACCGCCGCGCGCAGCGTGGTGACGCGATTGGTGGCGGAAACCGAAGCGGTCAGATGTTCGAGCCGGTCCTCGATCCATTTCACGGGCCGGCCGGTCGCACGCGCTGCGGCTGCGATCAGCACGATATAGGGGAAGACGCCTTGCTTGACGCCAAAACTGCCGCCGGAGTCGGGCGGTGTCCGCAGCCGCAGGCGATTGCCGGGGACTTTCAGCGCGCGCGACAGCACCGCATGGATGCTGAACGGCCCCTGGAAATTGGCGAGCACATCGAAGGCCTGTTCGCCGGGATCATATTCGGCGACGACCCCATAGGTTTCGATCGGCGTGCAGGAGTTGCGGGGATAGCGGATCGTTACCGACACCGTCCGCGGCGCCCCAGCGAAAGCGCGATCGGGATCGCCATATTTGAAACGCCGGTCGCTGGCGACGTTATGGGGAAATCCGTCATGCAGCAGCGCGGCGCCTGATATGATCGCCTGCAGCGGATCGATTACCGCCGGGAGTGCTTCGTATTGCGCATCGATCAGGTCGACGGCGTCTTCGGCCAGATAACGGGTCTCGGCAACGACGATGGCGACGGGTTCGCCGACATAGCGCACCCGGCCGATCGCAATCGGCCAGCATTCGACCGGCGCCTTGACGCCGACCACGAGGCTCGCCGTCAGCGCCTTGATGTCTTCGCCAGTCAGGACCGCGGCGACGCCGCGCGCTTTTTTCGCGGCCTCGGTATCGATCGAAACGATTTTTGCATGCGCGTGCGGGGAACGCAGAATGGCGGCATGCAGCGTGCCCGGCCGCACCCCGAGATCGTCGATGAAGCGGCCACGACCAGTCAGCAGGCTCGGATCTTCGACACGCGGGATCGATTGCCCGACCCACGGTTTTGAAATTCCGGAGCTGGTTGCCGCGTTGACATTCATCCTTAAGGCATCTCTCCCATCCGCGCTTTTCGCGCTTGAGAGCGATGTAATCAGCGGCAAAACCGGGTCGAATGCCGGAAAGTCTCAAAACTTACCAACGCGTCTCATTTTCGTTTGATGATGGTGTCTAGATCTTGGTTCTGATCGGATCAGAAGAGCTCTGGCTTTTTATTTTGACGCGTTTTCTTCACGCGAACCGATCTCCACTTCGCTCGAAAACGCTTTAACTCGCCAGACGCGAAACATTGCGGAATTCGCGCGGGCTGACGCCGGCATGGTTCCGAAAGAAGCGGGTGAAGTGCGCCGGTTCGGCAAAGCCCAGCTCGGTGCTGATGGCATGTAGCGATTGCGGGCGGTTGAGCACGAGATCGACCGCCTGTTCCATCCGCAGCACGTTCATATAGACTTTCGGCGGAGCGCCGATGGCGGCTTCGAACAGCCGGAAGAAATGCGCCCGCGACAATCCGGTCTCCTTGGCCCAGCCGCCGATGCTGTCAGGGGTCAGCCCGCCGCTGCGGATGGTCGCGACCGCACGACGAATCCGCCAATCGCCGGAAGTGCTGCGCAGTTCGCGGATCGAGGCCGGAAAACTCTTCCATGGCGTGAAGCGTTCGATGACCGCGATCATCAGGTCCGACAGCATCTGTTCATGTGCGGCCTTGCGATCCGGCCGCGTCATCATCTCGGCGGCAAGGTCCATGGCGAGCCGGCGTATTTGTGCTGACACCTGCCCGAACGGCTGGCTGAAGAATCCGGGCCCACCGCTGGCAACCCAGCCGGGGCGGAAGATCTGCAGCCATTCCGGTTCGATGTAGAGCGCCAGGATCACGGTGCGCGGGCGCTCGGGCACGTGAACATAGCTGTGCGGCTGCCAGCCATTGACCAGCACTGCGGTGTCATCGGTCAAGGGGCAAGTGGTCTCGCCCACGACGAAGTGGGTATCCGCGCCCTCGACCTTCAAGAGCACGTGGCAGTGCGGATGGGCGTGGCGGACCAGCGAATAATCCATGTCAAGGAGCGCGACCCGCCCGAACGCTCCGTGCGCGATGCGCAATGCTGTCGACATGTGATCCTCCTTCAGGACGCCGGTCAGCCGCCCGGCGGCGCCCCGTTCGTTCCGCTTCCTTTCCATTTGTTCCGGCTTGATGCCGGTATTCTTAGCTGGCTTTCGGCCCGCTTATCTCAATCAGCCACGATCCGGGCAAAAGCAGCCCCCGTATCCTGCTGCAAAACTTTTGCGAGGTCGAGGGTTTCGACGCCTTTGACGTGGATGCGTTTGAACTCCAGCGGGGCGCGGGCGATCGGCTTGGTCGCATCCAGTCCCATCTTGGCGCTGATACCGTGATCCGATGACGGATCGAGCTTGGAGCCTTGCGCGCCCGCCACCACGACGAGGTCGCGGTCGGCCTGGAACCGGGTCGCGACCGCCCATTCGATCTCGTTGGGATCATCGATATCGACGTCTGTATCGACCACCACCACCTGCTTGACGTCGTAATGGCCGGCAAATGCTCCCATGATGATGTTCTTGGGCTCGCCTTCGCTGGACTTGTCGATCTTCACCGCGAGATGATAGCGGCAGGTGCCGCCGCGGGTCAGCCGTACGTCGCGCACCGACGGAAAGCTGCGCTGCAGATGTTCGAGCAGCGTTGCCTCGCGCGGGATTTCGCCAAGCACCAGATGCTCCATGCCGCCGCCGACGATGGTGTGGAAGATCGGATTGTGCCGGTGGGTGACGGCATCGATCTCGATCACCTCGCGATCGGCGCGGTCGCCATAATATTGTGGGAACTCGCCGAACGGACCCTCGGGCTCGCGCAGTTTCGGCAGGATGCGCCCCTCCAGCACGATCTCGGCATGGGCGGGAACGCGAACCTCGTTGGTCAGGCATTTCACCATTTCGACGGGACGGCCAAGCAGCGCGCCGGCGATGTTCATCTCGTCCTCGTCGAGCGCCGCGATCGCTTGCGAAGCCAGGATGCAGGCCGGATGCACCCCAATGACCAGCGCGATCTCGAGCGGATTGCCGGCCCGCTCGGCCATGGTGAAATAGTGTCGGGTGTGGCGCGGCAGCAGCAGCACGCCGATGCGGTTGTTGCCGCTGATCTGGCAGCGATGAATCGAGACGTTCTGGATGCCGGTGTTCGGATTGCGCGCGATCAACAGCGCCGCGGTGATGTAGGGGCCGCTGTCGAGCTCATTGTGCGTGGGGATCGGTAAGAGCTTGAGCAGATCGACGTCGCGGTGAACCTCCGCCTGCACCGGCGCTTCCTTGACCTCGGTCCAGGGCATGGGATGTCGCACCGCCCGCTGGAAGCGCGAGAGCAGGTCTTGGACCGGAACGCCGAGTGAATCCGCGACCCAGCTCCGGCCCGCGAACAGATTGGCGGCAACAGCAATGTCATGGCCGCCGGGAGAGGGAAACAGCACCGCGCGGTCGAGTTCGAGCTTCTTGGCGACGGCAGCAAGCTCGTCGGTCAGGGAAAGGCCGCTCCGCGCCACGGCCAGACGATCGGTCGCGGCGAGCTCTCGCAACCAGGTGCGCAGGTTGGGAAAGTCGGTGTCGTTACGAAGCATTGCCGCGGGGCTGCTCATGTCTACTCTCATCCATTGGATTAAGAATTCGGTGCAGAGCGTTCGGTTCGCTCGCCCCATCGCTTGACGATTCCGGTCTCGATCTCGAACAGGTCGAGCACGCGCCCGACCGAATGGTCGATCGCCTCGGCAAGCGACTCCGGCCGGTTGTAGAAGGCGGGCACCGGTGGTGCGATGATCGCGCCCATTTCCGAAAGCGCCGTCATGCTGCGCAGATGCCCGGTATGCAGCGGCGTTTCCCGCACCATCAGGACCAACTTGCGGCGCTCCTTGAGCACGACATCGGCGCTGCGGGTCAGCAGCGTCGTGGTGCATCCCGAGGCAATCTCGGACATCGACCGCACCGAGCACGGCGCGATGATCATGCCCATGGTGCGGAACGAGCCGCTGGAAATCGGCGCCGCCATATCGTCGATGCGGTGACAAACATCGGCAAGCGCCTTGACCTCTGCGATCTTCATCGAGGTCTCATGCGCGAAGGTCACCTCGGCGGCTTTCGTCATCACAAGATGGGTTTCGACATCGGCGTTGCGCAGCAGCTGCAGGAGCCGCGCGCCATAGACGACGCCGGACGCACCGGAAATTCCGACGATGAGACGACGATGCGGGCGCGCGGGCGTGTTCATGAGCTGCCGAAGGTTTCGATATCCAACAAAACGTAAGGCTCCCTTGTCATCATTCCAAATAATTGCTTTTAATCGACATTATCACTTTCATTGATTGTGCGGTGCGAAGAAGATCCGATGGACCTGAAGCAGATGCAGTATTTCCTCTGCCTCGCGCAGGAGCGGAACGTGACCCGTGCCGCACAGCGGCTCAATATCGTGCAGCCGGCGCTGAGCATGCAGATCGCCAAGCTAGAGAAATCGTTCGGCAAGCGGCTGTTCTTTCGCACCCCGCAGGGCGTTTCGCTGACGCCCGCCGGCGAGGAGTTCGAGCGGCTGGTGGCGCCGATCGTCAAGGATGTCGACCGCGCACGCGAGGAGATGGCCCGTCTCGACGGCAAGATTGCGGGCCGCGTCAGCGTCGGCATCATCAACTCCGTTGCGCAAAGTACGCTGGCGATTTCTGCGCCACGGATCGCCACAATCTATCCGGATATCGGGCTGTCGGTCTGCGACGGTTACAGCGAGACGCTGATGGAATGGGTGCTGTCGGGTCAGCTTGACCTCGCGATCGTCAATGCTCGGCTGCGCGGCGGCGGACCGCCGGTGCGGCATCTTCTCGACGAGGAGATGATGATGGCGCATGCGGCCGCGCCGCGGGCGAAATTTCCCCGGTTGGCGTCCTTTGCGGCGATCGGGAAAGCCGAGTTGGTGATCCCGTCGCGACGGCATGGCTTGCGGCGGATCCTCGACGATGCGGCGGCGCAGGCGGGGCTCAGCCTTTCGCCGCGGCTGGAGATCGACAGCCTGCCGGCGATCTGCGAGGTCGTGGCCTCGACCGGAATGGTGACGATCCTTCCTGGCATCGCCTTGCGTGCGGCGCTGGAGGCGGGGTCGATCAGCGCACACCGGTTCAGACCGGCGCTGGTCCGTTCGATCGCATGGGTCAGCAACCCGCGCCGTGTCGTTTCGTCGGCCATGCAGGCGGTGATGGACATCATCTCGGAAGACCTGCAAACCGCTGCGGATGCCGCATGCGATCTGGGGCGCAGATAAAGCGAAGCCCCGCCGGGGGGTGCGTGGGGGGACGCTGCGGCGGGGCTCACTTGGGGGCGCCTATGAAGGCATAGGCACATTTCCACCGGAATCGATCACGTGCCAATCACGTGCCCGCGAAGGGCTAATTTGTCGCATCGCGGCAGGCTGTCTGGTGGTATCGGCCGCTGGCCGCGTTATCCCGGACAAGCCCGATCTGCGCGTGGCTGGGTTATTTTGACGCGCGCTTGCGGCGGTTCCCGGTCTTCTTTACAGACGTCCCGACCGGCTTTCGATTTCCGCGTTTTCCTCATCTCGGTATCCGAGATGAGGCGTCCTTTGAACTGGAGAGAGTGCCATGACCTACCCGAACGTCCTTCTCTACATCGACGGCAAGTGGCGTCCAGCCAGCGGCGGCCGGACCATTCCCGTGATCAATCCCGCAACCGAGGAGCCAATCGGGACGGTGGCGCATGCCGAAAAGGCCGACCTCGACGAGGCGCTGGCGGCGGCCGAGAAAGGTTTCAAGGCCTGGCGCGTGGTCTCGGCCTATGAGCGCTCCAAGGTGATGCGCAAGGCCGCCGAATTGATGCGCGAGCGCGCCGACAAGATCGCCACCATCATGACGATGGAACAGGGCAAGCCGCTGGCTGAAGCCAAGATCGAGACCATGGCGGCCGCCGACATCATCGAGTGGTTTGCCGAGGAAGGCCGCCGGGGCTATGGCCGCCTGATCCCGGCCCGTGCCCCGGGCGTCTACCAGATGGCGATCAAGGAACCGGTCGGGCCGGTTGCAGCGTTCACGCCGTGGAATTTCCCGATCAACCAGGTGGTGCGCAAGCTGAGCGCTGCGCTTGCCTCGGGCTGCTCGATCATCGTCAAGGCGCCGGAAGAGACGCCGGCTTCGCCCGCCGAACTGATCCGCACCTTCGTCGATGCCGGCGTGCCGGCCGGTGTGGTCAACCTGGTCTACGGCGTGCCTGCGGAGATTTCGGAGTACCTGATCCCGCATCCGGTCATCCGCAAGATCTCCTTCACCGGCTCGACCAAGGTCGGCAAGGATCTCGCCGCCATCGCCGGCCAGCACATGAAGCGCGTCACCATGGAGCTGGGCGGCCATGCGCCGGTCATCGTGTTCGATGATGCCGACGTGGAAGCGGCGGCCAAGATCATGGTCGCCGCGAAATACCGCAATGCCGGCCAGGTCTGCATTTCGCCGACCCGCTTCCTGATCCAGGAAGGCGTCTACGACAAGTTCGTCAAGCAGTTCGTCGAGGGCGCGAAGTCGATCAAGGTCGGCAACGGTCTCGACCCGGAGTCCAAGATGGGCGCGCTCGCCAATGATCGCCGCATCACCGCGATCGAAGGCATGGTGCAGGATGCGGTCGGCAACGGCGCCAAAATCGCGGCCGGCGGCAACCGCGTCGGCAACAAGGGCTACTTCTTCGAGCCGACGGTCGTGACCGACGTGCCGAAATCGGCGCGGGCCATGAACGAAGAGCCGTTCGCGCCGCTGGCGCTGATGTCGTCATTCGCGAAATTCGACGATGCGGCCGAAGAGGCCAACCGCCTGCCGTTCGGCCTGGCATCCTACGCTTTTACCAAGTCGGCCAAGACCGCGACCGCGATCGGCGCAGCGGTCGAAGCCGGCATGATGTCGATCAACAGCTTCGCGCTGGCGCTTCCCGAAGTGCCGTTCGGCGGCGTCAAGGATTCCGGCTATGGCTCGGAGGGCGGCACCGAGGCGCTGGAGGCCTATTTCAACACCAAGTTCATCACCCAGACCGGCGTCTGAAGCGGTTGCATCAGCGGTGCATGGCGCAACCATCGCATCATGCACCGTAGTCGTCCGGTGTAGAGGAAGCGCGGAGATCGCGTTAAAAAAATCTCCGCAGGGGTTGAAGGCGCCGTCTGTTTCTTGAGCATTTCGGTCGATGGGGCACAAAGCACGAGGCCTGGACTCCTAGACAGTCCGGGCCTCGTGTGTTTTCCCAAAAAAGGGCGATTTCCGACTCCCGGTACGGCTCAAATCGGACCGATTCATTCGCACGCCGCCAGAGCAAGCGCGCCGCATCCAGCCTGTGCATAGTTGAAAGAAAGCCGCGCGATCGGCCAAACTCCGTCGCGTGTTTTTCCCGATGCCGCCACATATTCCCCGCACAACGAAGTGACCAAATCAGGGGGACGACAATGCAAGCAAAACGAGCCTTGCAGCGGGCGGACGCATCCAGCGACGACGCCGAACTCGAGCGGCTTCATCTTGAGCTGGCTTCCTTCAACCAGCGGATACGCGAGCTCGAAAGCCTTCATCCCGAAAGTTCGAAGATCGAAGCCTTGAAGGCGAGCGCGCTGGTGGTGTCCCGCCAGATCGACGAGCTGCGTTGCCTGCGTGCAACCCAGGATCTTACCGGTCTGCTGTCGAAGTGACCGCAGGCCGCGCGGCGGCCGATCGCATCGGGGACGCGCTTGGCAGGGGCCTTGGAGTCGTTCCGATTCCGATGGAATCAGAATCGGGCTCCGGCTTCGCTCGAAAACGCTCTGATGCCCTGGCATCTCAGGGGACCGCCGGCGAGGTTGAGCCGCCAGCTCTGGTCGGCAGCGTCACTTGAAACAAAGGTTCCGGTCGACAATAACAAGGGCGATGACAACGCCTTTTTCCGGAATCTCATGCAGTCACTGCGACTCCTGGCCGATGATTTGACGGGTGCGCTCGACACTTCCGCCGAACTGGTCGGCGCGTGCGGTCCGCTTAAGATCTATTGGTCCATCGATGAGCCTCCGGCGGGCCGGGCCAGCTTTGCATTTGACAGCGGCACGCGCGAAGCTGATGCCAATGAGGCTGCCGCGATCGTGCGACGGCTGACGCCTCTGCTTTGCGGCGCAGCAATAGCCTTCAAGAAAATCGACAGCCTGCTGCGCGGCCCTTGGGCCGCAGAGCTTGCGGCCTGCCTGCAAGCCGGCTCCTGGGATGCCTGCATCGTGGCGCCGGCTTTCATCCATCAGGGCCGGCGAACCCGTGGCGGTCAGCAATATGCGCGGGCCTCCGATGGAAGCTGGAGTGCGGTCGGCGGCAACCTCGTTGAACAGCTGCGGCGACACAATCTCGAGACACGGTTGGCCGATCCCAGGTCCAATGCAGAGACCGACCTGCCGCCGGGCGTCAGCGTGTTCGATGCGGAGGGCGATCAGGACCTCGATCGCGTGGTCGACATCGGCCGGCGCTATTCCGGCCGGGTTCTGTGGTGTGGGGCGGGCGGGCTTGCTGCCGCGCTGGCGCGGGGAACTCAGGCGAATCTTCCCCGAAGCTTGAAAGCGCCGGTGCTCGGCGTGTTCGGTTCGGATCATGCTGCGACTGACGCCCAGCTCGAGGCATGCCAGGATATCGTGATCCGGGCCGCGGAGGGATATCTCGACCTTGACGCTGTCAAGCGGCGGCTGGATCAGGGCATCGCCCTGGTGCGGCTGACGCCTCCCGGCACCAGATCCCGCACCCAGGCCGCGCAGCATTTTGCCGAGGAAATCATGCGTCTCAGCCAGTCGATCGAAAAGCCGGCCACGCTCATCATCGCCGGCGGCGAGACGCTGAAGGCGCAGTGCCTTGCCGTTGAGGCCCGCGCGCTCAAGGTGCTCGGACGGTTGGAGCCCGGCGTGCCCAAATCTGTGATACAGGGCGGAGCCTGGGCGGGCGTCGATGTGATATCAAAATCAGGCGCGTTCGGGCCTCCCGGCCTGTGGCGGAATCTGCTCCGCGAAAACAACCTAATCTAGGGAAACAGGTCATGCCGAAGCGACATCTCGCGATCACCATGGGCGATCCCGCCGGCATCGGTCCCGAGATCATCCTGAAGGCCTGTGCGCGGCTGCGCGGCCGTCTTCAATCCTCCGATCTCAAGCTTGTGATCATCGGAAGCGGTCGCGCCCTGCAACAGGCCGAGCAGCAGCTGGGACTGGGCGTCGACATCGCCGGTATCGGCGTCGACGATGCGGAATGGCCGAATCTCTGTTTCCTGCAAGCCGACGGCGAAAGCGAGGCGATTGCGCCCGGCGTGCTGTCCGCCGACGGCGGCCGCTTCGCCTACAAGGCGGTCGAGCAGGGGGTTCGCCTCGCGATGTCCGGGCGCATCGGTGGCATCGTTACCGCGCCGCTCAACAAGGAGGCGCTGAACAAGGCCGGCTATCATTATCCCGGTCATACCGAGATGCTGGCCGAACTGACCGGCGTCCGCGGCTCGGTGATGCTGCTGGCCCACGGCAATATGCGGGTCAGCCACGTCTCGACCCATGTTGCGCTGCAGGACGTGCCGTCGCGCCTGACGCCGGAACGCCTGCGCCACGTCATCGAGCTCACCCACAAGGCGCTGCTTGGACTGGGCATTGAGCATCCGAAGATCGCGGTGGCCGCGCTCAATCCTCATGCCGGCGAGGGCGGTCTGTTCGGCCGGCAGGACATCGACGTGTCGCAGCCGCTGATCGCCAGGATGGTCGCTGAGGGGCTCGACATCGCCGGACCCATCCCCGGCGATACCGTGTTCGTGAAGCTGCGTGCCGGACAATACGACGCCGTCGTCGCGATGTATCACGACCAGGGGCACATTCCGGTCAAGCTGCTCGGCTTCGAAGTCGATCCCGCAACCGGCAAGTGGCAGGAGCTTTCCGGCGTCAACATCACGCTGGGGCTGCCGATCGTCCGCACCTCGGTCGATCACGGGACCGCCTTCGACATCGCCGGCAAGGGCATCGCCAACGAACGCAGCATGATCGAGGCGATCGAATATGCCGAGCGTCTCGCCGGGGCCCGGCAGCCATGATGGAAGGTTTCAAGAGGGAAACGCTGCATGTGAACGGCGTGGATATCGTCCTGCGCCATGGCGGCGAGGGACCGCCGCTGCTGCTGATGCACGGCAATCCATTCACCCATTTATCGTGGAACCGCGTGGCGCCCGACCTTGCCCGACGTTTCACGGTGGTGACGCCCGATCTCCGCGGCTATGGCGACAGTTCCAAGCCGGACGGCGGCGACGACCATTATGCCTATTCGTTTCGCGAGATGGGCAAGGACATGGTCGAGGTGATGAAAAAGCTCGGTTTCTCGACGTTCTCGGCCGCTGGCCACGACCGCGGCGCGCGTGTGCTGCATCGGATGTGCCTGGATTATCCCGGGACGATCAGGAAAGCCTGTTTCGTCGACATGCTGCCCCAGCATCATCTCCTCAACAATGTGACGTTCAACTGGGCGAAATTCTCCTGGCACTGGTTCTTCATGATCCAGCCGACGCCATATCCGGAGACGATGATCAACAACGATGCGGAATTCTTCATCCGCAGAAAACTGTCGAAGACCAATCAGGGCACGAACTTCTTCGCACCCGAAGCGCTCAACGAATACATCCGCTGCATCAAGAACCCGCGGACCGTGTATGCGATGTGCGAGGATTATCGCGCCACCGTCTCCTGCGATCTCGAGATGGATACCGCCGATTTCAACGCCGGCAAGCGCGTGACCTGCCCGACCTTCCTGCTGTGGGGAGCCACCGGCGGCGTCGGCCGCAACCACAACGCGAAGGAGGTCTGGTCGAAATACGCAACCGACATTGTCGGTACCTTCGCAGCGCCATCCGGGCACTACGTGCAGGAAGAGGCACCGAAGGAGACGCTGGAGGTCATGCAGGAATTTTTTGCGGACTGAAGCGCGTCGGCTCAATCCGCCAGCACGAAAGCCTTGCACCAGCCGTCGCTCGAGATCTCGCCGTCGACCGCCTTGCAGGATTTCGGCGGCTCGAACTGGGTGCACATGCCGCAGCTATAGAGGCCGTTGGGCCTGTCCTGATATTCGGCCTGTTGCTGGCTCATTTTGTCCGACGCGGCAGCCCGGGGAAGGCGGAATAAAAGCCCGGCTGATATGCCCCCGGCCACTGCGCGCAGGACTTTTCGCCGCATTCCGTTCATTCGATTTTCGGCCATCCGGCTTGCCCTACGGTTGTCGCGCTCCCGCATGCTGTTGTAACAGCTCAACGAGGCTGCCGAAATCGGCTGCACCGGCGCGCGATCGGCAGTGGAGGGGCCATCTGTTGAGCTGCGTCATATCGCCGGTCGCGATGTCCTGATAAGCAGGATGCGCGGTGGCAGCAGCCTGCGGCAGTTTCAAATGATGGGAGCCGGCATCGGGCCGCTCAACAAACGGAAGGGCACGAACATGATCGAGACAGTCGGTATTATCGGGGCCGGCACCATGGGCAGCGGCATCGCACAGGTCGGTGCAGCGGCGGGCGTGAGCATGACCATGGTCGACATCTCCGATGCGGCGGTCAAGCGGGGGCTGGCGACCGTCGGCAACAGCCTGGACCGCCTGCTCAAGAAGGAGAAGATCACCGCCGCCGATCGCGAGGCGACACTGTCGCGCATCACCGCTACGACCGACCGGTCGAAGCTTGCCGCCTGCGACCTGGTGATCGAGGCTGCGACCGAGAACGAGGAGCTGAAGATCAAGATCCTGAAGGAGCTTTGCCCGGCGCTGAAGCCCGAGGCGCTGATCGCCACCAATACCTCGTCGATCTCGATCACCAAGCTGGCGACCGCGACCGATCGTCCGGACCGCTTCATCGGCATGCACTTCTTCAACCCGGTGCCGATGATGGCGCTGCTGGAGCTGATCCGCGGCCTGCAGACTTCGGACGACACCCACGCCAAAGCCGAGGCCTTCGCCAAGCGCATCGGCAAGGTCGCGATCACCGCCAAGAACAGTCCGGGCTTTGCCGTCAACCGCATTCTGTGCCCGATGATCAACGAGGCGATTTTCGCATTTCAGGAAGGGCTGGCCACGGCGGCCGACATCGACGAAGGCATGAAGCTCGGCTGCAATCATCCGATCGGTCCGCTGGCGCTCGCCGACCTGATTGGCCTCGACACCCTGCTGTCGGTGATGGAGGTGTTCTACAACGGCTTCAACGACCCGAAATACCGGCCGGCGCCGCTGCTCAAGGAAATGGTCGACGCCGGCCATCTTGGCCGCAAGACCGGCCGCGGCTTCTACGATTACAGCAAGTCCTGATATTTCGTTCGGGATAGCCGACGGCGAGGCAACAGGTTGAGGCAACGTGTTGTTCTCGCCGGTCGGCGTCTGCTTTGCAGGACGGCGGGGCATCTGCCCCACGCGGCATCAAGGCCGATATTGGCGCTCAGACGACGTGGAAGTTGGAGACGGAATCATTGGCGAGCTGAGCCACGAGCTGCAGCTCCCAATCGATATAGGCCTGCATCGCGCTGGCCGCATTGTCCGTGCCCTCATAGGGACGCTTGTAGACGTCATCGGGTTGCGAGATCCAGGAATGGCGATCCGATTCCAGCGATCGATTGCTTTCGATCCACGCTGTTGTCCCGCCCTTGAGCACAACTACGTTGCGCGGCGTCGAAGCGGTCGCATCGGCGAGCGCAAACAGGGCTTCGTCGCCGTCGATGCTGGTCAGGACAATCGGACCATTGCCGGGCACGCGGGGCAAATCTTCGGCGAAACGGGAGGCCAGGACGAAATGCGCTCCTGGAATATGGGCCGCCGCGTAGGCGGGGCTTCGCGCCAGATCGACGATCGTCAGGCTATCGTTATTGGCTGCGAGTTCTGCGACATCGATCGCAGCCGAGCCGGCGCCCGGCCGCGCCGGACGTCGTAATGGCGGCATTCCGCGCTCGGTCGCCGCAATCACGTCGGGGCCGACGACATGGGCTTCCCAGCCCATCTGCACCAGCCAGGAAGCCGTCATGCGCGCGCGGACGCCATCATCATCGAACAATACGAGACGCGCGCCGCGTACCCCGACCCACTCGTCGGTCGCCTGGACCAGTTGACCGCCCGGCGCGGAGATGAAGCCCGGCGGATGCCCGCGCTCATATTCCTCGGTCGAGCGAACGTCGAGCAGATAAAGCGTGCGTTCGCTTTTCTGCTCCAGGAAGCGGTTGAACATATCGCGATCAATCATCGAAACGCCGACGCGCTCGGCCCATGCCGTCGCCTCGGTGAAAGCGGCCGCATAGGTCGCGCCGGGCCGCTGCAGGAAGCGATCGGTCCTGCCGCGTTCCACGCCGTGCCCGGCCAGGGTCCAGCCGATGGTGCCGTTGCGCAAGGCAAATACCTTGTTCTTGAGCCCGGCATTGATCAGCGACTGGGTGCCGATGATGCTGCGGGTCCGGCCGGCACAATTGACGATGATGGTCGTATCCGCAGAAGGCGCAATCTCCCTGGCGCGAAAGGCAAGCTCGCCGCCGGGAACGCTGACGCCGCGCGGAATGCTCATGGTCCGGTATTCTTCGAACCGGCGGGCGTCGAGCACCACCAGGTCGGGTTCGGTTTCGATCAGCGCCTTGGCCTCATCTGCCGAAAGCGAGGGCGTGTGGCGGATCGCTTCGACGAGTTCGCCGAACGCCTTGCTCGGGACGTTGACGTCGCGGAAAACCTCGCCGGTCCGCGCATAGCCCTCAAGGCCGCCGTCCAGAAGCGAGACATCGGTGTAGCCGAGCGCCGCGATGCGTGCGACCGCGCGCTTCGCATATCCCTCGCCATTGTCGTAGACGATGATCGGAGCGATCAGCCGCGGGATCAGGCCGCCAATACGCAGCTCGATCTGCGACAGCGGCACCGAGATGGCAAAAAACGGATGTGCGAGCGAGTAGGGGCCTTCTTCGCGCACATCGAGGAGCGCCACCTCTTCGCCGGCCCGCCAGCGCCTTCGAAGTTCAGCCGGCGTCACTTTAGCTGTCATGTCAGATCTCGGTTTTTGCAGGGGGAAAACTGTGATCGCTTGATGCAGCGACCGGTATGGAAATCTCAACACCAAACCGCCGGCGCTGACGAATAATTCTTCGCCTGGCTTCGATCGCGGACAGTCGTTTCGAGCGGCTCGCTCGTCGCGCATATCGAAACGCCGGTGTTGATTTCGGATCAGCGCTTCGCGGTCAGGTAGCGGCCGATCTCGGTATGGTCGGCGGACGGGCCGAGCGCGCTGAGCGCATTGTCCCACAGCTCGGAGACTTCCCCGGCAAGTGGAGCGGCTACCCCGATCTGTTCGGCCAATTCCTGCGCGGTGCGGATATCCTTGGCCATCAGGTTCAGCGAAAAGCCGGATGTGAATTTTTCCGGGATGACGAACTGCTTGATCTTGTTTTCCGTCGAGTTGTTGCGGCCGGTGGAGGCGTTGAGCACATCGACCAACACATCGGGCTCGATTCCAAACTGTTTTCCGATCGCCACAGCCTCGACGGCTGCCGCCAGACCCGCCGCCGAGACATAATTGTTGAGCGCCTTGGCGGCGTGACCCGAGCCCAGCGGCCCGGCGTGGAAAATCGATTTGCCCATCGCGCTCAGAACCGGGCGGACCTTTTCAAGAGTCCGGGCATCGCCGCCGGCCATGATCGCCAGGCTCCCGTCGATCGCACGCTTGACCCCACCGGAAACCGGAGCATCGATGAACTCGAATCCGGCCGCGATCAGCTCCTTGCCCAGCTGCTTGGTTCCCACCGGCGCCGACGAACTCATGTCGACGACGACAGTGCCTGGTGCAAGATGAGGCCGGATGCCGTCGATGGCCTTGCGGACGATTTTGCCATCGGGCAGCAGCGTGATGACCACCGCCGCACTGGATACTGCGTCGGCGGCGGAAGCGGCGACCTTGCCGCCTGCTGCGCTGAACTTGGCGGAGGCTGCCGGCGAAGCGTCATATCCGACCACTTGATAGCCGGCCCGCGAAAGGCAGGCGGCCATGGGCTGCCCCATATTGCCGAGGCCGATGACTGCGATATTTGCCGAAGGAGTGATGGGGGAGGACTGAGACACGGTAGACCTCTGTATGCTTGGAGAAGTGCGCCATAGCACCCTATTCCGAAATTCGAGACAACCCTGAGCTGCGGGAATTAGCAAGTCCTTTACGTAATTTAGTTACGGTGCGCCTGGAAACTGCCTAAGCACCAAAGAGAAAAGCCTTGAAAGCGATCCTTTACAGCATCAATGGACGTATCTTTCTGATACCGATCATCGCACTTGTCGCGTTGATTATTGCCGGTCTCGCATCGATCCATATGATCGCAGACATCACGCTGCAGGAACATCAGGCCCGCGCACGCGCGGTGACGGAAGCGGCAATGAAGATCGTCGAACTGTTCGAAAACAAGGCTTCCAAGGGCGAACTCTCGCAGGACGCGGCTCAGTCAGCCGCCAAAGAGGTGCTTCGCGCCATCCGATATGATGGCAGCGAATATGTCATCGCGCGGCGCCTTGACGGCATGATCGTCGTGAATGGCCTGTTTCCGAAACGGGAAGGGACTCCTTCGCTCGACAACAAGGATGCCGATGGCGTCCTGTTCAGCCGCGACATGATCAAAATGGCCGAGGCCGGCGGCGGCTTCAATTACTACGTCTGGCCGAAATCGCCGAATGCCCCGCCGATCCGCAAGGCGACCTATTCGAAACTGACGGATGGCTGGAAGTGGGTGGTCGGGTCGGGCGTCTATCTCGACGAGGTCGACGCGGCGACCTGGGCCAGTGCGATCAAGATCGCTGGCGTGACCGGAATAGTGGCGCTTCTGACCTTCGTCGTAGCCTTCTGGCTCGGCCGCCGCATCACCCGGCCGGTTCTCAAGCTGACGGAAGCCACGCACCGGCTGGCCGCGGGCGAGGGAAGCGTGGCCATTCCAGGGGTGGACCGGCAGGACGAGATCGGCACGCTGGCGCAGGCCATTGAAGTGCTCAAGGAGAAGTCCGCCGAGGCGTCCCGCCTGGCCGACGCACAGGAACGTCTCAAGGCCAATGCCGCCTCGGAACGGCAAGCCGAGATGCGCAAGCTCGCCGATGGTTTCGAGACTTCGGTCAAGCGCGTGGTCGATGCGGTCGTCGCCTCTACGACCGACTTGAAGTCGTCCGCGGACTCGATGTCCCAGGCAGCCGTGACCACCAGCACGGAGACATCAACCGCTGCTTCTTCCGCCAACCAGACCAGCAGCAATGTCGGGGCCGTTGCGGCCGCGACCGAAGAGCTGTCCTCCTCGATCCAGGAAATCTCGCGCCAGATCACCCATTCGTCGCAGGTCGCCTCGGATGCGACCGCAGAAGCCGATCGGGCCAGCTCGACGATGGCCAGCCTGGAAGATTCGGCAAAGCGGGTTGGTGACGTCGTCGCACTGATCAGCGGCATCGCCGCGCAGACCAACCTGCTGGCGCTCAACGCCACCATTGAAGCCGCGCGGGCCGGGGAGGCAGGCAAGGGTTTCGCCGTCGTCGCCTCAGAGGTGAAATCGCTCGCCACCCAGACCGCAAAGGCGACCGAGGAGATCCAGGCCATCGTCTCGGAAATTCAATCGATGACCGGAAGTGCCGTCAGCGCAATTCAGGGAATTGGCGGCACCGTCGCGCGTATGAATGAAATCACCGCTACGGTAGCTTCTGCCGTCGAGCAGCAGGGAGCTGCAACCAGCGAAATAGCGGGAAATATCCAGCGGGCGACGGTGGGAGCACAGCAGGTGTCGGGAAGCGTGTCCGCCGCTCAAAATGCCGCTTCGCAGACCGGCGCGATTGCCGACGGCGTGCTAAACGCGGCGAATGCGCTGGCGGGTGAAGCCCAGCGCTTGAGGTCGGAGGTCGCGAGCTTCCTGGCGCACGTCCGGGCTGCCTGAGGACAGCACGAGCCGGTTGTCGGCATGTCGGTGCCGGGTCATCCTGCGGTCAAAACGCGCTGCGCGTTCGTCGCGAGGGAAAACCGCTGCCCACTTTTCGGGATCATGCTCCAAGTCGATCCTGGCCGGGTGATCCTGTGGGCCAATTCTTCGTCGCGGGAAAATGCCCTGCTGCGACAAACATACGATAATGCGGAAAATGCCAATCGCCTGCATGGTTCGCAGATGCAAGAGCTGATTTCAAAAGCAAATCAGGCGATCCTGGAGGCGCAATGGCTGCGCCGGGAAGGACGGTCATTGCGCTTTGAGGCCTCGGTGCTGGCGAGCCTTTTAAGCGAGACGGTCCTGCAATCACAACGGCTTGAGAGCGAACTCTCAACCCTCTGGGCCAGCCTTGACCAACGGCCCAGAATTGATTGCGCGTTAGGCCCGTCTGATCATGCCGGTCAATTCACTGGTCAGGGCCGCGATGTCGAGCGGCTTGCCCCATAACTGCACGTCCTGGAATTCCGCATCGATCGAGCTTCTGTCGTAGCCGGTCGTGAAAATGAACGGCACCTTTCGGGCACGCAGAATCCGCGCCAGCGGAAAAACCATTTCGCTCCTCAAATTGACATCCATGATGGCGGCATCGATTGCAATGTCGCGGTCCACGACATGGGTTGCCTCATCGACGTCGCCAAAAGGTCCGATGGTTTGAGCGCCGAGCGCGGTAAGCGCCCGCACGATGTCATCGGCGAGAAAATACTCGTCCTCGATCACAAGTACGCGGCGGCCGGCAAGCCGGCTCTCTTGGCAAGGTGATGAGAGGTCATCTCGCATCCGAAGCTTTCGACGGCTAATTTTCCCGTAGGAACATATGTTGGCGGAGCACCTTATTGCAGACAACATTGACGGCGAGCGCCGGTTCCATGAGCAATCGTGACATCGTTGTGATCGGCGGATCTTCGGGGGCCAGCACTCCGCTCAAGGGTATCCTTGCCGCCTTGCCGACAGACCTGCCGGCGGCAGTTTTTGTCGTCTTGCATATCCCGGCGCATGGAATAGGCATTCTGTCGACGGTCGCAGGCGCAGCAAGCCGGCTTCCGGTGGTGCAGGCCGAAGCCGGGATGCCCATCAAAAATGGCCAGGTCTACCTCGCCGCCCCGGATCATCATCTGCTTCTTTCTGGAAGCCAAATCATGCTTGGTCGGGGTCCTCGTGAAAACATGGTCCGTCCGGCGATTGACGCGCTGTTTCGCTCGGCAGCGCTACAATATGGCCCCCGCGTGATTGGCGTCGTGCTCTCGGGTCTGCTGTCCGATGGCGCCGCCGGCTTGAACGCGATCAAGCGGTGTGGCGGCGTGACCCTGGTGCAGGATCCCCTGGACGCGATTGCGGACGAGATGCCGCGGCGGGCGCTGGAAGCCACCACCGTCGATCTATGCGCGCCGAGCGCCAGGATCGGCGACGTTCTGGCCGATCTCGTCCATGAGGAGCCGGGCGCCAGGCTTCCGGTGCCTCCCGAGGTTCGCCTGGAAGTCGAGATCGCTGCCGGCGAGCGGATCGGAAGCGATAGTTTGGCGCAGATCGCCGACCCGGCGCCGCTCACCTGTCCTAGCTGCGGCGGTGTTCTTTCGGCGCTCAAAACGGACCATCCGCTGCGGTTTCGCTGTCAGGTCGGTCATGCCTACACGGCAGATGCGCTCGCCAAGGAACAGGAGGGCCGGGTCGACGAGGCGCTACGTGTGGCACTGCGGATCATCGAAGAGCGGGCGGAACTGGTCCATCGCATGGCCGAGGACGCCCGGCACAGTGGACGGCCCGCAGTTGCGCGACTCTACGGCGCGCGCGCTGTCGAATATCGCAAATATGCCGATATGATCCGTCGTGTCGTGCTAGATTCGCTCGATCCCAAACCTTCGAATTCGGAAGGCTAGGTGGCGGCATGGCGGCGTTTCCCGAGAAGCGAGCTGAGGAACTCAGGACCGAGAAGACACTCCTTCTCAAGGCCGAGAGCGATATCGAGGATGGCTGGAAACGGCTGCGTCATCAGCAGGAATTGTTGCTGGAACTGCAGGCCGCCGGCCGCGACACAAGGCAGGCGGAGCGGCTGATCGAGCTGCTGAAGAGCACGCTGGTAGAATGGGAACGCCACCGGGTCCTGATCGAACAGCGCGCAGCCTACCTGGAAAAAGGGATCGCCTCTGATCGCTCGGCGGGTCCTGCGTCCGGGCAGCCCTGAAATCAGCGCTCCACTCCAACATGACGTTCCGGCGGCAACAATTGTTCTCGTCGCATAGGCGGTGGGCGTGCCATTCCGCACGCTCGGCACGGCTGATCAGCGCGACGAGTTCGTCGGAAATCCGGCTCGAGACGGAGAGGCCATAAATCATTATGGCCCCTGTCCGCCGGCAACACAATCGACGGCATCGGCGTTGTGGCAGGGTCTCCAGTTTGCGGATATTCTATTGAATATGCTCGCAATCTGCTATTCAGCAATGTTTGCAGGTGGTCCGAAGCAAAGCAGAAAGCCGAAGACATGAATGAAATCGGCCAGTCGCCGCAAGGAGAAAAGAATGGACGGGCGAAGCCTCCTTTGGTGGTCGGTGTTGGCGCTTCTGCCGGTGCTCTGAACAGCATCGAACGGTTTTTCTCCAAATTCTCGTTTGACCCGGAGCAGGCAACCGTCCTCGTTCTGCAGCATCGGGAAGCCCTCGACGAGGCTCGGTTGCGCGCCATTGTCGAACCGTTGGACGGCGTCAGGCTCGCCGAGGTGCGCGATGGCGAGGAGATCGAAGGCGGTACCGTTTATTTCTGTCCCGTGGGTGCAATTGCCACCGTGCACAACGAAAAATTTGCGATCAGGCCCGCGCAGCAGGCGCCCGGAGAACGCGCGACAATTGACAGTTTTCTGGTTTCGCTGGCGGAGGAGCGAGCCGAACAGTCGATCGGCGTGATCCTGGCCGGCACCGGCGGCGATGGAACGCTTGGAATCGCCACGCTCAAGGATCACGGCGGGCTGGCGGTTGCGGAAGAGGTCGCGGGCGAAGAACCCGATCAACTGGTCGACAGCGGCATGCCGGCGGCGATTGCCGATTTTGTCCTGCCGCCCGAAGATATTCCGGAGCACATCCAGGTTTACGCCCGTCATTTACGCCGGCTGGGGGAAAAGCAGGGTTTTGACGAAGTGCTGGCGGCCGCCGCCACGTCGCTGTCGCGCATCGCCGACATTCTGCGCAACAAGACCGGCAATGATTTCCACGGCTACAAGCAGAATACGTTCCTGCGGCGCGTGCAGCGGCGCATGCAGGTGGTGCAGATCGACCAGATCACCGCCTATGTCGATTTCCTCCGCACCGACAAGGACGAGGTGCAGCACCTCTTCAACGACCTCTTGATCGGCGTCACCGAGTTCTTTCGCGACAAGCGCGAATTCGAGGTGCTCGAGACCCAGGTCATTCCCAAGATCTTCGAGAACAAGGGCGCAGGCCAGCAGGTCCGCATCTGGGTGCTTGGCTGCGCAACCGGGGAAGAGGCGTACTCGATCGGCATCCTGCTGCGCGAACACATGGCCACGCTCGACGTGGCGCCCCAGGTGCAGATCTTTGCCACCGATATCGATGGCCGCGCTTTGGCCGCCGCGCGGGTCGGGCGCTACCGGACCAATATCGAGGACAGCATGTCGGCGGAGCGGCTGGCGCGCTGGTTCGTACGCGAGGGCGATACCTATTGCGTCGTGAAGGAGTTGCGCGAGATGTGCATCTTCTCCCAGCACAACGTGATCAAGGACGCGCCGTTTTCGAAACTGGATCTGGTGTCCTGCCGTAATCTTCTGATCTATTTGAATGCGGAGCTGCAGAACCGGGTGATTCCGCTATTCCATTTTGCGTTGCTGCCCGACCGTTTCCTTTTCCTGGGTAACTCCGAGAACGTGACGCGGCATCCGAAATTGTTCGCGCCGGTCGATCGCCGCGCACGGATTTTCAGGAAGCTTGAAACAGGGACGCGGCTGCCGCCCGAATTTCCGATCACGACGACAACGGGACGGGCTGCCGTGGAAGTGCCCCCGGTGCGCGGGCTTGGACCGGATGTCGGTCTGGAGCGCCGTGCCCAGCGCATCGCCGAGCGATATGCCCCTGCCTATGTCATCACCGACGAGAATTTCCAGATCCTGCATTTCTCCGGCCGCACCGGCCGCTATATCGAACCTACCGCCGGCGCGGCGACACTCGATCTGCTGGGCCTGGTTCATCGCGACCTGCGGCTTGAACTGCGCACCGCCCTGGCCCGAGCGGTGGAGACGAATGAAGCGGCCCACGCCGATCAGGTTCAACTCGGCGTGAACGGTCATCGCGTTCACGTTGATATCACGGTCGAACCGGTACTGGACGGACCTGCGGGACACCGCAACTTCGTCGTTCTGTTCAAGGACGGGCCGGTGCGCGCCGTCGACAATGGCGATCGAAATCCGGGTGCACTGGTTCGAACCGAACATGTGGAGCGGCTCGAAAGCGAGCTGCGGGCGACGCGTGAGCGCCTGCAGGCGACGATCGAGGAGCTCGAAAGCACCAATGAGGAGCTCAAATCCTCCAACGAGGAGTATCAGTCTCTCAACGAAGAGTTGCAGTCGGCCAATGAGGAGCTGGAGACTTCCCGCGAGGAGCTGCAGTCGGTGAATGAGGAGTTGACGACGGTCAATGGCGAACTGGCGCATCGGGTGCAGGAATTGACGCGCGCCACCAGCGACCTCAAGAATTTCCTGGAAAGCACGCAGATCGCAACCGTGTTCCTCGACAATGATTTGCGCGTGATGAACTTCACGCCGGCGATTACCCAGGTGCTGCATCTGGTCGAGACCGACGTCGGCCGGCCCATTGCACATATCAAGGCCCGCATTCCGATCGAGGATCTCTACGACGACGTTCGCCGCGTGCTGCGCACGCTTGCCAGCGCCGAACGGGAATTGACGGCGCCGGACAGCGGAACGCGCTATATCGTCCGCATCCTGCCGTATCGCAGCATCGATAATTTTATCGCCGGTGTAGTGATCACCTTCATCGACGTGACCGCCATCACCCGGGCGGAGGAACGTCAGCGGCTGCTGCTCGCGGAACTGCAGCATCGCGTGCGCAATACGCTCGGCGTGGTTCGATCGATCGCGCGGCGCTCGGCGGAAACCAGCACCAGCGTCGAGGAATACGCCGCTCATCTCGACGGACGGCTGAATGCCTTCGCGCGAACGCAATCCATGGTGACGCGCGATCCCGAAAGTGGAGTCGATCTCGAATATCTCGTCGTCGAGGAGCTGCTCGGATATAAATCGCGCGAGGGCGATCACCTCCGCGTCTCAGGCCCCGCGGTAAGATTCCAGCCCAAGGCGGCGGAAACCTTTGCGCTTGCGATACACGAACTGGCGACCAATGCGATCAAATATGGTGCGCTCAGCCGGCCTTCCGGCCGGCTCGACGTAACTTGGCGCGTTGAGGATGGAGCCGACCCGGCGCTGTTGATGTTTGAGTGGCGGGAAAGGGGGGGACCTCAGGTCACGCCGCCGCAACGCAGGGGCTTCGGAAGCGAGCTGCTCGAGCGAACATTGGCTTTTGACCTCAAGGGCAAGACTACTCTGTCATTCAACGCCTCGGGACTTCACTGCACAATCGTCATTCCCTTGAACCGCCGGGTCGTTCACACGCCGGCTATGGGTGCGTGATGTTCATCGGAGGCGAAAGCGGCCAGGCGCAGCCGATTCTTCGCAGACTGAATGCGTTGCGCAGACTTTCCGAGGTCGGTGTTGCGGCAATCAAGACGGCGGTGCGGGAAACGGTGCTAAAAGCCGGAGCGGGCGAGGATCTGGTTTGCGAGGGGGATCGTCCAGATGTGGTGCGCTTGTTCCTCTCCGGATGGGCCTTTCGCTACAAGATGCTAGAGGACGGCAGGCGTCAGATCGTCAATTTCATCCTGCCCGGCGATACCTGCGATGCCCACATTTATCTGTTTTCCAGACTGGATCACTCCATCGCCACGCTGACGCCGGTGGTCTACTGCGAGCTCAACCGCGAGAGCTTCGAGCGGCTGGTGTCCGTCGATCGTTCGGTCGCCGAAGCATTTTACTGCGAAACACTGGCGGCAAGCTCGATCCAGCGCGAATGGGCGATCAACCTTGGGCGTCGTGATGCGCTCGAACGCGTGGCCCACGTGATCTGCGAGCTATACGAGCGGTTGAGGGTGGTGGGCCTAGTGGATGAGAATATGTTCGCCTTTCCCGTCACCCAGATGGATATGGCTGATGCGACCGGCCTCTCAACGGTGCATCTCAATCGCACGCTGCAGGAATTGCGTGGATCTGGACTCATTACGTTGAAGGATCGGAGTTTGACGATCCACGATTTCCAGGCGCTCAGCAACACCGCCATGTTCAATCCCAACTATCTCCACCTGGACCGGAAATAAGGATTTGCAAAGGTGATCGGCGCACCTCGACGATGCCGCCGGCGCCATCGGATAATGGCACAAGGCGGCCGCAGGCGGCCTGATTGGCCTGCGCCATGGCCGGTTGCTAGATCGAGTGCACCTGTGCTTCCCGGCGCCAGAACCGAAGTTCTCCGCACCGATCGACAAATCGGTCGACATCGCCTGGCGCCGACAGCAGCTCGCAGCCTCCGTCCACTGTAATGCCTGCCTTGTCGAGCAATGGTTTTGCGGCATCGACATAGGCGATGAACTTGGCGTGGGCAAAGGCGTCTGCGACAAAGTCCCGGGCGGTGGCTTCGGAGGCGAGCAGGGCCGCTCCTTCAGCGGAAACAAGGATTGCGACCGCGTCATAGAGTACCGAAGGGCCGCCATTCACCTTCTGTTTCGCCGGACGGATGTTGCCGTTGCTGGTCTTGAAGCCGCCGACGGCCGGCGCAACGATTTCGATCATCGCGCCACGCCCAGTGGCGGCCGCCTGCAGGGCGTCGAGCAGTTGCGCATCGGTGCCGTCGCTGACGAGCACGCCGAGCTTTCGTCCCTTGAAGCTTTTCGGGCCGTTCCGGATAATGCTCAGGGCAGGGGAGGGCGGCAGGTCCGAGATGATCGGGCGAGCGGGTTCGGCGGCCTTCGGCAGTTCGGCGATGCCGAGACCTTTGGCGACGCCACGCGCAAGCTCCACGTCCACGTTCAGGAGATGAGAGACCATCCGGGCCCTGATTGCGGGAGTCTCGACCTTGCTCAATTCGAACGTAAAGGCGTCCTTGATATGCGTTTGCTCATCCGGCGTTTGGCTGACGTAGAATTGCCTGGCCTGGCTATAATGATCGCTGAACAGCTCTCCGCGCTGGCGCAGCTTGTCACCCGCTTCCGGAGCGGGAAATGAATGGAATCCCCGCCCGGGCGCTTCACGCGGACCGCCCAATGCACCGCCCCATGAATTCGGCTCGTAATTGGCGCGGCCCTTGGGGTTGTAAAACGCCATGTGTCCATCCTGTTGCAAGGTATGGAACGGACATTTCGGCGCGTTGATCGGCAAATGGGTGAAGTTGGGCCCGCCGAGGCGCTTCAGTTGCGTATCGAGATAGGAGAAATTCCGGCCCTGCAGCAGGGGATCGTTGGTGAACTCCACGCCCGGAACGATATTGCCGGTGTGGAATGCGACCTGCTCGGTCTCGGCGAAGAAGTTGTCGACGGTGCGGTCCAGCACCAGCCGGCCGACGCGCCGGATCGGGATCCGCTCCTCCGGAATGATCTTCGTTGGATCGAGGATATCGAATTCAAACTCGTCGGCGAACTTGTCATCGAACAGTTGAAGCCCGAGCTCCCATTCGGGGTAATTGCCGGACTGGATCGCATCCCAGAGATCCCGGCGATGAAAATCCGGATCGGCGCCGTTCAGCTTGACCGCCTCGTTCCATACCACGGACTGCATGCCAAGTTTCGGCTTCCAGTGGAATTTGACGAAGGTCGATTTGCCTTCCTCGTTGACGAGTCTGAAGGTATGGACGCCAAATCCTTCCATGAAGCGGAAGGAGCGGGGAATGGTGCGATCCGACATGATCCACAATGCCATGTGGATGGACTCGGGCATCAGGGATATGAAGTCCCAGAAATTGTCGTGCGCGGTCTGCGCCTGAGGAAAGCCGCGGTCGGGCTCCTGCTTGGCGGCGTGAATGATGTCGGGGAATTTCAGGGCGTCCTGGATGAAGAACACCGGGATGTTGTTGCCGACGATGTCCCAGTTTCCCTCTTTGGTGTAGAGTTTGACGGCGAAGCCGCGCACGTCGCGCGCAAGATCGGAAGAGCCCTTATTGCCGGCTACGGTCGAAAACCTCACGAAGGCGGGCGTCTTTTCGCCTGGGCGCTGGAAGATATCGGCTTTGGTCAGCTCGGTAAGACTTTCGTAAATTTCGAAGAAGCCGTGCGCGCCGAATCCTCGCGCGTGGACCACGCGCTCGGGAATGCGCTCATGGTCGAAATGGAAGATCTTTTCACGGAAGTGGAAATCCTCCATCAAGGTTGGGCCACGGTCGCCGATCTTCAGGCTGTTTTGGTCGTCCGCAACGGGAACGCCCTGTTGCGTCGTGAGCGTAGGCACCTCGCCTTCCGCAACCTGATGGGTTTCGCCGCCTCGGCCTCGCCGGATGTTGGCGTCGGCCATCTGCGTCTGTTTGAGGTCTTTGGATCCGGTCGAATAGGCCATGACACTCTCTGACTGTCTGGAAGAGGACTGTCTGTCTCGTTCAGGAGCGTTGAATGCCGAAGAAGCATTCCCGAAAACCGATCGCTCACCGAACTAACACAGGTTAAGCGGCACGCCCCCGTACCGGAGGCCTCACCGCTCGAACAGCCTTTAAAAATCGCACAACACTTGATGGTTCCTACGGAAGGTCCCTTGCAAAAAGGACGGCCTCTACAACGAAGAAATCGGAAGTGCTGCTGCCGTCATAACCCAAGTGAAAGCGATCCTGCGTCGACGGAGTCAGAATGTAGGTGGCATCGCCACGCCTCAATCCTGTGGAGCAAGAGGATGGAAAAAAAGACCCGGCGTCGATTCAAGCAAACGACTTCTCTGGAGAAGCGTCTCGCCGGAGAGGCTCAGCGCTTAAGGAAGCAAGCGCAAGGTACGCCTCATGGCATCCAGCGAGAGAAGCTCATCCGCCGAGCCAGGCAGCTCGACACGGCTTCCGAGCTTTCACAGTGGATGTCGTCGCCCGGCCAACGCTCATAGGTTCGCGGAGAACGCTTCCCATTGACGGCGGAGCGATCCTGGCGGTGCTGACAGGTCTTCTGATCATCTTTGGCGGTGAGGCTCACGACTGGCCCGATCAGGCGCCAGCGTCATCGGGTTTGAGCGCTTCGGCGATTGTCTGTTCGACCTCGGCGGCCAGAGCGCTCAGATGTTCGGCGAGCCGCGCGAACAGATCCTGCTTAGCCTTGTCCGTCGCCAGGTTGCTGATGAGCAGGCACTCCGCGGCGTCGGTGCGGAGCTTTTCGAGATGGGCTCGCATATCTTCCATGCCAGTTCTTAGCCGGAACGAGCCGCGCCCGAATTAGCATATGTTGCCCTGGACCAAAAAGACGGAAGGCGTTGGGGGGGCGCATTTTTCGCCGAAACGCTCCGCACAGGATCGGACTGTTGATGGACCCCCAGGGGCCGACGCCGCGGCTTCATGCAACATATTGCCGGGAAGCCGCCGGACATAGGTTCGTCTCGGCTCCGGCCGTATTGGGTCGACAAAGCGGCAGCGAATCTCGGGAACTTTTAACTATGTGAATCCGCTCAGCCGATCCTGCGGCTAGGATCATACAAGCCGGTCAATGCGAGTCGGCAAGAATGCTTTCGTGGTCCTGCACCGGGCGAGGCTTTCCAAAATGGTGTTTCTGGTCGTTGGGAGAGAAGCAAGTGGCTACAGGCAAAGTGAAGTGGTTCAATGCGACCAAAGGATATGGTTTCATTCGGCCGAATGACGGCGGCAAGGATGTTTTTGTGCACATCTCGGCCGTTGAGAAGTCTGGATACAATAGCCTTCCGGAAGGTTCCAGCATCAGTTATGAGCTGACCACCAGGCCCAACGGAAAGCAGGCTGCCGAGAACCTTCGCCTGGGATGACTCCCCGGCAGATCTCCCGGTTCGTAGCCGCGGCAGGAAGTTTTCAGTGGCGGTGTCGAAGGCAAGACGCCCCGCGGAAGGCTTTGGTTTGGTAAGCCGGCGATGAGGCGCTGCCGCGTAATCGTAAAAATGCGAAACGGTCAACATTCGCGGTCGGGGGCGTATCGCGTTTTCAGCGAAAACTGGCTGTCAAGAACTACTCCGCTTCACCTGGAGATCGCTTTCCCAACCAAACACCGATCGTCCATCCAGATCAGGCGATGCGAGACGTTCACCGGCGATAAACGCATCGAGCGAAGGGCCGGTGGCGACCTTCTCAAGGCGCCGCGCCTGATCATCGAGGCGCTTCAAGACGCCAAGTTCTTCCTCGCGTCCCAGCCGGGCAGTCTGCACCGCGCGTTTCATCACACGGATTGTTTCATCATAGATCTTCAGCGGTACTGGATAAGGGTGCCGGTCCTTGCCGCCATGGGCCAGCGAAAAGCGGGCGGGATCCTTGAACCGGTAGGGCGTGCCATGCACGACTTCGGCGACCATTGCCAGCGAGCGCACCGTGCGCGCACCCACGCCGGGTACCAGCAATAAATCCGGAAAATCGATCGGCCCCCGCTCAGCGGCAGCGGCCAGCGTGCCATGCAGACGGCGGGCAAATACATCCTTGGGCTTCACATCGTGATGCGCCGGCATGACCAGATGCGGCAGTTCTGCCTGCGCCGAAGGTTCTTTATCGAGCGCTTCAAATTCCCTGATGATGCCATCGGGGCCGATATCGCCCAGCAAGGTCAGCTGCGCCTCGCGCGCCCTTGTTGCCCGCCGGTCGGTCAGGTTGATGATCTCGCCCTGCTCGGGGCCGTCGATCGCGCTGTGAGGCTGGTTGACAAAGTCCCGTACCGCCGCCGAATGCCAGTGATAGCGGCGCGCCTGCCGCTTGTCCTCATTCATGCCCTGTTGAACAACGGTCCACTTTCCATCGGAAGTCACAAAGAAGCCGTGCAGATAAAGATCAAACCCGTCCTGTACGGCAGCACTATCGACCTTGGCGACCAGGCGGCTTGCACGGGTAAGCCCATCGCCATCGATGCCGATCCGGTTGCCCAGCGCTTTCAATTCATCCGGCGTCTGGCGTGAGTGCTTGCCGCGCCCGCCGCAGACATAGATGCCGAGCTCGTCCTGCCGCGAGGCAAGGCCGCGCTTCAGGGCGCCGATTACGCTGGTGGTGATACCGGACGAATGCCAGTCCATGCCCATCACCGCGCCGAACGATTGAAACCAGAAGGGGTGCGCGAGGCGCTCGAGAAATGCGTCGCGCCCATAATGATGCACGATGGCTTCTGCAATGATGCCGCCGAGCGTCGACATGCGTTGGCCCAGCCAGGCCGGCACCCGGCCGCGATGGAGAGGAAGATCAGCGCTGCCCGTGCGTTTGGCCATCAACATTCCCGCCGTGGAACAAAGGCGGGCGGCGACGACGATCGTCAAACCCGCTTCCTTTCCGAGGGATCGATCTCGGAGACGAGAGTAAGGCCATATTCGGCATGCGTCGTCCAGCGAAACAGCAATGAGGCGGCGCCGGCGCCAGGTTCCAAAAGAATGCTCGGCCTTCTTGCGAAAGCCGAGCGAGTCTCGGGAGGACCGGCTTGGGAGCCGGTCTCCTCAGAACCGATCGCCGCGCCGAAGGTTTCAAAGATGGTAGGTCGCAATCGGTGTGAAATTTGGGATCAGGCATGACGTCGCAATGGATCAATATTTTCGGTGGCATATCGCTGGCAGCCGGCATCGGTAGCTGCATCTGGATCGCATGGGATGAAACCAGGCACCCACAGAAAATGGCGGTCATGAACGCAGTATGGCCGGTGACGGCGCTTTACTCGGGGCTGCCGGGGGTTGCGGCCTATCTTTGGTTCGGACGAAACCACAAAGGCGGATCGGGGGAGGGGAAGCCGTCGGCTGCGTCGGTCGTGAAGGGATCGACCCATTGCGGGGCCGGATGCACCCTGGGAGACATCACGGCGGAAATATTGCTGGCGTTGGTTCCCTCGCTTGCCCTGCTGCTCGGCTGGCGGCTGCTGTGGCAGGAGCAGATATTCTCGGCATGGATCCTGGATTTCATCCTGGCATTTACGTTCGGCATTGCGTTCCAATATTTCTCGATCAAGCCCATGCACCCGAAGATGGGGAGGGGCGAGGCATTGCGGCGAGCGCTGCAGGCCGATGCGCTTTCGCTGGCGGCTTGGCAAGTCGGAATGTATCTGGTGATGGCGCTGGCGCACTTCGTGGTGTTTCCAGATCTGCTGGGCCAGCGCCTGTCCTCCGACAGCATTGCCTTCTGGTGGGTTATGCAATTCGCGATGCTGGCGGGCTTCGCGACGGCGTATCCGGTCAACCGTTGGTTGATTGCGCGGGGTATCAAGGAAGCGATGTAACGCCGGCTGTCGGCTTAGCCGAATACCTATCTGGACTTCGCGGAAGCCAACGATTTCGCTGTGTCGAGGTGTTTCTCCAAAGTCGGTATCTGGCCGGAGGCGTACTCGCCGGCAGCATTCTTCATTTTGGATTCCCGCTTGTATTCGGCGATATCTTTGGTGTGGTCGGCGACCATATGTGACGCAAACATCTTGTCGAAAGCTGCGCCCGTTATCTTGGACATCTTGTCGTACTCGGCCCGCTGCTTGGCGCTCGGACCCGTCGGCGGATTTACGTTCATGCTTTTTGCGGCATCAATCGCCTTCTGGTTTGCCGCGCCATGATCGGTGGCCAGGGTCTGGCCGAATGTCTTGACGTCGTCGCGCTGACCGTTCTTCTGCGCGAGCTGTCCCATGCTGACTTCGGCATAGTTGCCCTCGATGGCCTTCTTCAGAAAAGCCGCGCTGGCGGTGTCCCTGGCTGAAGCAGCCGGTATCGAAACTGTCAATGCAATGGAAAGAGCTAACAGGGGATTGCGTGTCATGACCGAGAACTCCTGGACAATAGCCTGGAAACGATCGTCCGCCGCGCCCGTTCCTACTTTCCTGAAATGCGCTCCGACTTCCGGGGCGATTTCGAAGGCGATGGTTGTGGCGTAGCCACGCGGACGAGCTGCCCGTCGCGGCCGGCGGACGTCTGGTGTGCTGTCCGGGTAGGGAGATCTCGTGGAGGGCGTTGTCGTATCGTCGGCCCCGTTGTCTCCGTGATGTCACCCATAGCATGACGCCCGACCGGCCGCTCAGCGCGGTCGAGAAGAGGGTAGATTCCTCCGCGAATTACGCCGCTTCCGCTTCGGCATTAACTACCGTCTTGGCAAGCTTCGTCAGGGCTTCGTCGGTCTTCTTTTCTTCCGCCAGGGTCGCTTTCAGGAGCTTGCTGACATTAGTCAGGCCAAGTTCGTCGGCCCAGCTGATAAGCGTGCCGTAGCGGGAAATTTCGTAGTGCTCGACCGCTTGCGCGGCTGCAAGCAGGCCTGCATCAAGCGCCGGCGCACCCTTGTATTCGGACATGATCTCCTTGCCCTCGTCGAGAATGCCCATGATCGCGTCGCAGGTCTTGCCCTGCGGCCGGGCATCGATCTCCTCGAACACGGATTCAAGGCGTTCGACTTGACCTTCGGTTTCTTCAAGGTGCTTTTCGAAGGCGGCGCGGAGCTCGTCGCTCTGTGCCGCCTTCGCCATCCTGGGAAGCGCGCTCATGATCTTCTTTTCGGCGAAATAGATGTCCTTGAGGGTGTCGTGGAAAAGGTCATGCAGACCCTTGGTTTTGCTCATCGAAAGCTCCTGCGGTGAAAGTGCCTCACAATAATCACAAGAGCGCGACGGGGTTCCTTCAGATGTCAAAGCTCTGCTGATCCACGGCGCAAGACATCCCGCGCGACGCCAGCCCTTCATTTCGGTGTGTTTTCCTGACGCGAACCGGTATCCATTCCGGATCTTGGTGCGGGCAGGCTTTCGCTCGAAAGACCATGACCGGGTGGTCAAATCCAATTACGAGCTGCACGGAGCAGCTGTCGCAGCCTCCTATTCGGCGGCGCTAACGCTGGCGTCGGCATCACTGCTTTCACCGCGAGGCTTCGAACTTGGCCAGCGCGGTCCGCGACCTTCGGAGGAGAGCGCGATGGCCTCGATGGCGCCGCCCGGGTTGCGACCGCCGATCCCGACATATCTCAAACCGCCCGCCTGCACCTTGCGTTCATTCAGGAGGTTACGGAGATCGATGATCAACGGCGTTCTCATCACGGCTCTGAGGCGTTCAAAATCGAGATCCTTGAACTCGCTCCACTCGGTCACGATTACGATGGCATCAGCCCCTTCCGCTGCTTCCATCGCCGAGTCGCAGTAAGTGACGGAAGCCGGCAGGACGGCGCGCGCCCGGTCGTTGGCGACGGGATCGTAAGCCTTCAGCACGCTCCCGGCATCGGCAAGGCCCTGAGCGAGCGGAATGGACACGGCATCGCGCATGTCGTCGGTTTCGGCCTTGAAGCTCAGGCCGAGCAGCGCAATGGTCTTGCCGCGCAGGCGTCCGCCATGGATGCTCGCGACCTTGCGCGCCATGGCGCGCTTGCGGGCGTCGTTGGATGCCAATACGGTTTCGATGATGCGCATCGGGGCGTCGTGATCTTCTCCGATCTTGGCTAGCGCACGGGCATCCTTGGGAAAGCAGGACCCACCGAATCCAGGGCCGGCCTGAAGGTACTGCATGCCGATGCGGCGATCGAGGCCGATACCCTTCGCCACGTCGCAGATGCTGGCATTGACCTTCTCACAGAGATCGGAAACCTCGTTGATGAACGCGATCTTGGTAGCCAGAAAGCCGTTCGCCGCATATTTGATCAACTCGGCGGATCGCCGGTCGGTGAGCAGAATGCGGGAGCGTTCAATCCTGGCACTTCGATAGACGCTGGCCAGTATTGTCGCCGCGCGATCATCTCCGGAGCCGATCACGACACGGTCCGGCTGCATGAAATCGGTGACCGCCGAGCCGGCGCGCAGAAATTCGGGATTTGACGCGACGCTGAAATCGAGATCGGGCCGGAGGCTACGAACCAGATATTCGATGGCATCGCCGGTGCCGACCGGAACGGTCGACTTGGTCGCAATGATGACGCCCTGGCGCAGGGCCTGGGCAAAGCTTTCGACGGCGGCATACACTTGCGAAAGGTCGGCGTGCCCGTCGCTCGTACGGCTCGGCGTACCTACCGCAATGAAGATGACTTCCGATGCCGATACGGCGGCAGCCGGATCGGAGGTGAAGATCAGGCGCTTGCGGACGTTTCTGCCCGAAAGGATCTTTTCCAGGCCGGGCTCGTAAATCGGGGTGTCACCCTGTTCGAGCAATGATATTTTTGACGCATCGATGTCGACGCAGCTCACATGATGTCCGGCTTGCGCGAAGCAAGCCGCTGAAACGAGCCCTACATAGCCGGTACCGATCACGGCAATACGCATTTGTCTTGTACCTATCGTTGGCTTGCCAAGGTCAGATGGGTTTCAGTGGACCTGGATGAGTTGCGCCCCGCCGTGCCGTCTGTCTTGGCAGGATGGCGTCCGGCCAGCTGCAGCGAAAAATAGGCGATCGTCGCTTCGAGACCGTTCTGGAGCGACACGCGGGGACGCCAGCCCAGCCATTTCTCGGCGGCATCGATCACCGGTTTGCGCCGCTTCGGATCATCCTGGGGCAAGGGCCGGAATTGCAGGCGTGATTTCGACCCGGTGCGGACAAGGATCTCCCGCGCAATCGATTCGATCGACATCTCCTGCGGATTTCCGAGATTGAACGGTCCCGTGACCGAAGCGGGGCTCTCCATCAGCGCTTGCAGACCGCCGACCAGATCGTCCACGAAGCAAAAGCTGCGGGTTTGCTCGCCGCTGCCATAGACCGTGATCGGCTCACCCTGCAATGCCTGCACGATGAAGTTCGATACGACCCGGCCGTCATTCTCCAGCATGCGCGGGCCATAGGTGTTGAAAATGCGAGCCACCTTCACCTCGAGTTCGAACATGCGTCGATAATCGAACATCAGCGTCTCGGCGGCACGCTTGCCTTCATCGTAACAGGCGCGGGGCCCGGTAATGTTGACATGACCGGCATAGCTTTCCGGCTGCGGATGCACTTCGGGATCGCCATAGACTTCGCTGGTTGAAGCCTGCAGGATACGCGACGATTTCTGGTGGGCAAGGTCGAGCAGGTTCATGGTGCCGATGACGCAGGTCTTCATCGTGCCGATCGGGTCCTGCTGATAGTGCCGGGGCGAGGCCGGGCAGGCGAGGTTGTAGATGCGGTCGAGCGCGCCATCGACGTGGAGGGCATGGCGGACATCGTGCTCGATGAAGCTGAAATGAGGATGGTTGAGCAGGGGACGAATATTGTGCATCGATCCCGTAAACAGATTGTCGACGCAGATGACCTGGTCACCCCGTTGCAGGAGAGAATCGCAAAGGTGCGATCCGATGAATCCGGCTCCACCGGCGACGAGGACGCGGCGGCCGGGGCGACGAGCGCTTCGGGATGCGATGGCGGATTGCAATTTCATGATTGGCCCAATTCAGATTTCGGCAACTTGCATCAGGGGGAAGCGCTCCGGCCGATGCTTCTGCCTGCTAGATGCCTCCAGATAATATGTCTCGAGCTGGCGAGCCCGGTGATCCGGCGTGTGATCGCTGAGGATGCGTTTGCGTGCCTTTTCGGCAATGGAGAGCCGCGTTTCCTCGGACATCGTCGTGAGAATTTGAATCACATCGCGGGTGCTGTTCGCCAGCAGGATTTCCGACGAGGGCGAGAGAATGGTTTCGATCCCCGGCCAGCGGTCCGAAATGATCGGCGTACCGCAGGCCGCCGCTTCGAACAGGCGTACGCTTGGCGAAAAGCCGAGCGAGCGCATGTCCGCCCGCGTTACGTTCAGTGTGAAGCGCTGCGCAGCGTAGAATGGTGCATGCTCCTGCGGGGCGAGGTGCTCAATGCGCTCTATATTGTCCGACCAGGCCAGCTGTTCCGGATATTTCGACCCGGCGACCGCGAATCTTTCGCCGCCAAGCCCCGCGGCTGGTATCAGTAGCAGCTTCTCGAGTTGCGGCTGCCGGTCCTCGCTGTAGGTGCCGAGATAGCCGAGCGCCCACCTGGCGGGGACTGAGAGCGGCCGGTACAGCGCCAGGTCGGCGCTGCAATAGAGAGCCCGCGCCATCGGGCTGCCATAGCTGTCCTCGATCATCGCCGGCACCGGGCCGCCCGAAAATGACAGATACAGATCAAATCGCGGGATCATCGGCGGCGAGATGTAGTCGAGGCCATTGTCGAGGCTCGCCAACGTGACGGGCGTGTCAATGTCATAGAATGCTGTTGTTCCCTGCGCGTGCGAGGTGATCCAATCGCTGATGGCGTTCCCGTCAGGGACGTAGGAGCCGACGACGACGAGGTCGGCTGTCCTGATCAGCTTGCCGAAACGGCGCGGAATATCCTGCAACGAGTTGTAGAGTTTCAACGACCAGCCGGCCGGCTCGCCGAGATCGCGATGGGCGCGGTACCAGGCAACATCGCGTTCAAGAAATGTGATGCTATGCCCACGCTGCGCCAGCGCGCCGAGCAGAGCGCGGTAGGTGGTGGCGTGTCCATTGCCCCACGAGGATGTCACAGAAAGTCCAATGAAAACGATATTCAGCTTCATTCCGCAGCCTCTGTCCTCATGTTCATGCCATTCATCAGTTGGTCGAATTGGACGGCGCGCCGGTGATAGGTGTGGTGGGCCAAAATCCGTCTGCGCGCTCGCCGGGCCATGTCGCGAGCACGCTCAGGCGTGAGCGAGGCAAGATGTCGAGCCACCTCCGGGCCGTCTGAGGCGATCAGAATTTCGCGCTCCGGCTCAAGAAAATGGTCGATGCCCTCCCAGGCGTCGGTGATCAGGCAGGCACCTGCACCGGCAGCTTCGAAAACCCGGGTCGGTGGTGAGAAGCCGTAATGGGCCATGCTGGCGCGATTGACATTAAGGGTTGCGAGGCCTGAGCCGAAGAAGGCGTTATGTGCGGTTGTGCCGACGTGCCCGATCCGGCGGATGTTTGAAGGGACGGATTTCGATTCCCAGCCCGATCCGCCCAGGACGAACCGTTTGGAGGGCAGGAGACGGGCCGTCTCGATGAAGAATTCGTCGATCCGCGCCTCGCGATCCGGCAGACGATTGGCCAGAAGACTCAGGTCGCAATCGAATTCGGTTTTCGGGGCGACGGGGTAATGCGTTGCCGGATCGAGCGCGTTGTAAATTGGCACGCAATCGCGTGCGCCGATTGCGCGATAGGCCGAGGCGACGCGGTCGCCGCCACCATAGGTCAGCACCAGGTCGTAGCGCGGGATGGCATCGCGCATATGATGGTGCGGATCTTCGGCAATGGCCTGCAGCGTTGCCGGCGCATCGACATCCCAGTAGATCCGAAGCGCCTTCGATGGGACCTGGGTGACCGCATGTTCCAGCTCGGTATCGAAGACGCCGACGCCGCTGGCCTTGATCAGAAGATCGGCCGAGCGCGCCGCTTGCGCAAGTGACTGCTGCCAGCCTTCCGTGGTTGCGGGATAGATGACGACCCGGGCCCAGGCGGGATCATCGATGTCGCGATGTGCCTGTCGGTCGAAGGCGTCGGGTTCGAAGAAGGTGATGGTGTGGCCGAGCGCTGCGATCTCCTTCAGCAGCCCGCGATAATAGGTGGCGGCGCCGTTCCAGTATGACGAGACGAGGCTGGATCCGAAGAAGGAAATGTTCATGATACCGGCTCCTCGTAACGCCGCGGCGCCGGCGCGTGACGGGACGTACGGATGCCGTCGGCGATGCTGAGGAGTTCGATCGCCCGATGACGGCAGGTGTGACGTTCGATGACGAGCCGGTACGCGGCATCGGCGGTCGTTGCGGCGAAATCGGAATCCTGCAGCAACAACCGGAGTGCGGTCTTCATCTGCTCGCCATCAGCAACGCTGAGATAGGTCCCGGGGCTAAAGAGGGCTTCGACGTCATCCCAGGGCGCGGACACGATCGGAATGCCGCAGGCCATGGCTTCGAACATCCGGATAGTCGGGATTCCCGGCAGTAAACGGGCATAAGGCCCGCGCGGCACGTGAATGGTAACACGCGCCTGCGCGAATGCGGCAGGGGCGCGGTGCGCAGGGAGCCAGCCGCCGTACTCCATCCCGGATGCTGTGATCGCCTCAAGGGCGGATTCAGGATAGCGCACGCCGTAGACCTTGCCCCGAATGCCGAGCGATGAAACCGGCTCGATCAGATAGCGCTGCAGTTCAAGAGCTCGCTCATCATCGCCCCAATTCCCGATCCAGACCAGGTCGTGATCAGGCCTGCTATCGGGCAGCGGGCGGTATAGATCGGTGTCCGCGGCCTCGTGCCAGGTGACGGCACGGTTGGCCCAGCCGAGTTTGAGATAGATCTCACGCAACACATTGCCGAATGCGAGCACACCGTCGAACCCGTCGAGGTCGAAGCGCGCAAGCTCATCAGGCGCGGTGACGGCGCGATGGTGCGTGTCGTGAAACAGCAGCGTGAATGGCGCACCTTGCGCACGCTGCCGCCCGATCCGCGCCACCAGGTCGGGCGAATTCCATTCGTGGACGAGCACGAGATCTGCACCGTCCAAGGCCTCGTCGAGATCAAGTGAGATGTCGTATTGCCTGAGATCGATCCTTGGGAACAGTCCGGCGGCTTCCGAAAGCGCCTGCTCTCCGCCGTCGCGGATCGCATTCAGGCGGCTCCAGCCGTCGGCCGGCTCGTAGACGATGACCTCGTGTCCGAGCTTGTGAAGTTCGCGCGACACGCCGCGCAGAAAATGCGCATTGCCGTTATTCCAGCAAGAGGAGAACGCATGATAGAACAGGACGCATTTCATGGATGCGCCTCCAGGGCATTATGTTTTCGCGAGCAACGGGACGAGATGAGCGAGCGGTAGAGCTTTGCGTAGGAATCTGCCATCTGCGTCATGGAATAACGTCGCGCGCGTTTGAAGGCCGCAAGCTGCAGCCGCGCGCGCTTAACGCTGTCGGCGCAGAGTTCGCCCAACGCCGTCCGAAGCCGATCAGGGTCGCCGGAGGGCACAAACATCGCTGCGCCGCTCCAGAGTTCCCGAAATGTCGGGATATCCGACAGCACCAGCGCGCAGCCGGAGTTGGCCGCTTCGAGAACGGAAAGCCCAAAGGGTTCATACTGTGCAGGGCTCACGAAGATCGCCGCGCGCTGCATGCGCAGGCGAAGTTCGGAATGAGAGAGCTCGCCCAGCAGCTCGATCCCGCTGGTTAAATTCCCTGCGGAAGTCGCCGCAGTGCCAGCGACGAAGACCGGCCAATCCAGATCTTTTCCGGCTTCGGCCAGCATGGCCAGATTTTTTGCGGCATCCCACATCCGGCCCGCCGCGAGGATGAAGCTTTTCTTCGCGCCCGGCCGTTCGAGCGATGGCTCGACCCCGTTCTGGATTGTCATTCCCGGAGCGCGCGGGTGGTACAGATTGCTCACGACGTCGTGGAAGGTCCGGCTGGGCGCGACCCAGGCATCGGCCCGATTCAGCCCGGCTGCCACCAGCTCGCTATAGCGCTGCCATCTGGGCTCCGATAGCCAGCTGCTGTCGTTGCAGGCCATGGCCCAGGAATTGACGCAGGAATGTGCGACGACGACCACCGGCGCATGCCGATCGAAGGTCGCCTCGCGATAGGAATTGAGGTGAATGATATCGGGCTTGATGCGCTTCTCGAGCGAGGCGAACACATCGCGCGCATGAACGAGGTCTGCAGCTTCGGGATCCTGCCATTCGAGCGTAAGATCCGTTTCGGTCAGGTGCACTGCGGAGGCGGACAGCATCTCGCGCTGGTCCGGCCGCGGTCCCGGTCCCATGGTTATGAGATGAACATCCGCGCCCGACGCTGCGAGCGAGGATGCCAAGCCTGTGGCGTAAGTCCAGACGCCGCCGATCACGTCGGATGTCATCAAGATTCTGATGTTCGCGCGTCGGCTCATGGTGCGGCCTGTGCTTCCAGAGTGGCCAGCGGCAGCGGGCGTTCCTCCTGGATGTCGCTGAACTGGTTGAACAAGCCGAGGTAATATTCGTGTGCACGTTCCCAGGCAAAATCGTCTGGCTCTCCCCATAGCTTTCGATAGTCGGGAGAGCCGGGATAGGGATAAAGCGGAACCGGATCGTTGGCCCAGACGCCGGCATCCTGCATGCGCCTGCGCCAGCGCTGCACCACGGGGTCGTCATCCTGCGGCATTTCGATCAGGTTGGCCTGCACGAACGGGACGTGGCGACGGGCCTCGACCAGCCGGTCGGCCAGTTGGTCCGTCGTCATCCTGCAGTTCTTGGCAAGGGCAGCCCGGCCTTCCGGCGTGAGGCTTTCGACGCCGGCCTCGATCGACACGCATCCGGCGCGTCCGAGCAGCTCGAGCATCGGCGGCTTCCAAAGATCGATCCGGGTCTGAACACCGAATTTCAGGCCGCGTGAGACCAGTCCGTCGAGCAGCTCCGGATTCGGCAGGAAGATCTCGTCGACGAAATAGACATAGTCGACGCCATGGCGGAGAAGACGATCGATCTCGGCAAGCACCACATGCGCCGGCCGCCTGCGGTAGGCGTTGCGGAAATTCTCCTTGGCGCAGAAGGTGCAGTTATAGGGGCAGCCGCGTGATGCCTCGACCTCGGCGCCGGGGCCGACCGGCTCGGCCTCGAAGCGGTGATGGTGGTGACGATGCCGCCGAACCATCTCTGCGGGCCAGTCCAGTGCGGGCTGGTCGGCGAAGTCGACCGCCTGTGGACCGCCATTGACGCGCACCGTGGCGCCATTCGTGAAGCACAATCCGGCAAAATCTCGCTCGCCATTGGCCAGCCGCAGCAGCGCCTGTTCACATTCGCCCATTACCACGATATCGACGGCGAGCTTTTTCAGCGCAGCGCGCGGTGTCGTCGAGCCGTGCGGCCCGACGGCAACCAGGGTGGGGGCCAGCTGTCGCAGCGCCAATGTGAGCTGGCGTGGTATGCGCAGCTCGGGGGGCGCACAGCGCCAGAACAGATAGGTCGGCGCGGTCGTAATCACGACAAGGTCGGGCTTGAAGCCGTTCAGCTCCGCCTCGATATCTGTGAGCGAAAGATCGAACATGTGGGCGTCGAGCAGCAGCGTGGCATGTCCGGCCTGCCGCAGACGATGCTGCGAGATCCCGAGCTCCAGCGGCAGATGCGGCGAACGGCAGCCGAAATAGATGCTGCCGTCAAAATTCCAGTTCGGATTGATCAGGGCAATACGGCTCATGCAAAAGCCTCGCGCGTATCAGGGCGGCGAACACGGCTCTGCAGCCATTTCTCCAGCAAGCTCAATCCGTCCTCCAGGCCCGTTCTGGGCGTCCATCCGACGGCCGAAGACAGTGCGCCAATATCGGTGACATACCAGGGTTGATCGCCGGGCCGCCAAGCTGAGAAATCGCAGTGGATCTCACGGCCGGTCAGCCGTGTGATCAGGTTGATCAGCTCGAGCAGGCTGACGGAGTTTGCAATCCCGCCGCCCAGGTTGAAGATATGTCCGCGCGCGGCATCGATATGCCGCAGCACGGCGATCCAGGCGTCGACGGCATCGGAGACAAACAGCGCGTCACGAACCTGATAGCCGTCGCCGTAGATCGTCAGTGGTTCACCGCGCAGGGCGCACAGCATGAAATGAGCGATCCAGCCCTGATCTTCGTTGCCGAATTGCCGCGGGCCATAGATGCAGCTCATGCGCATGACGGCGGTGCGCAATCCGAACACACGGGCATAGTCTCGAACATATTGGTCGGCCGCCCCTTTGGAGCAGCCATAGGCGCTGTAGAAGTCGAGCGGTGCCGCTTCCGTGACGCCCGCCGCAAGCCTGGAGTCGGTGGGAACATAACGCAGCTGGGCACGCTCGATGGCGGTGTCTTCGATGAGCCGTCCGTATACCTTGTTGGTAGATGCAAAGATCAGGGGCGCCGATGGGTTGTGAAGGCGGACAGCCTCCAATACGTTGACAGTCCCGCGGGCATTGATCTCGAAATCGTCGAGCGGGCTTTCGACGCTGCTGGTCACGGCAACCTGGGCCGCAAGATGCAATACGGCGCTCGCCTCGCGGACCGTGTCAATCACCGTGATCGGATCGCGTATATCGCCGACCGTGATTTCGATGCGTTCGCCGTAGCGGGACTTCAGCCACTGCGCGTTTTCCCGCACCCCGGCACGGGCGAGATTGTCGAGAATGAGCACGCTCGTGCCATCAGCGGCAAGCCGTTCGGCCAGATTGCAACCAATGAAGCCGCATCCGCCGGTGATCAGAACTGGTCTGGTGTCATGGCTGTCGAACGTCATGCCACCAGACCCCGTTGCAGCAGCTCCCGGGTCGCCTTTTCCGCCTGATCATCTGCGATTTGACCGGCGAGATAATGCGCAAGCTCCTTAAGGCCATCGTCAAAGGCGACGCGCGGCGTGAAGCCGAGCAGGGCGCGGCTCTTCTCGATGTCGGCGAAACAGTGTCGGATGTCGCCGGCGCGGTATTTTCCTGCAATCGTCGGCGTCAATTCGCGGCAGCCCATGACCCTGGCGAGATCCTGGGCAACGGACAGGATCGTACGGCTCTTGCCGGATGCGATATTGAACACGTCGTCAACATGTGTGGTTTTCAATGCAAGCAGGCAGGCTTGCGCCACATCATGCACGTGCACGAAGTCGCGTCGTTGCAATCCGTCTTCGAACACCAGCGGCGGGCGGCGATTGAGCAGGCGTGCTGCAAATATCGCAAGCACTCCGGTATAGGGGTTCGATAGCGCCTGATGGGGCCCGTAGACATTGAAGAACCGCAGCGCAACGGTTGGTATGCCGTAAGCCTTGCCGATAATGAGGCTCATGCGCTCCTGCGCATATTTGTTCAGCGCATAGATCGAGCTGAGCGCCGGTTGCTTCCTCTCGGGTGTCGGAATCGGCTCGAGCCGCCGGCCATTCACATCGGCCAGCTCCCACTCGCCGCGCCGGAGCTGATCAATCGAACGTTCGGGGGGAGCAACGACATCGCCATCGGGCGAAAGGCAGGAGCCCTCGCCGTAAATGCTCATTGAAGAAGCCACGACGAGCCGCTCGACGGGACGATTTGCCAGCGCCTGAAGCAGCGTGGCGGTGCCGAGTTCATTGTTTTTGACGTAAGGCTCGATGTCGTACATGCTTTGGCCGACGCCAACGCTCGACGCGAGGTGCAGGACGATATCGGTTCCGCGCAGCGCGCGATCGACCGCAATCGCGTCGGTTACATCGCCGACGATCAATTCGGCATCGCTGGTCAAATAGGACGGGCGCTGTCGCCCCGCGCCATGTATCTGCGGCGAGAGGTTGTCGAGGATACGGACCTCATATCCGGCAGTCAGCATCGTTGCTGCCGCATGAGATCCGATGAAGCCTGCACCTCCAGTGATCAGCACTCGCGTCATGCGACGGCGCTCCTCGTCAGTTTGTTGAACGATCTCGCAATCGTTCGATTTCGGTGTGGAAAAGCGCGTTCATAAAATGGGAGGCCGCGATCTGCGGTGCGCGCTCATCACTTACGGACTAAGAAGCGGCGCAAGGTATGTTCGTTCCTAGCTGATGTACAAACAAAAGTTTCTCTAACCTGGGTGAATAACCCAGGTTAGTCCGCACCGAGGTCTTAGCTGGGATGCTTACGATGCGGACAGTGGCGGCTGGAAGCCATGATCCAAGGCTATGGCGTGCCCGTCGCCACTTTCGCGGGCTCGGGCCCGTCGCTGCAGGAGGGAGAAACCCCGGTCGAGCCGCAATAGCGCCAGATCATCTGCGCGCAGAAATCGGCAAACTCGTTGGCATCCAGAGGCGGGCTGGTGTGATGAGGCGCGATACCGCGATGCTCGGGAGTGAAGCAGAAAGTAAGGGTAACGTCGAACTCCGCCAGCGCATCCATCTGCCGATCGAACCAATCGAGCGCATTGGGGCGGAAACTATCGGCCCAGGACAGGCCGGTCCTGAGGTGCTTTACGCCGAGGCGACGCATCCAGCGAACGGCGTCATCAAGGCGGTGGTCTTCGAAATGAAACCATTGGCACAGGCCGATGACGCTGGAATATTGCGCAAAGGTCTCGAGTGCCGGCTTGGGCGTGCCATCCTCGCGTAAGAGGCCCATATGGAAGTGGCGGTAATAGGAGGAGCCCTCCGCCTCCTTGTGCCGCGTGGTCGCTTCCCAGGTGGACGGCAGATCGTAAAGGGAATACCAGTGAATGCGCGGCGCTCGTCCGGAGAGAAGCTGGGCCGTGCGCTGCAGGCCCCAGTCCTGCACCTCTTCCGCGCCGAATGAGGATACGCCGACCTCGGTGACCCATACCGGAAGTGAAACGACCGCCTGGATTTCGGCAAGCTTGTCCGGCCATTCGTCGATCTTCCATAAATTCCAGTCGAGCGGGAAGCCGTGCACGGCCACCGCATCCATGTGCGCAAGCACGCCATTCATTTTCATATTTGTCATGAAATGCGGATCAATCGGGGAGATGCCGCCGAGCACGCGCGGCAAGGCCCGGCGAGCCGACCGGATCGCCTTGCCGGCGGCGATCGCCATTGCCGCGAACTGCTTCCATTCGGGATCGAGCTGGAGATCCCAGTGCGACTTGTTGTTCGGCTCGTTCCAGATTTTCGCCGCCTCGATCATCTCGCCGCACTCCGCGACGGGTAAACCGGCCCGTCAGCCTGCGGCCGGCCTGCCTTCCTGCAGAGATAGACCTCCTCTTCGGGATGAGCCGCGACGACGAAGCCCGCGCTTCGCAGCATGGCCTCGACGCAGGCTCGGTTCGGCGCCCACCAATTGGTCGGATCGTCGGCGTAACGCTTCTCGATGAAATGCAGCTTCGGATAGCCGGGACTGTCGAACTGCGAAGTCGTCCAGAAATCGTAATCTTCAGCCAGGCGGTCGACTTGCGAATTGCCGCGCTGCATCGATTGGAAGAGCAGGAGATCACGCGCCACATGCTCGTGAATGAGGTCGAGCGCGAGCAGGGGATGCCGTAAATGGTAAAGCACGCCCATGAAGATCACGAGATCGAATTGTTCGCCAAGCCGACCGACGTCATAGGCCGATAGCTTGCGAAATTCGATCTTGAGCCCGTTGATGTCGGCAGCGAATTTCGCCTGCTCCAGATATTCGTCGTCAGTATCGAGACCGAGCACCCGATCGGCGCCGCGACGTTTCATTTCCATGGCGTAGAACCCGGCGTTGCAGCCGATGTCGAGCACTGACTTTCCCTTGAGATTCTCGGGGATGATGGACGAGAATCGCCGCCACTTGACATTGGGGTAGTCGCCGAGGAAATGCGTTGGCGCGGTAGGTACGCCTTTGAGGTCGAGATTGTGGAACCACGGGCCGAGTGCATCGATGCGCTGCCGGATTTCTTCCTTTGAGAGTGCGGAGCTCACGGTGGTCCTCCATCGAAGAGGCGGCGGGTCGATGCCGCGACGGTGTCCGGCATGGAAGCGGTGCGGAGCCTGAATCGGCGATCGTCGTTTTCCGTTCTTGCCGCAAGCAGGGCTATCGCTGTGCGGTAGCCGTCGATGGTACCGACGTCGACGTAAGCCTCTCCCGCTTTGATGCCGATTCCGCGGCCGCCGGCGGCCAGATAGCCGTTCACCAGCGTGCCGAAATATTCATCCTGCCGCTTGCGATTTTCCCATAGGAGCTGCAGGTCGCGAAAGCCGGAAGGCGACATCCTGAATGCGCCCCATATCCAGTTCGAGGTCGCGCCAGCCTGCTTGACCTGAATTTCCTTCACCAGATCCCCTTCGATCACCACCGCATCGAAGAATTCGGGATGTTCGACCGGGAATAGCAGGAAGGACAGCGCGGCATCGGGCAGGGCGCCAAGCGCAGCCTTCGGAAACCAGACCGTGTCAGGCAGGCCGACGAGCACATCTTCCTCATTGCCCACGACGGTGCTTGCCCTGAAGATGGCATCACAAAGGCCGAACGCCCGGGGTTGCACGACATAAGCGAGGCGCGCGCTGCCATAGCTGTCGCCGAAATATTCGAGAATGTCGGACTTGCCGGGCGAAATGACGAAGCAGATCTTGTCGGCTCCTCCCAGAATAAGCCGTTCGATCAGATATTCCGCGACCGCGCAGGGGCGGTCGGTGCCATTGTCGCAGCGGCTCCCGACCGGGAGCAACTCTTTCGAAAATGCCAGTGGCTGAATGCGGCTGCCGCGACCGGCCGCCGGGACAATGCCCCACATTTTAAGCCTCCTGAAGTGTCGGCGGCGAGGTGCCGCGTTGGCCCGGATGATCGAGCAGCTCGATGAACTCCTGCGCGCGCTTGATCGAACTGTGCTGCGCAAGCGTACGTTCCCGCGCCCGATCGGCGATGCGGCGGAGGTCGTTATCATCGAGCGCGAGCGCCGCCAGCACATCCTGGGTTTGCCGGACCAGCAGGATCTCTTCGCCAGGCTCAAAGAAGGAGTCGATGCCGTTCCAGGAATCACTGAGAAGCGGTGCGCCGCAGGCGGCTGCCTCGAACAGGCGGCCCGATGGACACCAGCCCATTTCCGCCATCGCCTTGCGGGTGACATTCAGCGTCAAGCGCGAGGACGCGAAGAACGCCGCATGCTCCGACGGCGGTAAATGCCGCACGAAATAGATGTTCGGTGACCACGGAAAATCCTGCGGGTATTGCGCGCCGCCGATCAGGAAACGCAGATCCTGCCGCGACCGAGCCGGGCTCACGAAGAAGGCTTCGAGCACCTGCTGCCTGTCCTGCGAATACGTCCCGAGATAGGAAAGATCCGCCCGGTAGTGCGCCTGCGGGAGAGTCGGCCGATGAATGTCAGGGTCGACGTGGCCGTAAAGTGCTTCAATGCGACGCGCGCCGGCAAGGCTGCGGTATTCGCGAAAAGCCAGCTCTCCACCGGTGAAGCTGAGGACCAGATCGAACGCTGCAAGGCCGTCGGGACCGATATAGGGCACCACTTCTCCGGCCCTCAGCCTTGCAAGTGTGATCGGCGTATCGAGATCATAGAACACGCTCATGGAGCGGCCCTGGTCCAGGATCAGCCGGGTCGCTTCGGTCGCGTCGGGACAATAGGAGGTGACGATAGCCGCGTCGGCGTCAATGACCTGGGCGCCTGCGGTTTGTCTGACGTCCTGCCAGCTCGTGTAGAGTTCGAGCCGCCCGCCAGGCAGTTCGGTCAAATCCCGTGCGCCAGCGTAATAGGGAACATCGTGCTCGAAGAAAACCACGGCGTGACCGAGCCGGGCAAGATTCTTGCACAAACCGCGCCACAAGGTGGCATGGCCGTTGCCCCAGGAAGAGGAGATCGTAAGGCCGAAGATGACGATCTTCACACGTCAACCCTCTGATTGATCCCGGAGATATGCACGCCGGCGCGGTCGATGCACAGCGTGCTGATGCTAGCGGGGTCGACAGCGATCGAAAGAAAATCGTCGAGCGGGACATCGGCGTAATGCAGCAGCGCAGCCCTGATCGGTTCGGCGTGGCTGACGATGACAATGGCGCCGTCGCCCCGATCGCCCCGAAGCTGTTCGATGTGCTGCACCATCCGTCGTTGCAAGCAAGACATGCTCTCGCCATTCGGCGGCCGGCTTGTTCCACGGCTCCGATTCCAGCGTTGCCAATCGCAATCTTCCGCGAGCTCATCAAAGCAGCGTCCGGTCCAATCACCGCAATCGAGTTCGTCGACCGCGGCAACGATCTCGACTGGCAGGCGGAGATGCCAGCCGAGAATGCCGGCCGATTGCTGCGCTCGTCGTTGCGGGCTGCATTGGATGGCGCAAGGTCTCGGTAGAATCCTTCGGGCGCAGAGCGACATCTGCCGACAGCCCAGTTCGTCGAGTTCGATGCCGGGTGTGCGGCCGCAGAGCACGCCTGCGACCAGGGCGTGGTGACCGTGGCGAACGAGGTGAATGGTCTTCACCATCGCTACGCCTTTGCGTCGATGAAGGCGCGGGTCTTAAGGCGCGCTTGCTCGTCGCTGAACTGCTGGGGTGGAGATTTCATGAAATAGCTGGACGGACCGGTCAGCGCGCCGGCGACGCCACGATCCATGGCAAGCTTCGCGCATCGTACGGCATCAATCACCACGCCGGCGGAATTGGGTGAATCCCAGACTTCGAGCCGGACTTCGGCGCTCAGCGGCACACCGCCGAAAGTTGTTCCCTCCAGCCGGATGTAAGCAAGCTTGCGATCAGTGAGCCAGGGAACATGATCGCTCGGTCCGACATGGATGTCGTCCTCGTCGAGGGGAACGGCAAACTGGCTGGTGACGGCTTGCGTCTTGGATATCTTCTTCGACGCCAGGCGCTCGCGCTCGAGCATGTTCTTGAAATCGGTATTGCCGCCGAAATTCAGTTGATAGGTGCGATCGAGCCGGACTCCGCGTTCGCGAAACAGATTGGCAAGGACGCGATGAAGGATGGTCGCTCCGACCTGGCTCTTGATGTCGTCACCGACGATGGGAAGACCCGCCTCCTCGAAGCGGCGGCGCCATTCCGGATCGGACGCGAGGAATACCGGGATACAATTGACGAACCCGCAACCGGCCTCGATCGCCCGCTGTGCATACCATTCGCTGGCTCGTTGCGACCCCACCGGAAGGTAGGACACCACGACGTCGGTGCGCGACTTCGATAGGACGTCGGTCACGTCGCATTCAGGGCTGTCGGAAATGGGAACGTCCTTCTCCAGGTAGCGGCCGATTCCATCAAGCACCGGGCCTCGCTGAACCATTACTCCGGTCTTGGCGACGGACGCAAAGCGATGGGTATTGTTCGGCTTGGCATAGATCGCGTCGGCAAGGTCGCATCCGACTTTGTCGGCATTGACATCGAAAGCGGACGAAATCTCCACGTCGCTGATGTGATAGCCGCCAAGATCGGCATTCATCAAACCCGGTACCGGTTCGTTGGATTTGGCGTTCCGGTAATAGGTAAGACCTTGCACCAATGAGCTCGCACAATTTCCCACCCCAACGATGCCGACGCGGACGCGGCGCCTGTCTTGAAGCCGTGAATGCATCGGCGTCTTGCTCCATAAAAATCAGAGGTTAAAGGTAAGTACGTCGCGAACGTGCGGTGGAAGGGTTCGTTCCCGCGGCCTCTGATACCCGGCATGCCAACCGCGGAATTCGCGCCATAAATCGAAAAAACATTAACTCAGGATAGAATCCGGCGACGTCGCCAGGGAACGCATCAGGAAGAAGATGATGAAGATGAAGAAGCAGCTTGTAGAGCGGGTTGCGGAATAAAGCCGCGTAACAAGAACGAAATGAACGATGTCGCGTTGTCGCGGCAAGGCCAGCTGACGGCACGGAGAACATGATGAGTGAAAGTCATACGACTACGGATCACGAGATCATCCGGAAGTGGGCGACCGAGCGCCACGGGCGGCCGTCGACGGTGACGGCTACCGAGGATGACGGGCATGCGGGAATCCTGCGCATCGATTTCGGACCGAAGGACGAGAGCCTGGATGATATCGGCTGGGAGGAGTTCTTTCAGAAGTTCGACGAATCCGATCTTGCGTTCCTCTACCAGGATCGCACCAAGGACGGAAAAATCAGCCGCTTCCACAAATTTGTCCGTCGGTCATCGCACTGAGGATGACCGCGATACCACGGACACCGCGGATCAGCCTTACCGGCCGATCCAGCTGGACCGCCGCAATGCGGGCCGGGGACTTTGCACGGGCATGGGAGATCACCGATCGCGATCTTATGGCTGTTTGCCGTTCTACGGCCCACAAGCACGAAGGCCCCCGCCATCTCCAGCGCATTTGGCGCGGCGAATCACTGCACGGCCAGCATGTCCTTGTACGCTGCTATCACGGGCTTGGTGATACGATTCAGTTTGCCCGGTTCCTGCCGCTGCTGAGAAAGCTCGCCCGGGAGATTACCGTCTGGTGTCAACCGTCACTGTTGCCATTGATCGCCAGGGTCGAGGGTGTGGACCGGGCGATGCCGCTGCACGATGGAACGCCCGAAGTGGATTTCGACGTCGACATCGAGATCATGGAGATCCCACACGCGATCCGGGCGGGACGCGATCAGATCGAGATGCGTCGCTCCTATCTCAGGGCGGGGAGAGGCGATCGTCTAGCCGAGGACGATACGTTTTCGGTTGGGCTGGTCTGGGATGTCGGCGATTGGGACCGGCGCCGGGTGGTTCCTGCAGAGTTGTTGAAGCGGCTCGAGGGTTCGCACGTACGGCTGTTTTCGCTGCAGCAAGGGCCGGCCTCCCGTATGGCTGCCGAAATCGGCGCGGTCGATATCAGCACGCCGGATATCGAGCTGCTCGCTGCGCGGTTGCGCGTGCTGGACCTCTGCATTTGTCCGGACACCATGATGGCGCACCTCTCGGCCGCTCTGGGTCGCGAGACTTGGGTCATGCTGCACGCAGAATGCGACTGGCGCTGGCCTGCCTCTGGCAACACGACATTCTGGTATCCGACCGTGCGGCTGTTTCATCAACACATTGCCGGCGACTGGAGCCGGGTCGTAGCAGACGTCCGGTCTGCGCTGTCAGAGAAAGTCGACCGGTCCCGTCGAGGTAGTCGGCCTGTCACTCAGCGCGAGACCGAGAGCTCTGTTTCCGGCGCAGACGAGATCGGCGGCAGTTGCTGATGCCGCCCCGGCCTCGCCGTGTCATTCAGGCCGAGATAATCGGGCTCGAATTCAGCCAGACGGGACAGGGCCTCCCAGTCGAGGATCGTGATGGTTCTCGACTGCCAGTGCAGCAACTGTCTTCGTCGTAATTCCTGGATGATGCGATTGGCATGCACCGCCGATATCGCACAGGCGGAGGCCAGATCGGATTGGGTAAACGGCGAGGGGAACCGAAAATCCTTCGCGAGGCCGACGGCCTGTAGCCGGGTTACGATTTCGCAGATCAAATGAGCGACGCGTGCCAGCGAGTCACGGCTGCCGAGATTGACGATCCAGTTTCTCAGATAGGCTGCGTCGGCCAGGCCGAGAAGCTGAAAGGCGTGGCAAAGGCCTGGCGAGAACAACGGGATTTGCTTTAGGAAAGCGTGCGGCACGAACGCGACGACCGCCGGACCGAGCGTGGTCAGACGAGCCGCGAGCCTTGGTGCGACGACGGTATGAAGATCGGGGATGTCACCGGGTACGAAAATGGAAGTGATTTGTCCGTCCTTCTCGTCTCTCCAGCAAAGATAACCCTGCAGCAGCAGGCAACAGCGCGAGGGTTTATCGCCCTTGCGCAGAATTTGATCGTGCGAGGCAAAATGGCCGATGGTTGAAGGCATCTTGGTGAGTAGTTCCAGGTCGTCTTCAGATAAATCCGCGATGCTGGTGAGGCGATCGGCAAGTTTGGTGAACGCAAAGCCCTTCTGCATTTGTGATCCTCGTTTGATATACGACGGCAACGCAAGGCGTGGCCGGTCGGGCTTTCCCACGCGGCTTTTGGGCGCGACGACTTGAACCCCCCGCGGGCGTTCAGCATGATGTTGGTTCCAGCTCAATGCGAGCGCATCCCGAACGTTCCTAACTGCTCGGGGTACCCCTTGTAAGGAATATCGTGCCGCCGAGAACCGCGGCTCATCAAAAGAGGTTTTCTGACCTTCCAATTGGCGGTCAGGATCCGGAGGAATTCGGGCTCGCGGCCTGGCGGGCTGCCCTCACCGTTTTGCGGTCCCGGCCGATGTCTCAAGCCGATCGAGCAGGATTCGTTGGGCCTCATTTATCTTGGCGCGCGCAGAGGGAAGGTCGAACCACTCCGCGCGGTCGACCTCCGGAAATGCCTGCCTGCGTCCGCTGTGCGGCGGCCACTCGATCTCGAACATGTTGCTTCGGATGTTCTGAACGTCGACATCGGATTCGATGACGAATGCCTTCACCAGTTTGCCGCCGCGCTGTCGGACCTCGTCCAACAGGGACAGCTTTCCGCCTATTTCTGTGCCCAGCTCCTCGTAGAATTCTCTACGCGCGACGGCCTCCGGATCTTCGCTCGGGCCATATTCGCCTTTGGGAATCGACCACACTCCGAGATCCTTGTTGCGCCAAAATGGCCCGCCGGGGTGAACCAGCAGTACCTCGATCTTTCCGCGCCTCCTTCTGAATGCTAGGATACCGGCGCTCCTTGCAGACATGTCGCCACCACCTGTTTCGGCTGGAAATGCCCATCGATAACGTACAGTACCATGCGCGATCCGTCGCCGTCTCCGGAACATCGCCGCCTTCCTTGCAGACGGTGGAACAGCGCGTAGCGGAAACCTCTCACCCGAAGGGATCAGGAGAAGAAATCGATGGAGGTCGTCGCCCTCGGTCACAGCAACAATGTGAGAGCCAGCCCGGCGCTTGCCGAGAAGACGGCGATGGTCGTCACCCAGCCCAGGCAATTCATCCAGACCGAATTCGTCTCGTCCCCCATGATCGCGCGATTATTGGTCATCAGCATGATCAACAGGAGCAGCGGCGGCGTTGAAACGCCCTGCACGATCCCGGACCAGACCAGAGCCTGCATCGGGTTGAACCCGAGGAAATTCAGCAGGACGGCGATGGCGGTGAGCGTCGCGATGGCCCAATAGAATCTTGGCGCCTCTGCGGGCCTCGCGTGAAGGCTGGCACTCCAGCCGAAAGATTGCGCCAGATCGTAAGCCGCACCGGCCGTCATCACAGGGACAGCGAGAAATCCGACACCGATGATGCCGATCGTGAACAGAGTACTTGCCGCAGCTCCAGCCAGGGGACGCAATGCTTCAGCCGCCTGGGCGGCGGTATCGATATTGAAATGACCATGGACATTCAATGTCACCGCGGTGGAGAGCATGATGAAATACACGACCACATTGGAGAATACCATGCCGATGACGATATCGCGGCGGCTCTGTGCCAGTTCGGGCTCGGTCGTGCCAACCCGCTGGGAAAGCCGGGTCTTCCCTTGTTCGATCTTCTCTTCCACCTCCTGGTTCGACTCCCAGGTATAGATATAGGCCGAAAGGGAAGTCCCGATGATGGCGACGATGATGGCGAGAAAGCCGCGATTGAATTTCACGCTTGGAATTAGCGTACCGGCAATGACGGGCTGGATCTCCGGCTTTGCAAGAATGGCAGCGCCGATATAGGCGAGCAGCGCCAGCGCAAGCCAGCGGAAAACCGATCGGATGAAGGCATAAGAGCCAAACACCTGAAGCGCGAGAAGTCCCAGCGCGACCCCTGACACGATCCAGGGCATGGGAAGCGGAATGAATATGTTGATGGCCGCTGCCATCCCGCCCAGGTCGGCTGCCGCCTCGATGGTGTTTCCAATCATGACTCCGGCCAGCACGACCCAGAGAAGCCATTTCGGATAGAAGTCGCGAATGACATGGAATAGGCCGCGGCCGGAAACCTGTCCCAGTTTGGAGGAGAGGTAGACCACGGCAAACATCATCGGAAGCAGGACGGGAGCGATCCAGAGGATGGATGTCCCAAACTGCGCGCCGGCGCTGGCGTAAGTGCCGATTGCAGAAGGGTCGTCATCGGCGGCCCCGGTGATGATCCCGAGACCTATCGCTTTCCCGAGCCGTCCCCGTTTGCCCCGTCCATTGCTCGGCATCTGCAACTTGATCCCCGTCGCACTCGACTTTGATCAAGTTCGATCACCACTGCACGTTCCTATCTAGCCTCGTGGCCCAAAAGGAAGGCCGGAGGAACGACATTGATGTTTTAGCTCAGAAGCTGCTTCAACTTGAGCGCATCGGCGGGAGCAGCGCTCTTCTGATCGTTGTCGAAATAGACAAAAACATCGCATCCCTGCTTTTTCCAGGATCTGATGCGTGTCGCCCACTTCGACAACGTCTGCGGCCGATAATGGCCTTTGTATCGTCCCCCGGGACCGTGACCGCGGATATAGACAAAATCCGCGGTGCGTTTCCATGGAGCAGGCGCATCATGATGATCGGACAGACAGAGCGCGACATTTCGTTGCGACATCAACTTGAAGATCCGCGGCTGGTACCAGCTCGGGTGTCGAAATTCAAAGCTGTAGCGTCGCCGCTTCGAGAGTAATTTGAAGAATGACGCAAGTCGCTCGGCGTCGACTTCGAAATTGGGAGGAAGTTGGAACAGCACTGGGCCAGCCTTGCTGCCGAGCAGCGCCAGCCGCTCTTCTATCAATGCCAGGCTATTGCTCGAATTGTTCGAGAGACGTTTCCAGTGGGTAATGAATTTGGAGGCCTTCCAGGCGAAGACGAAATCCTCGCCGGTCTGCGTCCGCCAGGTTCTGACTGCATCCAGGCTGGGCGTCCGATAAAAGACGCCATTGAGCTCGGTAGTGGAAAATTGGCTCGAATAATATTGAAGCTGGCTCTTGAGCGCGAGCCCCTTCGGAAAGAAAGGCCCGCGCCAAGAGTCATAATGCCATCCCGATGTGCCGATCAGAACGCGTGCCATGGCTTCCGGGGTGGCTCTGGCGCCATTGCGATCAAGACAAGCGGCTCGTCATGCCCGAGTGCTGTCCGCCAGGCTGCGAGATTTGATGCAGGGCTTCGGCCGTTCCATCGCCGGAGCGCGCGCATGCGATATCTCCAAGCGAGATGATGCCTACGAGGCGCTTGTTCCGGTCGACGACCGGCAGGCGTCTGACCTGGATGTCGCCCATGTTACGCGTTATCTCGTCCAGATCCTGGTCTTCGAAGCAATATTTGACGTCCCCGGTCATGACGTCCCGCACGGACGATGTCGGCCCGAGTCCCATTGCGACGCCGCGCGTGGCGATGTCACGATCCGATATCATGCCGACGAGGCGATCATTGTCGGCCACAGGCAGCAGGCCGACATTGAGCGCCATCATCGCTTCGGCTGCGTCTTTCAAGGTATCTTCAGGTGTGCAGAGCTGCACTTCAGCGGTCATCGCATCACACACTTTCATGGATCACCTCATCTCTTGCGGAAAACGAGCAAACCCCGGATCGTCCAACGCGTTCCTAGGGAACAGTTCGAGATCCGATCCATCCAATGCCTTTCCTCGTTCCGAAGCTGAACCGGTTTTCTCGGGAACCATGCCGACCGTGCGGCGTAGGTCCAAGTACCGCGTTGGCGGTCGGTAACCTCTGGGCGAACCGAAGCAGGCGCAATGTCCTGGGCTCGCAATCAACCGATGGATGGAAACATGGCCAATTCTCATCAGGGCGTCGACAGGCCGAAGGGCGAAGAACAGCCATCGGATAAGCAACGTGCCCAGAATGTACATCATACGACGCCCGATAAATCGGTTTCGCACGAAGCTACACGCAATCCAAAGCAGAGCGATGTTCCAACGAGCCCAGCTGAAGTGAAGCCTGAATCGAGTGATCGAGGCGATCCGTAGTAAATCGACGTTTGATCCAATGGATATCATCCTCCGGAACGCCTTCGCCCGGCGGGCGAGCAGTGCAGGGCGGTTAATGAACGGCATTCCAGGAGCCCGTAAATGGTCCACCAAAAGCTCATCGATCGACTTAGGGCGATTGCGACTTTATCGCAGGAAGATGTAGAGCATCTCAGCAGGATGCCATCGGTCGCAAAGACCCTTGAGCCTGAGGAATATATCATTCGAGAAGGCGACGTTTCGACGAATTGTTCCCTGCTACTGGAAGGATTCCTGACCAGGGAGAAGATCGTCGAGGCGAGAAGACAGATCTTGTCATACCACGTCCCTGGCGACATCCCGGACCTGCACAGTCTCCATCTGCCTGATATGGATCACGACCTGCGAAGTGTCGGTCCCACGAAAGTCGCGTTCATACCGCATGACTGGCTGCGCCGGGCGCTCGACGCATCGCCCAGGCTGACGCACATCCTATGGCGGGAGACGCTGATCGATGCAGCCATCTTTCGAGAGTGGGTAGCGAACCTCGGCTCTCGCGAAGCGTTAGGGCGTGTCGCTCATCTGATATGTGAGCTCGAGGCCCGCCTGGCTGCTGTGGGCCTGGTGGAGGACGGCACCTTCGTCGTTCCATTCACCCAACAAAGTCTGGCCGATGCGTGCGGACTGTCCACTGTACATGTCAACCGGACGCTTCAGGAACTAAGGAATCGCGGCTTGATTGTCTGGAAGGGAAAAACAGTCACAATCTTGCAACGCGATAAATTGGAAGAGGCTTGCGACTTCCAAGCAGACTATCTGCACCTTCGAAAGAGGATTTGAGATGCCGATTTACAGATTCAGCATCAAGGGAAGAAGAGACGCAGAGTCTGATCCGCTCGATCTGCCGGATGACGGAGCGGCCTGGTGGGAGGCAAAGCACTGGTGCGGTGAGGCCCTGAAAGAGGAGCTCCAGCCCTCGGACCGGCTCGAGGTCATTGTCACGGAGGGAACGCGGCAGGTCTATTCGATTTCGGTGAAATCCAGTTAGCAACGCGCAATTTATTCCTGGTGTGCCCATCACGCGTCTGCATGAGGCCCGCGGAAATTGGTCCGGCACGGGATCCTCGCAGGAAATGCCGTCAAATTGGAACGCATCCTACGGCGAAGCTTCTGCTGATCTCGACCAATAGGAACGGCGGGACCGCGGTGGTGTTCAGTTCTCGATATCCCGGAGTGTGCCGGTTATTTTTGTTCTGTCTTACCGAGGAGGCCATGAATGAGCAAGGAAACACCGCTCGACGATCCACGACAACGGACTGATTGGAAATCCCCAAAACAGACCGACAAGCCGTGGAAAGGGAACCCGGAGAAGGAGCAGCAAAATAGCGGACGGCCTCCTGACCTGGAGGAATGGCAGAAGACCGATACCCACTGAGTGCAACGCGCCGATCCGTCCCACGCTGCAGCGGCGTGCCGCGGGTGGCTCGCCCACCAGGGATATCTGCGAAAAAGCCCGCCCGCTCTTAGCCGGCGGGCTTGCCGTTTAATCAACCAGTCCGTCCACCCCAATTCGTCCGGGACTCAGCCGCGTCCCCCTGATCAAAATTGAAGAGTCGAACAGATCACTGATGGCCGGACTATATCCTTCCCGGCGCCTCAGTGCTTCCGGGAGGGAATTCCAGGTCCGATAGGACCGGCTACGGAACGAACGATGAGTTCCTAATATCACGCCACTGCGCTCGTATGATCCGCAGCGATCCCATAGCCATACGGATTCTGGCTTTGCCATCTCCAGGTGTCCACACACATGTCATGCAGGTTTCGCGTCGCCCGCCAACGAAGGGTTTCATGCGCCAGATCGGTGCAGGCATAATAACTTGCAACGTCTCCTTCGCGCCGCGCCGCAAAGACAAATGGAATATGCTTGCCGCAAGCCTTGGAAAATGCGTTGACGAGTTCGAGAACGCTGCTGCCCCGGCCGGTACCGAGATTGACCTGTATGAAGTCTTCCTTGCTGAGATGTTCGAGCGCCCGCAGATGGCCGATCGCTAGGTCGACCACGTGAACATAGTCCCGAATTCCGGTGCCGTCGGGCGTGCCGTAATCATCGCCAAAAATGTTGACATGCGAACGCCGTCCGACTGCGACTTGGGCGATGAAGGGCATCAGATTGCTTGGTACACCGAGCGGATCCTCTCCAATCAATCCGCTGACGTGACATCCGACCGGATTGAAATAACGCAGGATCGCCACTTTGAAATTTTCGCAGGATCGGGCGATCTCCGTCAACATGTCTTCGACAACGAGCTTGGTGCGACCGTAAGGACTATAGGGCGACTTGGGATGGTCTTCGGTCAATGGAAGAAATACCGGATCTCCGTAGACTGTCGCCGATGACGAAAACACCAGTTTGTTGACGCCGGCCTCCTTCATCGCCTGCACGAGTCTCATGGAGCCGAGCACGTTGTTTTCATAGTAGAGAAGCGGCTGGCTCACCGATTCCGCGACGGATTTCAGCCCGGCAAAATGAATCACGGCTTCGCAGCGATGCACCGCCAGCGCTTCGGTGAGGAGATTGCCGTCCCTGACGTCGCCTCGAACCACGGCGGGAACGGCGCCTGTGATGCGTTCGATACGTCTGATGACCTCGACATTGCTATTGGAGAAATTGTCAAAGACGACCACCTCGTGGCCGGCATCGATCAGTTCGACACATGTATGGGAGCCGATGTAGCCGGCTCCGCCGGTAACCATGATCTTCATGCGCAGCACCGATTTTCGTAACGAAGACCACCAGCGGTCAAACGTTTCTTTCGCGGGATTGCCGGCCGACATCGTTGATAGCCTTAGTCGGGCAGCATACGGGCGACAATTCTAGAGAGCGGCCTACGTTCCTGGCCGAGACAAGCTAGATATCAGATATTTGCTCGCAGGGAGTTCAATAGGCGCTGTCGGTAAGCAAGAGAGATGGGAGCGTAACCACCAATATCTTCGCATCCAGTGCCATCGACCAGTTCTGCGCATAGAACGTGTCACAGGCAACCCGCCTGCTGTAGCTCGTCGAGCTACGGCCGCTTACCTGCCAAAGTCCTGTAATGCCTGGCCGGCACGCCAGATAGGCATTGACCGCATTCGAATACCTGGTGAGTTCTTCTTCGGTAACAGGACGCGGTCCGACGATGCTCATCTCGCCGCGCAGGACATTGAACAACTGAGGCAGTTCATCGAGGCTGGACTTCCGCAGAAGCGATCCGATCATCGTGATCCGTGGATCATGACGCAGCTTGCACGTCGCTGCCCATTCGGCAGCAGCGGCAGGATCAGACTCCAGCAGCCGCTGCAAGCGCTGCGGCGCATCCGTCACCATGGTCCTGAATTTCAGACAAAAGAATGGCTTGCCGTTGAAGCCGATGCGTCGATGGCGAAACAAGGCAGGGCCGGGAGAGCCGAGCATGATTGTGGCAAAACAAACCGCCAACAGCGGAGCGAGTAAGAAAATACCAGTGAGAGCGATCAGAACATCAGCTGCGCGTTTCAGACCCAACCCTATGGGGCGGGGTGTCTCGACAGAAGTAAACCGCAACTTGCCACGAGCGTGAACTAAACTGGCCATGGGGGGTACTCCTACAGGATTGAAGAACACCTCGTCCTTGAAGCTTGCCCCCTTAAAAACTTACCCCCGAACTTCATCACGTCTTAACCATACCGTGCGCTGCACAATTCGCGCAAGCTGCTATTCTAGGCAAGAGCCAACAAAATTTTGTCAGATGAATCCAAGGGATACGCATTCGTATTATCTCTTTTGAGATGAGCCCGTCGTGAAGAAGTGATCGAATCCCAACCGTTGCTTCGCAGCGCATCAATGGGAAAGTGAGTCAGCCTCTCTGCCCAAGTTGGATTTCGTTCGCATGCCGCCGCCACGGCACCAATGCTGTACCCATCGCTTCACGCATAAGCGCGCGGCTTGGTGTAATAGGTGTGACGCCGGTCGGAAGAGTACCCTTCGTGTCGACGCATTACGGCTTCATCGGCCTTGTTGAGAACGGCGCCGAGAAGGCGGTCCGATAGAACGGGCGTAGCACCGATCGCCTTCAGTATCTCGTCGGTCGATGTGCTGCCCCACTCGACCACCATGATAAACGCATCGAACAGCTGAGCCGAGGCTTTGACGTCGACCACCGGCAGGATCGGAGGCAGATCGACCAGGACGTAGTCGTAGCTGCTCCTCGCTCTTCTCAACATTTCCTTGACGGCCTTCGAGTTCAAGACGTCGGAGCTGTTGGAGAACTTGATCCGCGTCGAAGCGGGCAGGAAGTCGAATTTGAAATGCGGATCCGAAACGACAAAGTCCTCGAAGTTCGCACCTTCGACGACCATGTTCAGCAGTCCCGGTGAATCAACATGGCCCAACGATCGCGTCATCGATGGATTGCGCAGATCGGCGTCGATCAGCAGTGATCGTGCACCGGTCCGGGCAACGAACGCGGCGAATGCCGCTGCGACGGTGGTTTTTCCTTCGCCCGGCAGTGCCGAGACCATCCCGATGACTTTGCCTTCGGTCGGATGAAGATCGATCGCAACTTTGATATAGCGCAGCGCTTCTGCCGTGGCGGAGAACGGCGCGACCTCGCTGATCTGGCGAAACGCGGCTCCCTCCGGTGCAGCCCTGAACTTGCCGGTAAGGGCCTTTTTGGACAATGCCGGCAAAACCGCAAGGCAGGTAGTGCCGAGCAGTTTTTCGAGCTGCGCACGAGTATGGATCTGTCGATCCATCTGTTCGCGAGCAACTCCGCACATGATTCCAAACGCCAGTCCGCAGACTGTCGCGAGGGCCAACGTCAGTCCGACCTTTGGAGAGCTCGGCTTACGCGGGGGCGTTGCGTCGGTCACAATTCGGGCTTCGGTAGAAGGAAAGGATTGCTGCTGAACGGTTTGAGTAAAGCGGGACAGGAATGTCTCGTAGATGTTACGATAGCTGGTTGCTGCGGTCTCGAGCTCCTGCAAATGAACCTGTGCCTGTCTCGTCGAAGCTGACTTCTGGAAGACGTCGGACATACGCTTGTCGATCGCCTCTTCCTGGCTTTTCGCAATCTGGTATTCGCTCTTGTAACTCTCGGCGATGCGGGAAATCTCGTCCCAGATCGATTGCTGGATGGTCGCCATATCCGAGCGCAAATTCTGGACGGCCATGTGGGTCGGTCCATATTTGACGCTCCACTCGCTCATCTTGTTCTGGTCTTCGAGGAATTGTTGCCGAAGCTTGGTGATCACCGGGCTGCTCAAGGCGTCGGTTACCACCGGGTCCGGAATATTGAAGTTCTGCTTATCGGAGGTTGTTCGCTCCTGCAGAACGCGCGTAATGCGGTCCAGCTTGGCGCGGGCTTCACTGGTGTTGGCGCGAGCCTTTGCGAGGGCAATCCCCAGCTGATCAAGCTCGACTTCGCTGGCCAGCTTGCCGTCGACACCGATAATGATGCCGTTGGCGGATTTGAAATCCTGCACAGCCTTATAAGCATCGCTCGCCTGCTGGCGAAGCTCTCCCAGCCGTTGCTGAAGCCATTCGCTTGCCCGCCGCGTAGCTTCGAATTTTGCATCCAGCTGTTCTTCGATATAGGCATCCGCGAATGCGTTGGCGATGTTCGCTGCCTTGACCGGGTCGAGGGATGTATAGGAAATCTCCTCGTGATAGCTGCGTCCCAGGCGAATAACCCGCAAATTATTTTCGAGGGTATCGATCGCCCGTTGGGTAAGCTCGCCCTGGGAAGGCTTTTCGTTGGTCTCGGCGATGCCTTCCAATCCGGGCACCCTGGATAGCTGGGACCTCGAAAACGCGATAACGCGATGTACGAGTCCAGGCCTTGAGCCGACAAATTCGGGATCCGAGGTCAAATGCAGCCGTTTGACAACCAGCCCGGCGACCTTTTCCGATTTCGTGGTCTCGATTTCGCTTTCGACCGCCGCATCGTCAACATCGCGGTTTTCAGACGACATTTCACTCTGCACCCAAGTAATACGCTTGGTATCGATGATCATGTCGGTATGAGCGGTATAGCGAAACGGCGACGATGCTACGTAGGCAACGCCCAGAATGATCGAAAGAATGGTGGCCAAGGCTATGAGGCGCCACTCGCGGCCAAAGAATGCGCGAAGCTGAAGTACGGACATTGCCGCGGAATTAGGATCCGTGCCTGTCGCCGGCGGGTACGGCTGAAATTGTCCGGCAATATTCATTCTGTTACCTCAAACTTTGCGAATTCATTTCGCAACGAACGCAGGCTGATTTCCAACAGGATCACCTCAATGTGCTCTCGAAACGTCGCGTGGCTCACAACGCGATCAGCTATTAGAGGGTTCTATCGAATTTGATTTGTCGAGAGCGCGGCAAAAAAATGCAGGCCGAGCTGAGGTAACAATGATCCAGGCTTTGAGCGAAAAATCCGACCTCGGATTGTTAGCTGTCATTGGCACAGAACTCCGATGCTGAAGCCTCTGTTGCCTCCCGACGTCTCCAACTATTTGTTTGTTATTAAGAATTAATTTTAGCAAACGGTACCGTAGAATCCGGCGCATATCAATCGCACGTGCCGTTTAAATTTCGAGCGCTACTTAATCGATTGGATCAACTTGTCTTTTTGAAAATATCGGCAACAAGATTTGATTTCGATGCTTGGCGTTCGCGCGGGGAACTGTAGCACCTCATGCTTGTGTCAGACTCACGGCAGCGGCGCGACGTCATTGGATTTCGCCTGCAGGTTGCCCGACAAAGCAACGCTTCTTCTTTGGATGAGAAGACCGTCGATATGCGCATGCATCTTCCGGAAAAATTGATCGCGGCCGAATTGCCTGGCGTGTGCGACGATCTTGTCGGGATCGATTTCGATCTTGGAAAGGTCCCGGACCGCCGATGAGATATCTTCGACGCTTTGTTGCGTGAAGAATACGCCTGACAGGCCGCTTGCGACGGTCTCGACCGCGCCGCCGCGGCCATAGGCGACGACCGGGCGGCCACTTGCCATCGCCTCGACCGGAACCATTCCGAAATCTTCCTCTCCAGGAAAGATGAGCGCGCGGCATCTCGCATAATGTCGCTTCAGGACATCGAAAGGCTGCGACCCCAGCACCTTGACCGTAGGCCCTGCGAGCCGGCGGATATCATCGAGCATCTCGCCGCCGCCAATCACAACGAGTTCGAGTTTCATTTCGTTGAAGGCTCGTACGGCCAGATCCGGGCGTTTGTAAGGGACGAGTTCGCCCACCATCAGAAAATAATCGCCGATCTCCGAAGCGCTGACGGGAGAAAAAGCATCAGTATCGACGGGTGGGTGGATCACTGTGGAGTCTGCACCGTAATATCGTCGGATACGGCGGGCGACCGTCGCCGAATTTGCGACGAAACTATCCACGCGCCTCGACGAGGATACGTCCCACATGCGCAGATAATGTGTCAGCGACGGCATCATCTGACGCGCAAGCCAACCGGCGCCTTGCCGATAATCATGATACATGTTCCAGATGTAACGCATCGGCGTATGGCAATAGCAGACATGCACCGCTTCCGGTGGTGTGACGATGCCCTTGGCTGGGCCCGACTCACTGCTGATGACGAGGTCATAGCCGCTCAAATCGAGTTGCTCGAGTGCGAGCGGCATGAGCGGCAGATAACTCTTGTACATCCTGGAGGCGCGGGGCAGGGCGTTCACGAAGGTCGGAATGATCCGATGTTGCCGAATTCGGTCGGACACCATCTCCGGAACGTAAACATGGGTGAAGATATCCGCCTGCGGGTACATCTCGCATAGCGCCTCGATGACCTTTTCTCCGCCTCTCATTCCGACGAGCCAATAATGCACGATCGCGACCTTCATGGACTGCCTCTTATCGAAAATCTTGTGCCGGAATTCCCAGATCGCTTGTGATTTCGATCCGGGCGCAGGATCGCTGGCGGTTCCTCGAATTTATGGTCGTTGCATTTCCTTTTAAGCTATCGGCGTGCCTCTTCAGCGAGATGGTGGAGGCGGCCCGGCCGGACAGCCATTCGGAGGACCGGCGTCGCGGCCGTAAACATGGACATAGTCGACGAGGAGCACGGACGGGTTCGGTGTCTTGTCGATCGGCCAGCCGCTGCCCAATGCCAGATCCACCAGCGGATAGAGCGGGCCGTCAAGTTCGGGCGGCGCAGGCTGACGCCACACCGGCTTGCCATCAAAAAAGAACACGACGGCTTGGGGCGAGACATCTACTCCGTAAGTATGGAAATCCTGGACCAGCGAGCCGTCTGGTACGTCGATCTTGTCGCCATTTGCGCGGGTCTTGGCCGCGTCCTTGTACCAGATATGCAACGCGGTCCGATAGGCCGAGGTGAATTGGCCATAATATTCGATGACATCAACCTCGACATTGCCATCGGAGCCCGCGACCGGCTTCAATGCCGCGAGCCAGAAAGCCGGCCATGTACCGGGGCCGGGCGGTATCTTCATTCTCGCCTCGAAATATCCGTAACGCGTGCCAGTGCCCGCGCCGGAAGCATCGGCAGCGGCAATCAGGCCGGAGGTCCAATGTCCTGCATGGTCTTTTGACGCCGTTATCGAAAGTATTCCGTCCTTGACCTTGAACGGTCCGTTCGGGCCGGGATCGACAAATCTGGCGTCGCCGAAATCGCCATTCCAGGGAGTGTGGGCGGTCCAGCGTGCAGGGCCGATGCGATGGGCGGAAATGCTCTGTTCGTTGAAATCTTCCATCAGGACAGGGCGAAGCTCGCAGGAGCCGGCAGTCTGTGCCTGAGCCGCGGCCGAAGTAAGGGTCCAGGCAGCAACGACGGTCAACGAGCTAAAAAAACAATAAGCCGGTTTCTTCATCTGACGTATTCCTCATGGTCCGACAGGCCGTCGAAATCTCTTCGTCCCGCTTGGACGAGGGCCGTTCCGATCATGCCATTCGCATCGAAAACGTCCTTGGACGAACTCCGAGCATGAAGAGAGTGCCAACATAAGCGATGGCACCGAACATGGAGGTGATCCCTAGCTCAATAACCGCGTTGAGATGTCGTCCGGCCAGCTCATTCCGCAGCACTATGACGAGCATGGTCATCACCGCGCAGGAAGCTCCGACCTTCCAGAGGTGAGCGACTTCAGAAGCGGCATGCGTGCCGACCAGATGCCGCGCGGCAAGCAACGACAGAACGAACACAATCACGGAGACAATTCCGCGCGCGGCAATCACTCCCATCGCCGAATAGAAATATAGGCCAAGCGACATCAGAATGATCTTGCAACATAGTTCGGCGAAACCGAGCCGGAAGACAATGCTGGTCCGGTTTGTTGCAAGGGCAAGCGAGTACAATGGCTGATAGAATGCGCTGAGCACCGTGGCGAGCGCCAGCCACTGCAAATAGGCGGCCGACGCCGTCCATTTCGGGCCGAAAAGCACGCTGACGATAAGGTCCGAGGTGAGCGACATACCGACGCAAGCCGGAGCCGCGAGCATCATCGTGAAGTGCGAGGCCTTCGAATAGGCGTTGCGGAGCCGATCGCGATCGTGATTGATTTTCGCAAAGGCGGCCATGACCGGCTGCATCGCCGGTCCGATCAGGCTTTGGCTGGGCAATACGGACAAATCGCTCGCCATCGCGTAGCGGCCGAGATCGGCCTTGCTGATAAAGTAGCCCAACAGGATCCGGTCAAACTGCCAGCTCAGGGCAGCAACGAATTGCGCCATCGAGAGCCAGCCCAGAAATGTCGAAAACTCGGAAAATCTGGCCAGGGAGAATTTCGGCGCATAGGGGGCGATGAAATACGAGATCGTCATCGCAGCGACCGGAGCGGCTACGCTGTTGGCTGCGATGGCCCAGTAGCCGCCTCCGAGATAGGTGACCGTCACCGCGACGGCGAATGCAGCTATTTTTCCCGAGATCTCGGCGAGAAATACCTGCCGGAAGCTCATATTCCTGATGTAGTTCACCATGGCGGGACTGTAGAGGCTGCGCGCGATGGGTCCGATCGCAATCACGGCGACCAGGGCAATGAGCCGGCTGTCATGATAGATGCGCGAAAATGGCCAGGCAGCGATAAGAACAACGAGGGCGACCAGGAGGCCCCTGAGGGCGCCGAGGGAGAAAGCCGTGTCAAGGTGCGACTTGTCGACATGCGTTAAGCGCGTCAGAGCCTGAATGAGCGGGACTTCGAGCACCATGTCGGTTATGACCGTGAGCGTCATTGCAAGCGCAGTCAGGCCAAAATCTGCCGGGGTCAACGTTCTCGCCAGCACCAGAAGGGTGCCGAAATCGATCAGACGGCCGGTGAGCCTAGAGGAAACCGTCCAGCCCGCGCCGAGAAGGGTTTTCATGGTCAGCATAGTGGCGGTCTCGACTCCTCAACTCAGCACGGGTCAGATCTACGGCGTTGGGATCAACATCAAACGAAATCGGCTTCGCATTTGCGCTTCGAAGCCGAAACCAAGGAGAATGTGTGTGGACACGCGAGAGCCATGAAGCCGGCGATCAGGAAACCGCGGTTTCGTCGCTGCCGGTGTCAGGCCGAGGCGCCGCTCGAGAACGAGCTGCAGTGATTGGTCGGAGAAGGGGGCGGATCGCCTGAGCGCGTTCGGGTTCGATGCGTCCCCGCATGATGTCGACGAATCCCCGCAGATTCCCTCTTAGGCGGCCTCGCCGGTCAATGAAAGGCTCCGGTCTAAGCGAGCCCTTCAGGTTGCTTGCGACGTTTCGAAAGAGCTGGCCGGCGACCTGTCCGTACGTCATGGTACCCTTCCGCAGCATGTAGATTGGATTGACGATCTGCGAATAACCGAGCCGATCGCCGGATACTCTTCCGCTCTTGACGCCCATGTGCACGCCGCAGGCGCCTGCACATTTGATGAGCTTGCCGCCACGCTTTGCGAGCGCAGCGCCAAAATCGCGATCCTCCAGCCAACCGTATAGCACCAGCCGTTCATCGAATCTCAAGTCCCGGACCGCCGACAGGCGGAATGCCATGTTGCAGCCATAGGGACTGTAGGGTTCGAGGCTCGACCACGAAGTCGAACGGTCGGACGTTTCAAGCAAATGAAGGGCATCATCGAAACTCAATCCCGCTCCCTTGATATCGTCGGCAAGCACGTGCCCGGTGAAGGCGACAACTTCCGGCTGGACCAGGAAGGTTTTCGCCGCCGTTGCCAGCCAATCGGCATCGGCCACGAAATCATCATCGAAGAAAACGACGACGTCGGTTTCCTGTGTCAGCGCCGCCAGGGCAGCATTCCGTTGTGCTGGCAGGCCGGCTTTCCCCGTAATGACGGTGACGGCCGGCAGATCAGCAGCCTCGCCGGCGTCCTCGCGCGAAACACAGGACACGATGATCCGGTCCGGCCGCAGGTTCTGGGTTGCAAGCAGATGTCTTAGCGTGGCTGTCACCACATGCGGACGACCCAGGGTCGCGATCACAACGGCGATCTTCGGCAAGGGATGCTCCGTTCCGCGAGGTGAAGCGATTTGCCGCTTCGGCTCCCGCATCAGGTCGAGATAGCCGGCAGCCGAGTTGGTCCAGGAGAACAGCGGCAGCCGCTCGTGCCCGCGCCCGGTGAGTTGTTGACGGAGATCTGTCGAAGTCGTCAGCTGGCGTACCTGATGCACCCAGGCTGCGGGATCGTCGGGCGAAGCCATCAGCGCGGCATCGCCACACACTTCAGGCATGCTCGCACGGTCCGACGAAACCACGGGGCAGCCGCGTGCCATCGCTTCGACAATGGGAAGGCCGAAGCCTTCCGTCCATGACGGAAACAGCAAGCAAAGGGCCCGCTCCATCAGGTAGGCCAAATCGTGATCCGTGACATAGCCGACAGCCTTGATGTTCGGCGCTGTCGACAGCGTTTCAGAAGCAAAAATGCCGCTGCCTCCACCCACAATGACAATACCGAGGTTCATCTGGGCTAGCTCAGGCGCGATCTTGAACAACAGTTGCAGATTCTTGTGGCGGGCGCGCGATCCGAGCGCCAGCGCAAAGCCGTTTCCGGCGCGAACGCGCATCTCCTCGATGACCGCAGGGCCGATGCTCGTCAGTCGGGGATCCCAAGTGAGCGCATGTTCGTGACCATCGGGCAGCACCACGATGTCAGCCGCACGGATCGGCAGATAACGCGATATCTGGCGCGCGGAATCGGTCGAGACCGTCGTTATCCTCGCGGCTCGACGGGCCAGAAACGGCTGCAACGTGCGATAGGCCGCGCGGAACGCGGCCCCGTAGCTCTCGGGAGCCGTAAATATGTTGGCATCGTGGATGCATACCACTTGATCCGCCTTCGCCGCCGGCGCGGTGTTGCATAGATTGAGCAGACGGTGCTGCCAGCGCGTAGGCAGGATGACTTGCTCCCAGCCATGTCCGCTGAGCGGGCCAAAGCGCTGAAGCGGCATCGCGGAGAGAGCCGGGGCAGAAGCCAATGGTGGAGCGATGATTGGCGCCTCGGCGCCCTCTTGCGAAAGCGCATCGTTCATCGCGTTGAGCACATTATAGGCGTATCGCTGTACGCCCGTGACGGGCTGAGTCAGAAAGCGGCCATTGACACCGAACGATGGAGCCGAATTCATATTGGCGCCTCCGTCGGCAATCCGGACATCACGGGAGGCGTGTAGGCGGCTCGCTCAGGCTGAGCACAGGCCATGCCGACCAATATGTAAAATAACAGACCTTGCTCCACCGTCGTAGCCGCGAAGGTATCGCCGATGATGAGACCCAGGCAGGCGTTGCGGGCGGCAAGACGCACATCGCTGGGACCGCTTGCGGGCATGCCGCGGCGGCCAAGAAAGGCTGTGCCGATAAAAAGCAGATAGAACAAAGTTCCAGCAACGCCTACGTTGGAGAGGAGAGCCAAGGGGAAACTTGATACGCGTACGGTGCCGAGGCCGACGCCGATGCCATAGGAGTCAAAGAAGTTCTGTAAAGCGGAAGTGTTCCACGAATCCCGTTCAATTCCTGAGGCAGAGGTGGATTTGTCAAAAATAAGAATGTCGAAATAATTTCGGATGGTATCCGATGCGGCGTCATTGAGCGCTATGGCGAGAATTGCGGCGATCGCCACCAGTGGGGCGCAAAGCACCGCAGCCGATCGATAGGGCTGGTTCGGCTGGAATCCGGAACGCATTGCTGCTGTTGCATACAACAACAAAAGCACAACCGATGCGCCGGCTAGCCCGGTCGAAGACGTCGAAAGCACGACGAGGACGAGCGAAATCAGGGCCAGTGGTCCGGTTAACGCCGGGCTGCGACCGCATATCCACAAAGTCCCGGTGAAAGCGACCAGCCCGAGCGTCGCGCGCGCGAAGGAAGATGCCTCGGTAAATGATCCGACGATACGTTTCATACCGCTGATCTCGTCATCGAGATGCAGCGTGTATTGGGCGTTACGGATGAACTCCAGCAACCATCCGGTGCCGGTGAGATAGGTGCCGATATCGAGAAATGCCAGGAATATGTTGGCTGCAGCGCATGCGAGGAGAGCGCGGGTGATCGTCTCGAAACCGGCGGGAGTAGATGCGATTACAGTGGCGATCGCAAAGCAGATGAGATCGGCGATCAGGTAAACCGACTGGGTAAAGTTGCCCGATACCGGTCCGAGCGGCACAGTCGACCCGGTATTGGCGTATTCCGAACTGCCGAGCGGAATGATCGGCATGCTGCCGGCCATCAGCCTTGGTGCAAGAACCGCACTCGCGACACCATAAAGCACAAGGCACAACAGCCAGAAGCCTGGTTCGGGGAAGCGCATCGCGCCGATGATGTCGGCAGCTCCACCGCTGCGCATGATCACGGCAGCAACCACGAATCCAAGGAGAAGATGCGCGGGCTGGATATTGGCGGGGCCGATCAGCAGTGCAGCAGCGGCTCCGAACAGGGTCGCAACCACCAGCACCGCAAACGCCGCTCGACGTCCCGCCAGAAAACATAGCAGGCCAGCTACGATCGTCAGTAAGCCAATAGGCGCAATGCTCATCGTGCAATGTCCGAGGGGCTGTTCCGCATGGCCGCTATCCGACCGGAATGGCTTGCCCGTTCAGGGCCGGTGTTTACTCCAGAACAGCTGCTTTCCATCAAAGCGGTGACGTCAAACATCCCGCCCATGGCAGTCGATGCAACGCAGTCCACGCAGCACTGACGTCAGCTTATCCAAAAGAACGCACCGCAGCAAACGCTATGGCGGAATTGAACCTAAAGTGATGACGCGCATTTTGTTGCAGCGATTGTGTTGGCAATGTGCTGCTTTTTTCGGCGCTTCGTGCTTGCAAGTTGGAGTATCTTCCAGCGAAGGGGATACCGTTTCGCGCGAAGAAAATGCAAAGGAAATGCTAGAGCCCGGAGTCTGATTTGATCAGAACCTGGGGTTCTCTTCACCTTTTCCGAGAAACCTTCAAGAGAACTTAGTTTCTGGTGTCATTTCGAGTACGAAGTTCGTTGCGGCGGCTGCCACCGAGGCGACGAACTTCAGATTCGAGACACTAGCGTTGTCGCGCAAGCAGGCCGCGCAGCGACAGGATAGAGCCGAACATCGGCAACAATGCGTGCTTCATGACGGGGAACTCGCGTGCGATGGCTCCTTCCCGCCACAACTGTGTCTTGAGCGATCTTAATTTTTTCAACGGCGTCATATTTTTCGCTGATGTGACGACATCCAATACGTCGGAGCGACCAAAATCGACCGAGCGGCCGCCAACTTCGAGACAACGCAGCGCGGCTTCAGTAGGGTGGGTGATTGCATGTTTGAGGTGCCACCAGGCGATCTCTGCATCCCGAAGCACGACAGCACCACCATCCGTCGGTAATGCATTAATATAAGTAATTGCACCGGCAAGAAGGGTATTTCTTTCCGAAGGATCAATCACGCCAAACGTGATGTCGCCACAATTGGCAGTCGCTTCACCAAGCCTATTCTCCGAAAAAAGACGAACTGAGGGCACCGCGGGCTCAAACAGGCTTTCCACCAAATGCCAATACCGCAGGACGCAAGACGAGAGATTGAAAGGGCTATAGAAATTCTGCTCGACCATCAGACCGGCCACTTTCGGAAAGTGTTCCTCACTGTGACCTTTATAATTCGAGCGCGCGAACTGAATGGTTTCTACGCGCAAGTCGGGAAAACCGCTCGCCAGTAGACGCTGGGTACTGCCGTAAAGCCCGGTGTCGCACAGGATGACCCGTTGCGCATCTCCAGTCAGCCGCCTCAGGTGGCGGGCGAACAGGAGGTTTTGCTGCTGGATATCCGTCAGCACCTCAGCGCCCGAAGCACCGAACAGCAGCGCGACAAATTGTCGTGCTGCGAACGGCTCGCGCCATGCCGATGGAAGTTCGTAGGGGCGCCCGCCCAGGGCGTCGGCGACATCGGCAAGAGCATCGCCGCGAAACTCGCGATCAAGCTCCTCGACGGCCGCATCGCTCTGCACGAGAAGTGCCGCGCGCGCTGCAACCAGACGTGAGATCATGACATTTTCACGTCGCATTTTCAGAGGCAGGCTCAGTCTCGTCAGCAAACGTTCGAATGCTTGACGAATGCCGATGCCGCCCCTCGCACAGAACAATAGGACGGCCTCGTCAACGGCTTCAGCTCCGTTCGCATAGAGCCAGATCTGCAGACAAAACTGCGCCACGATCGGCCCTAAAATGACGCGTCCGAATGAATAGGCATCGTCGGCTGGCGGTATCGAGGCTGTTCTTCGCATTCTGCGTCGCAAGAGCCGCCCGGCTTCGACCGAGGCTCCGTCGGCTGCCCTGATGTGCCTGCGATATAACGGCCGCGGCGTATGATAGGCGGAGATTCCGATCGCTGAAGGCGATTGCACATCCGCGACAAGATCGTCGCCAATATGAGCCATTCTTGCTGGAGCGACTTTCTCGGCCTGCGCGACGGCAGCAAACAGGTCGCCGTCTCGCTTGGTCAGGCCTTGATCAGCACTGCTATAGACGCGGTCGATAAGGTCGGAGCCGTGGAAATGCTCGATCAGTTCGGTGACTGCCTCCGCAGGGAGAGTGGTATCGCTGATGGCGACGATTCGGGAACCTGCGCGTCTGCGCATCCGCAAGATGTCTGCCAAGGACTGGTTGGCAAAGAGCGAACTCTTCTCGACTTGCAGTTCGATCTTCAGTCGTTCGCCAAGGAGAGAGAGGGGAAGCCCGAGTATCCTCAATTGGCGGGAAATGATATCGACGAGTCGAACCTCGCCTGGTCGTCCTCGCACGCGCAGCTCCCGAAAAGCCACCCGCTGAGCGGAAAACCTCGCCTCTATGAGAAGATCCGGTTCGATCCGCCAGCCGCGCTTGGCAAGCAGGCTGGAGAACTGCCGTTCACCTTTTAGAATCCGGGATCGTTCCGAACTGGACGTGCGCAGCAGCAGAGTATCGAATACGTCCGTAGAGATCAGGTCGGCTTGACCGATCGCGCCGAGAAAGTCTGCACTGCGGTTAGCTCTCATCGCACACACGCATGAAACTTAGAACGCTCATTTGGCTAAAATCAGGTCGCTCATTTGTCCTTTTGTGCTTTCGGACACCCGCCCGATCATTTAAGATCGCAAAAAAGTTCCCGCCAATAGTTGCAGAACAAAAGTCACCTTAAACTATCACGTTCCATTTTCGCCGCAAATGACGATCAATTGTAGCGACTTGCGATCATCCGAATGGCACGGTCGGAAGAAAGATTGCCTGAATAGGAGCATGTTGATGTGGCGCGCAGCGAAGCATGGCATTTCCGCGCTGTCCCATGCCGCTTATAAGTTCGCAGAGAAGGAGTCGGCGCGCAAAATGGCGTTTAATGCCATTCGCTTGAAGCGGGTCGAGGCCGAGCGCTTTATGGCGATGGATGAGTGCAGATTCCTCGCTTACTGCTTTTTGAACCGACACGAGTCACGGTCTCAGATCCTCCAGGATCTTTGGGTGAGTTATGAGCTGAACGAGCGCCGCGACGGATTCTTTGTCGAGTTTGGGGCAACCAACGGCGTAACGAACAGCAACAGCTGGCTTCTGGAAAATAAATATAATTGGAAGGGCATTCTCGCGGAGCCCAATCCCGTGTGGCATCCGGAGCTGGCGAGGAACCGCGGTGTTTCGATCGACCATCGTTGCGTCAGTTCAAGCTCGGGAAACGTTGTGTCGTTCCTGACAACGGACGGTTCCGATCCCGAATTGAGTTCTATCGCTGCGTTCTCCGACGGAGATCATTTTGCGAACGTCCGCGCAGATGGTGTCGAGATAAAGGTTGAGACCGTATCTCTCGATCAGCTGCTTGCCGAACATCGGGCGCCGGAGCGGATTGATTATTTGTCGGTCGATACCGAAGGAAATGAGTACGATATATTGTCGCACTTCGATTTCTCGCGCCACGCGATCGATCTCATTTCCGTAGAGCAGAACAGGAAAACTGAACCGAGGATCGAGGCGCTGTTGACCGGGCGCGGCTATAATCGCGTATTTAAGGAGTTTTCGCAATGGGACGGCTGGTACGTTCGCGCTGACCGCCGTCGTTAAGAATGAGAATTTTCGCCAATAGCGGTGCAGTGTCGGCCGGATTTTGAGCCATGGCAGCTGCAAGCAGCGGTCTGAACGCCGTTTTGAGCCTTGGCAATGAATATTAGCTGTTGAGAGATCACGATGAATATCGCGATGTTGCTGAGTTGTAGTTCTTTTGAAGGTTTCTTCGGCTGGGTCCAGGGGCAGAACCGGCAGAGTTATCTGGAAAGCTATCGAAACGATTGGTCGTGGTATTATGCTCGCGGCCTGCTCGATAATGGCGTCAAGCCGACGCTGTATATTCCGGCGCAGAAGGAGTCCGGAAAATATCAGACCGATGTCGGGATACCGGTCCGGTTTCTTCCGCTGGAGCGTTGGTCCGAATTTCTGGAGCAGTTCTGGGTCAAGCGTTTGGCGCGTCAGACGCGCTGGACGCTATATGCCGATGAACGCATCAATACGATGGCGTTCATGAATTCGCTCCGCGAGGCGCTCATACAGGATAATATCGATGTTCTGTATGTCCAGGAATATTGGAGCGGAAGATTCGACCACATCGTGAATGCTGTGGATGTGCCGGTGGTGGCCGCGGATCATGGCGGGGTGTCAAAAGACGTGGTGAAGCTGTTCAAATCCAGTGCATTTGAAAAGGCTGCGCTGTGTTACGGTCAAACAGAAAGCGAATGCCGGATGATCGAGAGATATGGCGGCCGCGCCAAACTTCAGCCCAATGGCTGCGATGTCTCGGAGTTCTCGCCCGACCCGACCGTGCAGCGGAGCAAGACGGTGCTGACGGTTACCCGCCTGACCAACAAGCAGAAGCGGACCAGCGATCTCATTCGTGCCGTGGCGGAATTGCCGGAAGAGTGGAGCCTGGACGTTGTCGGTACGGGGCCGGATCGAGGAATGCTGGAAAGGCTCGCGGCCGATTTGAACGTACAATCTCGCGTCAGGTTTCACGGCTTCGTCAGCCGCACCCAGGTTCGTGACTTTCTCCGGCGCTGCGGCGTATACGCGATGCCTTCCGCCAATGAAGCGATTGCGCTGGCGGCGCTGGAGGCGATGGCCTGCGGCACTGCCGTGGTACTCAGTCAGATTCGTGCCTTCGAACAGCTCGTCACAGATGGTGTAAACGGCCGCCTGGTTCCGGTTGCTGATGTCAACGGCCTGGCGGACGGTATCCTCAATGCCTGGGAATGTCGCAATACTTTTGGGCCGGCCGCCGTCGAAACGGTGCGGGCGCGCTACAATACCCGCGTTCTGTATTTGGAACTGGCGGAGTCGCTGCGTGGTTTGCTTGGGCAGGAGAGCCTGGCCGAAATGCAGGTCAGCACGGCATGAGAGGCAGACGGTATGAAGGAAATGTACGAGACGGAGGTCTATGGCGAGAAAAATCCGACATGGCACGAGGAGGACTCGCCCTGGAAGGCCCGTCACATCGAGGAGATGATCAGGCGAAACAAGATACCGGCCGATCGGATATGCGAAGTAGGTTGCGGGACCGGCGAGATCCTGTTGACGCTGGAAAAGGCATTTCCGGCAGCATCGCTATCCGGATACGAGATCTCTCCGCAGGCGTTTCGCCGGGCATCAGCGAAGGAAACGGCGAGGACGAAGTTTTATTTGACTGATCTGCTCGCCGAAAGCGATTTGCACTTCGATTTGGTTCTCGCCATCGATGTCATGGAGCATGTCGAGGACTACATATCGTTCGTAAAGCGGTTGAAGGATTTCGGAACCTACAAGATTTTCCATATTCCTCTGGACCTCTCGGCCCAGTCGATATTGCGGGCATGGCCGATCGCCGAACTCCGGCGAAATGTCGGCCACATCCAGTACTTCTTCAAGCAGACTGCCCTGGCGACGCTGGAAGACTGCGGCTACACGGTCATCGACCAGTGCTATACGGCCAGTCGTCTGGAATTGCCGAACCAGGCCCTCAGCAGCCGGATGATGCGCATTCCGCGCCGGATGATGTTCGCGCTGAATGCAGATTTCGCGGTCCGCCTGCTCGGCGGCTATTCGTTGCTGGTCCTGGCACAATGAGCGACACCGCCTTTATGTTTCTCCCAGCATTCACGCCACCGAGCAGCCGCCATGGAAGCCCGACCTTCTACCGGCCGGCAATTTACGAACGGCGTATCAACAACGCCTGGCAATCACGCTGCGCCTGATCCGAAGATCGTTTTGGCAAGCCCAAGTGCCGACCGCTGCCCGGTTTTGAGCCGGTAGGCAAGCAGCATCCTTGCTCGTCCGTTTGGCAGCACCGAGGACAGGAAGAAGAAGAGGGCCATGGCAAGTTTGTTCTTCGCCGAAAATGGCTCAAGCGCGAGTTTAGAGAGCAGCCCGGGCAGGGCGGATAGCCGGGGTCTGCGTCCGGATATGACGTCGAGGCAAAGCTGGCGCTCGCGGCAATAGAACGCATCGTGCGGATTTATCAGCTGTTGCTCAAGGCCCAGGCGTTCGACGATCAGACGCAGATGTTCCATCCGGGTCAGGAAGCGGCGGATGTCGCGTTCAAGGAGTCTGGCTTCGGGCCCGCTTCCCAGACCGGAATCGTTGCTGCCGTGAATCCGGTAGCATCCAAGCTCGTCGGAGATGCTGACAACGTCGCCCATCAACGGCGCGGCAAACAGAATGACGCCGTCCACGGCGTTGTCATATTCGGCTTCCCGAAGCAGTTCGCATACATCTCTGCGAAAGACATTTCCCGAGGTCGGAGGCGTTCTGTAGACGCCGCTTCTGAGAACCTGTCGTGTGAGGTTTTTGCGATCCCTGAATGTCTCCAGCGGGGAAGCCGCGGGTCCGATCCGGTTTCCGTCAGCGTCGATCAGCGTGAGGGCGAATTGAAGCTTTGCGACCTCAGGATCCAGCCGTTCGACGATCATCTCCAGCGCGCCGGGTTTGAGCTCATCATCGGCGTCCAGGAAGAGAACGAACGGCGCCCGGGTCTGATCAAGGCCGAACAGGCAAGCGGCACGTTGGCCACAATTGTTGATCTTGAATGCGGTCACATCGAAGCGACTGATGATATCCCAGGAGCCGTCGGTCGATCCGTCATCGACCACCACAAGCTCGCAATCGTCGCGGCCCTGATCCAGGACGCTCCGGATCGCCCGATCGATGAAAGAAGCATAGTTGTAGCAGGAGACGATCACGGCGAGGGCCGGATTGGCAGGAGCGGGCTTCCCGCTTGAAGAGCGCCGCGACTGAATTTGCACGTCGGAACCGGTCATGTCTGCAATCTGGCCATTACGGTTTCAGCCCAGCCGTGTATCCGGCAATATGCAACAGGCTAGCCTTGCAGTTGGTTCTGCGCCGTCGCGTAGACCTCCAGCGTCTGCCTGGCAACCCGCTCGACCCGCAGATGTTCAAGGTTGAACTGGCTCTTCTGTTTCCAGTTTTGGAGCGCGTCTGCGTCCTCGACGAGCGAGTACAACGCTTCGGCCAACCTTGCCGGGGACCGTGGAGGAACCAAAATACCCGCCTTTCCGTGCTCCAATAGTTCAGGGATTCCGTCAACGTCGGTGGCGACGATGGCGCAGCCGGCTTCGCGGGCTTCTGACAAGACGAGAGGCGCCGGGTCGGCGTGCGAAGGCAGCACAAAAATGTCCGCGCCAAGCAGAAAGGGGAACGGATCATCCTGGGCTCCCAGAAAGATCACGGCACTTCCGCATGCCATGGAGTGTGCCAGTTTTATATAAGTGTCGAGATACGGACCGTCGCCGATGACATATAGCCGTGCGCGTGGATCCTTGCTGTGAACGATATCGAACGCGGCAAGCAGGTCGGGAAGGCCTTTGCGGGGATGCTGGCCGCCGACAAAAATGATGGCGGGAGAACCGAGAGGGCGCGGCGTGCGATCCTTTCCGTCGAATCGCGCCGATCCGATTGTGCCGTTGAGGACCACATCCAGTTTTGAAGAGGAAATTCCCCGGCGGAGCATCGATCGGCCGACCGCCTCGCTTACCGTGATTACGCGCGTACCGAGGCCCATCAGAATGGCGCCCCTCTCGAATTCGTTGTGAACGGTGGTGACCAGGGGAATCCCCAGCGACTTGCAGACCGGCCAAGCCAGAACCGCACTCGTCATCATGTGAGCGTGAACGACATCCGCCTTCCAATGCCGGGCAAAACTGTGGAGTGCTGTCAGTCCCTTCACCAAGGTTGTCGGTCGGCGTTTATGATCCACCGACATCGTTTCAACCTCATTCGCAGCAAGAAGGAGGTCAAAGTCGCCACCTCCGCTGGCGACAGCAACGGTGTGCCCCAGCCTGGCCTGGGCACAGGCAAGATCAACCGCAGCGTGGACGTGTCCGTTCAACCGCCGGGTATGATTGAGGAGTTGTACAACACGCATTGCCATCCCTGTGGCACCGAAATTTATGACGATCTCAAGTTCGCGGGGAGCTTCGTTTTGTCAACCCAAGAGAACTTGATGTTAAAGTCTCAACAACATCACCTTTGCAAAGACAGAACGTTCAAAAGCAAAAAGCGGACCGTTCAAAGCCGCATCTCAAAGCCGCCTCGATATCGATATGCGGTCTCAGGCTACTAGCGGTGCCGCAAACGCGCAAACTGTCATCGTCCCAGTACGGCTGTGTCTCTGCTGCGGTCATTTGCCACGTGAAGCGATGAATGACGCCGCAGACTATGGGACGATCAAGAATGTTCCGTTGCCTGCTTGACTGTAAGAACGGCGTGCATGCAGGTGGTCCGTCGATGTCTGCCTAGGGCCCTCGGCAAACATCGCCGCTTTTTAAAAAAGTGACGAGTTCAACCCGGCGTCAGCACCGTCATGCATGATCGCGGGGTCTCATCATATAGGCTTTATATTACCCTTAATGACTAAGGTAATCCTCTCAAAGTTCCGGCAGAATGGAGGGGTAGGGGGTAGCTGCGGTGGTTTTTTATGGAACTTGGTGGAACTCTATGTTCCATTGTAAGGGCTGTGTCATGTTTTATGCTGGGACCGCAGGAACAAAAAGGCCGGGTCGAGGAGTCTACAGTTAAACGTTTTGGCTCCTGGCCCTTGCCAACCAAGAAACGCAGCGGGGAATAGATATAATGGAATACGCCGCTGTAGCGATTGCAATATTGGGATTCACAGTTGGCGCGACGTTCCGCCTGAGATTTCTCTTGGGTATCGTCGTGCTGTTGCTGGCGATCTCTCTGGTTTTTTCATTCTCTCATGGCTACGGCTTTCTCGGTACGGTTTTGATGATCATAGTTCCGCAAGCCATTCTTCAAGGCGGATATTTTCTGGGGCTGGTGGGCCGCGCTACCTTTTCAGTCATTCAACGCAAATTGATTGGCCTCTCACGGACGCAAGCGGAGCAGATACGGCATCGCCAGGATGGCTGATGCGCGTGGTATTACCAGTTCTGCATCAGTGATTTTTCCTGAAGTTCGGCGGCGTCGCCTTCCTCGAAAACGGCCGTTGAAATTTGTGGAACTTCGTGATGGCTCGTCGTCGTTACTTGATTGTTCCCTGGCGTAGCCATGGCGCCCTGGAGATATTTGCCGAGTCTATGTGCATTCAATTCGACCGAGGCATAGGCGAGCTGAGCCGTCAGAAGCGACGAGATCGCTCCCACCAGAATTGCCGCACCTAGCGGAATGATGCCCCCGAGCAGGAAGCAGGCCGCCGTTATGACCGGCACATGCACCAGATAGAGGCTGAACGAAACGCGCCCCAGCCAGCGCGATGCCCCAGCTCTTAGAAAAATTGGCTGCCATCCCGACATGAAGGCGAGGATCAGCAGCACGGCACCGACGGCGAGCAGGATGTCGGACCAGGCCGGCACGCTGGGACCCGACAGAAGAATGACGCCGGCCAAAACGAAGGAGGACTTGAGGGCCAGCGAAGTTCCCCTTGAGAATTCGGATATCCGCGCCTCCATCGCCATGTAGGCGCCGATGGCAAACAGCGGCAAATATCGCAGCGTGACCAGAAAAGAGCCGCCCGCGGTGTTCGATGCAGTCACGACGCCCTGATCGGCATCTCCCGTTGCAAGCAATCCCACAGCGGCAATTGCTGCAAGGGCAAGCGTTGCCAAGAGTGTGCCCGCGGGCCACCGCCGACAGTACCACAGCAGCAATGGGAATATCAGCGAGATTCTGAATTCGTGAACGAGGCTCCAGATCGGCGGATCGAGTGTGATATCCTGGAACCTGCCAAGCATCAGGAGGTGGCCGGCGATGAGCGACAGGGTCAGCTGATCAAGTCGCGGAGGATTGAGCCATTCTGCGGCTCCCGGAATGGAATGAACGTGCGGAATCAGAGCGACGAGCGCGATGGAAAGCAGGACGGCCGAAGCGAACGGAATATATATTCGGCAGGTTCGGCGTATGATGAAGCCAAATGCGTCGGGCTGTTTTGATGTATAGGGAAGCGCGAGCACAAAGCCGCTGAGAAGGAAAAAGAGGATCACGGCTGCATGACCGGCGACGAACAGCCGAAGCGGACTCAGTCGAACGATGCTCAGCCATCCAGCCTTCGAGCTATCCAGCATATAATAGCAATGGTGGAATAGAACGATGAGCGCGGCCAGACCGCGTAAGGAATCGAGGCTGTCGATCCTTCCAGAATCAAGTTTCGACACCAGTCTACCCTTTATCAAGTGATCCGACTAAGTTCGACTGATCAGCCCCGTCATCACCCCGCTAACTTTCCTGTAGTCGTTGACTTCAACGTTTCAATGCCGTCTCCGCATCAATGGTAGATACCCTGGCGGTCGGCTGATAATTGAACCCGCCCTGACGCCCGAACGATTCAACGCCGAATTCCTTGAGAGTGCGGATCGCCCGAGCTGCGCGTTCACTAGATCCTTCACTATAGATGGGATAGGCGTTTTCAAGATTCATGCTTCCTTCGAGTCTGAGCTCTCCGTCAAACAAGTGATTTATCCGGACATGCCTTCGGAACTCCTGTTCCGCCCTCGTGGCGGAGAGATCGACGTGATCAGCGATGATTTCAGCTGTGAAATATTCGCGACCGTTGGCGGTGCCATAGAAGTCCGAATACATCGTCAGACGCTTCCAGGACCCCTCGTGAGAGAAGTTGTACAGAATTGAAGTATTGAAACCCCGCTTTCCAGCAAAGCTGAAGAACAGACTCAATAATGTTATGCTGTTCAATTTCTCCGATTTGATCCCGCACATTTTTTCGATGTGATTGATCGGGATCGTCGATATGACACGGTCTGCCTTGATCGTTCGGCCTTCGATCCGGACGAGAAATGCTTCGTCATCTTTCTCGATGGTCTGAAATCTGGCGCCGAGAAGAAATACGACACCGTTTTTCCGTAATCGTTCGGAAGCCGCGTCATAGAGACGCCCGAATCCCTCCTTCGGCCGGACAAGTTGGTGCTTGTCTGGCTCGGTATGCTTTTGCGGAGATGACAGCGCGCGGCGAACCCAGGTCTTGATCGAGGCGTGCTCACTGATCCAGAGCATTCGCTTTTGCGCGAGCTGGATATCGATGAGATCGGCGGGCACGCCGTAAAAACGTCTCATATAGGAGTCCAGGCCCGAGGAATGAAGCAAGTGGCTGCCGATCCAGTATTGGGCAAACTCCTTGGCGTTACGCATGTTCCTCTGAAACAGCCGCGCATAGAGCAGGGAGCTGAATATGCGGATCCACTCGATCGGCCCCGCATTTATGATGTCATCTTTCACGGAGATCGGATAAGCGGTTATTCGGCCTTGCGGGTTCAGGCGTCCCCAGGTTGGGAACGCGATCGTGTATCGCGGCAGCAGTTCCGGGAAGTGCGCGAGCAAAGGCGAGTCATCTTGAAAGATGAAACTTCCGACGTCGAAGGTGTAGTCGTCCTTCGACCAGTCGATATGATTGCCGCCGACATGATCGTAGCTGTCGGCAATCAGAATGCGGCGACAGCCCTGGCTCAGTAGTATGGAAGCGGAGACCAGTCCGCTGACGCCTGCACCAAATATGATTGCTTCGTAGCGCTCTGTCGGCTGTTCAAGATCGGACGCGCTGGTCTTCGTTCCGAGCATTGCGCTGTCACCCTGGATGGGTCGAAGACTTCAGCTCGTTTATAGTAGGTAACGGTAAGGTTGCCCACCGGAAAGATAAAGTTGGAAGCGCTTCGCCTAATGTCTGGGCATTCCCGGCTGCGACGGTTGCTCACGTCATAGTCGTCACGTTCGACAGCAATCGCGAAGACTTGGCGCATGCTCCAAGAATGGAGCATGGTAATACCTGTCTGATCTTGGCTTGCATCACTTTCGAAAAAGCAGTGTTCCTGGCGAAGCCAGGAACAGCCGCTCGGCGGCGCTCTCCAAGCGTGATCCTGGGCAACGACCCAGCAGGTGTCCCGGGCTCTGCCGGCTGGTTTCCTCAGGCGACCTGCATGCTTGAAGCCGTCAGCCGGGCGAGTGCACACGAGGCGACCCGAGCACGTCGGCTGTCGGAACGGCTGGTCAATATGACCGGCACTTTCGCGCCAAGCACCAATCCTGCGCATTCTCCGCGGCCGATATAGACGAACGATTTATAAAGAACGTTACCGACATCGAGACTGGGAACCACCAATATGTCGGGATCGCCGGCAACGTCCGACAGAATTCCCTTGGTTTTCGCCGACGTGCTCGAGATTGCATTGTCGAATGCGAGAGGGCCGTCCACCACCGCGCCGGTAATCTGGCCGCGATCCGCCATGCGGCTGAGCGTGGCTGCATCCATGCTCGACTGGATGTTCACGTTGACGGTTTCCGCCGACGAAAGCAGCGCAATCTTGGGACGTTCGACGCCGAGGCAATGGGCAAGGCCAATGGCGTTCGCCAGGATGTCGATCTTCTCCTTGAGGCCTGGTGCGATATTCACGACGGCATCGGTCACCATCAGCGGTTTGTGGTAGGCGGGCAGGTCAAACCAGAAGCAATGGCTCATTCTGCGGCCGGTTCGCAAGTCCGCATCGCGCGATACCACGGCGCTGAGCAACTCATCCGTATGTTGGGATCCCTTCATCAGCGCCATCGCTTCACCGTTGCTGACGAGGGTTACAGCGGCATGAGACGACAGGATCGGATCGTCGGGAGCATCGACAAGCCTCACTGCTGAAAGGTCAGCGCCGATCGAGGCCGCGCAGGTTTCGATTCGAGCGCGCGGTCCGACCAGGATCGGTTCGATCATTCCTCGCGACGAAGCATCATAAACGGCGGCAAGAGAGTCCTGCGAGCAGGGATAGGCGACAGCCACTCTCAGCGGCTGTCGCTCCATCGCTGCGCTTTCAAGATCGTCCAGTCGGGGAAAGACACCTGCGCCCATCAACATGTGAACCTCATGATCCCTCGAAAGTTGCGGCAATCTCGCCCGCTGCTTTCTGCAGCTTCGGGACGAACTTCGTCAGTGCATCGATGTCGTTGCGGGTGACCGGCGCCTGGATGGCGATGGCGGCGACGCAGCTGCGCCGGCTCTGCATTGTGGTGAACACCGGCGCTGCCACGCAGACCAGACCGTCGAGATATTCCTCGCGATCCGTCGAATAGCCGAGGCGGCGGATGCTCTGCAGCTCTTTCGCCAGAGCGCTCGCACTTGTCAGCGTGTTTTCGGTACAGCGCGTCAGAGGTATTTGACGCAGCAGCTTCTCGCGCCGCGACGGCGGCATGTAAGCAAGAAAGAGCTTGCCGCTGGCCGAGGAGTGGGCGGGCACCCGCGAGCCCGGCTGGAACGAGATGCGCAGCGGCCAATTTGCTTCCACTCTGTCGAGATAGGTGACATCGGTCCCATCGAATATCGTCAGGTTACAGGCCTCGCCGACATCATCGACGAGACGTCGCAGGATGTTGCGACGAAGCGCGCGACCAGGCTCGCCAAGCAGGATTGCGACCGCAAGCTGCGTGGCGCGCGCGGCGATTTCATATCGCCTTCCGTCTGGGTGGCGCGAAAGCAGGCCGACAGACTCGAGCGCCTTCAGCCAGCGATGCACCGTTGGCTTTGGGACCGAGAGATAGGTGACCAGCTGTGCCAGCGTCGCCGGTTGCTGCATCGCCGCAAGCGCTTCCAGCACTCCGAGAGGCTTTAGTCCGCCGGTCAGATCGCGGTCGGTCATGCAAGAAATTCCATTTTCTGGAACGTATGGTAGCGAATAGTGAAATTATTCTTGCATGAACGGCGCATGCGTGGCAACTGCCAGCACAACGATGTTTTCTGTTCGAAGACGGGGAGAGTGCGCCATGAAGATGACGACCGAAGAAGCCTTCGTGAAAGTCCTGCAAATGCACGGCATCGAGCATGCCTTCGGCATTATCGGCTCAGCCTTCATGCCGATCTCGGATCTCTTTCCAACGGCGGGCATCACCTTCTGGGATGTGGCGCACGAAACCAATGGCGGCCTGATTTGCGACGGCTACACCCGATCGACGGGCAAGATGGGAATGGCCATTGCCCAGAACGGGCCGGGCATCACCGGTTTCGTTACCGCGGTGAAGACGGCGTATTGGAATCACACGCCGATGCTGCTGGTGACGCCGCAGGCGGCAAACAAGACCATCGGCCAGGGCGGCTTCCAGGAAGTCGAGCAGATGGCGCTGTTTCGCGACATGGTGTGCTATCAGGAGGAGGTGCGGGATCCCTCCCGCGTCGCCGAGGTGCTGAACCGCGTGATCCTCAAGGCCAAGCGCTTGTCGGCGCCAGCGCAGATCAATATTCCCCGCGATTTCTGGACTCAGGTCATCGACATCACGTTACCCGAGGTCATCGAGTTTGAGCGGCCGGCGGGCGGCGAACACGCGCTGGCGGAAGCGGCCCGGTTGCTTTCCGAGGCAAAATTCCCGGTGATCCTCTCCGGCGCCGGCGTGGTGCTGGCGGGAGCCGTCGATGCTTGCGTGAAGCTCGCCGAAAAACTCGATGCGCCGGTCTGCAACAATTACCAGCACAACGATTCATTCCCGGGAAGCCATCCGCTTGCGGTAGGTCCGTTGGGCTACAATGGCTCCAAAGCCGCGATGGAGCTTGTCGCCAAGGCCGACGTGGTGCTGGCACTCGGCACCCGGCTCAATCCGTTCTCGACCTTGCCGGGCTATGGCATCGACTACTGGCCGAAGAATGCGAAGATCATCCAGGTCGACATCAATGCCGATCGCATCGGCCTCACCAAGCCGGTCACCGTAGCGATTTGCGGCGATGCCAAATTGGTGGCTGAGGCGATCCTATCGCGTCTTACCGCTTCGGCCGGCAATGCCGGGCGCAACGAGCGCAAGGCGCTGATCCATTCCACGAAGTCGCGCTGGCTGCAGACCTTGTCGAGCATGGATCACGAAGAGGACGATCCGGGCACGACCTGGAACGCGGATGCGCGTAAGCGAGACAAGGATCTGATGTCGCCGCGCCAGGCATGGCGTGCCATTCAGGCCGGGCTGCCGCGCGACGCCATCATCTCCAGTGATATCGGCAATAATTGCGCGATCGGCAACGCCTATCCGAGCTTCGACAAGAGCCGAAAATATCTGGCGCCTGGATTGTTCGGACCGTGCGGCTACGGCTTTCCCTCCATCATCGGTGCGAAAATCGGCAATCCCAACGTGCCCTGCGTCGGCTTTGCCGGTGACGGCGCGTTTGGGATTTCGATGAGCGAGATGGGCTCGATCGGCCGCCCGGAATGGCCCGGCATCACGATGGTGATCTTTCGCAATTACCAGTGGGGCGCCGAGAAGCGCAATTCGATCCTCTGGTATGACAACAATTTTGTCGGCACCGAGCTTAACACCGAGCTGAGCTATGCGCGCGTGGCGGAGGCCTGCGGACTGAAGGGTGTGCAGGTCAAGACCATGTCGGAATTGACGGAGGCGCTACGGGAAGCGTGCGAGGCCCAGAAGCGTCGCGTCACGACCTTTATTGAAGTTTTGCTGAACCAGGAGCTCGGTGAACCCTTCCGGCGCGACGCGATGAAAAAGCCGGTCACGGTGGCTGGCATAAAGCGGGAGGATATGCGTCCGCAGCGCGCTCTGTGAGGCCTAGGCAAAGCCTTAGAAGTTAAGTTCTGAAATAGGCCGAGGCTTGCTCTTTCATGCTGGAAACCAAGCGAGATTGTCTCGCTTGGGAAAATTGAAAATACAATGGTGATGCCGCCATCGGGAGGATAGCTTCATTGCCGGTTGCATAAATCGCGATCCTGGTTGTCGACGCAACGCGCGGCACTGCACCTTCGTTCGGCAGGACCAGGGCGCGGCGCGATCCGCCATTTGCGGCTCTCGACCGTGAATCAGGATCTCGACATCGCATTGCTTCGTACGTTCGTCGCGATTGTCGACACTGGCGGGTTGACTTCCGCCGGGCGCAGGGTCGGGCGCACGCAACCGGCCATCAGTCAGCAGATCGATCGGCTCGAGGAGATTGTCGGGCGCACCCTTTTTACCGACAGGCGAAAGCTGGAGTTGACGGGCGACGGGGACGTGTTGCTTGCGTTTGCGCGCGCCATGCTCCGGCTGAACGACGAGGCGCGAGGCCGTTTCACGGCGCCGTCAGTATCGGGTCACGTCATTCTGGGCACGCCGGACCTCTACGCCTCCTTCATCCTGCCCGAAGTGCTCGCGAATTTCTCGCGCGTGCATCCGCATGTCGAGATCGAGCTGCGTTGTACACGCAGCATCTATCTGCACGCGGCGCTCGAGCGCGGCGAAATCGACATTGCGTTGATGACAAATCAACCGGACTTCCGGCGCGGCGAATTGGTGCGCAGAGAGCCTCTGGTGTGGGTCGCGGGCCTGGAAGCTAGTCCCGAATTGCGAAGGCCGCTTCCGCTGGCGGTTCTTCCGAAGGGCAGTGTATATCGCAACAGCGCGTTGGAGGCTCTCGGCAGTAAAGACCTTTCCTGGTCAATAAGATCGGTCTGTGACAGCATCGCCGGTCTCCAGGCGGCTGTATTTGCCGGCCTGGCGGTGTCGGTCTTTCCGCGCTGCGCGGTCGATGCGCGTTTGCGCTGTTTGAGTTCGGACGACGGCTTGCCGGACCTGCCAAGCGTCGAGCTCGTGATGCAGCGCAAGAACAGTGGTTTGAGCGAGGCGGCCGAGCAGCTGGCGCGCTTCATCGTCACGGCTCTGGACGATTCCAGTCCAACATAAGAGCCGCGAATGACGCAGATCAAATTAATGGATTTGTCTTCGCGACAATAGCGACACTAACATCCTAACCGCGGCGATGCTTAGCACGCTGACATATCCGGGCATCAAGACCTGAGAATCGGGAGGGAAATGTGAAGCTGATGCGGAATCAGGCCAGCCGTTGTGTGCTGTCCATTATCTGCCTTATGTATTTCATCTTTTACATCGATCGCGTCAACATCTCGACGGCGGCGCCATTGATACAAAAGGACCTGGGCTTCACGGCAACCCAGTTAGGTATAGCATTTTCGGCATTTGCCTATCCTTACGCGTTTTTCCAGATCGCCGGAGGCTGGTTGGGAGATCGCATGGGACCGCGCAAGACACTCGGTCTTTGCGCCCTCATCGTTGCGCTCTCCACCATCTGGACCGGCCTGGTCGGAGGCCTCGCTTCCCTGTTCCTGGCGCGGCTGGCGCTCGGCATTGGCGAGGGGCCGTCGTTTCCGACCGCCACGCGCGCATTGTCCAACTGGATGCGTCCCGATCAACGCGGGTTTTCGCAAGGGATCACGCACGCCTTCGCCCGCCTTGGCAACGCGGCGACGCCGCCCATGATCGCACTTCTGATCGTTGCTTTTTCCTGGCGCGTCTCATTTTATTTGCTCGGTGCCGCAAGCCTGATCTGGGCGGTTCTGTGGTTTCTGTATTTCCGTGACGATCCTCGCAATCATTCTGCCATCACGCCCGAGGAGATTTCCAATCTCCCGCCGGCGGCTTCGGTATCGGCACGCAAGCGCGTGCCGTGGGGGCCACTCGTCAAGCGCATCCTGCCGGTGACTCTGACCGACTTCTGCTACGGCTGGATTCTTTGGCTTTATCTTAACTGGCTGCCGTCGTTCTTTCTTCACGAATATAAGATGGATTTGAAGAAATCGGCGATGTTTGCGGCGGCCGTGTTTTTCTCGGGCGTCGTTGGTGACACGGTCGGCGGTATCATCAGCGACCGGATCCTGCGCCGGACCGGCGATGTTGCGCGCGCCCGTATATCCGTCATCGTTGCCGGATTCATCGGCTCGTTCTGCTTCATGCTTCCGATCATGTTTGTTCATGATCTGCTTAGCGTCGCGGTGTGTCTTGGCGGGGCGTTCTTCTTTGCCGAATTGGTGGTCGCGCCGATCTGGGCGGTGCCAATGGACATCACGCCGGAATACGCCGGAAGCGCCAGCGGCCTGATGAATTTCGGCTTCGGCATGGCGGGGATCATCTCGCCGGTGGTGTTCGGCTGGTCGATCGATCTGACCGGGCGCTGGGACGTTCCCTTCATCGGGTCGTTGGGGATGCTGCTGCTCGGAGCCGTGCTGGCCCTCACGATCCATCCACAGAAGCGCTTTGCCGATCTGCAGCAGGAGCCGGTCCCGGCCTGAGCCGTGGCGGTAGCCTGTTCGAAAGATCAAGAAAAATGGAGACGAATGATGGATGCGGCTGAATTAGCAAAGGATATCGCCTCGGAGGCGACGGTCATTGTGGGCGCGCTGATGCAGCAGGCGCGCGCAGCTCAGGCTTTGTTTGCCGATGCCGATCAGGCGCGCACCGACGAGGCGGTGCGCGCGGTGGCCTGGTCGCTCTACAAGCCGGAGCATGCACGCGAATTGGCCGAGCTCGCGGTTGCCGATACCGGCCTCGGAAACGTGCCGGACAAGATCATCAAGAAGCAACGCAAGACGTTCGGCACGCTGCGCGATTTGCTGCGCGTCAGATCGGTCGGCGAAATAGAACGCGACGAGCGCCGCGGTCTGGTGAAATTTGCCAAGCCGATCGGGGTGGTGGGGGCCATTACGCCGTCGACAAATCCCGGAGCGACGCCGGTCAACAAGGCGATGATGGCGATCAAGGGACGCAACGCCATCATCATCGCGCCGTCCCCGCTCGGATATCGCACCACCGCCCTGGCGGTGAAATATATGCGCGATGCGCTCGGCCAGATCGGTCTGCCGCAGGATCTGGTGCAGATCCTGCCGGCGCCTGTGACCAAGGAGACTACGCAGGCGGTGATGGAGGCGGTCGACCTCGTCGTGGTCACGGGGTCGCAGGACAATGTGCGGCGCGCCTATCGCAGCGGCACGCCGGCGATCGGCGTCGGCGCCGGCAACGTCCCTGTCATCATCGACGAGACCGCGGATCTGGACGCCGCCGCGAGGAAGATTTGCGCTTCCAAGACCTTCGACAACGCCACGTCATGCTCCACCGAAAATGCGGTGGTTATCGTCGATGCCGTCTACGAGCAGGCGATCGCAGCACTGAAGCGCGCTGGCGGCTATCTCGTCGATGCTAAGCAGAAACAAAACGTGCAACGCGAGCTTTGGAAGAACGGCAAGCTCAATCGCCATTTGATCGCCCGCGACATGGATGTGCTGGCCAAAGCCTTTGATCTGCCGACGGCGGCTGCGACTGCCAAGTTCCTGCTGGTCGAGGAGAACGGTATCGGCAAGGCGTTTCCGCTTTCAGGGGAAAAGCTCGCACTGGTGCTCACCGTCTACCGGGCCTCCGATTTCGACGAAGCCGCCAACGTCGTGCGCCAGATCCTTGATTTCCAGGGCCGCGGCCACTCGATGGGGCTTCACACCACGCGCCTCGATCGGGCGCGAGCGCTCGCCGAGCAATTGCCGGTGGTGCGCGTTCTCGTGAACTTTGCCCATACGTTCGGCAACGGCGGCGGCTTCGACAGCGGCCTCGAATTCACCCTGACCATGGGGTGCGGCTCCTGGCAGAAGAACAGCATCTCCGAGAACCTGAACTATCGGCACTTCCTCAACATCACCCATCTCGTGGTGCCGATTGCAGAAGACAAGCCGTCCGAAGACGAACTGTTCGGGCCGCACTGGACCCGTTACGGGCGCTGATGAAACGAGGACCGCATGAATCTCGAGGAATATGCAGCAAAGTCTGTCTTGTTGAAGCCGACGAGCATACCGATCCCGCAATCGAGAGTCTGTACGACGGCGGAAGAAGCGGCCGATGCGCTTGCGGCGCTCGGGCCCGCGGTGATCAAGGCGCAGGTGCCGTCCGGCAAGCGCGGCAAGTCGGGTGGCATCCGCTTTGCGGATAGTCCCGAAGCCGCTACCGACGCTGCGCGGGCGATCCTTGGAATGGAAATCGGCGGCCATCGCGTCGAACGGCTTCTGATCGAGGAGCGTTGCGAGATCGCCCGCGAACTCTATGCGTCGGTGCTGATCAATACCGATGGACGCCGTCCTGTGGTGCTGTTCTCGATGGAGGGCGGCATGGATATCGAGGAAATCGCCGCGCGCGATCCGGCGGCAATCCGGCGGCACGAGGTCGATCTCGACAAAGGGTTTGACCAAAGCGATGCCATGACGCTGCTCGCGAATTGCGAGCTGGGCGGATCCAAGGCCGCGGTGGCCGATGTCCTGGTCCAGCTTTACGGGATCTTTCGTAGCAGCGACGCCGAGCTGATCGAGATCAATCCGCTGGCGGTGCTGAAGGACGGCCGGGTGCTGGCGCTCGACTGCAAATTCGTGCTGGACGACGCGGCCGGCTCGCGCCAGCCGGCAATTGCCGCCACGGCGGCTCCGCCGAGGCGAACGGAGCTGGAGGCGCGGGGCGAGGCCAGCGGACTGAAATTCATTCAGCTCGACGGCAATGTCGGCGTGCTTGCCAATGGTGCGGGCCTGACCATGACCACAATGGATGCGATCAATCATTTCGGCGGCCGGCCGGCCAACTTCCTCGAGATCGGCGGCGAGGCCTATACCAAGTCGGAGACCGCGCTCGACCTCGTGCTTTCCAATCCCGGCGTGAAGAGTCTCGCCGTGATCTTCTGCGGCGCCTTTGCCCGCACCGACGTCATGGCCGAGGGCGTGGTGCGCGCCTGGGAAACGCTCAAGCCGAAAGTGCCGGTCTTTTTCTCGATCCATGGGACCGGCGAGGAGGAAGCGGTGAAGCTGGTGCGGGAGAGGCTCGGGATAGAGCCTTTTGATGAAATGGAAGATGCGGTGAAAGCGGCAGTCGAGGCAGCACAATGATTTATCGGCGCGGACAGAAAGTGCTCGTTCAGGGCATCACCGGAAAGCAAGGCTCGTTCTGGGCCGAGCGAATGATGGAGTGCGGCACTACAGTCTCGGCCGGCGTCAACCCGAAACGCGCCGGCGAGCAGCATCTTGGACTGCCGATCTATGCTTCCGCCAAGGAGGCGATGCGAGCGGAGCCCTGCGATGTCTCGGTGATCTTCATCCCGCCTGCGATGGCGCGAGATGCGATCATCGACGCCATCGAGGCGGGCGTTGGAACGATCGTGGCGCTGACGGAGCACATCCCCGCTCACGACGTCCTGGATATATTCGCAGCACTACGCGGCACCGGCAGCCGTCTGATCGGCCCGAACACCGCTGGCATCGTCACTCCCGGGGAAGGTTTCGTCGGCATCATGCCCGGCCACAATCCGAACGTGTTCAAGCCTGGCCGGATCGGCGTGGTCTCGCGCAGCGGCAGCCTTGGCACGCTCGTCAGTCTCAATCTCGCGCAGGCCGGCCTCGGTCAATCCGCCTTCATCGGAATCGGCGGAGATCCGATGATCGGGACGACGACGCGCGATGCGCTGATGGCGCTCGACGCCGATCATCGCACCGCCGGAATCGCGCTTGTCGGCGAGATCGGCGGCAGCATGGAAGAGGAAGCGGCCGAATACGCTGCGACCATGAAAAAGCCGGTGGTCGCGTTCATCGCGGGTCGCAGCGCGCCCCCCGACAAGAAGATGGGCCATGCCGGCGCGATCGTGAGCGCCGGGCGAGGCAGTTATTCTTCCAAACGGGCGGCGCTCGAAAAGGCAGGCGTGCAGGTTGCGGATATCCCGGCGCAGATTCCAAAACTGCTTTCGGCAGCGCTTGCGGTTGCACGCGTCGCTTGATGTCGACGAGGCGAGGGGCACGCCTCGCTATTCGACCCGCTCCTTGTCGACGCGGAATGTGAGGGCGATGGCGTCGGCGGCCCGTCTGAGTGCGGGCGCTAGCGAAATCGCGCGTTTGAGCGGCAGGCGCACGGTCGGGCCATGAACCGCGACCGTCGCGCAGATCCGGCCGTCCGTTCCGAACACCGGGACGGCGGCGGCCGCCATGCCCTCGATGAATTCTTCATTATCGGTGCCGATCTGGGTCTGCCGGATGCGGTTGAGCTCCGCGGCCAACCTGGCGGGATCGGTCATCGTTCGCGAGGTGTGGCGAGGCAACGATTTGAGACGGAGCAGCGCCTGGCTCAACGATGGCGGCGAGAGCGCCAAGAACAGTTTTCCGCTCGCCGTGCAGTGCAGCGGAACGCGAGAGCCGACATTGAGCCGGATCTGCAGCGGCCAATCGGATTCGACGCGATCGAGATAGACCAGTTCGCCGCCGTCGAGGGCCGTGATGTTGCAGGTCTCCTGGATCTCGGTCACCAGCGCGCTGAGCACGGCCTGGCGCGGAGCGAACTGCGATGCGTTGCGCATCACGTGAAGGCCGAGCGCGGCGAGCCGGCCGCCGATCTCGTAGCGCTTGCCGTCTGCAGTGCGCCGTATGAAGCCGAGGCGCTCGAGCAGCGAGGCGAAGCGGTGCGTCGTTGCCTTCGCCAGTTCGAGTTGCGCCATGAGTTCATTGAGTGTCGGCGGTTCATCGGCCTTGGCGATGACCTCGAGCATGCGCAAGGCGCGTTCTGAAACCGTCGGCGTGGTGGCTGTCATGGTGAGAACTGATCCTTTCGTTGCATCCATAACATTTGGCGGTTGACAGGACATCCGTGTCGGTCCAACCTCTGGGACAGATCGTCTCATTTATCGAGACAAAGTGCAATTTATCGGGAGGGAAGGTTGGCAACCGCCGTAAGCGCGACGACGTCGGATTTCCGGCCGGAAGTTCGTGAGTTCGACTACGTGATTGTCGGCGCCGGTTCGTCCGGCTGCGTGCTGGCCAATCGTCTCAGCGCCGACGGGCGCCACAAGGTTTTGCTGATCGAGGCCGGTCCCAAGGACAACTACCTGTGGATCCACATTCCCATCGGGTACGGGAAGACCATGTTCCACAAGGCCTATAATTGGGGATTCTACACCGACGAAGAGCCCAACATGGCCGGCCGCAAGATCTACTGGCCGCGTGGCCGAGGTCTGGGCGGTTCAAGCTCGATCAACGGGCTGATCTTCATCCGCGGACAGCGCGAGGACTACGACACTTGGGCGCAGCTCGGTAACAGCGGCTGGGATTGGCAGAACGTGCTGCCTTACTTCAAGCGCTCCGAGCATAATAGCCGCGGCGCGAGCAGCACGCATGGTGCCGATGGGCCGCTATGGGCTTCGGACATTCCGGAAAAGAATGAATTGATGGAGGCGATCATTCGCGGCGCCGGCGAGCTTGGCGTCAAACGGACCAACGACTTCAATTCGGGCGATCAGGAAGGCGTCGGCTATTTTCAGCTGTTCACGCGCAACGGATGGCGAAACAGTTCGGCTGTCGCCTATCTGAAGCCGGCGCGGCCGCGAGAGAATCTTGTCGTGGAAACCGACGCTCACGCCACCCGGATCGTGATGACGGGCCGCCGAGCGACCGGGCTGCGCTACAGGCAACATGGCCGGATGCATGAGGTCCGCGCCCGGCGGGAAGTCATTCTGGCGGCCGGCGCATTGCAGAGTCCGCAATTGCTTCAGCTCTCGGGCATCGGTCCGAGTGACCTGCTGCGCCGCTATGGGATCGGCGTCATTCATGAGCTGAAGGGAGTCGGACAAAATCTCCAGGACCATCTGCAGTTTCGGCTGATGTACAAGGTGGCGCGGCCGATCACCACTAACGATGATCTGCGTACGCTGCTGGGCCGCGCCCGCATCGGATTGCAGTGGCTGTTCAACGGCAGCGGGCCGCTCGGTATCGGCATCAATCAGGGAGGATTGTTCGCCCGCGTGTTGCCTGGCTCGCTGACGCCGGACATCCAGTTTCATTTCGCAACGCTGTCGGCGGACCTTGCAGGAGGCAAGCCGCATCCATGGTCGGGCTGCACCTTCTCGGTCTGCCAGCTTCGCCCCGAATCTCGCGGCAGCGTCGAAATCCGCTCTTCCGATCCGCTTGCTCCGCCCGCGATGAAGCCGAACTATCTCGCGGCGGAGACCGATCGCATCTGCGCGGTCGAGGCCATCAAATATGCACGCCGCCTCGCGGCCACCGAAGCGCTGCAACCTTACCTGATCGAAGAGTATCGCCCGGGCTC
>DASZTN010000018.1:0-2748 GCA_035547995.1 Bradyrhizobium sp. | reverse complement strand
CGGGACCGTTTCCATATCACCTTCGCAGTTGGCCTACATGCTCGACGGGATCGATTGGCGCAACCCGCGCCACACGTTCCGACCACAGCGCGCGGGCTGAGTTTTCCCCAGCGTTGCGCCATTTTCCGCGAGTCAGCAGAGGCGTTTTATGATTCATTCGGGGCATGGATGCCGCCGCCCTGGTCGCCAAGGCCAGGGCATCGGATGACGCGGCGCTGATCGCGCATCAGGAGCTGACGATCCGCAGGCTACAGCGGGCGCTGCATGGTCAGAGCTCGGAACGCTCGGCGCGCCTGCTCGATCAGATGGAACTCACCTTCGAGGAGCTCGAGAGCACGGCAACGGAAGACGCGAGATCGCCGCCGAACAGGCCGTGGCCGGAACCACCGAGGTCGCGCCTTATATGCGCAAGCGACCAGCGCGCCAGCCGTTTCCCGAGCACCTGCCGCGCGAACGCGTGGTCGAGCCGGCACCGACGGCCTGCCACTGCTGTGGCAGCAATCGGCTGCGCAAGCTGGGCGAGGATGTCACCGAGACGTTGGAGGTGGTGCCGCGGCAATGGAAGGTGATCCAGCATGTGCGGGAGAAGTTCACCTGCCGCGACTGCGAGAGCATCAGCCAGGCTCCGGCGCCGTTCCACGTCACCCCGCGCGGCTGGGCCGGTCCCGGTCTGTTGGCGATGATCCTGTTCGAGAAGTTCGGCCAGCATCAGCCGCTCAACCGCCAGGCCGAACGCTATGCCCGCGAAGGCGTACCGCTCAGCCTGTCAACTTTGGCCGACCAGGTCGGCGCCGGCGCGGCGGCGCTGATGCCGCTGTTCAAGCGGCTTGAGGCTCATGTGTTCGCCACCACCCGTCTGCACGGCGACGACACAACGGTGCCGGTCCTGGCCAAGGGCAAGACCGATACCGGCCGATTATGGACCTATGTGCGCGACGACCGGTCGTTCGGCGGCGCTGATCCGCCGGCGGCGGTGTTCTACTATTCCCGCGACCGCCGGGGCGAACACCTCGCGGCGCATCTCGACGGCTGGAGCGGGGTTCTGCAGGCCGACGCCTATAGCGGCTATGGCGATCTCTATGCGGCGGAGCGTCACCCTGCGCCTATCCTGGAAGCCAGCTGCTGGGCCCACAGCCAACGTAAAGGGTTCGAACTCGCCGATGTCGAAGCGGCGGCGCGCAAGAAGGCGCGCGGCGAGAAGCCCAACCTGGTCTATCCGTTGGCAGTTGACGCCGTGAGGCGCATCGACGCCCTGTTCGATATCGAGCGGGAGATCCATGGCCTATCGGCCGGCCAACGCCACCTCGTGCGCGAGGAGAAGAGCGCACCGCTGGTCAAAGAACTCGAGAGCTGGATGATCGAGACCCGCGACAAGCTCTCGCGGGGACACGATCTGACCAAGGCCTTCAACTACATGCTGCGCCGGTGGCCATCCTTCACTCGCTTCCTTGATGACGGGCGGATCTGCCTCTCGAACAACGCAGCAGAACGGGCCCTGAGGAGCATTGCCCTCGGAAGAAAGTCGTGGCTGTTCTGCGGTTCCGATCGTGGCGGACAGCGTGTTGCCATCCTCTACAGTCTGATCACGACCGCCAAGATGAACGACGTCGATCCTCAGGCGTGGCTCGCCGACATCCTCGCCCGCATCGCCGCCCATCCTGCCCAGCGCATCGATGAGCTATTGCCTTGGAACTGGCGGCGCAACCCCGTCGACGCCGTGGCCGCCTGACATGCACGTCAACAAGGTCTACCGCATCACCACCATTGCCCGCCTCGCTGCCGAGTTCGGCGAAAACCAAGACTGGCTCTCGACATCGCCGGCGAGATGGAGCCTGAAGACGGATTGATCTGGGTCTACGGCCCCGGCGACGAACAGACCATGGCCTTCACCGACTTCGGAATCGAAAGCCTCATGAACCTCATTGCTATCCATCGCGATCAGAGCGACTGATCAGCTCCAGTGTAAAGCCAGAACCCCTGCGGTCTTCACCGGATGGCTACAGCGGTTGTCGCGCTACCCAGCCGATCACCTCTCGGGCATGGCAATCGAGGGCGAAGGCGACGCGCACGACCTGGCCGTTCCAGCAGGTGAACTTGATCCCATCCGAGCACCAGCGCGCATGTTCGAGCGGATCGTCGCCACCTGCCCGTGCCCGTCGACAACGATGTGGTGTTCGAGCGCCAGGCCATGCTTTTTAATCAGCCGCTACACAGGTTTGGTATTGACCGAGGCCAGACTGTCGGATCGCCGCTCGCGCTTGAGGAGCGCGGCGATCCTCTGGTAGTTATAGGCTGGGCGTTGGTCAACCAGTCGTCGGGTATCGGCACTCAGTTCCAGGTCGTCCGCCGGTCCTGCGGCCCGCGTGCTTCCGCGATGATCGATCAGGTTAGCCGTGAGCTTTCAACAGGTTGTCCATTCGGTCCTGACCGAGGAGGCTGAGGTTGCTGAAGCTTCAGCATCCGAGGGGGAGCCGAATGGACGTGCACAAGAATGCGCCGCTGACGCCGGCGGGTCGAGAGGTGATGGTGCGGCGCATGCTGGCGGGACAGACCCCGAAGGCGGTGGCCACCGCCTTCGGGGTCTGCGCCAAGACGGTGCGCAAGTGCGTCGCCCGCTTTCGGGCGGAAGGGAGTGCCGGGCTGGTCGACCGCAGCTCGCGGCCACATCGCCTGCATCGGCCGACGCCGCAAGCGACGGTCGAGCGCATCGAGAGCTTGCGGCGCCAGCGCTGGACCGGCAAGCAGATC
>DASZTN010000017.1:0-36492 GCA_035547995.1 Bradyrhizobium sp. | reverse complement strand
ACGGCCAAATTGCTGATGGCCGCAACTCCAAACGGAATCTAGGTGCGGCGGGGCTGCATGCCCCTCGCTTGAAACGGCTCGTCTACCCAATCGCATCTCCAGGCAACCGATCGCGGACTCGCATCGGAAAACAGGAGGTTTGGAATGGCACGGTCGGTTACGGAATGGGTCAACGTCACCGGTGACGTCTCGATCATCGCTCGCGCGTCCGGGCAGGTCTGGTTTCATAGACCAAGCGGCGTAGAGCAGCAGCTGGATCCATTTGCGACGCCCATGACGGGCCAAGGTTCGGCGGACAGCACGGTCGGGCTGCTCGACGGCGCACTCAATCTCGGATTTTCCGGGATTGAAAACCGTCTCGCGCAGCCCGAGCCGACGCTTGCCGGCTACATCGTCGCCCTGGCCGGCGCCTATCACACGTCGGTCCACACCCCTCGCAACCTCCGGCGCGCCGCCAGCCGCTTTGAGCAGTTGGGAAGGCATGACGTAGCCGCTTACCTGGAAGACCGCGCATGCGAGGAGACCGGCCATGACAGGCTTGCGCTCAAGGATCTGCATGCCCTGGGAGTGCCTGGCGAACGGCTGGTCGCGAATTTCATTCCGGAAGGCATCAGGCCGCTATGCGAGCGCTTCGACGCGCTTTGCGCCGAGGATTATCCGATCGGCTGCATCGGTTATTCCTACTGCCTGGAGCGCATCGCCGCGCTCAAGCAGAAGTCCGATATCGACAGGGTTCAGGCCCTGTGCCCGGAAGGCGTCGATGCAACCCGCTTTCTCAGAAGCCACAGCTGTCTTGGAAGCGAGGTCACTCATGTCGAGGAGACGATCAAATTCGTCGCGTCCCTCGATGCGAGCGATCGCATCAGCATCGTGCAGGAGACCTACCGGTCGGCATTGATCATGGCGGAAGGATATAATCACGAGCTCCTCAAGTCCGAGGCGGAAATGCTCGATGAGCTTCAGCAGGCGATCGGAGAAGCGCTTCCGTACCCTGCCGGTTCATATTCTTCGCGACGAGTAGCCGGCGGAGCCCGGCCCGCAGCGTGAGCGGAATTAAGGCGGTCGAAGGACCCCTCCAATGACCAGTGCAACCACCGACCTGGACGAGTGGCTGGGCAGACTCGGCCTCAGCCAATACGCCGAGGCCTTTGCAGACAACAATATCGACTACGCCGTCCTTGCGGATCTGACGGAGACTGATCTGAGGCAACTCGGTGTTGCCTCCCTCGGTCACCGCAAGAAGCTGCTTCGCGCCATCGACGCCTTGAGGGCTGCGTACCGTCCCATTGATGTGACCACCGCTGTTTCGAACGTTACCGCGGCACCGACCTTCCCTGCTCCTGCGCAACATCGCGAAGCCGAGTTCCGCCAGATCACCGTGATGTTCAGTGACCTGGTCGGATCCACGCAGCTCTCGGAGAGCCTGGACCCGGAGGATCTGCAAAAGCTCATCGACGCCTATCGGGGCGAGTGCAACACGGCGATCCGGCGCTACGGGGGCGAGGTCGCCCGCTATTTCGGCGATGGCGTGATGGCCTTTTTCGGCTGGCCCTATGCGCATGAGGATGACGCCGCCCGCGCCATTCATGCCGCGCTGGAGATCGTCGCCGGAGTTGCGAAGATTTCGGGACCGGTTGCGCTGACATGCCGCGTCGGCGTTTGCTCCGGGCCGGTCGTGGTCGGCGAAATTGGAGGCAGCGGCACCTGGTCGATGGACGCGGTCGGCGAGACGCCGAATATCGCCGCCCGTCTACAGACCCTTGCGGCCGCCAACACGGTCATCGTCTCGGAATCGACCCGGCGTCTCGTCCCGGCGGCGTTTGATTTTCAGGACCTCGGCTTCAGGGAGCTCAAGGGCGTCACTGAACCTCTGCACGTCTACCGCGTCGTCTCGGCCAGGAATACCACCAGCCGTTTCGAGGCGGCGCACGCCGGTTCGCTCACCCCGCTGATCGGGCGTTCAAGCGAACTCAGCCTGCTGGTCGATCGATGGCAGAAGACCAAGGAGGGCGACGGCCAGGTCATTTTCCTGTCAGGCATTCCCGGCGTCGGGAAATCAAGGCTGCTGCACGAATTGAAATCCTATATCCGGCAGGAGCCGCATGTCCTCTTGCATCATCAAGGCTCGCCCTATCACAATCAGAGCGCGTTCTTTCCGGTAATCGAGCAGATCGAGCAGGCGGCCCAGTTGACGGCGCGCGAGGCCGATGCAGACAAGCTTGCCAAGCTGAAGGCTTACCTGCCGCTGCCCTCCGACGGTTCCATCGAGCCGGTCCTGCTGATCGCGAGGCTGCTGTCGATTCCGCTGGACGATCAAGCCGAGCTGTCCGGCCTTACACCGCAGCAAATAAAGAACAGGACGATCAGCACGCTGGTGGACATGCTGCTGGCATTTTCGGTCCGCAGCCCCACGCTCTGCATCTTCGAGGATGCGCACTGGCTGGATCCGTCGACGCTCGAACTGCTCGAACTGATTATCAGCCGGATCAACCACGCCCGCGTGCTGCTCGTCGTATCGTGCCGGCCGGAATTTCACCCGGCCTGGATCACCCACACCAACGCCACCGTCCATTCGCTCACCCGATTGTCGAACACCGAAGTGAGGACGATGATCCGGGACCTCCTGAACGGCAGCAGCCTCCCCCAGCCGCTGCTCGATCAGATCATCGAAAAGGCCGACGGCGTTCCGCTGTTCATCGAGGAACTGACCAACAGCATGTTGAGCGCGCCTCTGCGAACGCGCGGCACGTCCGAGCGCGCTGTGCGCTCGTCACTGCTGAGGGTTCCGGACACGCTGAGCGACGCGTTGATGGAGCGGCTCGACCGGGTGGCGCCGAGCCGCAGGCTCGCACAGATTGCGGCTGTGATCGGCCGCGAGTTCTCCGCCGATCTGTTGTCGGCTGCCTCGCAGGTCGACGAAGACGATATGCTTTCGGCGCTCGCGCTTCTGGAAAAGGCCGACATCATCTACAGGGCCGACATTTCGCCCACCGTCCGCTTCGCCTTCAAGCACGTGTTGTTGCGCGATGCGATCTACGACTCCCTGCTGCGGAGCAAGAGACAGCAGATCCACGCCGACATCGCGGCGATCCTGGAGCACGACTTTCCGGAACTCGCCGAAAATCAACCGGAAGTTCTCGCCTATCACTATCAGGAAGCAGGCAACCACCAACAGGCCATTCGGTGCTGGTTCATATCAGGACAACGCGCGCTCGCGCATTCCGCCAATGTGGAAGCGATCGCCAGTTTTCGAAAAGCCCTTCAGCTCCTGAACGCGCTGCCGGAAACGGCTGAGCGGACCAGTCAGGAGATCGGCATCCAACTGGCGCTCGGCATCCCCCTGATCGCCGTTCGAGGCTATGCCTCGGCGGAAACCCGTGAAGCCTTTTCGCGCGCTCGCTCCCTGTGCCTGCAGCTCGGCGACGTCCCCGAATATTTCCAGGCCCTGTTCGGATTGTGGGGCCATTCCTGGATGGGCGGCAAGAATGACGATGCGCTGCAGAAGGCCGAGGAATTCCTGTCGCGGGCGCGCACCTTGTCCGACCCGGTCCCGCTCATGGTGGCTCATCGGGTGATGGGCAGCACCTTGCTGACGATCGGCAACTTCCCGTCGTCGGCGCATCATTTCGAGCAGACCATCAAGCTATCGAGCAGCAAAGGCGAGCCGCTTTACAACCTCTATATGGTCGAGCCCCAGGCCGCTTCACTGCTGCTGCTGTCGTGGGATTTATGGTTCCTGGGCTATCCGGATCAGGCCCTGTCGCGGGTTTCGGAAGCGCTCGCACTCGGCGAAGATCTTGGTCATCCCTACACCATCGCCTTCGCGCATTACATGACGTCCGTGGTGCATCTTCTGCGCGGAGATGCCGCTCGCGCGTTTGAAAGCGCTGATAAAAGCCTCGAAATGTCCAGAGAGCAGCGGTTCTCGCTGTACGAGATCCTGTCGAGAATTTCGCGAGGCCGGGCCGCCGGCGATCTAGGCCGGGTCGAGGAGGCCCGGACCGAAATCGCCCTGGGGCTGGACCAGGCCCGGCGCAACGGCGTCGGCTTCATGCTACCGATGATGGACAGCTGGCTGGCGGAGATGCACGCCAGGGCCGGCGAAAACGAATACGCGCTATCGATCGTCGAGGGCTGCCTGGCCAATCGTGGCGACGTGACTGGCCGGGCATGGGTAGCGGAATTGCACCGGCAAAAAGCGACAATTCTCCTGGCCCTCGACGCGTCGAAAATTGCAGAGGCCGAATCCCATCTCCGGAAATCCATTGAAGTGGCGCGCGGACAAAGCGCGAGGTCGCTGGAATTGCGGGCCGCCACAAGTCTTGCAGAACTCTGGCGGGCGCAGGGAAAACCTGATGCGGCATGGGCGCTGCTCGAACCGCTCTGCCGCTGGTTTGACGAAGGCGCGGAAACCGCCGACCTGAAGCGGGCGCGCGAAGCTCAAATCGCGCTTACCTGACCTTCGCTCCTTCATGACCGTCGAAGCTCGAACCCGTCGCCTTCGGTGATGCCTTCGCCTCTCCGGAGCAGATCCAATTGACTCTCGTCGGACGCCGAGTAGCCTCATCAGCGGGTCGTGCGCAATCTCCTGAACGCCCGCCCAAATGAGCCGATCCCAACGTTCGCTGTACCAGAATGGCGCTCGTAATGGCGCCATCTGCGCCGGGGCTTCGCCGCAGCCACTTCTTGAGCACGAACATGCAATCCGACGGCAAAGCTCCGAGCAGTGTCACACTATATTGCTATAGGAGAGCCTATCTCACTACTGCATCAAGCCTTTCAGTATTGCGCGCCGATGACCCGCCATATCACCGGAAGAAGGAATTTTCCTCATGTCGCATCATCTCGATACGCCTCTTGCCGCACAGAATGGACAGCTCTTTATCGACGACATGTACGTGTTCTCGGGTAACAACAGCACGGTGTTCGTCATGGACGTCAACTCGAACATCACCGGCGTGCACGTAAAGCCGGGCTTTCATCACGAGGCACGTTATGAATTCAAAATCCATTTCGATGGAGCTGATTTCGAAACCTTGACGTTTCGGGTATCATTCGACGAAGCCGATGCGCAGGGGCGACAAGCGATGAAATTGCACGCCCTCACCGGCAACGAGGCTCGCGAGGACTCTGCAACTGGCGAGCTGGTGCTGGAAGGCCGGACCGGCGATGCGGCAAGCGCGGGCGGCGTCCGGCTATGGGCAGGACGCATCGCGGATCCGTTCTACATCGATCTGTCGCTGCTTGCGAAGGTCAATGGACCGGTCAACAACGGGACCGCAATAGACCTCTCGGATTGGCATCCGGAAAACGCGAAGAATAGCTTCGCGGGCACCAGAGTTGAATCGATCGTGATCGAGGTCTCACACCAGCATCCGCAATTAAAGCCGGGCGCGCACATTGGCGTCTGGTGCGCGACCAAACTCGCGACCGATGCAGGCGGCTGGCGGCAGATCAACCGCGGCGGTCATCCCATGATGTGGCCGATCTTCTGGCCTGATGATACTCACTTCACCAATCCCGCCAACACCCGCCACCCATCCAAAGACCTTGATGCGGAAGGCAGGCATATCGCCGAGCACATCGCCGCGGTCGTTGCGGCCGGCGGGACCTCCGACGATCCGCAAGGCTACGGCGAGACCATCGTCCGTCAATTATTCCCCGATGTCCTGCCCTATGTCGTGGGCACCCCGGCGACTTTCGGCTTCGCCACCCGCAACGGTCGGACGCTGGCAGACAATGCTCCCGAAGTCATGCTGTCGCTTGTCGCCGGTACGGGGGTGAATTCAGGGCTGAAACCCTCCGTCGCCAAGGACCAACGAAGCAAGAATTTCCCGTATGTCGTACCGGCCTGACCTTGGCCTTGTGCCCGAAGTTTTGCTTCACCTCTCCCATGGGGCTTCCCACGGGAGCGGGGCCGACTTCCGGTGACGATCCAATCGAACCTAATCTCATCATGCTTTAGCCTTACTGCGTCACAAACGGCTTTATCCCCTCATCCTGAGGAGCGCGCTTGCGCGCGTCTCGAAGGACGAGGCCGCGGTGGGGCCTCATGGTTCGAGATGGCGCATTCGCGCCTCCTCACCATGAGGGTCTTTGACGCAGCAGGACTGATCCAATTAGTTGGTCTGCCGCCACATCGTCGGCCGCGCCTTGACCGGTTCGAGCAGCGACCAGTCGCCCTGCTCCAGCGTATGGCCTTTCGGAAATGGCGGCCGCGGCTCCAGCCCAAGCGAGCGCACCACGCGCTCGTCGCGGTAGTAGCATTGCAGCACCACCCGGGTCAGCGTCGCCGCCGGTGTTCCTCCCGTGGCACGGAATTCCTTTGCGACCGCCTCACGCCTGGCTTCGTCGAGCCCGGAAAGCGGTGCGCCGGCCAGGCGCGAAAGATGGCCGAGCGCCGCATGCACCAGCTCGCCATCGCGCCCAAGCGTTGCGACGATGTCGTTCTGGATCGTGGGATCGTCTGCTCCGGGCACGCCGAACTCGGTGCTTTCAGGAATGATCATGGCGGAGATGACGCGCAGATCGTCACGCTCGGTCGGTGTGAGGGTGGCTGACATATCGCTCTCAGTCGAACAAATTGGCGAGGCGCTGCTTCATCTGGTCGGCGATGTAGAGCGCAATGGCCTGGATCGTGGATGTCGGATTCACGCCCCCTGAGGTGACGAACACACTACCATCGACGATGAACAGGTTTTTGACATCATGCGACCTTCCCCATTTGTTGACCACCGAGCGTTCGGGATCAACACCCATGCGCGCCGTGCCGAGCAAATGCCAGCCGCCGTACAGAATCGGACAGTTAACGCAAATATCGGTCGCATCAGCCGCAGCCAAGATCTCCCGGCCGCGCGCGATGCCGTGTTCCAACATTTTCGCGCTGTTTTCCCCAATCGTGTAGTCGATGCGCGGCGCCGGAATGCCGTGGCTGTCCTTCAGCACGGGATCGAGCGTCACGCGATTGTGTAGTTCCGGAAGATCCTCGCAGATCGCCGACAGCACCAGCCGGTGGCCGTTAAGACGGCGAAACACCGCGTGATGTCCCCTGCCCCACGGCAACAGCCCCTTCGCCTCGCTGGTGACCGCTTCCATCACCGGGCCGACGCCGCGGCCGAATTGAATGGCATAACCGCGCACGAAACCGCGCGCGGGATCGGTCTCGTAGAACTGCTTGCTCCACAGGCAGGTCGGCGGCGCGCGGTTGCTGTCGGTCGGCTCGTCGATATAGCCGTAGACCTGCGCATAGGGATGGAACATCAGGTTCCTGCCGACCAGGCCGCTGGAATTGGCAAGGCCTTGCGGGAAACGGCCGGAGGCGGAGTTGAGCAGCAGCCGCGGGGTGCCGACCCCGTTGCATGCGATCACCACCACCTCGGCTGGCTGGAACTGCTCGACGCCGTCCCTGTCGTAGTAGACGACGCCGGAGGCCATGCCATGCTCATTGGTCCTGATCTCGCGCACCCGGCAATGCGTGCGCAGCTCGACGCCCGCGCGCAGTGCGGCCGGCCAATAGGTGATGTCGGTGCTGGCCTTGGCGCCTTGCGCGCAAGCCGGCGTGCAATGGCCGAGATTGATGCAGCGGGCGCGGCCTTCATAATCGACGGTGGCCACCGTGGTATCCGACGGCCACCAGTGCCAGCCGAGCCTGTTCATCGCTTTGGCAAAACGCGCGCCTGACAGCCCCAAGGGCTGCGGCGGCATCGGCGGCTCCGACGGCGGCGAGCCGGGATCGCCTGCCAGTCCCGACACGCCCATCATGCGGTCGTTCTCGGCGAAGAACGGCTTAAGCGTGTCGTAATCGATCGGCCAGTCGTCGGCGACGCCATCGAGCGTGCGGACACGGAAGTCGGAGGGATGCAGGCGCGGAAAATGCGCCGTGTACATCACCGTCGAGCCGCCGACGCCGTTGAAATTCACCACCTTGATCGGCGAATTGTCATCGTTGACCGGATAGTCCTCTACCCGGGCACGGATATTGGGACTCGGCGAATAGTCGCCGTAGAACCGCGCTTCCCAGTCGCGCCCCGTGCTCGGATATTCCGCGGGCTTCATCCAGTCGCCCTGTTCGAGGCAAAGGATATGCATCCTGGTATCGGCCAGGCTCCAGGCCACCGCAGCGCCGGATGCCCCGGCGCCGATGATCAGGACATCGACGGGATCATTCATCCGCCGCTTCCTCCCGTTGGTTTTCGATCAGGCTCTGTCGGCCCGACTCCCACCGATTGTGGGCCGAAATTGATGCCCTTGAGAAGCCCCATGAAGGCGGCGGGCGCGTGGTCGAGCCCCTCGGTAGCGAATTCGTTGTACCTGGCCCTGCCCTCGCCTGCCGTTGCGACATGTCGCGCAGCGTAACGAAAAAATCTGTAGGTGATGTCGGGATGCGCGCCGTTCGCCCGTCCTTTGGTGCGAACCAGGAAATGGAAATGCCAATGGCTGATCTAATTCTGACCACCTTTGATTGGGTTCCGGAGGCGCCGCGGGGGTTTGTGCGCGACATACGTGTACGTTGGGCGCTGGAAGAAGCCGGGTTGCCCTACCGCGTCGAGAGCACGCCCTTTGGGGCCCGGAGTGCCGCGCATTTCTCGCATCAGCCCTTTGGCCAGGCGCCGTGGTTGACCGACGGCGAGATCTCGATCTTCGAGAGCGGCGCGATACTGCTGCATCTGGCCGAACTGAGCGACAAGCTGATGCCCACCGATCCGCGCGGCCGCAGCAAGGTGGTGGAATGGGTGTTCGCCGCGCTCAATTCCGTGGAGATGGCGAGCCTGCCGTGGTCGCTGTTTACCTTTTCCGGCAATACCGGCGACACGCCCGGATGGAAGCTCATCGACGGATTCCTCCACCAGCACCGGCTCAAGCACCTGGAGCCGGTGCTGGCGGGACGCGAATGGCTGGCCGGAAGCTTTTCCGTAGCCGACATCCTCATGGCCGATGTGCTGCGTCTGGTGGACCGGTTCGACGGGCTGGCGGCCTATCCCGCCTGCAGGGACTATGTGGCGCGCGCCACGGCCCGTCCCTCCTTTGTGAAAGCGCACGCAGACCAGATGGCGCATTTTGCCAGGGCGGATTGAGCAACACGGCGCGAACGTCCGTTGCGGGTCATTCGCGCCGGTTGGATAATTCCGATGATTGGTTTTCGGTCAGTCTCTGTCCGGCCCGACCCTCACCAATTGCTTGCCGAAATTGGCGCCCTTGAGAAGTCCCATGAAAGCGGCGGGCGCGTTGTCGATCCCCTCGGTGACGAATTCCTTGTACTTGACCTTGCCCTCACGCACCCATTGCGACATGTCGCGCAGGAAATCCGCATGGAGCGCGGCAAAATCGCTGACGATAAAGCCGCGGATGGTGAGGCGCTTGGTCAGCACGTTGCGCATCAACATGCCTGCCCATTTCGGGGCCGGCGCCTCGGTCGCGTTATATTGTGCGATCAGGCCGCAGACCGGCATCCGCGCGAAGAAGTTGAGCTGAGGAAACACCGCCTCGAATACCGCGCCGCCGACATTCTCGAAATAGACGTCGATGCCGTCAGGGCAGGCTTCCTTCAACTTGGCGGCAAGATCGGGATCGCGGTGATCGAGGCAGGCGTCGAAGCCGAGCTCGTTCTTGACGTAGTCGCATTTGTCCCTGCCGCCGGCGATGCCAACGGCACGCGCGCCCTTGATCCGGGCGATCTGGCCCACCGCCGAGCCGACCGCGCCGGAAGCCGCCGCGACCACGACCGTCTCCCCGGCCTTCGGCTTGCCGATCTCGAGCAGCCCGGTATAGGCGGTCATGCCGGGCATGCCGAGCACGCCGACCGCGGTCGAAATCGGTGCGATCGACGGATCGATCCTGGTCAGCCCCTTGCCGTCGGAGAGCGCATGGGTCTGCCAGCCGGCGCGCGACAGCACGATGTCGCCCTTGGCGAAGGCCGGATTGTTCGAGGCGATCACCTCCGAGACCGTGCCGCCCTCCATCACGCCGCCGATCGGTACCGGCGTAGCATAAGACGGCGCATCGCTCATGCGCCCGCGCATATAGGGATCGAGCGACAGCCAGATCGTGCGCAGCAGCACCTCGCCCGCTCCCGGCGCAGGTGGCGTAAACTCCTCGATGCGGAAATCAGATGCCTTGGGCTCACCGACCGGGCGAGAGACCAGGACGACGCGCTTACCTTGCTGGGACATGACGGCTTCCTCCGAAATTTGCTTTTGGCATTATTAGGGGGAGCAGACCGACAGCGCAATTTGGACGGCTTTTGACACCGTCATTCCGGACGGCGCGAAACGGCGATCCGGAATCTCGAGATTCTCCGATGCGCAATTGCGCGCATCTGAGGTCTGGTGCTGACGCACCATCCCGGAATGACGGAGGTCAGGTTACGCCCCGCCGGGATAGTTCGGGGATTCGCGGGTAATGGTCACATCGTGGACGTGGCTCTCGCGCAGACCCGCGCCGGTGATGCGCACGAATTGTGCCTTGTCGTGAAACTCGGAGATGTTGCGGGCGCCGACATAGCCCATGGCGGCGCGCAGCCCGCCGGCGAGTTGATGCATGACGGCGGCCACCGGCCCCTTGTAGGGCACCTGGCCCTCGACGCCTTCGGGCACCAGCTTGAGCGTGTCCTTGATGTCCTGCTGGAAGTAGCGGTCGGCCGAGCCGCGGGCCATCGCGCCGACCGAACCCATGCCGCGATAGGTCTTGTAGGAACGGCCCTGCCACAGGAACACTTCGCCCGGCGTCTCGTCGGTGCCGGCCAGCAGCGAGCCAACCATCGCGATGTCCGCGCCGGCGGCGAGCGCCTTGGCGAGGTCGCCGGAATATTTGATGCCGCCATCGGCGATCACGGACACATTGGCTTTCTTGGCAGCTTCGACCGCGTCCATGATCGCGGTCAGTTGCGGCACGCCGACGCCAGCGACGATGCGGGTGGTGCAGATCGAGCCCGGGCCGATGCCGACCTTGATCGCATCGGCGCCGGCATCGATCAGCGCCTGCGCCCCGTCCCGGGTGGCGATATTGCCGGCAACGACCTGTACGGCATTGGAGAGCCGCTTGATGCGGTTGACGGCATCGAGCACGCGCGAGGAATGGCCGTGCGCGGTATCGACGACGATGACGTCGACGCCGGCATCGACCAGGCGCTCGGTGCGTTCATAACCGCCCTCGCCGACCGTAGTCGCAGCCGCAACGCGCAAGCGTCCCTGCGCATCCTTGGCGGCAAGCGGATGCGCCACCGCCTTTTCGATGTCCTTCACCGTGACCAGACCGACGCAGCGGTATTGATCGTCGACCACCAGGAGCTTCTCGATGCGGTATTTGTGCAGCATCCGCTTCGCTTCGTCCTGGCTGACGCCCTCGCGTACCGTCACGAGGTTTTCATGCGTCATCAGCTCGGAAACTTTTTGTCGCGGATCCGTCGCAAACCGCACGTCACGGTTGGTGAGGATGCCGACCAGCTTGCCGGGCACGCCCTTGGCGGCGCCGGTCACCACCGGAATTCCGGAAATGCCATGATCCTTCATCAGCGACAGCGCGTCCGACAGCGTCGCTTCCGGCCCGATGGTTAACGGATTGACCACCATCCCGGACTCGAATTTCTTGACCTGCCGAACCTGCGCCGCCTGGCCGTCGACATCGAAATTGCGGTGAATGACGCCAAGCCCCCCCGACTGCGCCATGGCGATCGCCATCCGTGCTTCGGTGACGGTGTCCATCGCGGAGGCGATGATCGGGATGTTGAGCGGGATGGTGCGGGTGATATTGGATCGGATGTCGACCTCGGAGGGCATGACATCCGAAAGGCCGGGCCGCAGCAGCACGTCATCAAACGTATAGGCTTCGCGAATCCCGTGATTTTCCTGCATCTGCGCCATCGCCAACTCCGTTCAGCGGTCCGGTCACCGCAATCAATCTCGGGATGAGCAGAATGCCCGGCGGAGCAATTGCAGCGCCGGGCGAATCGAGCCCATCGAATAGGGTTGGCGGTGGTCGATAGCATGGCTCCGCGACGAATCAAAGGGTTTGCCAGCCATGCACAGGCCTTTGGCCTGCTCGTGTCACGCAGGATTTAAGCTGTTTCCGGGGTTCCGCAATAGCCTGTACGACAATGGGGTGATACAGCCGGAATCCCGCCTCTCACCCTTCTAAAGTCTCAATGAACAAAGAACGCCTGATCCCGCTCATCGTAGCCACCGCCTTGTTCATGGAGAACATGGATTCAACCGTCATCGCCACTTCCCTGCCGGCGATCGCCGCCGATATCGGCACCAGCCCGCTCACCCTGAAGCTTGCAATCACGTCATATCTGCTGTCGCTCGCGGTGTTCATTCCGGCCAGCGGCTGGACTGCCGACCGTTTCGGCCCGCGCACCGTATTCAGCGTCGCCGTCGCCGTATTCATGGCCGGCTCGCTCGGCTGCGCGATCTCCTCCTCGGTGACGGATTTCGTCTTTGCGCGCATCCTGCAGGGCATGGGCGGAGCGATGATGACGCCGGTCGGGCGCCTGGTGCTGCTCCGCTCGGTCGACAAGAGCGCGCTCGTCAATGCCATGGCATGGGTCACCGTGCCTGCCCTGATCGGCCCGGTGATCGGGCCGCCGCTCGGCGGGTTCATTACGACCTATTTCTCCTGGCACTGGATCTTCCTGATCAATATTCCGATCGGCCTGCTCGGGATTTTCCTGGCGCTGCGCTATATCGATCCGATCAGCGTCGAGGACCCCGAGCGCTTCGATCTCTATGGTCTGGTTCTGGCGGGCATCGGGCTCGCCGGCATCGCCTTCGGGCTTTCGGTGGCGGGCCTCAACCTGCTGCCCTGGCCGATCGTGGTCACCCTGATTGTGATCGGCACCATTTCGATGACCCTCTACATCATCCATGCCAGGCGGACCGCATCGCCGGTGCTGGATTTCTCGCTGATGCGGCTATCGACCATGCGCGCCAGCATCATCGGCGGTTTCATGTTCCGGCTCGGGATCGGCGCGCTGCCGTTTCTGCTGCCGCTGTTGATGCAGATCGGATTCGGCCTGTCGCCGTTCCAGTCCGGCCTGGTGACGTTCGCTTCCTCGGTCGGCGCGATGTTCATGAAGACGCTGGCGGCGCGCATCATCCGCACCTTCGGCTTCCGCAACATGATGACCGTCAACGCGGTGATCAGTGCGGCCTTCCTCGGCGCCTGCGGGCTGTTCACGGTGACGACGCCGCTGCTGTTGATCATGATCATCCTGGTGGTCGGCGGCTTCTTCCGATCGCTGGAATTTACCGCGATCAACACCGTCGCCTATGCCGAAGTCGAGCCGGCGCAGATGAGCCGGGCCACCACGCTGGTCAGCGTCAATCAGCAACTGGCGATTTCGGCCGGCGTTGCGGTGGGCGCCTTTTCGGTGGAAACCACGCTGTGGTGGCGTCACCTGACCGAGTTGAATGCCGATGTCTTCGCGCCGGCCTTCGTGGTGGTGTCGGTGGTCTCGGCCGCCTCATCCTATTTCTTCTGGCAGATGCCCGATGATGCCGGCAGCGAAATCTCCGGGCGCAAAGCGAGGGAGATTTCCAGCCGCAAGGGTGCGGCTCATGCCGCCGTCAAGACGGCCACCGAGGGCACCCAGGACGTGCGCGATCAGCGGATCGGGTGAGTTCGTGAGGATCTTTTCGTGGCGAAATCCTAGAAACTCATGGTGAGGACGCGGCAAAGCCGCGTGCCTCGAACCACCGCCCCATCACGGCCAACGAGAATCGAAGCAGCAGAAGGCGGCAGGTCTGGGCGCGCATCAGCGCGAGGCCACGCGGTGCCATTTCGCATCGATCCGCGCCGTGATGGCTCGGACGCGCGCTTCCTGTGCGGCCCAGAACGCGCGGCTCGCGGCAGGCGTGCCGCGCTTGTACCGGGCATAGATCGCTTTCGGCGAAACCGGCAGCTTGAGCGAATCCGCCAGCGAGTTCGGCGCGGGAGCGGTTGCGGCCTCTGCGGTCGAAGCCGGAATGACGACGGGCCACGTCGTTCCCTGCGCCGCGAATGGCGAGCCCAGCGCAGCAAGATGATTGCGCGCGCGCAGGCAATAGTCGACCGAGCGCGGGGTCATGATCTCCTCGCCGTGACCGGCGCGGTATTTCATCAAGGCCCGGCACAAATCGCCATTGGCGAGACGCCAGGCCTTGCTCAGATAGAGCACGCCGTAATGCACGTTGACTTCCGGCTTCGCCAATTCCTCGTTGCTGCCCCGAAAGCCAAGCATGGCCGCGGTTTCCGGCCTGACCTGCATCAGGCCGATTTCGCCGACGCTGCCGATGACATTGGGGTCATAATTGCTCTCGACGTGAACCACGGCCTCGGCGATATCGGCGGGCAAGCCGGTCTTGCTGGCTTCCTGCTCGACCAGCGCCCGCACCATCGCCTTGAAAGAGGTCGGCGAATCCGGCTTTGCCGGCTGTACGGCGGAAGCGTCCGGCGACTGCGGAGCCGGCTGCGGCTTCGCATCGGAAGCAGGCGCGGTCGGAGCGGATTCGAGCGGGGCCACCGCCTCGTTGTCCGCAAGAGCCAAGGTGCCGGGAACCATCGTGCCGGCAACGACCGCGCCGAGCCATGCCCCCGCCAGAAAGCGGAATGGCCGGGCCGACCGATGTGCCCGCAATCCCAAACCGATCTGGTGAAGGCCAGGCTTCAACTGCACGCTCCCCTCGGGACCCCGCATGTCCAGCACAATAACATTAATAAGCGCTGACGATTGAGGCCTGGACAAGGACGAACGAGCGGCAGCCCCGGAACAAGGCCGAATCCGGCAAAACAGCGATATTGGATCGAGGTCAGCCGGCAGGCGCGCCGCGAAATCCCATCGCCAGCACGTAGCGCTCGGATGAATCCTGCCGGCTCGCGGCCGGCTTGACGTGGCGCACGCTGGCGAAATCGCGCTTCAGCTGCGCCAGCAGATCGGCGTCGGCGCCGCTCTGGAATACCTTGGCGACGAAGGTGCCGCCGGGATTGAGCACCTCGGCAGCAAAGGCCGCCGCGGTCTCGACCAGGCCGACGATGCGAAGCTGATCGGTCTTGCGATGGCCGGTGGTGTTGGCGGCCATATCGGACAATACCACGTCGGCGCGGCCGCCCATCATCTCGATCAGTTTTTCCGGAGCATCTTCGGCGAGAAAATCCAGCTGCGCGAAAGTGACGCCCGGAATTTCAGGCATCTCCAGCAGATCGATCGCGACCACCTTGCCCCTGCCGGATAGCGCGTTGACGCGCTTGGCCGCGACCTGGCTCCAGCCACCGGGCGCCGCACCGAGGTCGACCACCGTCATGCCGGGTTTGAGCAAATGATATTTGTCGTCGATCTCGACCAGCTTGTAGGCCGCGCGCGAGCGATATCCCTCGCGCCTAGCCTGCGCCACATAGGGATCGTTGAGCTGCCGCTCCAGCCAGAGTTTTGACGACAGCTTGCGCTTGCCGCCGCTCTTGACCGTGACGTGCATCCGGCCGCTTAAGTCTTTCGCCATGTCCCTCTCTATCGTCATTCCGGGGCCGCCCATCAGGGCGGAACCCGGAATCCGGAAATCACGGAGCGAGATTCCGGGTTCGCACTTCGTGCGCCCCGGAATGACCTTAGAAAGGACGCGGGCCGAGCGCGCCGTCCTCGCGCATCATCTCGACCAGCATCCCCTCGCGCAGGCCCCGATCGGCGACGCGCAGCCGCGGCAGCGGGAACGCGCCCCGGATCGCATCGAGGATGGCGCAGCCGGCCAGCACCAGATCGGCCCGCTCGGCGCTGATGCAATTATTGGCGGCCCGCTCCGGATAGCTCATCCCGAGCAGGCGCGCGATGGTCGCGGTGATATCGGCATTGTTCATCCAGATACCATCGACGCGGCGGCGATCGTAGCGCGCGAGGTTGAGATGCACGCCGGCCAGCGTCGTCACCGTGCCGGAGGTGCCGAGCAGGTGCATATCGGCCAAGTCGTCGCCATGCTCGGCCGCGAACGGCCTCACATGTTCGGCGACCGCCTGCACCATCTGCGCATAGGATTGCGGCGTCACGTCCCGCCCGCCGAACCGTTCGGCCAGCGTCACCACGCCGAGCGGGATCGACATCCACGCCCGGATCTTCGGCGTGGCATCCTGCTCGCCGGGCGTATGCGCAATCCGCACCAGTTCGGTCGAACCGCCACCGATGTCGAACAGGATCGCGCCGCGCCCATCCCGATCGATCAGCGGCGAGCAGCCGAGCACGGCAAGCGAGGCCTCGGTCTCGCGGTTGATCACTTCCAGGCGGATGCCGGTTTCGGCGGCAACGCGGTCGCGGAAACCTTCGGCATTCGACGCGGCGCGGCAGGCTTCGGTCGCAATCAGCCGCAGGCGCCTGGCTTTCCTCGCCTGGATCTTGTCCCGGCAGACGCTCAGTGCACTGATGGCCCGCTCGATCGCCGCCTCGCTGATACAGCCCGTGGCCGAGACGCCCTCACCGAGCCGGATGATGCGGGAGAAGGAATCGACCACGCGAAAGCTGTCACCGGCCGGGCACGCGATCAGCAGCCGGCAATTATTGGTGCCGAGATCGAGCGCGGCATAGACCGCAGCCCCTCCGGCCGGTGCCGCACCGGCCGCCAGGGGCAGCTCCACGCCCGCCGCGGCAAGCGGTTCCTGCGGAATCCCGCACGGCTCAGCACCGTCGTGAAGCCGCGTATCGTCGTTCATCAAACTGTCTTTCCGCGCGGCCCATCGAGGAACCAACGTGATTTCCATTTCACGGAAACTTTAGCAGCGCCGACCGGCCGTGCAACAGCGACCATAGGACCATGCCTAAACCGCCGTTGTCGTTCGCCCGGGGGTGGTTTATCTGGAACCCAACCCCCAAAAACCGCGCAAAAGCTGACAATCAGGTCGTCTGACATGCAGGATTTCACGTCTCCGTCATCGCTGGAAAATGCCATCGCACTGCAAAAATATGGGGTGGGACAGCCGGTTCGCCGCAAGGAGGACGACACCCTGGTCCGCGGCAAGGGCAAATATACCGACGATTTCAGCCTGCCCGGCCAAGCCTATGCCTGGATTGTCCGTTCCAGCCATGCCCATGGCATCATCCGCGGCATCGATACCGCGGCGGCCAGGGCGATGCCGGGAGTGCTCGGGGTCTGGACCGGCGCCGACCTCGCGGCCGCCAATTACAACCCCTTTACCTGTGGCATGCCGCTGAAGAGCCGCGACGGCTCGCCCCTGCTGCAGACCAACCGCCCGGCGCTGGTAACCGACAAGGTGCGCTATGTCGGCGATCCCGTGGCCTTCGTGGTGGCCGAAACCGTGGCGCAGGCCCGCGACGCCGCTGAGGCGGTCGAACTCGATATCGATCCGCTGCCGGCAGTGACCGATGCCGAGGAAGCGACCAAGCCCGGCGCGCCGCAGCTTTATGACCATATCCCGAACAATGTGGCGCTGGATTATCACTACGGCGACACCGCCAAGATCGAGGCGGCGTTCGCCAGCGCCGCCCATGTGACCAGGCTGGACATCGTCAACACCCGCGTCGCGGTGGTGCCGATGGAGCCGCGTGTCGCCATTGGCGTCTATGACAAGACCACCGAGCGCTACACGATCCAGCTTCCGACCCAGGGCGTAGCAGGCAACCGGGCGACGCTGGCCAAGATCCTGAACGTGCCGGCGGACAAGGTGCGCATCCTCACCGCCAATGTCGGCGGCTCGTTCGGGATGAAGAATGTCAGCTATCCCGAATATACCTGCATCCTGCATGCGGCGAAGCAGCTGGGACGCCCGGTGAAATGGACCGACGAGCGCTCGACCAGCTTCCTGTCGGACAGCCAGGGCCGTGCCCAGATCATCCACGCCGAGCTTGCGCTCGACGCCGAAGGCAGGTTCCTCGCGGTGCGCCTGAACGGTTACGGCAATCTCGGCGCCTTCATCTCCGGCGTCGCGCCGAATCCGCTGTCGGTCAACACCGGCAAGAATCTGCCCAGCGTCTATCGCACGCCGATGATCGGCATCGACATCAAGACGGTGCTGACCAACACCACGCATATGGGCGCCTATCGCGGCGCCGGACGGCCCGAGGCGAATTATTTCATGGAGCGGCTGATCGACAAGGCCGCCGATGAAATGGGCATCAACCGCCTGACCTTGCGCAAGCGCAATTTCATCAAGCCGGCGCAACTGCCATTCGCGGCGGCCTCCGGCGTCACCTATGACAGCGGCGATTTCCAGGGCGTGTTCGAAAAGGCACTGGAGATTTCCGACTACGAGAACTTCCCCAAGCGGAAGAAGGAAAGCCGCAAGACCGGCAAGCTGCGCGGCATCGCCGTCGGCTCCTATCTCGAAGTCACCGCGCCGCCGAGCGGCGAGCTCGGCAAGATCACTTTCGATCCGGACGGCTCGGTGACGCTCACCACCGGCACGCTCGATTACGGCCAGGGCCACGCCACCCCCTTCGCGCAGGTGCTATCGGCGCAGCTCGGCGTGCCCTTCGACAGGATCAAGCTGCAGCAGAACGACAGCGACCTCGTCCGCTTCGGCAACGGCACCGGCGGCTCGCGCTCGATCACCGCGACCGGCAAGGCAATCGTGGAATCCTCTGCGCTGGTCATCGCCAAGGGCAAGCAGGCGGCCGCGCATCTGATGGAGGCTTCCGAGGCCGATATTGAATTCACAGACGGCCGCTTCTCCATCGCCGGCACCGACCGCAGCATCGACATCATGGAGCTGGCGCGGCGGATGCGCGAGGAGAAGATGCCCGAGGACGTGCCCTCTTCGCTCGACGTCGACCATAATACGACCGAGACGCCGTCGACCTTCCCGAACGGGTGCCACGTCGCGGAGGTCGAGATCGATCCCGATACCGGCGTGATCCGGATCGTGCGCTATACCGGCGTCAACGACTTCGGCACCATCGTCAATCCGATGATCGTCGCCGGCCAGTTGCATGGCGGCGTCGCGCAAGGCATCGGCCAGGCGCTGATGGAGGAAGTCAACTACGATTCGAGCGGCCAGCCGATCACCGGCTCGTTCATGGACTATGCGATGCCGCGGGCGGAGGACATTCCGATCATGGCGATCGGCGATCATCCCTCGCCGGCGAAGTCAAATCCGCTCGGCACCAAGGGCTGCGGCGAGGCCGGCTGCGCCGGCAGTCTGGCCACCATGGTCAATGCGGTGATCGATGCGCTGTCCGAGCACGGCATCACCCATCTCGACATGCCGATGACGCCGGAAAAGATCTGGCGAGCGATCCAGAACGCGAAGGCGAAGGCGGCGTAGGCGGAATTCCGCACGCTGTCTCCCCTTGTTCAACTGTCATGTCCGCGAAGGCGGACGATCTAGTATTCCAGAGCCGTCAAAATAACTTCCGCTCGTGTTTACTGGATACCCCGCATGCGCGGGGTATGACGCGGAGAGCGTGAAACGAGATGATTACGCCGCCGCCTGCTCGCGCGGCTGGTAGATCGCGATGTGCTGACAATGCGCCAGCGGCGTGGTGCCGTTGGCAACCACCAGGGCGTCGAGCTCGACGAAGCGGTGGCCCTTCTTCTCATAATTGGCGGTGACCTTCGCCCGCGCGGTGATCTCATCGCCGGCCCTGCCGGCGGCGAGCAGCTGCATCCGGCTGCCGACGTGAATCCACGGCCCCAGGACGGCGTTGTCGACCAGCACCTTGTTCATCACCCGCTGCAACAGGCCGGGATGGCAAAGCCCCTGCTCCGTATAGATCGTGTCGGCCTCACGGATGTCGGCCAGATAGTCCGCCGCCAACTGGCCAGGCCAGCTCCGCGGAATGGTGCCGAGCCATTTGCTGACCTCGTAGGATGACGGGCTGACCGGCTTGCGGTCGGCTACGGCTGCCACCTCGGTATAGTCGGAGAGCAAAAAGGATGGCACGGCGGCCGGCAGCGACGCGCTGCCGGTCGCGCAAAGCTCGCCGCGGCTTTCCAGCTCGATTGCAAGCACGCCATCGTTCTCGCTGGCGGTGACATCGGCGATCTCGCCGTCATAGACCGGCTTGACGAAACGTGCCTCGACCAGGCCGCGTTCGAGGAAGGCGCGGCCCCATTTCCTGACCGGCAGGTGCATCATATAGGCCATCACATCGACACCCGGCACCAGCCCGCCGGAAAAGCCGAACCGCCGCGCCACGGTGTCGTCGTGGATCTTGTTTTCCGATTGCTTCGAGGTGTTGTAGGCCGACACGCGATAGGTTTCGAGCTGATCCGGCATCGGCCTTCCCCTGAACAGGTTTGCGTTTCGCACCTGATCGTATCCCAGGGAACTGCGCTGGCAAGCCCGTGTTTTCCTCGCAATTTTTCACCCTATGGGTTACCACCCGCCGATGACGACAGGTCCGAACATCCCCCGCATTTATGTAGATGCCGACGCCTGCCCGGTGAAGGATGAGATCTATCGCGTCGCCCTCCGGCATGCCTTCCCGGTCAGCGTGGTTGCCGGCCAATTCATTCGGGTGCCGCAGGATCCGCTGATCGAACGCATCGCGGCCGGCTCCGGAATGGACGCTGCCGACAACTGGATTGCGGAGCGCGCAGGAAAGGGCGATATCGTCATCACTTCCGATATCCCGTTGGCCAGCCGCTGCGTGAAAGCAGGTTGCGAGGTGATCGCGCCGAACGGCAAGCCATTCACGGAGCAATCGATCGGCATGACGCTGGCGGTACGCAATCTGATGAGCGATCTGCGTTCATCGGGAGAGGTCACTGGCGGTCCGAGAGCGTTCACACCGCGCGACCGCTCGGCATTTTTGTCGGCGCTGGATCAGACCATCCGCCGTATTCAGCGCCAACGCGCCGAACAGCAACAGGGTTGAACGTCAACGATGGCGCCGCCGCTGATCCAACTGAAAGACATCAAGCTGACCTTCGGCGGCACTCCGCTGCTCACCGGCGTCGAACTGTCGGTCTCGCCGGAGGAGCGCGTCTGCCTGATCGGCCGCAACGGCTCGGGCAAATCGACGCTGCTGAAGATTGCGGCAGGGCTGGTCGAGCCCGACGGCGGCACCCGCTTCGTCCAGCCCGGCGCCACCATCCGCTATCTGCCACAGGAGCCGGATTTTACCGGCTCTGCCACCACGCTAGCCTATGTCGAAGCAGGCCTTGCGCCCGGCGACAACCATTATCAGGCACGCTATCTGCTGGAGCAGCTTGGCCTGCGCGGCGACGAGGCCCCCGCGCACCTTTCCGGCGGCGAAGCCCGTCGCGCGGCGCTGGCGCGGGTGCTGGCGCCCTCGCCCGATATCCTCCTGCTGGACGAGCCGACCAACCATCTCGATCTCCCGACCATCGAATGGCTGGAAAACGAGCTCGACGGCCGCCGCAGTGCGCTGGTGCTGATCAGCCATGACCGCCGCTTCCTGACCAATTTGTCGCGCGCGACCGCCTGGCTCGACCGCGGCCACATCCGGCAGATCGACCGCGGCTTTGCCGCCTTCGAGGCCTGGCGCGACGAGGTGCTGGCCGAAGAGGAGCGCGAGCAGCACAAGCTCGATCGCAAGATCGTCGACGAGGAGCACTGGCTGCGTTACGGCGTCTCCGGGCGCCGCAAGCGCAATGTCAAGCGGCTCGGCAATCTCCACGCTCTGCGCGAACAGCGGCGCAATTACCGCGGCGCTGCCGGCAACGCCAATCTCGCGGCGGCGGAAGCGGAGAAATCCGGCCGCCTCGTCATCGAAGCCAGGAACATCAGCAAGTCCTATGGCGAGCGCAAGATCGTCGACGGCTTCTCGATCCGGATCCAGCGCGGCGACCGGCTCGGCATCGTCGGACCGAACGGCGCCGGCAAGACCACGCTGGTCAATCTGTTGACCGGCGCCGATGTACCCGACAGCGGCAGCATCAGGCTCGGCGCCAATATCGAGATGGCGACGCTCGACCAGCATCGCGAAAGCCTCGATCCGAAATCGACCCTCTCCGAGGCGCTGACCGGCGGGCGCGGCGATCACGTCATGGTCGGCGGCAAGCCCAAACACGTGGTCAGCTACATGAAGGACTTCCTGTTCGCGCAGGAGCAGATGCGCACACCGCTCGAAGTGCTCTCCGGCGGCGAGCGCGGCCGGCTGATGCTGGCGCGCGCGCTGGCAAAGCCCTCGAATCTGCTGGTGCTGGACGAGCCGACCAACGACCTCGATCTCGAAACCCTCGACGTGCTCGAAGAAATGCTCAGCGATTATGAAGGCACGGTGATCCTGATCAGCCATGACCGCGACTTCCTCGACCGCGTGGTGACCTCTGTGATCGTGCCGGAGGGAGAAGGCCGCTGGATCGAATATGCCGGCGGCTATACCGACATGCTGGCGCAGCGCGGTGCCGATCTGAAGCGCGAAGCGGTCAAGGCATCCGCCTCGGAAGAGAAGAAGCCGGCCAAGCCCGCGACACCGGGATCGGCCACGAAGCGCCGGCTCAATTTCAACGAAAAGCACGCGCTGGAAACCCTGCCGAAAACGATCGCCAAGCTGCAGGCGGACATCGCGACATATCAGAAAGTGCTCGACGACCCCGATCTCTATCGCAAGGATCGCAGGAAGTTCGACGAGACTTCGATCGCCATCGCCGCCGCACAGCAGGAACTGACCGCCGCTGAAGATCGCTGGCTCGAACTCGAACTGTTACGCGAAGAGATCGAGCAGGCCTGACCAGGAAAGACAGAAGATGACAACGCCCCTCGCCGCCAAGATCGTCCGCGAATACGGCACGCCCGTTGCCGTGATCGACATGGATCGGGTCGAGCGCAACATCGCCCGCATTCAGGCGATCTGCAATACTGCCGGCATCGCCAACCGGCCGCACATCAAGACCCACAAGAGCCCGATGCTGGCGAAGATGCAGATCGCGGCCGGCGCCAAGGGCATCACCTGCCAGAAGCTCGGCGAAGCCGAAGTGATGGCCGATGCGGGCATCGACGACATCCTGATCAGCTATAACCTGCTGGGCGAGGAGAAGATGGCGCGGCTCGGCGCGCTGCAGACAAAAGCAAATGTAACGGTAGCGGCCGACAATTCGGTCGTGGTCGCCGGCCTGCCGCAGGCAGCGGCGATATCCGGCCGTCCGCTGTCGGTGGTGGTCGAATGCGATACGGGCCGCAAGCGCGCCGGCGTCGAGACGCCCGCAGAGGCGATTGCGCTGGCGCGTGAGATCGCGCGATCAAAGGGACTGCGCTTTGCCGGCTTCATGCTCTATCCAACCGAGAGCGGCTGGGCCGAGGCGCAGAAATTCTTCGACGAAGCCCTGGCGGGCGTGCGCGAGCACGGGCTCGATGCCGCAATGGTCTCGACCGGCGGCACGCCGAACCTGAAGAATGTCGGCAAGCTTAAGGGCGCGACCGAACATCGGCCCGGCACCTATATCTACAACGACCGCATGCAGGTCGCAGCCGGCGTCGCTGGCTGGGATGACTGCGCGCTGAATATCTATTCCACCGTGGTCAGCCGCGCCGCGCCCGAGCGCGGCATCCTCGATGCCGGCTCCAAGACCTTGACATCGGATACCGGCGGCCTCGACGGCCATGGCCTGATCCTCGAACATCCGGAAGCACGCATCGCCCGCTTTGCCGAGGAGCACGGCTTCCTCGACCTTGCGCGCAGCAACACCCGTCCCAATGTCGGCGATGTCGTGCGCATCGTTCCCAACCATGTCTGCGTCGTCGTCAATATGATGGACGAGGTGGTGATGGTGCGCGGCGACGAGATCATCGGCACGCTGCCGGTGGCGGCACGGGGGAAGCTGCGGTAGCTGTATAGCGCGTTGAAATCTACTATCGTCATGGCTGGGCAGGTTTTGACCGAGACCGAGACTTGCTGATCGTGAAGATATAAGACAACTCCGGCCCGGCTTCTGGCCGGAACCGGAGCCGCAATTTCCATCAGTACACGCTTGCTGTCGACCCCGTCTCGATCTGGCGGAGTGTCCGACGAAGATCGCCTTCGCGAAAGTCTATAAAACTGGCTCAGTCTCACTTTCGGAAGAGCTTTCGAGCTACTGCCGCTTTTAGAGGCTAATATTCAGTGCCACCGACGCATTCCACACCTGAATTTCTCTGCACGTTATCTCGGACGGCCGCCACGAGATAAAGGGTGGACACCCCAAACGAAGTACCAATCTCGACGATGTTGCGAGCATCTTTTTGCGCAACTCCGCCTTGTCACGATCCAGCCCAACGAGCTTGTCGCTGAGAAACCGCTTGCGGTGAGCTTCGTTGTCCGGGTTTGTTTCATCGTTCTTGCGGCGGCGAAGCTCTTCCATTTGATCGATGCTCTTGGCATGAAGCTCCGCGAGCATCTCTTCAAGGGATCGTTCAATACGCCCACCGCAGTTCCTTACTGAGCCGATCAGCGAAGCCCCAGATAAGTGAGGGGAGGACTGCCGAATGCGCGCCGGAACATCAGAGTGAAAGCCGCCGGGCTCTCATACCCAAGCTCATATGCAACCGCGGCAACGGGCTCCCCCGCGACCAAGCGTGGCATTGCGCACATTAAGCAAGCCTGCTGGCGCCAGGCTATGAAACTTGCTCCGGTTTCACGTCTGAATAGCCGAGTGAAAGATCGGCGACTCATGCCCAGCGCGGCGGCCCATGAATCTACCGTCTCGTGGACGTTTGGTCGTTCAACGAACTGACGGCAAAGCTCCGAAAGGCGTCCTTCCGTTGGAAAATGCAGCGACGGCGGTAGTACCGGCGATCGGCGCATCTCATGTTGAATCAACTCCATCAACGCACCCGAGCGCCCTGCAAGCTCGTATTCGAGAGGCAGTTCCGCCGCTTCTTTAATAAGGCTGCGCAAGAAGGAGGAGATGCTCACAACTTTGCAATCGCGCGGCATACCCTCGATTGCGTCTGGTTCGACGTAAAGGCTGAGCAGAAAGACGTCCCCTACAAGTTGCACCTGATGAGCGGTCGCTGGTGGTATCCACATGCCTCGCGGTGGTGGCATTACCCATGTGCCCCTAGAAGTGGAGAGCACGATCAATCCGGTCGCTCCAATAATCAGTTGTCCGCGCCTATGTTGATGCCACTGAATCAGAGATCCATTTCGAAAAAGGTGGCCAAACGCAATGACAGGGCGTGGGGTGTGCTCCACTCTGCGAATATCAACTGCTCCAACCACCGGCCTACCCAGATAATAAGTCTACCCAACATCGCCGACAGGACGCATCACCATTGGCTTTTGTCCTAGCTTGATGGACGCATGACTTTGCACAGCGCAGCCTGTCCATGCAAGCAACACAAGTTATTCCGTGATGGCGACCAAATCGAGCGACTTTCTCGCAACGTTGCTACTCGCGAGAGGTTTGTCGCGCTGGAGTCGCACATCCATAGGATGTGGATAACGGATCATCCTTCAGACGCTGCGCTAACGCGGTACGTGAGGGAGGGGCGGGATAGGATGTTGGGGTCAGTATTCAAATTGCCGCTGCGCCCGTCGATATCGATCTTTGCATTTCCCGAAAGAGATGTTGATCGTGCGATGGCCGCGATCCTTCCATAGAAGGTCTTATTTGATCAGGTCAGTAGCTATCGAGACTGGGCCAATTTTGTTGTCCCCGCACAACACCTCGTTTCTCGATCGCTCATTTTAGACAAATTCAAGCCGTGCGTCGGATGCAATCCCGATGGAGACGCTGCAAAGCGTTCCGGGCGGCAGTGCTGATCCCTGCCGACGGGAATGGGAATTTCGGATGTCCAATAAGACTTTTAAGAAGGCTGCGTGGCTCGGTGTCTCAAGCGGCCTCGCCCTAATCGCTTCGTATGACATAAACACCGCAGCTCATGCTCAGGCTGGGCAGACGCTGCCTCCGGTTACGGTAGATGCTCCGAAAGTAAAACGAGCCAAGCCTAAGGTCGTTCAAGCAGGAAGCCATAGCAGGGTCGCGGCCCGAAACGCGCATTCCCCTCAGAGTCACGGCGACGCTGCATCACCGTCGGCCGGCCCTGGCGCCGGGACGCGACGGGTCGAGTCGGCTTGGGGGCATGTCGACGGCTATGTCGCGACACGAAGCGGCTCCGGGACCAAGACGGACACGCCCTTGATCGAAACGCCGGCAGCGATTTCGGTGGTGACGCAGGATCAGATCAAGGCGCAGGGCGCGGAGACTGTTCCTCAGGCTATCAGGTACGTGTCCGGTGTCACGGTCGAACAGAGCGGGGCCGATTTACGTTTCGACAACATCTACATCCGCGGATTTTTGGCGGATCAGTATCTCGACTCGCTGAAGTTGATCCAGGGCACCTGGGCGCAAACGATCGTCGAACCCTTCAATCTAGAGCGGATCGAAGTTTTGCACGGCCCGGCGTCTGTACTTTATGGACAAGCGTCTCCCGGGGGCCTCGTCGACCTAGTTAGCAAGCGGCCGACGCTGGACCCGACCAACGAAATGTTCGTCACGACGGGTAGCTACGGGCGCATTCAGGGCGGCGTCGACCTCAGCGGTCCGATCGACAAGGACAAGGAATTTCTTTATCGATTCGCCGCATCCGGCTTCGACGTCGGCAGCCAGGTCGACGACACTCGATACGAGCGGGTCTCCATCGCCCCTTCGCTGACCTGGCGTCCGGATAACGATACGACGATCACGTTTCTCGGCACGTACCAAAACGATCCCAATGCCGGATTTTACAACCAGCTGCCTGCCAACGGGGTCGGGACGCTCTATCCTCTTGCCAATGGCTCGAAGATTCCTACCAGTTTCTTTTCCGGTGATCCCGCCTACGACAAAATGCAGCGGACCCTCGGTTCGGGCGGTTACCTGCTAGAGCATCGCTTCGACAACGTCTGGACCGTGAGACAAAACCTTCGGCTTCAGGAGAACGACGCCAACGTCGCCGTGGCGTCACCCACAGGCACGATCGACGCGGCCGGCAACATGGCGCGATCGGCATTTACCGACCAGGAGACCGTAAGGTCTTTGACACTCGATAACCAAGCCGAAGCAAAATTCTGGACCGGTCCGTTTCAGCACACAGCGCTCATCGGCATCGATTATCAGACCGGTTCTGATCGCTCCACTTCGACCTATGGCTCGGTCGGCGTTCCGTCGATCAACGTCTTCAATCCCGTCTACAACCAGTTCATCCCGCAACAGGCTCCGTTCGCCAGCACCTTGCAGACTTTCAATCAAGCCGGCATCTACGCACAGGATCAGATCAAGCTTGGTCACTGGATCGCACTGCTCGGGCTCCGCGAGGACGAGGCCGAGACCACGACGGACAACTACAAGGCCGGCACGACCTCTTCTCAGACGGACCACGCGTTGACCAAGCGCGCCGCGCTGCTTTACAAGTTTGACAACGGCATCGCCCCCTACGTCCAGTATACCGAGTCGTTCCAGCCGGTGATCGGCACTGATTTCTACGGAAATCCGTTCAAGCCGACCACCGGGCAGCAGGGGGAAATCGGCATCAAGTACCAGCCGAACGCCAAGACGCTGCTTTCGGTGGCCGTGTTCAACCTTGTGCAGCAGAACGTTCAGACCGTCGATCCGAACAATGCCCTGAACGAGATTCAGACCGGCGAAGTCCGGTCGCGCGGCATCGAGTTGGAAGGCAAGTCGGAGATCAATCGCAACCTCACCATGCTTGCTTCGTATACTTACCTCGACGACATCGTCACCTCGACGACCGTGGCCGGGGAGCTTGGGATGCATCTGCCCAGCATACCGGCCAATACCGCAGCAGCCTGGGCCGACTATACGTTCCACGGCGGGCAACTCGACGGCTTCGGTTTCGCTGGTGGCGTTCGCTATCTCGGCGAAAGCCCGGGAAATTCTACCAACACCTATTTTATTCCGTCGACCACGCTGGTGGACGCGGCGATCCACTACGATTTTTCGTCCCTCGGCGCGCAGTTCAAGGGTTTGAACCTCGCCATCAATGCCACTAACCTGTTTGACAGAACTTATGTTGCGTCGTGCCAGGACTATGGTTGCATTTACGGACTGCGCAGACAGGTATTGGCAACGCTGCGATACCGATGGTAGCCCGAGTCCGGTGTTCCGAATGGTAGAAGGTTTAGACGGTGACACGCGCCCCTGCCCGCGGCCGCGCCAGTCGCAAACGACGCCTGCAGCAGATAGCCGCCGGTCGGCGCTTCCCAATCGAGCATTTCGCCAGCGGCAAAGACGCCAGGCAAGCGGCGGATCATGAAATTGGCATCGAGTTCATCGAAGGCGATGCCGCCGGCACTCGAGATCGCCCGCGCGATCGGGGCCATGCCGTTCAACTGAATCGACACCGCGTTGATCCGTTGCGCGAGATCGGCGGCCGGTAGCGAGGCCAGCGATACGTGCAAGGCCTTTGCCGCTTCCTGCAGCAGTCCGATCGAGATCGGCGACAGGTTCAGCACTTTCCGCAGGAAGTTGGAGAAGGACTGTTTGCCCCTCGGCGCCGACAATCGGCTTATCAAGCCGTCGTGGTCGAGATCAGGCCGCAGCGCGATCAGCAAGGTCACCTTGCCGTCGCGCAGGATGGCCTCGCGCAGATCCGCCGACAGCGCATAGATCCCGCCACCTTCGATGCCGCTGCGGGTGATGACCGCCTCGCCACGCACCGAACGACCATCGAATGACAGGGCCACAGCTTTCAAAGGCTGGCCTTCGAAGCGATCGCGGAAAACATCTGACCAGGCAACGTTGAAGCCGCAATTGGCCGGGCGCAGCGGCGACACGGTAACGCCTTTGGCGGCCAGGATCGCCACCCACGATCCATCCGATCCAAGCCGCGGCCAGCTCGCCCCGCCGAGCGCGAGAATGGTTGCGCGAGCATTGACCGTGCGCCGGCCGTCCGGCGTGTCGAACAGAAGCCGGCCGCGCTCGTCCCAGCCTATCCAGCGGTGACGAAAGGCGAGTTGCACATTCATCGAAGCCAACCGCCGTAACCAGGCCCTCAGCAAAGGCGAGGCCTTGAGCTGCTTTGGAAAGACCCGCCCGCTCGAACCGACAAAGGTTGGCTGGCCCAGCGCCGCGCTCCACTCGCGCAAGGCTTGCGGCGGAAAGGCTTTAATGGCGGCTTCGAGATGCGGCAGGGCCTCGCGATAGCGAGCAAGAAAGTTCGGCAGCGCTTCGCTGTGGGTCAGATTGAGCCCGCCACGCCCGGCCATCAGGAACTTGCGTCCCACGGAGGGCATTGCGTCATACACCGTGACGCGCGCCCCGCCTCTCGCCAACACCTCAGCAGCCATCAGCCCGGCCGGACCGGCTCCGATGATGACGGCTTCGTTTGAGGTTGGAGACATCGTGTGAGTTTAAACCGCAAAAAGATCGCATGCCCGGGCTTGTCCCGGACTCCACGTCTAAACTCTGCACATGCCGCCAAAGACGTGGATGGCCGGGACAAGCCCGGCCATGACGGGATGCTTGCCATTCCGGATTCAGTTCGCGCGCCCCGGAATGGCGGGGCTACATCTTACAGCTTGATGCCCAGCCGTACTGCAGCCTGCTCGACATATTTCTGGGTTTGATGGAAGGCGCCATCCAGCGTCCTCGCCCGCGACATGTCGCTGATCTCGGCAAAATGTGCGGCGACCGCATCCGGCGTCCATTCGGACTCCGGCAGGTTGATGCCTTCGCTTTCGAGAATCCGGATCACTGCGAACGAGCCGGCGCCCGCGCCCATGATGGTCTTGGTCGGCGCGTCCTCGCTGAGCAGATATTCCACCGCCGGCGTGATCGATTCCGCCTTCAGCAGTGCCAGCGCCTGCGGCGGCAGCAATTCCTCCGTCATCCGCGTCGCCGCGGTCGGCGAAATGGTGTTGACGCGGACATTGTATTTGCGCCCCTCCTCGGCCAGCACATTCATCAGGCCGACCATGCCGGCCTTCGCCGCACCGTAATTGGCCTGGCCGAAATTGCCGTAGAGCCCTGACGACGAAGTGGTGACGACGATGCGGCCGTAATTGCGCGAGCGCATGCCTTCCCACACCGCCTTGCAGCAGTAGAAGGTGCCGACCAGATGCACGTCCATCACCTTGGCGAAATCGGCAACTTCCATCTTGGCGAACGACTTGTCGCGCAGGATGCCGGCATTGGCGCACAGCAGATCGACGCTACCCCATTCCCTGGTCGCACGCTCGACCATCGCCTGCACCTGCGCGAAGTTCGAGACGTCGGCGCCGTCGGCCATCGCCGCGCCGCCGGCTTTACGAATTTCTTCGACCACGGCTTCCGCGGGGGTCAGCGATCCGCCGGTGCCGTCGCGGGCGCCGCCGAAGTCGTTGACCACGACCTTGGCGCCGCGGCTCGCCAGCCCCAATGCGTGCGCACGTCCAAGACCGTTGCCCGCGCCGGTGACGATGGCGACGCGTCCGTCAAATCTGATTGTCATGATTAGAAACCCCAGTGCTTTGAAGCCAACCAAAAAGCCCTTTTCTTCCCTTCTCCCCTTGTGGGCGAAGGTGGCGCGACGCAGTCCGGGCCGGACGAGGGGTCTGTCGCCGCGGAGAGAAATCCCTCACCCGCCTCGCTTCGCTCGGCCCCCTCTCCCACAGGGGGAGAGGGAATGAGAGAGTCCAGCAAGGAATTGGAAGCTTTTGAGCAGCGATGGATTGCCGGGTCAAGCCCGGCAATGGCAGTGAATCAGGCCAGGCTCGCCAACGATGAGCTGCGTCAGGCGAAATAAATCAGGCCGATCCAGTCGGCGACCAGCGCCGGCTTCTCCTCGCCTTCGATCTCGACGCTAACGCTGGTGCGGGACTGCAGCTCTTTCGGCTTGCGCAGCCTGGCTTCGGCGAGCGTAAAGCGGCCGCGCACGCGTGAGCCGGAGCGCACCGGCGAAATGAAGCGCAGACGGTCGAAGCCGTAATTGACGCCCATGGTGGTGCCTTCGATCACCGGCATCACCTCATAGGACATGATGCTGAGCAGAGACATGGTCAGGAATCCGTGCGCGATCGTGGTGCCGAACGCGGTCTCACGTTTCGCCCGCTCGGGATCGACATGGATGAACTGGTGGTCCTCGATCACGTCGGCATAGAGGTCGATGCGATTCTGATCGACCAGATGCCAGGCCGAGACCCCGACCTCCCGGCCGACCATGTTCAGATACGCAACCAGCGAGACCGGTGGCTTCTTCCAGACTTCATTCATTCGCTCGACAACCCCGCCGTTCGCACCTTCTGCAATTCGGGAAAATCCTCCTCGCGGAATTCCCGGCCGCGCAATGGGTCGTCGCGCTTGTTGTCATGCTCGAGCCGCCGCAACTGCACGCGGCGGATCTTGCCGGAGATCGTCTTCGGCAATTCCGTCACGAACTCGATCTTGCGGATGCGCTTGAACGGCGCCAGCCGCGCATGCAAGTGCCTGAACACCGAAAGCGCGGTTTCCGGCGACGGCTCGACGCCGCCGACCAGGAGCACATAGGCCTTGGGGATAGCAAGGCGGATCGGATCGGGGCTCGGAATGACGGCGGCTTCCGCCACCGCCTCATGCTCCAGCAGAACGCTTTCGAGTTCGAACGGGCTGATCCGGTAATCGGATGATTTGAACACGTCGTCGGAACGGCCGACAAAGGTCAGATAGCCCTCGCCATCGACGAACACCACGTCGCCGCTGCGATAGACCTCGCCGTCGGCGCCGCTCAATTTGCCGTCGTCAGCCTGATAGCCCTGCATCAGGCCTGCGGGACGGTCGGCACCGAGCACCAGCGTCACCTCGCCTTCCTTGGCCGGATGACCGTCGCTGTCGGTGATCTCGACGTGATAGCCGGGCAGCGGCCGGCCCATCGAGCCGATCTTCACCTTCTGGCCGGGCGAATTGCCGGCCAGCGCCGTGGTCTCGGTCTGGCCATAGCCGTCGCGGATCGTCAGCCCCCACGCCGCCTGCACCTGATCGATCACTTCAGGGTTGAGCGGCTCGCCGGCGCCGCAGACCTCGCGCAGCGACACCTTGTAGTCGGACAGCTTCTCCTGGATGAACAGCCGCCACACCGTCGGCGGCGCGCACAGCGTGGTGACACCGCAGCGCCCGATGGTCGCGAGCAGACCCTTGGCATCAAAGCGCGGCTGATTGACCACGAACACGGTTGCTCCCGCGTTCCAGGGCGCGAAGAAACAGCTCCAGGCATGCTTGGCCCAGCCCGGCGAGGAAATGTTGAGATGGATATCGCCCGGCTGCAATCCGAGCCAATACATCGTCGACAGCGAGCCGACCGGATAGCTGCGCTGGCTGTGCCGCACCAGTTTTGGTTTCGCCGTGGTGCCCGAGGTAAAATAGAGCAGCATCGGATCATCGGCCTTGGTCGGCCCATCCGCCTCGAAGGCATCGGGAAACTCGGCTGCCATCTCGAACGGCAGCCAGCCCTCCTGCGATGCACCGACCACGATGCGCACCAGCCTGTCGGCGCCGAGCTTTGCGAATTTACCGGCCTGGTCCTGCGCCGCGACCACCGCCTTGGCGCGGCCGCGATCGAGCCGGTCACGCAATTCGTCGGGCGTCAGCAGCGTGGTCGCCGGGATCACCACCACGCCAAGCTTGATGCAGGCCAGCATCGTCTCCCACAACGGCACCACATTGCCGAGCAGCAGCAACAAATGATCGCCGCGCCTCAAGCCCTGCGCGCGCAGGAAATTCGCGACCTGGTTGGAGCGGCGCGACAGCGTGGCGAACGACAGCCTGGTTTCCTTGCTGGCGGCGGCATCGACGATCCACAATGCCGTGCGATCCCTGCTGTCGGGATGATCAGCCAGTTCGGCATCGAACCAGTCCAGCGCCCAGTTGAACGGCACCGGATCCGGCCAGCGAAATCCCTTCACCGCGGTGTCGTAATCGCCGCGGTGCTTGAGCAAAAAGGCACGCGCTTCCTGGAATGTGGTCATGGCGTCAGCCTTTCCCGGCGAGGCTGCGGACGTGGCGGACGATGCCGGAGAAATCGACAGCGCCATTGCCGGCCGCATCGAACGCCTTGTAGATCTCCTGTGCGTGCTTGCCGAGCGGCGTTGCGGCGCCCGCCGCCGCCGCGGCGTCCTGCGCCAGCGTCAGGTCTTTCACCATCAGCGCCGTTGCGAAGCCCGGCTTGTAGTCGTTGTTGGCGGGCGATGTCGGCACCGGCCCCGGCACCGGGCAATAGGTCGTCAGCGACCAGCACTGCCCCGACGAGGTCGAGGCGACATCGAACAGCGCCTGATGGGTCAGCCCGAGCTTTTCGCCGAGCGCAAAGGCCTCGCTGACCGCGATCATGGAGATGCCGAGGATCATGTTGTTGCAGATCTTGGCCGCCTGCCCCGCGCCGGCGCCGCCGCAATGCACGATCTTCTTGCCCATCTTTTCCAGCACGGGCCTGGCAGCCGCAAATGCCTTGTCGTCGCCGCCGCACATGAAGGTCAGTGTCGCGCCCTTGGCCCCTCCGGTGCCGCCGGACACCGGCGCATCGATCGAGGCGATGCCGTGCTTTGCCGCCAGCGCGTGGGCTTCCTTGGCACTTTCGACATCGATGGTCGAGCAGTCGATGATCAGCGTCCCCTTGGCCATCGCGGGCATCACCTCGTTCCACACCGACAGCACATGGCGTCCGGCCGGCAGCATGGTGACGACGACATCGGCACCCTTGACGGAGCCGACCGCGCTTTCGGCGATCGCGGCGCCATCGGCCTGCGCCTGGTTGCGGGCATCGGCCACCAGATCGAACGCGACCACCTTGTGGCCCGACTTGACCAGATTGGCGGCCATCGGCCCGCCCATATTGCCGAGGCCAATGAATGCGATGTTTGCCATCTCCGATTCCCTCCCGCTTTCAAATATTGCTGTTGTTATTGGTCAGAACACAAGTTCGTCCGGGCCGATCTCCGCAAAGTAAGGCGCCAGCATCTCAGGCGTCACGTCCTCGATCCGCGGCGGCGACCAGCGTGGATTGCGATCCTTGTCGATCACGGCGGCGCGCACGCCTTCACGGAAGTCGTCGCTGGCGAATACTGCGAGCGCAGCACGATATTCGCGCCTCAGGCACTCCTCCAGCGAGGACGACGCCCGCGCCAGCCGCAGTAATTTCAGCGTCACCACCATGCCGCGCGGCGACTTCTCGTTCAACGTCTTTAGCGTCGACGCCGCCAGATCCGAGCCGTCATGCGCGAGCGCCGCCACGATGTCCTGCATGCTGTCGCGGGCGAACCAGCCATCGATGCGCGATTGCAGCGCAGCGACAGGGCCTGCGGTCTCGCCGGTAGCAAAACCCGCGATCAGGGTCTGGACTTCGCTGGAAAGCACCCCGGGGCGTACCTTGGTCAGCAGATCGCGCAAGACCGGCAGCTTTTCCGTCGGCACGACCGCGTCGGCAAAACGGGCATGGATGGCGTCCGGACCATTCATGGTCTGGCCAGTCAGGCCGAAATAGGTGCCGAGTTCGCCCGGCGCGCGCGACAGCAGCCAGGTGCCGCCAACATCGGGAAAGAAGCCGAGACCGGCTTCCGGCATCGCCAGCCTGGTCTTCTCGGTGACGATGCGATGGCGGCCATGCGCCGACAGGCCGACGCCACCACCCATCACCAGCCCGTCCATGAAGGCGACATAGGGTTTTGCAAACTTGGCGATCCGCGCGTTGACGACGTATTCCTCCCGCCAGAAGATCTTGCCGAGATCGCCTTTGGCGCGCGAGCTCTCATAGAGACCGCGGATGTCGCCGCCGGCGCAGAGCCCGCGCTCGCCGGCCCCTTCCAGCAGCACCAGCGCAACAGCAGGATCGGTTTCGAACCGATCGAGCGCCGCAGCGATGACCCGCACCATTTCCAGCGTCAGGGCGTTGATGGCCTTGGGCCGGTTGAGACGGATGATGCCGGCGCTGCCCTCGCGCCGCACGATCACATCGCCTTTAAGATCAGTCGCATCGGCCATCGCCGTCATCGCGCGCCCTCGATCAGCTTGCGCGCCACGATCAGCCGCATGATTTCATTGGTGCCCTCGAGGATCTGATGCACGCGCAAATCGCGCACGATCTTCTCGATGCCATATTCGCTCAAATAGCCGTAGCCGCCATGCAGCTGTAGCGCCTGGTTGGCGACCTCGAAGCCGACATCGGTGCCGAAGCGCTTGGCCATGGCGCAGAGCATGGGGGCATCAGGATCCTTGCGGTCGAGCGCCGCCGCAGCGCGCCAAACGAAGGTCCGCGCCGCCTCCAGCTCGGTCGCCATGTCGGCGAGCCGGAATTGCAGCGCCTGGAATTCATCGAGCCGCTTACCGAATGCTTTGCGCTCTCTGGTATAGGCGAGCGTCTTGTCGAGCGCAGATTGCGCGCCGCCGAGCGAGCAGGCGGCGATATTGATGCGGCCGCCATCGAGCCCGGCCATCGCGATCTTGAAGCCGATGCCTTCCTCGCCAAGGCGATTGACCACCGGCACGCGCGCATTCTCGAACATCACCGCGCGGGTTGGCTGGGCATTCCAGCCCATCTTGCGCTCATTGGCGCCGAACGACAGACCTTCGGTGTCGCGCTCGATCGCCAGCGTCGAGATGCCGCCGGGCCCTTCGCCGCCGGTCCGCACCATCGCGACGTAAATATCAGTTTCGCCGGCGCCGGAGATGAACTGCTTCTGGCCGTTGAGCACATAATGATCGCCGTCGCGCACCGCGCGGGTGCGCAGCGCGGCGGCATCCGATCCCGAGCCCGGCTCGGTCAGGCAATAGCTTGCCAAGAGCTCCATGGTGCAGAGCTTCGGCAGCCATTTCTGGCGCTGGCTCTCGTCGCCGAACGCATCGATCATCCACGCCGCCATGTTGTGGATCGAGATGAAGGCCGACGCCGTGGGACAGCCCTGCGCCAGCGCCTCGAAGATCAGCGCCGCATCGAACCGCGTCAACGCCGAGCCGCCGACATCGTCGCGGATATAGATGCCGCCGATGCCGAGGCTGGCGGCCTCGCGCATCATCTCGACCGGGAAATGCTTCTCCTCGTCCCATCGCAGCGCATGCGGCGCGATCTTCTCCGCGGCGAATTCCCGCGCCATGTCGCGAAGTGCGAGTTGTTCCTCGTTAAGCGTGAACTGCATGTGTTATCGGCGCGCCCCTTAGGTTTAGGTCTGGATGGCCACCACCAAATCGCCCTCGCCGTCATTGCGAGAAGCGAAGCAATCTATTGTGGCTCGTCATTCCGGGATGGTGCGCAAGCACCAGACCCGGATTCCGGGTTCGATGTTTACGCATCGCCCCGGAATGACCGCTTCGGAGCTTACGCTCCTCGCCCCTCAGTTCATCGTCGGGATCGAGAACTCCGCGCCCTCCTTGACGCCGGAAGGCCAGCGCGACGTCACGGTCTTGGTCTTGGTATAAAAGCGGATCGAATCCGGGCCGTGCTGGTTGAGGTCACCGAAACCTGATTTCTTCCAGCCGCCGAAGGTGTAGTAGGCGATCGGCACCGGGATCGGCACGTTGATGCCGACCATGCCGACATGGACCTTCGCGGCAAAATCGCGCGCGGCATCGCCGTCGCGGGTAAAGATCGCAACGCCGTTGCCGTAATCATGGTCGGACGGCAGCGCCAGCGCTTCCTTGTAGTCGTGCGCGCGCACGACCGAGAGCACCGGACCGAAGATCTCTTCCTTGTAGATCC
>DASZTN010000016.1:0-4709 GCA_035547995.1 Bradyrhizobium sp. | reverse complement strand
CCCGGCAGCAACTTGGCGGGCAGTCCTGTCGGCGTTCTGTGCCAGTCTGGTCGGCATAGGCTTGGCTCGGTTCGCCTATACGCCGCTATTGCCGGCGGTCATTGATGCGCATTGGTTTGACGCTTCGGCCGCTGTTTATCTCGGGGCCGCAAACCTGGCTGGCTATCTCGCAGGCGCACTGCTCGGCCGGCCCATCTCCTCGCGCGTACCGGTCGCAATCACGATCAGGGCCATGATGCTGACGGCGGCGGCGGCTTTCTTCGCCTGCGCCGCTCCGGTTTCTTTCGCCTGGTTCTTCGGCTGGCGCTTCGCGGCTGGATTTGCCGGTGGTGCGCTCATGGTGCTTGCGGCCCCGGCCGTCCTGCCACAGGTGCCGGCTGCACGCCGCGGATTGGCAAGCGGAATTATCTTCATGGGCGTAGGGGCCGGCGTTGCGGCTTCAGGCACATTCGTGCCGCTGCTGCTGCAACGCGGGCTGCGCGAGACCTGGCTCGGGTTGGGAGTGCTCTCGCTGCTGTTGACCGCCGTCGCATGGGGAGGCTGGTCGACAGAGGCCGCATCAAAACCCGTCGCCGCGCCCGCGAAGCAGGCGCATCCGCCGCGGCTCGGGGCGCTGCGAGCCCTCTATGTGGAGTACGCGCTGAATGCCGCGGGCTGGGTGCCCCACATGATCTTCCTCGTCGATTTCGTTGCGCATGGGCTTGGGCAGGGCGTGCAAGTCGGCGCCGAATATTGGGTGCTGTTCGGAATAGGCGCCACGGTCGGTCCGGTCCTTACAGGGCACCTTGCTGATCGTGCCGGCTTCGGCCCTGCGCTCCGGCTCGCGTTCCTCCTGCAAGCCTGTGCGGTCGTGGTGCCGGCACTTGGCTTGGGCGAGGTCTGGCTGATCGTGTCGAGCATGGTGGTCGGAGCCTTCGTCACCGGCACCGTTCCGCTGGTCCTCGGCCGGATCCATGAATTGTTGCCTCACCATCCTTCGCAGCAAAAGGCTGCGTGGAGCCTGGCGACAATCGCCTTCGCGCTCTTTCAGGCCGTGGCGGCCTATGTCCACTCCTTCGTGTTCGCAGAGACCGGCGGCGACTACCGTCTTCTGTTCCTGATCGGCACAGCAGCCATCGTGCTCGCCCTCGCGATCGATCTCATCACGGCCGTAGCCGTCGCGCGGACCTCTCGTCTCGTGCAGCCGCACCAAGAGATCAGCGCAACCGTTACTCATCGATGACGTCGAGCCAAGGAGAAGGAAATGACCCCGCGATTGACAGAGATCACCGGAAGCGAAGCACGGCGCGGTGATGGAAGCGCGCTTGATGGGCTGATCGACTTCTACAACGCGTTCAATTCACGCAATCTCGATGCACTGGCGGCGAATTGGGCGGAAGGTGACGCCCCCAGCATGGACAATCCGATCGGCGGCATCCGTCGTGGTTGGCAATCGATCAGGGAGGGGTATGCGAAGCTGTTCGGCGGCCCGGCTGCAGTCCAGGTGACGTTTCATGACTTCACCGCCCAGGGTGGCGCCGATTGGCACCTCTTTGTTGGTCGGGAGAAGGGCACGTGCATGACGCCTGACGCCACCATAGACCTTCGTATCCGCACGACACGGTGGTTCACGCAGCAGAACGGTGTCTGGCGTCAGCTGCATCATCACGGCTCGATTGAGGAGCCGGCGCTGCTCGCCGACTACCAGAAGGCGATCTTCGGTGCGCCGCTCGGAAAGCCGCTATAGTTGGCTATCCTGCGGCTGCGCGAATATAAACCCGCGCGGCCGCGCCGGTTCTGATCAGGGCGCCAGACGCCCGGTACCAGCAATTATCGCTGCTGGTTTTGCGACTGCGAGAACTTCGACGTATCCAGGCCAAGGCTGGCAACGGTCTGTTCGTCGAGCTGCCCGGTCGGGTGCAATTGCTTGCTCTGCTGGAACTGCTTCACCGCATTCCGGGTTTCGCGGCCCCAGCGTCCGTCGGTGGGACCCGCCTTCATGCCTTGTTTGGCCAGCGCCTGCTGGACCTGCCGGACCTCACTTCGCGACAGGCTGTGAGGCGAGATGGGCTGGCTATTTTCGGCGGATTGCTGCTGACCGCCCGGCTGATTTTGCTGCATCTGCCCTGGCGCCGGCTGCTGTGGATTATTGGACGCGGCAAAAGCGGCCGGCGTTCCCAGCATCGTGGTCGCAAGTAAAGTAATTGCGATTTTCTTCATGACGATTGATCCTCATGTTGATTTCGATTGCATTGCGGTCGAATCAACGCCTGCAAAACGGCTCTGTTGCTGGAACGCGGTGCGCGCGCGATGAAAATTCGGTAACGTCGCAGCTGCATGTGGGCAGGCTTGGCGCGCAAACATCGAGCTTCAAACCTCCAGCTTCTCAGGACGAAGTCTTTACGCCGAGCTCGCGGGCTTTCGCTTCGAAGTCATCCCTGATCTCTTCGATCGTCGGCAAATGCAGATGGCGCAGCTCTGAATGTATCTTTTTGGCAGCTCGCGAGTTCAGGTCGCGCTTGAAATTAGCGACCACGTCCTTGGCTGAGCCATAATGCCGGTAGCGCTCGATCTCGGCCGCCGTGGCCTTTTGAACGCGTTGCAGCAACTTGCGATCGGCTTCCGATTTGCCATCCGTTTTTGCCCGCATCACCGGCGCAAAAGCTCTGCTGATGACGAACTCGGAAAGTTCCTGCCGTGCTTGTACCATGGTCATTCCTCCTCGGCTCGGAGTTCTGCGGCGCCCTTAAGAACTCCGGCGATCGGCCAAGGCTCCTATAGGCGGCGCCGTATTCGGACGCCATGATGGTTGACGCATCCGTCCTTCAACAATCGAGAACCGATGGTCGCAAGGATCGTTATCCGTCCAGCAGAAGGGACGGTGTCATGAGTGCAACAGGTCTCGATGTATTCGACAGGACGATCCATCTCACGAACGCGTGGTTGGACGAGATGATGAAGACGCTTCCGCGTGACAAGCAACTTGCATGGCATGCGTTGGGAACGGTACTTCGAACCATTCGCGATCGGATTCCGGTCAATCTTGCGGCGCACCTGGGTGCCCAGCTTCCGTTGTTGGTCCGAGGCGCCTACTACGACCAGTGGCGGCCAAGTGAAACGCCGCGGAACTGGCGTTCTGCGGAGGAATTTCTCGGAATCATTTCCGCGGAACTAGCTTCGGTGCGACCGACAGGCGCAGGTGATGCCGCGCGCGCAACGTTCCAGGTCCTGAACCATCACGTTGATCCGAACCAGGTCGAGAAGGTTCGCCATGCGTTGCCTGAAGAGGTGCGCGCGCTTTGGGCGACCGGTCACCAGCAGGGACAGTCCGCCGCATAAAAGCGAGGCCGTCCGCCGGCGAAACGGCTGTCAGGTGGGTGCGAATCCGACCGTGACGGCGCAGGACCTCGTTTCAGCGATACGATTCATCAATCAAACAGCAGCCATGGAGCGGCCAATGACAAAGCTTCCTCCTGTACCGCCGGACAACCAAAGCCATAAGGGCACGGGCGATGCAAAATCCGAAAGTCTCCAGCAGACGGCGAAGGCACGTGGCCGGATCGACAACACGCGCGAGCAGGGACAGCAAGGCAACATTGCGCAAAACACGACACACCAGGGACGTCAGCAGGACCGATAGCGGAGATGAACCATGTCAACTTCGACCAAGACACGCGCCAGCATTCGGCAGGGCGGTCCTGGCGCCTCGCATGAAAACGCAAAGGCGCCTCTCGAAATCAGGAAGCCGCCTGCCGATGACCCACAGCGCCGACGCAGCGATGTCTCCGGCGGCGGCGGTGAGCGGGATAGCCATCATGCGCACAGGCCGGCCGACAAAGGGGGCGGCTCGCGGCAGACAACGAAGGAAAGATAAAGATCATGAACATCAAGCATGCGAAGCAAAAGCAGCCGAGTGATCTGGATCTGACGCGCAATCCTCTCATCGGCGGATCGAAGGGCGCGCAGATGGCGCAAGCCGCGCCGGACGAGCTGGAGGAGTTTCAAGGCGAAAATACTTTTGAAGGCGACGTCTACAACGACACCAACCCGGAAGGCGGAATTGAGGATGCGGCGGAACACCGGAGTGGGGCGCGCCGTGGTCAGAACCGTGCGACCAGCTCGCGAAAAACAGCCTTACAGGGAAAGAAGACCCACGAGCAGCAGTTGCGCATTCTCGAGCGCAAGCCCGATATGCCCGACGAGCGGCGGATCGATCAGAACATAGGACGTCTCGAGCGGGACCATTTCGCAGGAAGCCCGCGGCAGCAGGCCCGCCAATCCGAGTTTCCCGTCAGCCGCGGCGGTCTGAACCAGGAGAGTCAACACAACAAACATAATTATCAGACCCAGTCCGGCCACAAACCGCAGAAATCCCGAGTGACCGGGAACCGGTAAGCAACGACGAGGGGGATCGAAGGGCGCCGCCGTGCGCGTCGTCACTCGGCGCTGCGATTGCGCCGGGATGCGCGAAGCCCGCCAACGATTATCAGATCGTGCGGGCTTTCGCGGACTTCACGTTCATGGAAAAAAAGGCGCCACAGACGCCATCAATCCGGGCCGACGCTGAATCCCGGACCGTACACGCCAACGCCCGGCCCGCCATAGTAGCCGCGGTCATAGTCTTCGTCGTAACCGTACCGTCGTGGCCGATAATTGGTGCCGCCGCGTTCGATTATCACGCGACCGGTCCGGCTATGCCAACACCGTCCCGCCTCGTTGCAGATCAGCCG